>DASZNF010000033.1:0-48806 GCA_035551355.1 Pseudonocardiaceae bacterium | reverse complement strand
CACCTCGCGGTAGTGGGCCAGCACCGCGCGGTCGTCGGCGCGATAGGCGTTGGGCGGCAACAACATCACCGCCGGGCACCCGGCCTCGGCCGCCTGCTCGGCCCAGCGCCGTGACTCGGCCGAACCGTAGGCGGCGATGCCGGGCATCACGGTGAACCTCTCGGGTGCGGCGGCCAGTGCCGTGGTCACCACCCGGGTGCGCTCCTCGGCCGACAGCGTCTGGTACTCCCCGAGCGATCCGTTGGGGGTGACGCCCTGGCAGCCCTGTTCGGCCAACCAGCCGACGTGCTCGGCGTACCGGTCGAAGTCGACGGTCAGGTCGTCGTGCAGGGGCAGCGCGGTGGCCACCAGAACGCCGTGCCATGGCTTGCTCATCAGTCCTCCTTGGACGGTTGGCCGAGCTGGGTCAGCTGGCCCAGGGTGATCGGGGCCGCGATCGGGCGGGCGGACATGCCCTGCAGGTCCGTGGCGGTGACGCTCCGGCCGCGTTCGTGCGCGACCAGGCAGGCGGTGGCGTAGCCGCACACCCGGCCCTGGCACAGGCCCATACCCGGACGAGCCAGCAGTTTCACGCCCCGCGCGTCGCTGGCGCCCAGGTCGTGCACGGCCTTGCGGGCGGTGCGCAGGGTGATCTCCTCGCACCGGCACAGCAGGGTTTCCGGCTCGGACCAGGTCAGCCAGCCCGGTTTGACCGGATAGGTCGCGTGCATGGCGGCGGCGAACGCGCGCAGGGTCCGCCTGCGGCGCAGCAGCCGGGCGAGGCGCGGCCGGTCGGCCAGGGCGTCCGCCGCGTGCAGCCCGGCCAACTCGCCTTCCACCAGAGACAGATCCGCGCCGCCGATGCCGCACACCTCACCGGCCAGGTACACCCCGGGCACCGAGGCGCGCTGCTGTCCGTCGGCCGTGGCCACCAGACTGCCGTCGGCGTCCAGCCGGGCGGCGCAGCCCAGTTGCAGCGGGATCTCCAGTTGCGGGGTGAAGCCGTAGCCGACCGCGATCGCGTCGCAGTTCAGCGTGCGCTCGGTGTCCGGGCGGGCCCGCCAGTGCCGGTCCAGTTCCGCCACGGTGACCGACTCGACGCGGTTTTTTCCTTGCGCGGCAACGACTGTGCGGTTCGTGTGGTAGGGGATGCGGTGCCGGGCGAAGGTCCGCAGATAGCCCGCGCCCTCCACCAGCTTGGCCGGATTGGCCAGCAGCGCGGCCGGTCGCCGGGCGAACCCGCGCGGCTCGCCCGCCTCGTACACGCCGACGACCCGAGCCCCGGCCTCGGCCAGTCCGGCCGCCACCGGCAACAGGAACGGACCGGTCCCGGCCACCACGATTTCCTTGCCCACCAACACGTTCTGGCCCTTGAGCAGCGCCTGCGCGCCGCCCGCGGTGACCACCCCGGGCAGCGTCCAGCCGGGGAAGGGCAGTTGCCGGTCGTAGCCGCCGGTGGCCACGATCAGGGTCCGGCAGCGCAGGTCCGGGCCGTGCAGGGTGAACCCGTCCTCGGTCCGCTCCACGTGCCAGACCTGCTGCCCGGTAACGACATCCGCGCCCGACACGATGGCCAGCAACCGGCGCAGCTCGGCCCAGTCGTGGTGTCCGGCGCCCTGGTCGCCGGGGCGATGCCGCCAGTACTGGCCGCCGACCCGGGGATTGCCGTCGATCAGCACCGTGTGCTTGCCCGCCTGGTGGGCGGCGGCTGCCGCGGCCAGTCCGGCCGGGCCCGCGCCGAGCACCGCGATGTCATACCGCGAGGTGACCACGGCCGGCTCCCTCCTGCGGGGTGACCCGGTCGCCCGGCTGTGCCTCGGTCAGGCAGGCGCGCTGGCCGGGCCGGTCGTTGACGGTGACAAGACAGTCGAAGCAAATGCCGATGCCGCAGAAGATTCCGCGCGGTTCGCCGGTGTGCCGGGTGGTGCGCCAGGCGCGGTGCCCGGCGGCGATCAGCGCGGCGCCGATGCTCTGACCCGGCTCGGCCGGGATCTCCTCGTCGCCGAAGCGGAACGTGTTCACCTGGCCTCCTGTCCGAATCGGTCCGGGCGGAACGGGGTGAGATCCAGTTCGGGGGTGGCGCCGGTCAGCGCCTGGGCGATCAGGTGGCCGGTGGCCGCGGCCAGTCCGATGCCCGCGCCCTCGTGCCCGCAGGCGTGCACCAGGCCGGGCACCCGCGGGTCGGGGCCGATGACGGGCAGATGATCGGGGCAGTACGGGCGGAAGCCCAGATAGCCGCGCAGCAGCGTCACCTCGGCCAGGAACGGGAAGATGCCGATCGCCTGCGCCGCCAGTTTCCGCAGCACGGCAAGGGAGAACCGGCGATCGAAGCCGACCCGCTCGCGGCTGGCGCCGATCAGCACGGTGCCGGCCCGGGTGCCCTCCACCACCACCGACGTCTCCAGTCCGGCGTCCCCGCTGGCCACATTGGCCACGTAGTCGGCGGTGTACACCTTGTGCCGGATGACCCGGGGCAGCGGCTCGGTGACCAGCACGAAACCCTTGCGCGGCAACACTGGCACCGGCGCCCCGGCCAGACTGGCAAGGTCACCGCCCCAGGTGCCCGCGGCGTTGATCACCCAGTCGGCGGCGATGTCCCCGGCGCTGGTGCGTACCCCGGTCAGCGCGCCGGAAGTGTTGCGCCGCACGGCCTGCACCTCGACGCCGGTGCGCACCCGGGCGCCGGAGTGCCGCAGCAGTTGCGCGGCGGCCAGCATCGGCTGCACCTGCATGTCCTGCGGATAGTGCACCCCCGAGGCGACCTCGCGGGTGAGGTTCGGTTCGAGTTCGGCCAGTTCGGCCGGGGAGATCTCGTGCGCGGTGATTCCGTTGTCTCGCTGGGCTTTCGCGAGTTCGGCGAGTCCGGCCGAGGTCTCGGCGTTCTGGGCGACGACCACGCCGCCCTTGGCTTCCAGTTCCAACAGCGCCGGGCCGACCCGCTCGCCCAGCTCCCGCCACTTCCGGATGGACAGCAGGGCCAGGTCGAGTTCCGGGCCGGGTTCCTTGTCCGACACCAGGATGTTGCCCTCGCCGCCGCTGGTGGTGCCCCCGGCGACCGCGCCCCGGTCGACCACGGTGACCCGCAGTCCGGCCTCGGCGCAGTGGTACGCGCAGGCCGCGCCGACCATGCCGGCCCCGATGACCAGCACGTCCGTCGTCTCCCTCGCTCCGGCCATGCCAGTAATATGTCACATTGCACAGTGAATGCCAAGCAATCAAATACTATAGTTTCAGTGACAAGTGAAATTAACGGCCCGCCGTTGACCGGCCCAGCGATCAGGTCACCTCAATACGATCGCCGGGACCGAGGGCATCGTGCTGGACCCGATCTACACCGGCCGGGCCCTGGCCGGGCTGACCGCCGCGATCGCCGAGGAGGACATCCGGCCCGGCCAGCGGACGGTGTTCCTGCACTCCGGCGGCCTGCCCGGGCTGTTCGGCCACGCCGTCACCGTCGCCCGGGCCGAGACGGGCAATGAGCACCAGGCACTATAGGAGTACGCAGGTGTACTTCTGAACGGAGGTCAGGGTGGAGATCGCGGAGTTCGACGCGGTGTTGGAGGCGGTGCGCACCTTCGTGCGCAAGGAGGTGCTGCCGGCCGAGGACCTGATCGAGGAGACCGACGCCATCCCCGACGCGATCCGGGCCAAGGCGGCCGAGATGGGCCTGTTCGGCTACGCGCTGCCCGAGGAGTACGGCGGGCTGGGCCTGTCCATGAGCGAAGAGGTCCGGCTGGCCATGGAGGTCGGCTACACCACGCCCGCGTTCCGCTCCATGTTCGGCACCAACAACGGCATCGCCGGCCAGGTCCTGGTCAACTTCGGCACCGACCAGCAGAAGGCGCACTACCTGCCCAAACTGGCCTCCGGTGAACTGGTCGCCTCGTTCGCGCTGACCGAATCCGAGGCCGGCTCGGACCCCAGCGGCATGACCACCCGGGCCGAGCGTCGCGGCGAGGCGTACGTGCTCACCGGCCAGAAGCGGTTCATCACCAACGCCGACGCGGCCGATCTGTTCATGGTTTTCGCCCGCACCGCGGGCACGGCCGGGGACACCAAGGGGATCTCGGTGTTCCTGGTCGAATCCGGCGTCGACGGGCTCACCGTCGGGCCCAACGACGAGAAGATGGGCCAGCGCGGCGCGCACACCTGCGAGCTCTACTTCGACGGGGTGGAGGTGCCGGCCTCGGCGCTGGTCGGCGAGTCCGAGGGCACCGGGTTCAAGGCGGCGATGAGCTCGCTGGCCAAGGGCAGGCTGCACATCGCGGCGGTCTGCGTCGGCCTGGCCAAGCGGCTGGTGGAGGAGTCCGTGCGGCACGCGGGCACGGCCAAGCAGGGCGGTCAGGCGATCGGGGAGTTCCAGCAGGTGCAGGCCATGCTGGCCGACTCGCAGACCGAGCTGTATGCGGGCCGGGCCATGGTGGTCGACGCGGCCGCGGCCTACGACGAGGGCAGCGACCGGCGGCTGGCGCCCTCCTGCGCGAAGCTGTTCTGCTCGGAAATGGTCGGGCGGGTGGCCGACCGCGCGGTGCAGGTGCACGGCGGGCTGGGCTACATGCGTTCAGTGCCGGTGGAGCGGTTCTACCGGGACGCCCGGCTGTTCCGCATCTACGAGGGCACCAGCGAGGTGCAGCGAGTGATCATCGCGCGCAACCTGCTGAGCGAGTACCGCGGATAGGGATTGCTCGGGGACCTTCGGCTCTGTGCCGGACCGGACACACCGGGCATGGTGTGCTGGGGGCCGGGCGCGGATGGAGGCCACGATGCGGGCGCTCATCATGTACGAGTCGATCTTCGGCAACACCCAGCGGATCGCGCGGGCGATCGCCGAGGGCCTGACCGGGCACGCCCGGACCACCGTGACCGAGGTGGGTGACGCGCCGGCCCGGCTGGACACCGAATGGGAACTGCTGGTGATCGGCGGCCCGACCCACATGTGGGGAATGAGCAGGCCGAACACCCGGGCCGACGCGGGACGGCAGTCGCCGGCCACGCCGGTGTCGCCCGGTATCGGCATCCGGGAATGGCTCAGCCACCTGCCGCCGGGGCGGCCCGGGCTGGCCACCGCCACGTTCGACACCCGGCTGGGCAAACCGTGGTGGCTGACCGGTTCCGCGGCCCGCAGCGCGGCGAAGGCGTTGCGCGAGCGGGGATATCCGGTGGTGGCGCGGGAGAGTTTCACCGTGCTGGGCACCGCCGGGCCGCTGCGGGCCGAGGAGGTGGAGCGGGCCCGGCAGTGGGGAGTGCGGCTGACCCGGATGTCCGCGGCGGCGCATTCCGGACCAATCGTCCACTGAGGACACCGGGTAATTGAGAATTCATCCGATCGTTGGTCGCTTCGGGTAAAAATCGAATTCCTGAATCGACACTGCCGGGTGGGCGGATATCCGCTTCGGGCGTTCCGTGCCAGAATCGGTGAGTGAGACAGGTCCCGGGCGCGCACAATCATCCCCGTCGAGGCGACAGACCGATCCCTCGGGTCCCGGCCCGGCTGTCCCAGCTGCGACTGCGTGAACTCCTGGCCGAGGTGCAGGGCCGCATCGAGGAGATCGTGGGCACTCGGGACCGGATGGACGGGCTGCTGGAAGCGGTGCTGGCGGTGTCCAGCGAGCTGGAACTGGACGCCACCCTGCGGCGCATCGTGCAGGCCGCCATCGACCTGGTGGACGCCCGCTACGGCGCGCTCGGTGTCCTGGCGCCCAACGGAATGCTGTCCCGGTTCGTGTACGTCGGCATCGACGACGAGACCAGGGAGCTGATCGGCCCGCTGCCCGCCGGGCACGGGGTGCTGGGCGTGGTCATCGAGGAGGGCAAACCGCTGCGGCTGGACGACCTGGCCGAACACCCGGCCTCGGTGGGCTTCCCGGCCAACCACCCGCCGATGAGGACCTTCCTCGGCGCGCCGATCCGGGCCCGCGGCGAGGTGTTCGGGCGGCTGTACCTGACCGAGAAGAACGGCGGGAACGGGTTCGTCGAGGACGACGAGGTGGTGTTGCAGGCGCTGGCCGGCGCGGCGGGCATCGCCATCGACAACGCCCGGCTGTACGAGGAGGCGCGCCGGCGGCAGCGCTGGCTGGAGGCGTCCAGCGAGGTCACCGCGGAACTGCTGGGCGGCACCGACCCGGCCGAGGCGCTGCGCCTGATCGCCACCCGCGCGGTGGAGCTGACCGGCGCGGACTACGCGGTGATCGCGCTGCCCGACGACCCGGACATGCCGGCCGACGAGGTGGACGGGCTGCGGGTCGCGGTGACCGCGGGCATCGACGCGATGGTGGAGCGGCGCATCCCGGTGCGCGGCTCCACCTCGGGCGCGGTGTTCCGGGATCACGTGCCGCGCAGCGTGCCCCGCCTGGAGTTCGACCTGGCCCAGGGGCTTGGCGTGGAACTGGGCCCGGCACTGGCGTTGCCGCTGCGCGCGGGCGGGGCCACCGCGGGCGTGCTGCTGGCCATGCGGGTGATCGGCGCGGAAACGTTCGATGAACAGCAGTTGCAGGTGGTGTCCTCGTTCGCCGACCAGGCCGCGCTGGCCCTGCAACAGGCCGAGGCGCAGTCCGCGCGGCGGGAGCTGGACGTGCTGGCCGACCGGGACCGGATCGCCCGGGACCTGCACGACCACGTGATCCAGCGGCTGTTCGCGATCGGGCTGTCCATGCAGGGCACGCACCGGCTGGCCAAGGCGCCCGCGGTGGCGGGCCGGCTGGACGAGCACATCGACCAGCTTCACGAGGTGATCCAGGAGATCCGCACCGCGATCTTCGACCTGCAGACCGACAGCGGCGACGAGACCCGGTTGCGGGCCCGGCTGCACACCATCATCCGCGAACTGACCAGGGACACCGCGATCCATCCGATGGTGCGCATGTCCGGCCCGCTGGACGTGGTGCCGACCGGGCTGGCCGAGCACAGCGAGGCGGTGGTGCGCGAGGCGGTGAGCAATGCGATCCGGCACGCGCACGCCGGCGAGCTGTCCATCACGATCTCGCTGGACGACGATCTGGTGATCGACGTGACCGACAACGGGGTGGGCATCCCGGACACGGTGGCCCGCAGTGGCCTGCACAATCTGAGTCAGCGCGCGGCGGATGCCGGCGGCAGCTGCACGGTCGGCCGGCTGCCCGAAGGGGGCACCCGGTTCCTGTGGAGCGCTCCGCTGCCCTGACCGCTCAGATCCGCGGATGGTCCGTCCACTGTGGACCGATGCGGCGCCATTCCGTGGTCCAGCTCCGGCGGCGAACCACGTTGAGCCGCCAGCGCAGCAGGCTTAGCAGCGCGGCCAGCAGCAGGAGCACGCTGAACTCGGTCAGCACCGTGGTGGTGATGCCCCGGCCGGCGGCCTGGTTCGCGGTGAGCGGCGCCGCCACCGGGTGGCCGCGGGCGTCCACCCAGATCAGTTCGGCGGTGCCCGCGGTGTCCCCGGCCTTGGCCGGCACCGGGCCGGTGTGCACCCAGCCGTTGGGCAGCTGCCAGCGGGCCCGGACCGGGGTGTCCGAGGTGGCCTCGGGGGTGAGCGCCACGGAGGGCGCGTTCTCCAGCAGCACCGCGCCGATCGGGGTGCGCTGGGCGGTCTGCGTGGCGGCGGTGGCCAGCCCGGCCCGGTAGGCGGCCTGCCCGGCCGCGACCGCACCCGGAATCGCCGCGACCGCCAGCAGCACGGCCACGGCGAGGAACAGGTTCTCCAGCCGGTCCACCGGGCGTCGCAACGTGCTGGGCACCAGTCCGACGCGCCGGGCGAACCGGAGCAGTGGCCGTACCGGCCGAGGAGTCCTCATCCGCATCACCACAAGTTCGCTCGGGGCGATCCTACGGGCCCCTCGCGACCGTGGGAACGGTCAGGTTGGGTGGGAAACGGGGCAGTCGAGAAGTCCTTCAGACCGGGTTCGGGGCGAGTTCGGCGGCCACCGTAGCCGCCCAGTGGCGCACCGCGGCCGGGTCGCGGTCGTTGCCCGCGAGCGCACCCACCATCGCGCCGGCCAACGGCCCGTGCGGGTCCAGCCGGGCGTGGCCGCCGAAGGTGACCTGGCCGCGCGCGCCCACGCTGGCGGCCAGCCGGGCGACCTGGCGAACCTGATGGTGGCCGCCGACGCTGATCTCCTCGACCGTGTCGCTGCTGACCAGCCACAGCGGCAGTCTGCGCAGCATCCGGGCGTGGTGGCGGACGAACCGCACCGCGTCCCGGTGCCAGCGGCCCAGGTACAGCGCGCCGGCCACGATGACCGCGTCCACCTCGTCGAGTTCGATGAGCGGGCCGGCCAGCCGCACCCGGGTTTGCAGCCCGCGTTCGGCCAGCGCCGCGGCGATCAACACGGCCAGGCCACGAGTGCCGTCCCGCCGTGACCCGTAGACGATAAGAATGCGCACTGTCGGCTCCGTTTGCTGCGGCCGGCGTCCCCATACGCCGGATTAATCTCGTCCGGATGTCAACAGTCTCGATCACCCGCACCGGGCTGACCAGGGCTGGAAGCCACGGTCGGTGATGCCGATCGGCCGCGTGGACCGGACCGTTGGGCCCAGGGCCGAAAGTCCTTACCGAGAAACGGATTACCCGCGGGCGCGGCCGCGGTACCCGGCGATCTTGGCCAGGTTGCCGCACTTTTCCATGCTGCACCATCGGCGGCGGCCGGCCTGGGACTCGTCCAGGAACAGCCGGGAGCAGTCCGGGTGCGCGCATTCCTTGATCCGCGCGACCTTCTCGCCGCCGAGCAGATCCACCGCGTCCCTTGCCAGTTCGGCGATGGCCGCGTCCACCGGGTGCCGCGCGGTCCAGCTCACCCCGGTTCCGGCGCGGGTCCCGGTCAGCTGCGGGGCGAATCCGGCGCCCAGCGCGGCCCGGTTGAGCAGTTCCCGGTCGGCGGCGGGCAGCGGACGGTCCGCGCGGGCCGCGTTGACCAGCCGGTACACCGCTTCGCGCAACTCGACCAGCCGGGCGCGCTGCCGGGTGGTGACCGAGAACGCCGGCCGGGCCGGGACCAGTCCGGCGGCGACCAGGAAGCGGGCGACCGCGGCCGGATCGGGCAACCGTTCGATCGGGGTGGCGTGCCGTTTCCCGTGGCTGGCCACCAGGTTCAGGCAGGCGCGACCGCCGTACAGCGGGAACTCCTCCTCGGGTGCGGTCTTCGTCACCTGCGTCATCCTACCGATTGACACCTCTTCAACCCCGGTACACCATTGACACCTGTTCAACCAGTGTCACACAATCCACTGTGGATGGAGGTGCGGGGATGGGGTCGCGGACCGTCGTGGTCACCTCGCTGGCCGCCCTGCTCGCGCTGGCCGTCTACACCGCCCCGCTGGGCACCGCGCCCTCGGTGTCGGCCGATCTGGCCGCCGGGCCGGTCGGGCGGTCCTGGGTGCTCAGCTCGATGAGCCTGGGCCTGGCCGTGTTCATGATCTCGGCGGGCTCGGTGGCCGACGAGCTGGGCCGCCGCCGGGTGTTCCTGGCCGGGCTCGCGGTGCTGCTGGCGTCGGTCGTGGTGGCCGGGCTGGCGCCGGACGTGCTGGTGTTCGTGCTGGCCCGGATCGTGCAGGGCGTCGCGTCGGCCGCGATCGTCGCCGCCGGACTGGCCCTGCTCGCGCACGCCGTGCCCGCCGGCCCGCACCGCACGCACGCCACCGGATTGTGGGGCGCCGGATTCGGCGCGGGCGTGGCGCTGGGGCCGGTGTTCGGTGCGGTGGCGCAGCAGCTGAGCACGTGGCGCTGGGCCTACGCGTTGCTCGCGGTACTCACCCTGGCGCTGTTGCTCGCGGCCCGCGACCGGCTGACCGAATCCACCGCCGACCAACCGCGCCCGGTGGATCTGGCCGGGATGGCCACGCTGAGCATCGCGTTGTCCGCGCTGGTCGCCGGGCTGACCGAGGGACGGCAGGGCTGGGCCCGCCCGGCCGTGCTGGTGCTGCTGATCATTGCGGTCGCCGGATTCGGCGCGTTCCTGGTGAGCCAGCGGCGGTCGGCGCATCCGTTGCTGGATCTGGGTTTGTGGCGCCGGCCCGGCTTTCTCGGCGTCGTGCTCGGCGCGTTCGCCACCGGCGCCGGGATCACCGCGGCCATGTCGCTGTTGCCCACCGCGCTGCAACAGGGTCAGCGAGTGTCCGTTGTGGACACCGCGTTGATCCTGCTGGCCTGGTCGGTGCCCAGCGCGCTGACCTCGGCCGCGGTGCGCCGGCTGCCCGCCGCGTGGAGCGGCACGGCCCGGCTGACCGGCACGCTGCTGGTGGTGGCCGCGGGCCTGGCCGCCACCGCCGTGCTGGCCCCGGACGCACCCTGGTGGGCCGTGCTGCCCGGCACCGTGGTCGCCGGCGTCGCCACCGGTCCGCTCAACGCCACGCTGGGCCGGGAGTCGGTGGCCGTGGTGCCGGCCGGGCGGGCCGGGATCGGCGGCGGAGTCAACAACGCGGCCCGGTTTCTCGGCGCGTCCATCGGGGTGACCGTGGTTTCCGGTGTCACCGGCACCGGTTCGGCCGCGCATCTGTTGCACGGCTGGAACATCTCGGCACTGGTGTGCGCCGCGCTGTCCGTGCTGGGCGCCGCGCTGATCCTGCTCGCGCACCGAACGAGCATGCCGCGGTCCGGGCTTCAGACGGCGAAGTCGTTGTCCCGCAACGGATAGGGCGCCAGGCCGGTCGTCCAGCCGGGGGCACACCTCGCCCAGCACCTCGTGCAGCGGAACTCCTTGCACCAGATGGACTTCGCGCTTGCGCCGGGTCAGATAGCGGATCCGTTGCACCGGGCGCACTTGCGCGTCCAGGTCGGCGGTGTCCAGCAACCGCTCGGCGATGACATCCCCGGTGATCAACACCTGGCCCGGGCAGCGCGCCGCTCGGCCGTCCACCGCGAGCCGAGCCGTGCTCCAGTTCGGTTCAGTCGTCCTCGCGGGTGGCGCGCACCAGATCGGCCATGATCCGCGCCCGCCGCGGATCGGTGCGGGGCAGCGCCCGCAACAGCGCCTCGGACAGTTCGGTGTCGCCCACGCTCTCCTCGGCCGAGGCCAGCTGCGCCATGGCAGGCGTGTCCCGGCCGGCCAGCACCTGCCGGCGCAGCACCGCGAACAGGTCCTCGCGTTCGGCGCGGATCGCCGGCGCCTCGGAGCGGGGCAGCAGCGGACCGCGATATCCGGCTGCCGCGTCGGCCACGCGTCCGGCCGACAGCGCGTCGCGGACCTGCAGGAAATCGGCCTGCACGGTGGCATTGAGCCGGTAGGGCTGGGTGGGCAGCACATGCGGATCCAGTTGCGCGCGCAGCCGGTGCACCTCGGCCCGTGCGGTCACCGGGTTGCCCTCCGGCCCGTAGAGCTGGGTGGCAAGTTGCTCGGCGGTCAGCCCGCCCGGGTGCATCGCGAGCACGGTGAGCACCTCGGCGTGGCGCAGGGTCAGCCGCACCTCGCGGCCGTTGAGCCGGGCGGTGGGCCGGTCCGCGCCGAGGAATCGCAAAGCCAGCGTGGCGTTGGTGTGCCGGGGGCCCTTGGGCACGCGCAGCAGGAAGCCCTCGGGCAGCGGTTCGAGCACCGCCTCGCCGCCGGGGCCGAGGTCGATCCGGTCGCCCGCGGCGGGCAGCGCGATCCGGTCGGGCAGCCAGCCCAGCGGGTCGGCGGCCAGCACCCGGCCGCTGGGGGTGAGCAGCGCGCCGCGCTCGGCGCCCAGCCCCAGCAGGTGCGGCAGGTTGCGTTCGCGCAGTCGGGCGTCGCGTTCGGCCAGCATGGCCCGCAGGTGGGCCTCGGCCAGGCGGGCGCTGGTGGTGACCAGGGCCAGGGTGGCCGGGTGGAAGGTGCGCACCGGGCCGGTGACGTCGACCGAGCCGATCACCGCACCGGTGTCCGGGTCGTGGATGGGCGCGGCCGCGCAGGTCCACACGTGATATTTGCGCACGAGATGTTCGGCCGAGTGGATCTGCACCGGCCGGTCGGCGGCCAGCGAGGTGCCCATGGCGTTGGTGCCGATGGCGTCCTCGGTCCACCGCACGCCCTCGGTCAGCCCGACCAGTTCGCCCCGGCGGCGCACGTCGGACTGGCCCTCGCACCACAGGATGTGGCCCTCGGCGTCGGTCACGATCATCACGTGCATGGCCTCGTCGGCGATGGCCACCAGCGAGTCGCGCAGCATCGGCAGCACTTCGGCCAGCGGGTGGCCACCGCGGATCTGGTCGACCTCGCGCCGGTCGTAGACCTGTGGCGGGATGCCGCTCTCCGGGTCGACCCGGGCGGCCAGCGAACGCCGCCAGGAGTCCGACACCACCGGCCGCGGGTCGAACGGCGCCGACGATCCGGTCAGCACCGCCTCCCGGACGGTGGCCAGCACGCGAGCCCGCGCGACCGGGTCGCCGGTCGGGGGCGGCTGGGAGGTCATGTGCACACACCTCGGCAACGACGACGGGTGGGCGGCCGGTGTCCATGGTGCGCCCTGAACTGCTGCTCAGCAACTCAGCGGGCAAGGTGCAACGCCGTTGCAACCCCCGCCTGCCTAGCGTCGCGGTGTTGCCACCTGCACGACGACGTGGAAGGACAGGAACACATGGCGAAGTTCGCCGCGCCAGGCGAGAAGGACAGCGTGGTGCAGTACAAGCCGCGGTACGACCACTTCATCGGCGGTGACTACGTGCCGCCGGCCAAGGGTCAGTACTTCGAGAACCCGACGCCGATCACCGGGCAGACCTTCACCGAGATGGCCCGGGGCACGGCCGAGGACGTGGAAGCGGCGCTGGACGCCGCGCACGGGGCGGCCCCGGCGTGGGGCAAGACCTCCGCGACGGATCGCGCGAACATCCTGAACAAGATGGCCGACCGGGTCGAGGCCAATCTGGAGAAGCTGGCCATCGCCGAAAGCTGGGAGAACGGCAAGGCCTGCCGGGAGACGCTGGCCGCCGACATCCCGCTGGCCGTGGACCACCTGCGGTACTTCGCCGGTGCGCTGCGGGCTCAGGAGGGCAGCCTGTCCCAGATCGACGAGGACACGGTGGCCTACCACTTCCACGAGCCGCTGGGCGTGGTCGGGCAGATCATTCCGTGGAACTTCCCGATCCTGATGGCGATCTGGAAGCTGGCCCCGGCGCTGGCCGCGGGCAACGCGGTGGTGCTCAAGCCGGCCGAGCAGACCCCGGCCTCGATCCACGTCCTGCTGGACCTGGTCGCCGATCTGCTGCCGCCGGGCGTGCTGAACGTGGTCAACGGATTCGGGGTGGAGGCAGGCAAGCCGCTGGCGTCCAACAAGCGGATCCGCAAGATCGCCTTCACTGGTGAGACCACCACCGGCCGGCTGATCATGCAGTACGCCAGCGAGAACCTGATCCCGGTGACGCTGGAGCTGGGCGGCAAGAGCCCGAACGTGTTCTTCGACGATGTCGCGTCGCAGCGGGACGCCTTCTACGACAAGGCATTGGAAGGCTTCGCGATGTTCGCCCTCAACCAGGGCGAGGTCTGCACGTGCCCGTCGCGCGCGCTGATCCAGGGCGGGATCTACGACGACTTCCTGTCCGAGGGCAAGAAACGCGTCGAGCAGATCAAGATGGGTCACCCGCTGGACACCGAGACCACAATGGGCGCCCAGGCCAGCAACGACCAGCTGGAGAAGATCCTGTCCTACATCGACATCGGCCGGCAGGAGGGTGCGCGCATCCTGACCGGTGGCGAGCGGGCCGACCTGGGCGGCGAGCTGTCCGGCGGATACTACATGCAGCCCACGATCTTCGAGGGCGACAACAAGATGCGGATCTTCCAGGAAGAGATCTTCGGGCCGGTGGTGTCGGTGGCGCGGTTCGCCGACTACGACGACGCCATCAAGATCGCCAACGACACGCTGTACGGCCTCGGCGCGGGCGTGTGGAGCCGGGACACCAACACCGCCTACCGGGCGGGCCGGGACATCCAGGCCGGCCGGGTGTGGGTGAACAACTACCACGCCTACCCGGCGCACGCGGCCTTCGGCGGTTACAAGAACTCCGGAGTCGGCCGGGAGAACCACAAGATGATGCTGGACCACTACCAGCAGACGAAGAACATGCTGGTCAGCTACTCCAACAACGCGCTGGGATTCTTCTGACGGCGATGGCTGGTTCACGAGTTGACCTGACCCAGAAGGCGGCGGATCTGTTGCTCCGTCTCCGGGACATCCACGGGCCGTTGATGTTCCACCAGTCCGGCGGATGTTGTGACGGCAGTTCGCCGATGTGTTATCCGGACGGCGATTTCAAGATCGGCGGTTCCGATGTGCACCTCGGTGATCTGCGGGTCGATGGGATGACCGAAGCGGTACCGGTGTGGATGTCGGAGTCGCAGTTCGAGTACTGGAAGCACACGCATCTGACCATCGATGTGGTGTCCGGCCGGGGCAGCGGGTTCTCCGTCGAAGCACCCGAAGGGGTGCGGTTCCTGATCCGGTCGCGGTTGCTCACCGACGAGGAACTGTCCGAACTGAACAGGTGAGACACGAAAAAACGGTGGGGTGCGGCGAAAAGCCGCACCCCACCGTTTCGACTTCGCCCCCGGCTCAGCTGCCGAAGTCGAACCAGTGCAGCGACACGAACGGTTTGCCCGAGCCGCTGGTGAAGGTCAAGTACACCGTGTGCGTGCCGGTGACCTTGGAAATGTTGGCGGGTATGGTTTTCCAGCTCTGCCAGCCGCCGGTGCCGCCGACCGCGAAGCTGCCGACCGGGGTCGCGGTCGGGCTGTCCAGCCGCACCTCGACCAGACCGCTGACGCCGGCGGCCACGCCGGAGGCGACCCGGCCGTAGAACTGGGTCATGCCCGAACCGAAGTTGATGTTCGGGTACTCGGCCCAGGCCCCGTCTGAAAGCTGGGCGAAGTCGTTGCCGCCCCCGGTGTCGGTGGCCGCCGCGGTGGTGGTGTTGTGCGTGGCGCCGGCTGCGGCGACCTGGATCGGACTGGTGGCGTTGGTCGCGCCGCCGGTGCCGCCGGTGCCGGTGGAACTACCGGTGGTGGGCGCGGCCGCGGTGGTCGTCGTGGTCGTCGGCGCCTTGGTGGTGGTGGCGCTGCTGGTGCCACTGGACGTGCCGGTCTGGTAGACCGCCACGTAGTCCACGCTCATCCCGGCGCCGGAGCTGGTGGCCGAGGTGGGCGAGGAACAGCCGCACACGCCGTTGGGGAAGCCGCCGCCGATGGCCAGGTTGAGGATCATGAAGAAGCCGTGGTCGATCGCGGCCTGCCAGGTCGCGGTGCCCACCTGGCTTTCGTTGATGGTGTATTCCAGCTTGTTGTCGGTGTAGAAGCGCAGCTGCTCGGCCGCGGTGTTGGTGCGGTCCACGATCACCGAGTAGGTGTGGAACGCGGTCTGGCAACCGGCGCAGGAGATCAAGCCGCTGCCAAGGCCGTTGGTCTCGTTGCACGGACCGCCCGGGTCGACGCCGCAGTGCAGGGTGTGCGCCACCTCGGACAGGGCGTTGACGTCCTCCATGGTGTCCAGTTCGCCGACGCTGGGCCAGTCACCGGCGCCGGTGGCCCGGGCGCCTGCGCCCAGCGCCCAGAACGCCGGCCAGTAGCCCAGGCCGTCGGCCGGATTGGGCTGCTGGATCGAGGCGGTCATCTCCATCTGGCCGCCCGCGGGCGCCTGGAAGGCGGTGGACTGGGTTTCCACCCGGCCCGAGGTCCAGTTGCCAGAAGAGTCCCGGATCGGCTTGATCACCAGGTGGCCGTTGCCGTCCTGGTAGACGTTGTCGGTGGAGTTGGTCATCGACTCGATTTCGCCGGTGCCCCAGTCGTTCGCCCCACCGGAATAGCCGTGTCCGGTGTCGTACAACCAGTTCGTGGTGTTCAGTCCGGTGCCGGCGGCGCCGGTGAAATCGTCGGAGAACACCGTGGACCATCCGGCGGGCGGGGCGGGGACATCGCTGGCGGCGGCGATCGCGACGGCCGCGCCGGTGTCCGGCGAGTGCGTCCCTGCGGTCACGGACACCACGCCGAAGACCAGCGCGACCGCGCTGCCAATCGCCGCGGCGATCCAGATCCGTTGGGGCCGCCCCAGTTTTCGCGTACCCATGCGGGAATTCCTCCGTAGGTCAAGGGATCGACATCGCGGGGAAGGCTAATGGAGCGCTCCCGCGTCGTCCTTGATCACGAGTCCGAAAGATCCCGTTCGGCCGGTACTTGATCACCGCTTCAGGCTGCCTTAATGATCCGGGCGCAACCGCCGCACACCCGCTGCTCCGTCTGCCCGCACCCGGATAACGTTTTTTCGCGACAATCGCATTCGGACTCCGGGTCGGGGAATGGGGCCGGCTCGTACGGACAGAATCCTGTCCGATTCTCCGCCGTTCGGACGCGGACCTGGTGACATCACTGGTCCAGCCGGGTGTGAGCGTCGAGTTAATGTGTGAACGGCCTGTCCGGTCTGTCATCTATCGACGGCTGTAAGACCCCTGTTATATCTCGGCTGGAGGCAATTACCATGCGCACTGGCCGATGGTTACTCGTGGTATTGAGCGCCGTTCTGGTGCTGTCCGGTCTGTCCATCCTGCCCGCCAACGCCGCCAGCACGACCGTCTGTTCGGTCTACTGTGACACCCGCGATCCCTCCCTGGCCAAACAGGAAACCTTCCCGGTGGCCAACGTCAACCTCAACGGCCGGCTGCTGGAACTGCACGTCGACGACGCCGACGGCATGGCCTGGGCCAGCGTGGACAACGGCGTCACCGGCGATCAGGTCTGGCTGGACCGCTCCTGGGACGGCGGGTCCACCTGGGACGGCTTGCTCGGTGAGGCGTCCATTCCCAGCACCTGGACCGGCACCCGCACCCTGATGTACAACCTGGCCGATCCCGACGGGCACCGGCGGGGCATGCTGCGCGCCTGTGCCAACGCCGGCGCGGTCACCTGCACCTCCTGGGCCCACCTGCTGGTCTGCGACACCTACTGCGATCAGCAAGGCGCGGGCTCGGCCACTGGCGACAGCCAGCCGGTCGCCGCGGCCACCCTGTCCGGCCGCACCATCAGCCTGCACCTGGACCCCGGCAGCGGCATGGCCTGGGCCACCATCGCCGGCGGCGCGGCGGGCGACGAGGTGTGGCTGGACCGCTCGTGGAACGAGGGCTCGTCCTGGCCGGACGGCTCCTCGGAAGGCCGGGTGTCGGTACCCAGCGGCGCCACCGGCACGCGCACCGTCATGATCAACACCCGCGACGACCTCTCCCGGCTCTACGGCGGTGCGGTCCGCGCCTGCGGCCGGGCGGTGACCGGGGAGAACGGCAGCTGCACCACCTGGGCCCGGCCCACCGATCACAAGGCCGCCGCCGCGGCCGACGCGCTGATGTACTACTACAACCCGGACACCGCCTGGTGGCCGTCGAGCTGGTGGAACTCCGCGGCCACCCTGACCAGCCTGGCCACCTACCTCAAAGCCAGTGGCAGCACCGAATACGACTGGGTGATCGGCCAGACCTTCACCGTCGACAAGGTCGCCTTCCCGGCCGGAACCCGGTCCAGCGACGCCATTTCCGGCGATTTCATCTCCGCGGCCATCGACGACAGCCAATGGTGGGCGCTGGCCTGGATTTCGGCCTACGACCTGACCGGCAACTCGACCTACCTCAACGAGGCGGTCACCATCGCCAACTACGCCGGCCAGTACTGGGACACCAGCACCTGCGGCGGCGGAGTCTGGTGGAACACCAGCAAGACCTACAAGAACGCGGTCACCAACGCCCTCTACGTCCGGCTGACCGCCGCGCTGCACAACCGCATCTCCGGCGACACCGCGTGGCTGGCCAAGGCCAGGACAGCGTGGACCTGGTTCACCGGCAGCGGCCTGATCAACTCCGCCGGCCTGGTCAACGACGGGCTCACCTCCGGCTGCGCCAACAACGGGCAGACGGTGTGGAGCTACAACCAGGGGCTGGCCATCGGCGCGGCGGTGGAAATGTGGAAGGCCACCGGCGATGCCGGCATTCTGGCCACCGGATCGCGGCTGGCCACCGCCGCGATCAACTCCTCGGCGCTGACCACCAACGGGGTGCTCACCGAGTCCTGCGACGCGGCCAACACCACCTGCGATGACAACCAGAAACAGTTCAAGGGCATTTTCGTCCGCTATCTGGCCGAACTGGCCGCGGCGACCGGGAACAGCACCTACACCTCGTTCCTGACCACCCAGGCCAACACCCTGTGGTCGGCCGACCGCGACGCGCTCAACCACCTGGGCGAGCGCTGGTCGGGCCTGAACCCTTCGGCCGATCCGAACATCAGTGACTGGCGCACCCAGGCCAGCGCACTGGACGCATTGACCGCGGCAGGCGATGTCGCATGAGAAGAAGGACAGGACGGAACATGCTACGCAGAACCCTGGTGGGGTTACTCGGCGTCGGCGCACTGGTCGGCGGGGTCTTCGCGGCCCCGGCCGCCGGCGCGGCGAACCGGGCGGCCGCGGCGCTGGTCAGTGACCCGGCGTCGGTGGTCAACCCGTTCATCGGTACCTCCAACTCGGCCGACGATTTCCCCGGCGCGGACGCGCCGTTCGGCATGGTGCAGTGGAGCCCGGACACCCCGAGCCGCCCGGACGGCGGCGGCTACGAGCACAACGACACCTCGATCACCGGTTTCAGCCTCACCCACCTGTCCGGCCCGGGCTGCGGCGCGGACGGTGACATCCCGATCCTGCCCACCGTCGGCTCGGTGAACACCGGCGCCACCGACGCGTTCTCGCACAGCAACGAGTCCGCGAACGCCGGCAATTACTCGGTGACGCTGAACAACGGCGTGAAAACCGAGCTGACCGCGACCACCCGCTCGGGCATGGCGAAGTTCACCTTCCCGTCCTCCACCGCGGCCAACCTGATCTTCAAGCTCAACGACAGCCAGAACGGCGACTCGGCCAGCAGCTGGACCCAGGTGTCCAACACGGAGATCTCCGGTTCGGTGACCTCCGGCAACTTCTGCGGCGCGGGCAACACCTACACCGTCTACTTCGACATCGTGTTCGACCAGCCATTCAATACCGCGGGCACGGCGGCGGCCACCGCGGTCACCCCGAAGGTGAACACCAGCAAGCTGCACGGTGAGACCCCGAAGGCCGAGCTGGCCCCGGCGATCTCCGGGCCCAGCAGCGGTTACGTCACCTTCAACACCACCAGCAACCCGGTGGTGCAGGCCAAGGTCGGCATCTCCTACGTGTCAACGGCCAACGCCACCGCCAACCGCGCCGTGGAGAACCCGAACTGGGACTTCGCCACCACCCAGCAGGCCACGCACACCGCGTGGAACAACCTGCTCGGCAAGATCGGGGTGGCCGGCGGGACCTCGGCCCAGCAGCAGATCTTCTACACCGCGCTGTACCACTCCCTGTTGCACCCCAACGTGTTCTCCGACACCAACGGCCAGTACATGGGCTTCGACAAGGCCGTGCACACCGTCGTGAGTGGACAGTCGGCGCAGTATGCCAACTTCTCCGGCTGGGACATCTATCGCAGCCAGGCCCAGTTGTCGGCACTGGTGGCGCCGAGCCAGACCAGTGACATCGCCAGCTCGATGATCAACGACTACGCGCAGAGCGGCCAGTTCCCCAAGTGGGCGCAGAACAACGCGGAAACCTATGTGATGGTGGGCGATCCGGCCGATGAGATCCTGGCCGACTACTACGCCTTCGGCGCCCGGAACTTCGACACCTCGACGGCGCTCACCGACATGATCAAGGAGGCGTCGCAGACCAGCAACATCCGGCCGGGCCTGAATTATCTGAACGCGCCGCAGTACCTGGCCAGCGACGGCACCTACCAGTGCTGCAACTTCTACGGTCCGGTGTCGACGCAACTGGAGTACGACTCGGCCGACTTCGCGGTGTCCGCGCTCGCCGGCGACCTGGGCAACACCAGCCAGCAGAGCTTCTTCGCCGGCCGGTCTCAGGACTGGAAGAACACTTTCGACGCCAGCAGCGGGTTCATGCAACCCAAGCAGGCCAACGGTTCCTGGGCCGGCAGCTTCAGCGCGAGCAGCCAGACCGACTTCGTGGAGGGCACCTCCTGGCAGTACACCGGCATGGTGCCGTTCAACGTGGCCGGGCTGGCCGGCGCCATGGGCGGAAACTCGGCGCTGCAGACCTACCTGAACAACGTGCTGGCCGGTTTCCACGGCAGCGGCGGCAGCCAGTCCGATCTGGGCAACGAGCCGAGCCTGGAACTGCCCTGGGAGTACGACTACGTGGGCCAGCCGTACAAGACGCAGTCCATCGTGCGGCAGGTCCAGGACCAGATCTGGACCGACGCCCCCGGTGGCCTGGCCGGTAACGACGACCTGGGCGAGATGAGCTCCTGGTACGTGTTCTCCGCGCTGGGCATGTACCCGGAGACCCCGGGCACCGCCGACCTGGCGCTGGGCAGCCCGCTGTTCACCCAGGCCGTGATCACCCTGCCCAGCGGCAACACGTTGACCGTCAACGCCCCGGCCGCGGCCGACAACGCGCCCTACGTGCAGAGCGCCACCTGGAACGGCTCGGCCTGGAACAACGCCTACGCGCCCACGGCCGCGCTGACCAGCGGTGGCACCCTGGCCTACACGCTGGGCACCTCGGCCAACACCTCGTGGGCCTCGACGGCAAGCGCCGCGCCGCCCTCGTACTCCGGGACCCCGCCGAGCACCGGCGAGATCACCTCGGGGCTGACGGGCAAGTGCGTGGACATCTCCAACAGTGGCACCGCCAATGGCACCAAGGCGCAGCTCTACGACTGCAACAACACCGGCGCGCAGCACTGGTACGTGGCGCCGGACGGCTCGTTGCAGGCCCAGGGCGGCTGCCTGGACGTGGCCAACAGCGGTACCACCAACGGCACCCAGGTGCGGTTGTGGAACTGCAACGAAACCAACGCACAGCAATGGAAAGCCGGATCCAACGGTTCGCTGGTGAACCCGAACTCCGGGCTGTGCCTCGATGATCCGAACTCCACCACCACCAACGGCACCCAGTTGCAGATCTACACCTGCAACGCCAGCACCGCCCAGCAGTGGACCCTGCCATAACCGTGTCACCGCAACAGAAAAACTGGTAACCGCAACAGGAAAGCGGGCTGGTCGCCGACCGGGTCAGTTCTCCCGGCTGGCGGCCAGTTCCACGGTTCTCCGGTGCCGCCCGACCCGCCAGCGCACGGTGGGCGGCTCGGCGTTGGCGCGGTCCGGGAACCACACGTGCACCCGGGCCCCGCCCATTGGCGACCGTCCGATGTGGACACCACCGCCGGTGCCCTCGGCCACCCGGCGCACGATGTCCAATCCCAGCCCGGTGGAACCGCTGCCGCCCGCGCCGTGCCCGCGGCGCAACGCCGCCTCCGGATCGGCGATGCCCGGCCCGGCGTCCTCCACCAGCAGGTACACCGAACCCCGATCGCTCCACAGGCCGACGGAGAACCCGACCCGCTCCTCGGTGTGCCGGAACACGTTGCCCAGCAACACATCCAGCACCCCGGCCAGATCGGTGCCGGTCACCGGCACGGTCACCGGCCGGGTCGCGCCGAAGTACCGCCAGGCCCGGCCCTGATCTTCGGCCAGCGCCGACCAGAAGGCCAGCCGCTCATGGGTGACCTTGCTGGCGTCGCAGCTCACCGAGCCCGGGTTCTGCCCGTGACTGCGCGCCGCCTTGATGATCTGGTCGACCTCCTGTTCCAGACGCTGCACCGCATCCCGGGTCTGCTCGGCCTCCTGGCTTTCGCCAAGGCCGGCGACGTTGAGCCGCAACGCGGTCAGCGGCGTGCGCAGCCGGTGCGAGAGGTCGGCGGCCAGTTCCCGTTCCGCGGCCAGCATCTGCTCCATCCGGGCGGCCATCATGTTGAACGCCTGCCCGGCCTCGCGCAGCTCGTATGGCCCCTGGGCGCTGACGCTGACCCGCACACTGGTGTCCCCGCCGCCCAGCGACCGGGCCGCCCCGGCCAGATGTCTGGTCGCGCTGACCAGCCGCGCGGCCAGCCGGTCGGCCAGCACGGTGGACACGATCACCAGAACCAGCGCCACCCCAACGAGAATCAGCCACGCGGTGCTCACTCCGGCCGACACCTCGGCGTCGGGCACGTACACCTCGATCACCGCGACCTGCCCGCCGGTCAGCACCACCGGCTGCAACACCGAATACCCGTCGCTGGTCGGCGTGGTGGCCGCGCGGGCCTGCCGGGTCGCGGTGGTCAGCGCCGAGATCTGGGCGTAGCTGTGCCCGATCACCGTGCCGTTGGGCAGATGCACCGCGATCCGCCCGGCCGCGCCGCCCGCGGTGGTGGCCAGCGCCTTGGCCAGCGAGTCCGCGTCGGTGGTCACCGCGAGCACCGGCCCGATGGCCGCGGCCTGCTGCTCGGCCGCGGTGAACGCGCGATCCCGGGCCACGTCCCGCACGGTCAGTGCCAGCGGGATCAGGAACGCCAGCGCCACCATGGCGGTCACCGCCAGCGCGACCCGCGACAATGCCCACCTCATGCGGATTCCTGCGGCGGAACAAGCTTCACGCCGACGCCGCGCACCGTGTGCAGATAGCGGGGTGCGGCCGCGCGTTCGCCCATCTTGCGGCGCAACCAGGACAGGTGCACGTCGATCGTCTGGTCCTCGCCATAGGGCTGCTGCCACACCTGGGCCAGCAATTCCCGCCGGGTCACCACCTCACCGGGCCGGGCGGCCAGGAAGGCCAGCAGATCGAACTCCCGGCGCACCAGCTCCAGCGGCACCCCGTCCAGCACCGCCTCCCGCCGCCGCAGATCCATCTTCAATCCGCCCACCGACAGCAGATGCTGCTCGGCCCCGCGCTGGGTGCGGCGCAGCAACGCGGTCAGCCGCGCGTTGAGATGCTCGCCGGAGAACGGCTTGATCAGGTAGTCGTCCGCGCCGATGTTGAGCAGCCGGACGATTTCCGCCTCCTCGTCCCGTGCGGTGGCCACCAGCACCGGCACATCGCACACCCCGCGCATCATTTTCAGCGCCTCGGCCCCGTTGAGATCCGGCAGCCCGAGATCCAGCACCACCACATCGGGACAGCGCTGAGTCACCTCGCGCAATGCTTCCAGCGCGGTGCCCACACTGCGCACCGAATGCGAGGCATCCGTCAGGAACCGGATCACCGCGGTGCGGACCGTAGGCTCATCCTCGACCACGAGCACATTCGCCACGGTGGTGCACGGTACGACATTTCTCGGGCAAGATGTGCGCCGTGCGTCTTGTGACCATCACCGTCGCCTGGCTCTGCGCCACCGCTGCCGCGGTGGGTGTGGCCTGGTTCGGGGTGCACACCGTCATGCAGGACACCGCGATGCCGTTACCGCAGCTCGCGGTGCCTCCCGGCTCGGTCACCGCGGGCGTGCCGCCGCCGCTGACCAGCCTGGCCGCCCCGACCACGGTGCCCACCCCGACCACCACGCAGGCCCCGTCGACCAGCACCCAGAAATCGTCCACGAAATCGAGTCCGCCGACCACCTCACCGGCCGCGCAGAACACCGGGAACAGCGCCGGTGACGTGCAGCGATACAGCACCAAGGGCGGTGAGGTGATCCTGGATCTCACCTCGACCTCGGCCACCCTGGTGTCGGCCACCCCGGCCGAGGGCTACGCCGTGCAGACCTGGCAGGAAACCGACTGGCTGCGGGTCGATTTCAATTCCGGGAACCAGACCTCGACGGTCATCGCGGCCTGGAACGGGCACCCGCCCACGGTGCAGTCATATGACTCCTGAACAGGAATAACCGTCGCTTAGGCCGTAGTTAAGGTCGGCCGGTTCCGCTGTCGATCAACCGTCGTTACCTTACGAGCGCACCGGATTCGAAAACTGATTCCGGCAATTGACTCCCTGTGATTCGTTGATGCGTTCGGAGGATTGATGGGCAAGCGAAAGGGCGCCCGCCATGCGGCCGATGGCTTAGTGCGGCGCCGGTCGCTGCGCTGGGCGCTGGCCGGGGGTGCCACCGTTGCGGTGGTCGTCGGCGCCGGCGTTGCCATGGCGAGCACGGCCTCGGCCGACGAGATGTCCGCGACCCTGGCCATGTCGAGCCAGTGGGACAGCGGATACGTGGCCACCTACGTGGTGCGCAACACCGGCGCCACCGCGGTGAAGGGCTGGACCGTGCAGTTCGACCTGCCCGCCGGGGACAGCGTGAGCAGTCTGTGGAACGGCAAGCTGACCGCCTCGGGCAACCACTACACGGTCGTCGACGACGGCTGGAACGCTTCGCTGGCGCCGGGTGCAAGCACCGACTTCGGGTTCGAGGTCAAGGGTGCGGGCACCGACCGGCCGTTCAGCTGCACCATCAACAGTCAGTCCTGCGGCGGTGCCACCGCGCCGTCCACCCCGGTCGGTCAGCCGACCACCACCACGACCAACACCGCGCCGCCGGAGACGACGACCAAGGCGCCGACCACGACCAGCACCACGAGCAGCGCCCCGACCACGTCCAGCAGCACCGCGACCGCGCCCGCGGCCGGTACGTTCGGCGCGTTCGCGCCCTATGTGGACCTGTCGCTGTTCCCGCTCTACGACCTGGCCGGCGCGGCCAAGAGCGGCGGCGCGAAGTTCTTCAACCTGGCCTTCGTGGTCGACGGCGGTGGCTGCGCCCCCAAATGGGGCGGGGTGACCGCGCTGAACGATCCGTCGATCGCCTCGGACATCAGCGGTCTGCGGGCCGCCGGCGGTGACGTGCGGGTGTCCTTCGGCGGTGCCAGCGGCAGCGAACTGGCGTTGAACTGTAGTAGCGCCTCGGCGCTGGCGGCGGCCTACCAGAGCGTGATCGACCAGACCAGCGCCACCCAGATCGACTTCGACGTGGAGGGCGCGGCCGTGGCCAACACCGCCGCGAACGACCGGCGCAACCAGGCGATCGCCATGCTGGAGTCGACCGCGAAGTCCAAGGGCAAGTCGCTTTCGGTGTCCTACACGCTGCCGGTGCTGCCCTCGGGGTTGACCCAGGACGGCGTGAACCTGTTGCAGAGCGCCAAAACCAACAACGCGGGCATCTCGGCCGTGAACATCATGGCGATGGACTACGGCGGCTCGTTCCCGGCCGACATGGGCCAGAACGCGATCGACGCGGCCACCGCGACCGAGGCGACGGTCAAGTCCGTCTGGGGCCTGTCGGATGCCAACGCGTGGAAGATGATCGCGGTCACCCCGATGATCGGCGTGAACGACGTCAGCTCGGAGACCTTCACCGCGGCCGACGCGAGCAAGGTCGTGACCTTCGCGCAGTCCAAGCACCTGGCCTGGCTGTCGTTCTGGTCGGCCACCCGGGACCAGCAGTGTTCCGGTGGCGCGCAGGGCTTCGCCTCGCCGACCTGCTCGAGCATCACGCAGTCGGCCAACGCCTTCGCCAAGGCCTTCGCCGGTTATACCGGCTGACCGGTCCGCCTTCGAGCAGCGGACCAGGCTGGGCGTCCCAGGGCGTGGCGGCACCGGGGCGCCCAGCCCGCTAACTTCACCAGCGCGGGAAAATGCGGCCTGTCAGCGGGAATCCCGGGTGGCAGGCCGCTTTTCGCGCATCAGGATGCGGGCGTGCGGGTGTCCCGCATCGGCGGCCGGTCGGCCAGCGCCACCTCGTGCTCCCGCGGCAGCCATTCCCCGCCGACCTGCACGAACTGAGTGAACTCGGCGGCGTCGACGGCCGCGCCGGGCACGCAGCGGGACAGCGCGGTGCCCAGGATCTGCCGGGCCATCACGCCCAGTTGTTGCAGATTGCGGTTGCGGTGCTTGCGCACGCCCAGGTTGACCTGCGCCAGCCCGGCCAAGCCCAGCCGGCTGTGGGTGTCCAGCAACAGCCCGATCTCCACCCCGTAGCCCGGCGCGAACGGCAGCGACTCGGCCAGCTCGCGGCGGACCGCGTACTCGCCGCCCAGCGGCTGGATCACCCCGGACAGCTCCGGGCGCAGCGCGGCGAGCACCGGTCGGGCCAGCAGCTCGGTGACCCGGCCGCCGCCGGTGCCCGACTCCTCGTTCTCGATCCGCAGCGGCCGCCGGTAGAACCCTTTGACCAGGGCGACCTCGTCCCGCGTGAGCAGCGGCCCGAGCAACGCGGGCACGAACCCGGGATCCGGATCGACCAGGTCGGAGTCCAGGAAGACCAGCAGATCGCCGGTGGTCGCGGCCAGCGCCCGCCACAACACCTCACCCTTGCCCGGCCGGGCGGGCAGTTCGGGCAACACCTCGCCCTGCCCGACCACCCGCGCCCCGGCCGCCCGGGCGACTGTCACGGTGTCGTCGGTCGACCCGGAGTCGACCACCACGCACTCGTCCACCAGGGTGCCCACCAGCGGCAGCACCGTGGCCACCACCTCGGCCACGGTGGCTTCCTCGTTCAGTGCGGGCAACACCACGCTGACGGTACGATTTCCCTTGGCCCGCAACAGTTCGGCGAGTGTCCACTGCGGATCGTGCCAGGTGTGCGTGGCCAGCCACGTCTCGGTGTCAGCCAGCACGGCTCGTCCCTGGTCGTACGGTCATGAAAAAATCGTACCCAGGCGAACCGATTTCCCAGGTCATCGACGGTGTGGCCGCGGTCACGGTTCGCGCGGACACTACGCGGAGGTGGCGGGTCGTGGGCTTGAAGTTCCGGGGTCGGGCGATGGTGGGCGACCGCGCGCTGGTGATGGCGATCGTCAACCGCACCCCGGACTCGTTCTACGACCGGGGCGCCACCTTCACCGACGAGCGCGCCATGGCCGCGGTCCGCCGCGCCGTCGCCGAAGGCGCCGACCTGGTCGACATCGGGGGAGTGAAGGCCGGCCCCGGCGACGATGTCGATGTGGCCGAGGAGGTCCACCGGGTGGTGCCCTTCGTGGCCGCCGTGCGGACCGAGTTCCCGGAGCTCGCCATCAGCGTCGACACCTGGCGGCACGAGGTCGGCCGGCTGGCCTGCGAGGAAGGCGCCGACCTGCTCAACGACACCTGGGCCGGCGCCGACCCGAAACTGGCCGAGATCGCCGCCGAGTTCGGCGCCGGTTACGTGTGCTCGCACACCGGGGGAGCGGCGCCCAGGTCGCGACCGTTCCGCGTCCACTACCCGGACGTGGTCACCGACGTGATCGAGCAGACCACCCGCCAGGCCGAGGAGGTCGTCGCGCTGGGCGTGCCCCGCGAGGGCGTGCTGATCGACCCCACCCACGACTTCGGCAAGAACACCTGGCACGGCCTGGCTCTGCTGCGCCGCATGGACGAGCTGACCGCGACCGGCTGGCCCGTGCTGATGGCGTTGTCCAACAAGGACTTCGTGGGCGAAACGCTCGGCGTCGGGCTGACCGAGCGGGTCGACGGGACACTGGCCGCGACCGCGATCGCCGCGGCGGGTGGGGCGGCGATGTTCCGGGCTCATGAGGTCCGCCAGACCCGGCATGTGGTGGACATGGCGGCGGCGATCGCGGGGACGTTGCTGCCGGCCCGGGCCATCCGCGGCCTGGCGTGATGCGTGCCGGGCGCCCCGGCCAACCACGACCGCCGCTCCGGCTCAGGCGTTCCAGTCCGCCAGCACCGCCTCCGTGTCCGCCCCCGGCGCCACCGGCGCCGACGGCTTGCCCGCCGGCGTCCGCGAGAACCGCGGCGCGGGCGCGGCCTGCTCCACTCCCTGCACCGAGATCAGCGTCTCCCGCGCCGCCAGGTGCGGGTGCCCGACCGCCTCGGCGAACGACAGGACCGGCGTCACGCAGGCGTCCGTGCCGGCGAAGGTTTCGGCCCACTCGTCCCGGGTGCGGCCGACGATGACCTCGGTGAACCGGGCTCGCAGCCGCGGCCAGCCGGCCCGGTCGTGCTGGCCGGGGAGGTCTTCGCCGGCGAGGCCCAGACCGGCCAGGAATGCCGCGTAGAACTTCGATTCGAGCGCACCGACCGCGATGAACCGGCCGTCGGCGCAGGTGTAGGTGTCGTAGTAGGGCGCCCCGCCGTCGAGGAGGTTGGCGCCGCGCTCGTCGGACCACTGGCCGACGCCCCGGAAGGCCCACATCATCTGGGCCAGCACGCTCGCCCCGTCGACCATGGCCGCGTCCACCACCTGGCCGACCCCGGAGCCCTGCCGCTCCCACAGCGCGGCCAGCACCCCGGCGACCAGGAACATGGAGCCGCCACCGAAGTCGCCGACCAGGTTCAGCGGCACCGGCGGGCGCTCGCCGGGCCGCCCGATGGCGTGCAGAGCGCCGGTCAGCGAGATGTAGTTGATGTCGTGCCCGGCCTGCTGGGCCAGCGGCCCGTCCTGCCCCCACCCGGTCATCCGCCCGTACACCAGCCCGGGGTTGACCTCGTGGCACTGTTGCGGCCCCACGCCCAGCCGCTCGGCCACCCCGGGCCGGAACCCTTCCAGCAGCACGTCGGCCCGGCCGACCAGGCGCAGCACCAGCGCCCGGCCCTCCTCGGACTTGAGGTCTGCGGCCACCGAGCGGCGGTTGCGCAGCAGGTGGTCGGCGTGGTCGCCGGTCGGGTCGAACCCGGTCGCCGGGCGCTCGACCCGCACCACGTCGGCCCCCAGATCGGCCAGCACCATGGCCGCGTGCGGCCCGGGGCCGATCCCGGCCAGTTCGATCACCCGCATCCCGTCCAGCGGACCCGACATGCGCTAAGCCCCTTCTCCCGACCCATCCCACGCCCGTCCGGCGTTGGATTATCTAACTAAACTCGACTCGGATCTTCTGTTTTGGTGACCCAACACTCGTTGAGCGCCACCAGGATCGCATTTTATTGTGGACAGAGGACATCCAGAGAGCCGGTGGAGTGATGGCAGCGAACCCAGCGGAAGCCGGCGTGACCGGGATCCGCGTGCTCGGCACGGCGCAGCACGAGGCATGGCAGCAGCGCACGTTGCCGCCGGTGGAGCGCATCGGCGGCGGCCTGTGGTCGATTCCGGTCCCCATCCCGGACAACCCGCTGCGCTACACCCTGTGCTACCTGGTCCCGGGCGACCAGGGCGTGGTCGTGGTCGACCCCGGCTGGGACCACGAGGACGGCTGGCAGGTGCTGTGCGACGGCCTGGCCACGGCCGGCGTTTCGGTCGGCGACGTGCTCGGCATCATCGCCACCCACATCCACCCCGACCACCACGGCCTGTCCGGCCGGCTGCGGGAGGCGTCCGGCGCCTGGGTCGCCATGCATCCGGCCGAACGCGACAACCTGCCGCACCGGCTGCTCAAGGGCTCCGACGCGGGCGAGGGGATGGCCACCGTGCTGCGCGCCGGCGGCGCCCCCGAGGAGGACATCACCGCGCTGCTCGGCCCGCCTGAGCAGCGTTCCCGCCCGGCCGCCGAGCTGGTGCTGGCCGAGCCGGACGTGCTGCTGGAGGACGGCGATCTGGCACCCCTGCCGGGCCGGCGGCTGCGCGCCATCTGGACTCCCGGCCACACGCCCGGCCACCTGTGCCTGCAGGAGCCGGATGCGCGACTGCTGCTCACCGGCGACCACGTGCTGCCCCGGATCACCCCGAACATCGGGTTGCAGCCCGGGCTGACCGGCGATCCGCTGGGCAAGTTCATCGGCTCGCTGGACAAGGTGGCCGACTACGACGACCACGACGCGCTGCCCGCGCACGAGTACCGGTTCCGCGGCCTGCGGGCGCGGGCCGGACAACTCCAGGCTCACCACGAGGAGCGCTGCCAGGAGCTGGTGAAGGTGGTGACCGAGCTTGGCGCGCCGAACATGTGGCAGTTGGCCGAAAACCTGACCTGGTCGCGCCCGTGGCGGGACATCGGCCGGATGCGGTACGCCGCACTGGCCGAGACCGCCTCGCACGCCAATCACCTGGTGCAACAGGGAAAGCTGGCGTTCCAGGGCAACCAGGACGGCGCGGTCCGGGTCGTGCCGCCGGAGTCCTGAAAGCTCAGTGCAATAGGTCGACGACCTGATTGTCGTTGTCCTGCAACAGGTACGGCCGCACCGCGCGCAGGTGCTTGAGCCAGAACCGTTCCGCCGCCTCACCATCGCGGGCATTGATGTGCTCGACCAGCCGCTCGTAGGAGCGCAGCGCGCGGCGGTGGTCGGTGGCGATGTCCTCGGCCGGGCGGGAGTTCTGCGAGTAGCCGCGGCCCACGTGCTGGGTGATGATCTCGGTCAGCATGCCGATCACCGCGGACAGTGTCCGGTTGCCGGACAGTTCGACCAGGCGCAGGTGGAATTCGCCGGCCAGCCGGCCGAACGCCGCCGGATCGTCCAAGCGGGCCCGCAGTTCCTCGAGGTGGGCGGCCAGTTGCCTGCGGTCGGCCACGGTGCCGCGCTCGGCCAGCCGACGCGCCGCGGGCGGCTCGATCACCAGCCGCGCCTCGTACACGTCGTGCAGGGTGGCGCCGGACAGGCTGAGCAGCAGGCCGAACCGGCCGGCCGCGGCCTCGGGGCCGGGCACGGTGACCCGCGCGCCGCCGGGCGGGCCGCGCCGGATGGTGATCAGGGAATCGGCCTCCAGCAACCGGAACGCCTCGCGCAGGGTCGGCCGGGACACGCCGAACCGGGCCATCAGGGTGGGTTCGGTGGGCAGCCATTCGCCGTCGGCCAGCGCGCCGTCGGCGATCTGCGCCCGGATGCGATCGGCGATCAGATCGGCCATCTTCCGCGGCCGGACGCGGCTGTCGCGCTGCTCGACCGGCCGCCCGTCACGCGCCTGGCTCACGCCGCCATCTCACCTTCGCCGCGGGGTGTGCGAAAGGATAACCCAACCCGTGACCGCGGGCCGGATCCGGCGCGCTCAGGTCAGCAGCAATTTCTCCAGTTCGGCGCGGACCGGGCCGGGCAGCGGGCTGGGCCCGTCCAGCGGCGCGTGCACGATGGTGGAATCGGCCAGGCCGACGCACTTGCCGTGCTGGTAGAGCGCCTGCGCGAACTGCCAGGACGACCGGCCGACGCGCACCACACCCAGGCCCACCTCGACCGGCTCCGGATACACCGTCTCGCCGAGGAAGTTCAGGCTCAGCGCGGCCAGCACCACGCGCTCCAGCCCGCCCTGGGTGCGTTCGGAGATGGTCTGCGCGAACCGGACGCGGGACTCCTCGTACAGCCGGGCCACCGCCACGTTGTTCACGTGTCCCAACGGGTCCAGATCGCCGAACCGGGTGGCGATCTCCTGCCACTGCGGGTAGTGGTGGCGCTCGGTGCGCGCCGGGTCCGGGCGCACCGCGGGCGGGACGAGCTGGCTTTCCATCCGGTTCCTCACCTTACTGACGGTCAGAAACGCAGGATAGCCGGGTTGTCACCGAAACCGTTGTAACCGCGCTCACCATTGGACGCGGGTCACGCCGCCCGAACGGCGCAGGCCAGGTGGTGCGCGGCCGGGATCGACCACACCGTCTCCTCCTGCCTGGGCGGCATCGGAGTCCTTGCCCGGTAACGACTTTCAGTTTCCGTGGGTGCCGGCCGACTGGTATTCGGTGTAGGTGTAGGGGTTGACCAGCACGGTGCCGCCGCGCAGGACCACCGGGCGGCCGTCGCCGGTGTCGCCGGTGTCGTGCCGCTCAGCCATCGCCCACACTCCCGCACCCGTGCGATCAGATTCGGACGACTGTCCGCATCGCGGTCATCCTCGAAGTGGCAGCTCCTCTGCTCCGGTGCCGAGTGGCCGGTCAATCTCGCTGGGCGACCGGTGGAAACACCAGGTGGGCACCGGTTGTCCGGCTACCGGACACAACCGCGTTAAGCTGCGCGGACGAGCCGACGACGACGGAGCAGGGGGCCGCAGATGCCACGCGAGGGCGCCGGACCGGACTTCATCGAGGCGCTGGCCCGCGGCCTGGAGGTGATCGCGGCGTTCCGGCCGGGCGTGCCGGCCATGTCGCTGACCGAGGTGGCCACCGCGACCGGCCTGGCCCGGCCCACCGCCCGGCGCATCCTGCTCACCCTGGAGCAGCTGGGCTATGTGCGCAGCGGCACCCGTGGGTTCGCGCTCACCCCGCGGGTGCTGGACCTCGGTGTGGCCTACGTGCGCTCGCTGGGCCTGTGGGACATCGCCCGGCCGCATCTGGAACGGCTGTCCGCGCAGACCAACGAATCCTGCTCGATCGCCCAGCTCGACGGCTCGGACATCGTCTATGTGTCCCGGGTCGCGGTGCCCAAGATCGTGGCTCTGGCCGTGCAGATCGGCACCCGCTTCCCGGCGCTGCCGACCTCGCTGGGCAAGGTGGTGCTGGCCGCGCTGGAACCCGACGAACTGGACAAGGTGCTGGCCGAGCCGACTCGTTCGGGCCTGCTGCCGCGCTGGCAGCCCGACCGGGCCGAGCGGGACGCGGTGCTGCGGGAGGTGCGGGCCCGGGGCTGGGCGCTGACCGACGAGCAACTGGCTCTGGGCATCCGCTCGGTGGCCGCGCCGCTGCGCGACGGGGCGGGCCGGGTGATCGCCGCGGTGAATGTCAACGTGCACGCCGCCGAGACCCCGGTGGACCGGCTGGTCGGCCATCACCTGCCGCTGCTGCTGCGGGCCGCGGGGGAGATCAGCGCCGACTTCGCCCGCCGGGACACCGTCCCCCAGGTGACCACGGTGCCGCCGCGCTGACCCGAAGCTTGACGCCACGCCGCCCGGCAACGAACAATCCGTTGAGCGGACATCTGTCCGCCAGTCGGCCGAGGAGGGTTGTCAGATGGCGGATGGCGGCACAGGTTCGGGCCCGCTGGCCGGGTTGCTGGTCGCCGACTTCTCCCGGGTGCTGGCCGGCCCCTACGCCACCATGCTGCTCGCCGACCTGGGCGCCGAGGTGATCAAGGTGGAGGGCCCGGCCGGCGACGAGACCCGCTCCTGGACGCCACCGGCGCGGGCGGACACCGCCACCTACTTTCTCGGCGTCAACCGAGGCAAGCGGTCCATCGCGCTGGACCTGCGCCAGGACGCCGACGCCGAGGCCGCCCGCGAACTCGCCCGCCGGTCCGATGTGCTGATCGAGAACTTCAAACCCGGCGGCCTGGCCCGGTTCGGCCTGGACTACGACTCGGTCCGCGCGCACAACACCGGGCTGGTGTACGCCTCGATCAGCGGGTTCGGCTCCGGCGACGGCGCACACGTGCCCGGCTACGACCTGATGGTGCAGGCCATCTCCGGGCTGATGAGCCTGACCGGCGATCCGGACGGCCCGCCGTACCGGGCGGGCATCTCGGTGTTCGACGTGATGGCCGGGAACCACGCGGTGATCGGCATTCTGGCCGCGCTGCGCCACCGGGACGCCACCGGGGCGGGCCAGCACGTGGAGGTCAACCTGCTGTCCTCGGCGCTGACCGGCCTGGTCAACCACAGCTCGGCCTACGTGGCCGGCGGGGTGGTGCCCTACCGGATGGGCAACGCGCACCCCAGCGTGTTCCCCTACGAGCCGCTGCCCGCCGCCGATCAGGATCTCATTGTGACCGCGGCGAATGACGGCCAGTTCCGTAAGCTGTGCGAGGTGCTGGGCATCCCGGAGATCGCCGAGGACCCGCGGTTCGCGCACAACGCCGACCGCACCGCCAACCGCGGGCAACTGCGCCCGATCCTGGCCGGACGGCTGGGCACCCGCACCGCCAACGAATGGTTCGACGCGCTGGTCGCGGTGGGCGTGCCGTGCGGGCCGATCAACACCATCGACGGCGGATTCGCCATGGCCGAACGATTCGGCCTGGACCCGGTGGTGGAAGTCGGCGAGGGCGAGCGCGCGGTGCCCACCACCCGCCATCCGATCCGGTTCTCCGAGACCCCCGCCCACTACCGGCTGCCCCCGCCCGAACTCGACGAACACGGGGCGGAGCTGCGCCGCTGGCTGGCCGCCCCGCAGGAGGACTCCCGTGGCTGACCAGCCCGTCTATCCGACCGCGCTGGGCGCCTCGGACCCGACCACCATCACCCTGCTCGGGCAGAACCTGGCCGAGGACATCATGGGTCAGGTCGGATTCGGCGAACTGGCGTTCTGGCTGGCCACTCAGCGGCGGCCCAGCCCGGGGGAGACCCGGGTGTTCGAGGCGGTGCTGGCCGCGCTGGCCGACCACGGGTTCACCCCGACCGCGATCGTCACCCGGCTGACCTACCTGTCCGCGCCGGACTCGGTGCAGGGCGCGCTGGCCGCCGGTCTGCTCGGCGGCGGCTCCCGGTTCCTGGGCGTCACCGAGGACACCGGCCGGTTCCTGCACGACGTGCTGTCCACAGTGGAGCTTCCGGTCGACGAGGCCGGCTGGGACGAACTGGCCCTGTCCTGTGTCCGCGACCAGCGCGAGGCCGGAACCTTCGTGCCCGGTCTCGGTCACCACGTGCACAAGCAGGGCGACCCGCGCACCCCCGCGCTGATGCGCATCGCCGAGGAGGAAAACCTGTTCGGCCCGCATCTGTCGCTGTTCGCCGCCATCGGCCGCGTGCACCCGCGGGTGCTGGGCACAACGTTGCCGCTCAACGGGGCCGGGGTATGCGGGGCCGCGCTGGCCGACCTCGGCCTGCCGCTGGAACTGTTGCGGGGCTTCGCTTTGCTGGCCCGCACCGCCGGGCTGATCGGTCAGCTCGCCGAGGAACTGCACAACCCGGTCGCCAACCAGATCTTCCTGTCGGTCGACCGGAACAACCGTTCCATCGCACCGGCGCCACACGACAACGGAGGTCCCCATGGCTGAACTGGTCGCGGTGATCGCGTCCACCCACCACCCGTTCTACTACCGGGCCAGCACCTCCACCGGCGAAGACCGCCCCGACTTCGCCGACGAATGGGTGCGCAAGGTGCAGGCGTTCCGCGAGACGCTGACCAAGGCCGCGCCCGATGTGCTGGTGATGGTCGGCTCGGATCACTTCCACCAGCTGTGGCTGGACAACATGCCGCAGTTCCTGATCGGCAAGGCCCCGTTCTACGACGCCAACTTCTACAACGAGGAACGCGAGTTCGGGCTGCCCAAGATGCTGCTCACCGGCCAGGAGGACCTGTCCGCGCACGTGCTGCGCGAAGGCCTGGACGCCGGGTTCGATCTGGCCTTCTCCAACGAGTTGCGCATCGACCACTCGATCACCTGCCCGATCATCACCCTGCGCCCGCAGAACGATCTGCCCATCGTTCCCGTCTACACCAACATCTTCGCCCCGCCGCTGCCCCGCCCGAAACGCTTCGTGCAACTGGGACAGACCATCCGGGAACTGGTCGAGTCCTGGCCCTCGAAGCAGCGGGTCGCGGTGATCGGCACCGGCCACCTGTCGCTGGAACTGGGCGGACCCCGCCAGTTCGGCCCGCACGGCCCCGATCCGGAGTTCGACCGCAAGGCCGTCGACTGGATCGCCCAGGGCGACATCGAGGGCTGCCTGGCCGAGGTCACTCTGGACAGCCTGCACGCGCCGGGCAACGCCACCCACGGATTCATGGACTTCATGCTGATGATGGGAGTGGCCGGCGAGGGCCGAAAGGCCGACTACGTGGACACCTACGACCTGTTCCACACCATGGAGGCCTACTTCACCTGGTACCCCGACGGAGGCGCGCGGTGAGCCGGTACCTGCTGAACAAGTTCCTCTACACCGTCGACCGCGACCCAGAACTGGTCGAGCGCTACCGGGAACAACCCGCCGAGACGGTCACCTGGTGGGAGGCGGAACGGTCCAACCAGATCCTCAACTGTGTGACCGGCGAGTACAGCACCTGGCAGGCGTTCACCGATGCCGAGCGGGCCGCGCTGGCCGGGCACGACTACCCGGCGCTGTTCGACCTGGGCGCGCACCCGTTCCTCACCCTCACCCTGTTCATCGCCATGTTCGAACGCGACCACGCCGAACCGCTGGGCTTCCAGCTCGAGTACGCGCGCCGGCTGGCGGACAAGTCGTTGCCCTATCCGGACATCGCGACCTGACGAGCACCGAGGGCGAGCGAATACAGTGACCACGCATGGCCACTGATTCGCAACCAGGCGCGCTCGACGGGGTGCGCGTGCTGGACCTGTCCCGGGTGCTCGCCGGCCCGTACGCCACCATGCTGCTCGCCGACTTCGGCGCGCGGGTGATCAAGGTCGAGCGGCCCGGGGGCGGGGACGACACGCGCGGCTGGGGCCCGCCCTGGCTGGACGGCGAGGCCACCTACTATCTGGCCGCCAACCGGAACAAGTCGTCGCTCGCGATCGATCTGACCGACGAGGCCGACCGGGCCGCGCTGCGCGAACTGGTGGACTCCTGCGACGTGCTGGTGGAGAACTTCCGGCCCGGCGCGCTGGCAGCCTACGGCCTGGGCCACGAGCAACTCGCGCCGACCCACCCGGGCCTGATCTACTGCTCCATCACCGGTTTCGGCTCCGGCGGCGGTGCCCACCTGGCTGGGTACGACCTGATCGCGCAGGCGGTCGGCGGGCTGATGAGCGTCACCGGGCATCCGGAAACCGGCCCGGCCAAGGCCGGGGTGGCGCTGGTGGACGTGATCACCGGACTGCACGCGGCGATCGGCATCCAGGCCGCGCTGCGCCACCGGGAGCGCACCGGAGAGGGCCAGCGGGTCGAGGTGAACCTGTTGTCCTCGTTGCTGTCCGCGCTGACCAACCAGTCCTCGGCCCACCTGCTCACCGGCGCCGTGCCCTCCGCGATGGGCAACAGACACCCCAGCATCACCCCGTACGAACCGCTGGCCACCGCGGACCGGCCGTTGGCGGTGGCGGCCACCACCGAGCGGCAGTTCCGCATCCTGGTCACCGCCATCGGCCGCCCGGAACTGGCGCAACAGCAACGTTTCGCGTCCAACGCCGAGCGGGTGGCGCACCGGGCGGAGCTGATCGAGGAACTGGAACGCACCTTCACGACCCGGTCGGCCGAGCACTGGTTCGGGTTGCTGTCCGCGCAGGGCGTGCCGTGCGGGCCGATCAACGATCTGGGCCAGGCCTTCGCGTTCGCCGAATCCCTTGGCCTGGCGCCGATCGCGCGACCGGAGCCGGATGCGGACGGCAGACAGATCGCCGGAGTGCGCAATCCGATCACCCTGTCCCGTACCCCCGCGATCTACCGCCGCAGCCCACCGACCCTCGGCCAGGACAACGGTGACACCGCCTGGTGAACCCTTGGCCGGGTCAGGTCCTGGTGAACCCGTTGGGTATCAACACATCCTCGCGGGCGAGTTCGTGCACGGACGACCGGCCGAGGCCCAGCAATGCCGAATCGATGCCGCCGCGCAGGATGTCCAGCACGTTCTCCACCCCGGCCTGCCCGCCGGCGGCCAGCCCCCACAGCGCCGCCCGCCCGATCAGCACCGCCCGCGCCCCAAGCGCCAATGCCTTCACCACATCGCTGCCGCGCCGGATTCCCCCGTCCAGCAACACTTCCACGTCCCCGCCGACCGCATCGGCTATGGCGGGCAGCGCGCGGATGGTGGCCGGGGTGCCGTCGAGGTTGTTGCCGCCGTGGTTGGACACCGAGATCGCGGCCACGCCCGCGTCCACCGCCCGGTTCGCGTCGTCCACCCGGATCACCCCCTTCAACAGCACCGGCCCGCCCCACTGCTCGACCAGCCACCGCACATCGGCCCAACTCGGCGGCGGAGTGTGGGCCCACCTGCGGTAGGCGGCGAAGAAACCGGGCGTGGGATCGGCGGCCGTGGCCAGGTTGGGCGCGGTCAGGTTGGGAATCGTGCGGGCGCGCAGGAAATCCGCGAGCCAGCCCGGATGGCGCAGCACGTCCGGCGCGAACCGCAGCATGGTCGCCAGGTCCATCGTCTCCGGAATGACCGGCGAACCCCAATCCCGGCCCTGCGCGAACGACCAGTCCAGGGTGGCGATCAGCCCGATGACACCGGCCTGTTCGGCCCGGTCCAGCCAGCCCAGGATCTCCTCCCGGGTGCCCGCCCAGTGGATCTGGCTCAACAGCAGCGGATTGGCGGGAGCTACCTCCTCGATCGGTTTGCTGGCAAAGCAACTCAGCCCCATCGCCGTGCCGCGCGCGGCCGCCGCCCGGGCGAGGGCGACCTCGCCCTCCGGATGCACGGCCTGCACCCCGGTCGGCGAGATCAGCACCGGCAGGCTGATCTCGTGTCCCAGTACGGAAGTCGACAATTCGCGGGTATCGGGCAACCCGGCGACGTGCGGGGCGAACCCCAGTTCGGCAAACGCGGCAACGTTGTCGCTCACCGTGGCGCCACGTTCCGACCCGGCCAGCAGCGCGCCGTACACCGACGCGGGCAGCCGCCGCCTGGCCCGCCGCTTGGCGTGCGCGACCGTCTCGAACCAGCCGTTCATCGCGCGGTGCGGGTGATCCGGAACGGCCGCCAGGACACCGCGGGCAGCACCGCGCGAAACGTACGCGCCCGTGCCGAACCGGCCCACACCCCGGCCCCGTAAGCGACGTCATCGGCCAGGCTCGCCGCGGTGAACCGCACCGGATCCAACGGCGGCCGCTGCGTGAACCAGGTGGCCAGCGGTCGGCTGAACACCAGTGATGCCAACGCGATCCGGCGACCCCAGCGCCGTCCCGGTGTGCGTCCACCGGGTCGCAACAGCCCGGCGAGCAACAGCGGCGCGCCGAACTGGACGCCGTACCGGCTCGCGCCCAGCCAGGTCTGATAGACCCCGTTGCCCATCGCGCGCAGCACACCGGTGGCGGGAAGGTCGGCGCGACTGAGCGTTCGACGCATGGCCAGCACGGAGGCGACGAAGCTCGACGCGGCCAGCAGCGGCCTACGGCCCAGCAGCGCGGCCACGGTCACCACGGGCCAGGGTTGCAGGACCAACGGCGCGATCGCCGCAGGATGCCGCAGCGCCAACGGTCCGGCTGAGGTGCCGTAGGCGAACCGGCGGCCGAGCAGCGCCGACCAGCTTTCCGGTTCGTGGTGGCGGACCACGGCCGACGGGTCGTAGCGGATGCGGTGCCCGGCCGCGTGCAGCCGCCAGATCAGGTCCACGTCCTCGCCGTAGCGCAGGCCCGGATCGAACACCTGATCGGGCAGCGCGGCCCGGCGCACCAGCAGCGCGGCGGTCGGCACATAGGCGACCCGGGTTCCCGGCACCACCCGCGCCTCCCGCGGCCCCAGGTCCAGACTGGCCGCGCAGGCCGCGTACCGGCCGGCCCACGTGTGTGGCGCCACCGCCAGCACGCGCGGCGCGACCGCGGCCACCAGCGGATCGGCGAAGTGCGCGGCCGGCCCGTCCAGCCAACCCGGCGCGGCTTCGCAGTCGCTGTCCAGAAAAGCGACCAGCTTAGTATCCACAGTGGACAGACCGGTGTTGCGGGCCGCGGCCGGTCCGCCGTTCTCGATCCGGTGCACGACCTTGGCGCCGAACCGCAGCGCGACCGCGGCGATCGCATCCGGATCGGCCGAGCCGTCGTCGACCACCAGGACCGGGTGTTCGTCGCCGACCGAGGACAGACAGCGGGCCAGCAGCTCGGCCCGGTCGCGCACCGGCACGATCACCGTGATGTCCGGTTTCCTGCCCGGCTCGGGCGGCCGGGGGTGGGCGACTCCGGCGTCGGTCAGTCGCCGGGCCAGCGTGCCGGTGGCGGCCGAATCGACCAGGTGGTCCTGAAGTCGTTGCCAGGCCGCCATTCCGACCGGGGACAGCCGCATGACCCGGGCGGGCGCGCCGCCGAACAACGTGGTGTCGGTGAGCTGCTTGGTGTCCGGGTCGACGGCGATGCGGAAACCGGTCGGTAGCGGCGTGGTCACAACGCCAGCCCGCCGTCCACCGGCACCACCGCGCCGGTCATCGCCCCGCTGGCCGGGGAGGCCAGGAAGGCGAGCACCGCGGCCACCTCGTCCGGGTCGAGCAGCCGGTGCATCGGTTGCTGGGCCGCGAAAGTCTGTTCGCCGGGCAGGTCGTAGAGCCGGGCGCTCTCGGCCAGGATCGGGGTGTCGGTCGAGCCCGGGCTGACCGCGTTGGCCGTCACCCCGCTGTCACCGAGTTCCACGCCCAGCGCGCGGACCAGTCCGGCCACGCCCGCCTTGGCCGCGCAGTACGCGGCCAGCATGGGCAGGCCGCGGGTGGCCGCGGCCGAGGCGACCGCCAGGAACCGCCCGGCCCGGGGTTCCGGCCGCCGCAGCAACGCCGGAACGCTCACCCGGGCCAGGTTCAGGACTCCGCCGAGGTTGATGTCCAGCACCGCTTGTTGTTGGCCGGGCGGCATGTCCCACAACGGCATCCCGCCCGCGATCACCCCCGCGCACCCGATCGCCGCGTCCAGCCCGCCCCACAGTTTTTCGGCCTCGGCGACCGCCGCGGCCAGCCCATCGGTGTCCCGCACATCGGCCCGAAACGCGCGAACCCGTTCGGGCGCGGCGATTCCGTCGACCACTGCGGCCAGTTCGGCCGTGCTGCCCAGGGCGTAGGGGAGAGCCGGATCATCAGCGGCCCGGTCGACCGCCAGCACGGACCAGCCGGACGCGGCCAGCGTTCGCACGGTGGCCGCGCCGATGCCCCGGGCCGCCCCGGTGACCACCGCGACCCGGCCGGTCATGCCGGTACCGCCTGCTGCCACAGCGCGACCTCACGGATGAGATCGGCAGCCAGCTTCTCCAGTAGGGCCAAACCTTCCGCTGCGGTCGCTCCGGTGGGATCGCCGAGCACTCCGGTGTCGGTCACCGCCCGCACGCCGCCGTCGCGCAACTCCGGCCAGATCTCGGCCATCGGACGCCGCTCGCCGGGCACCGCCTCGGCCATGCGCACCCGCTCGGGCGTCAACGCCAACAGCATGGCGGTTTCCGGCCGGCCCGCGTGTGGATCGCCGTCCCAGCGGGGCAGGAACATCCGGACATCGCGGGATTCCGCGCGCAGCAGGCGAACCGCGCGGGCCAGCGGACCGGCGTTGCCGCCGTGCGCGGACACCAGCAGCACCCGGTCCACCGTCTCGGTGGCCGAGCGGACCAGCTCGACCACCACCATTTCCAGCGCTTCCTGGCCGATGGACAGGGTGCCGGGGAAACCGGCGTGTTCCCCGGCAGAGCCATAAGGCAGCGCGGGCGCGACCAGCACGTCCTCCCGGGCGGCGGCCAGGCGGCAGCACAGTTGCACCGCGATGTCCGTGTCGGTGGACAGCGGCAGGTGCGGGCCGTGCTGCTCGGTCGAACCCAGCGGCACCACCAGCAGCGCACCCCTCGCCCGGTCGCCGACCTCCGGCCAGGCGAGGTCGGCCAGGTCGGTCATCCGGCCGGCGGCCGGAAACCGGCGAGCGGGCTCTCGTCGCAGGCCCGGTCGGGCGCCGAACGCTCCTGCTGCGGGCCCCAGCCGATGGTCACCGGCACGGCCTTGGCCTTGCGGCCGCGGTGCGAGTGATCCAGCGACGGCTTTGGCGGTGAATCGGACACCGCGGACAGCGCGGCCTCGCCGAAACCCTTGACGCACTCCGGATCCGGCCCGTCGAGCGGCAGCCCGGTGAAGAACTTGGCGGCCATGCAGCCGCCCCGGCACGAGTCGTAGGCCGAGCAGGACTGGCAGGCGCCGCCGGTCTGCGGCTTGCGCAGATCGGTGAACAGCTCCGATTCCTGCCACACACCCTGGAAACCGCCCTCGCCGCGGACGTTCCCGGCCAGGAAGTTCTCGTGGATGGCGAACGGGCAGGCGTACACATCGCCCACCGGGTCGATCAGGCACACCACCCGCCCGGCCCCGCACAGGTTCAGCCCGGGCAGGGCTTCGCCGAACGCGGCCAGGTGGAAGAACGAGTCGCCGGTGAGCACGTTCTCCCCGCGGGCCACCAGCCAGTCGTAGAGCTCGCGCTGCTGGGCGGCGGTGGGGTGCAGTTCGTCCCACACGTCCGCGCCGCGGCCGGACGGGCGCAGCCGGGTGATGCGCAGTTGCGCGCCGAACCGGTCGGCGATCGCCTTGAACTCGTCCAGCTGGCCCACGTTCTGCCGGGTGACGACCACCGAGATCTTGAACCCGGCGAACCCGGCGGCGGCCAGATTTTCCATGGCCCGCAGCGCGGTCGCGTACGAGCCGGGGCCGCGGACCACGTCGTTGACCTCCGCGGTCGCACCGTCCAGCGAGATCTGCACGTCCACGTAGTCGCTGGCGGCCAGTTTTTCGGCGATCTCCGGGGTGATCTTCACGCCGTTGGTGGAGAACTTCACGCCCACGTGGTGCTCGGTGGCGTAGTCGACCAGTTCCCAGAAGTCCGGGCGCACGGTCGGTTCCCCGCCGCCGATGTTGACGTAGAAGACCTGCATGCGTTCGAGCTCGTCGATGACGGCCTTGCACTCGGCGGTGCTCAGCTCGCGTGGATCGCGCCGCCCGGAGCTGGACAGGCAGTGCACACAGGACAGGTTGCAGGCGTAGGTGAGTTCCCAGGTTAGGCAGATCGGCGCGTCCAGTCCGAACTGGAACTGGTCGACCAGGGAGCCCACCCGGGCGGGGGGTTCGGCAAGCGAGGTCACGGGACCGTCCTCTCACCTCGTCGTGAACGGCGGCGGGTAAAGGGAAAGATGTCCAACAGTGTCTACTGTGGACAGATCATGGTGGAGTCGGCCAGGGTGGCGAGGGCGGCGCGGTAGTCGCCGATCCGCTCGTCCGGCACCCCGGCGGACTGGCAGGCCGCGCGGGCGGTGGGCTGGGTGTCCAGCGCCCGGACCACGGCCAGCAGGGTCGGGTTCTTCAGGAACGAGAGCCTGCGGGTGCCGAAGTGGTACAGCAGCGCGCCGAACCGCTCCGGCCGGATGGACACCTGAGGGTGCAACCGCCAGGCGCCATCCAGGTCGAAGACCGGCGCGGAGACGTTAGTAGACACCGCACATGCCGTCGATGGAAACCTCTTCGACCAGCACGTCTTCCACCAGTTCGGCGTCGGCCTGGTCGGCGGCGGGAGCGGGGTGATCAGTCATCGTTGACTCCTTTCGGGCGGCGAATCGAGCGACCCAGATATTCGTCACACTGTGACGAATAGGGGTACGTTAACGTCGCGGGGTGCTGAAATCAAGGTTGGGAGCGCGATGAACCGCCCGGTGACCCGGTCGGCGCAACCGCCGCGCCGGGGCAGGCCCTCCGGCACCAGCGCCCGCGCCCTGGAACTGATCGCGCTGCGACTGTTCACCGAGCGGGGTTTCGACGAGACCACAGTGGAGGACATCGCCACCGCCGCCGGGGTCAGCCGGCGCACCTTCTTCCGCTACTTCGACTCCAAGTCCGCCGTGCTGTGGCACGAGTTCGACAACGAGGTCGACCAGTTGCGCGACGCGTTCGACGCGGTCGGCCCGGACCTGCCGGTGATGGAGGCGATCCGGCAGGTGGTGGTCGGGGTGAACCAGTACCAGGCCGAGGACGTGCCGGAACTGCGCACCCGGATGAACCTGATCAGCTCGGTGTCGGCCCTGCAGGCCAGCGCCGCGCCGCACTACGACGCCTGGGAGCGTGCGGTGTGCGCGTTCGCCGCGCAGCGGCTGGGGGAGAACCCGGACTCGCTGTACCCGCTGGCGATCGGCCGCACCACACTGGCCGCCTGCCGCGCCGCCTACGAGCACTGGGTGGCCATGGAGGACGCCGATCTCACCGTCTACCTTGACCGCGCGTTGCGCGCGCTGGGCTCGGGATTCGCCGGCTAGCGCGGTCATTCCGCCGGGACGCCGAGGGTCCGGGTGAAACCGGGCGGAACGACCACGTCGTCCCGGGTCAGCTCGTGCACCGAGGTCCGGCCCAGGCCCAGCACCGCGGAGTCGATGCCGCCGCGCAGGATGTCCAGCACGTTCTCCACCCCGGCCTGCCCGTTGGCGGCCAGGCCCCACAGGTAGGCGCGGCCGATCAGCACCGCGCGGGCGCCAAGGGCGAGGGCCTTGACCACGTCGCCGCCGCGCCGGATTCCGCCGTCCAGCACGATTTCCACGTCCTCGCCGACCGCGTCGGCGATCGCGGGCAGGGCGCGGATGGTGGCCGGGGTGCCGTCCAGGTTGTTGCCGCCGTGGTTGGACACCGAGATCGCGGTGACTCCCGCCTCCACCGCGCGCTTGGCGTCGTCCACCCGGGTCACGCCCTTGAGCATGAACGGCCCGTCCCACTGCTCGCGCAGCCAGGCCACGTCCTCCCAGGTAGGCAACGGAGTCTGCATCCACTCGCCGTAGGCGCCGAAGAAGGTCGGCGCGGTGCCGCCGGGCGGGGTGAGGTTCGGGGTGGTCAGGTCTGGCACGTGCCCGGTCCGGGCGAAGTCCCACAACCACCTGGGCCGGGTCACGCCCTCCGGGGCGAACTTGAGCATGGCCCTGAGGTCCATTTTCTCCGGAATGCTCGGGCTGCCCCAGTCCCGGCCGTTGGAGAACGACCAGTCCAGTGTCATGATCAGCCCGACCGCACCGGCCTTGCGGGCCCGTTCCATCCGCTGCACCAGCACATCCCGGCTGCCCACCCAGTACATCTGGAAGAAGGTCTGCGGATTGGCCGCCGCGACCTCCTCGATCGACTTGCTGGCAAAGGAAGAAAGGCCCATCGCGATGCCGCGCGCGGCCGCCGCGCGGGCGACCGCCACCTCGCCGTCGGGGTGCACGGCCTGCACGCCGGTGGGGGAGATGACCACCGGCATGGACAGCGGCTGGCCCATGAGCGTGGTGTCCAGATCGCGCTTGCCGGACAGGCCGGCCACGTGCGGGGCGAAGCCGAGTTCGCCGAACGCGGCGACGTTGTCCTCGACGGTCAGGCCGCGCTCGGACCCGGCGACCAGCGCGCTGTAGACCGATTTGGGCAGCCGCTTCTTGGCCCGTCGCTGGGCTTCGGCCACGGTCTCGAACCACGCGTTTGCCATCGGTGTTCCTCCTCGAACAGCGCTGGACCCCAACAAACCTTATTTGACACCCTGTGTCAATAGTCGGGGAGCGCTGGTCAGCGGCGGCGCACCAGCAGCACATCGGAGTCGGCCCGCGGCGGCGGCCGGAACGCCGTCCTCGGCAACGGGCGGCCACAGCGTAGCGACCAGCGCCGCTGGGCCGCACTCGCGCCATCCCTCCACTGCCGCACGAACCGGCGCACCACGGCGCGCGGCAACACCAGATCGGCCGCGGCCAACTGGGACCACGGGGTAAGCGGCAGTCGCAGCAACGGACTGGCGATGGCAAAGGGCGGACCGGCCACCACCCGGGCCGCCCAGGGGTCAACGAGCGGATGCCAGCCCCGGTCGCGGCGCGACCGGACAGACCCGGCCACGGCGCACCAGCACGGTGATCGTCATGGCGGCACAGTGGGCCGCCGATATACGGTGGCCCAAGCGATTTTCCGGCCCACCCCCTATGTCCACAATGGAGTGACGAGGAGTCGAGGCGCCGATGCAGATCAGCAGGCCGGTCCGGGTGGCGATCGTCGGTACGGGCGGAATCGCCGAGAACAGTCACGTGCCCGCGTTACAGGCGCAGGGGGATCGGGTCAGACTGGTCGCGGCGGTGGACGTGGACACCGCGCGGCTGGCCGCTTTCCAGACCCGGCACCGGATTCCGGCCGGGTACTCCTCGGTGGCGGACCTGCTCGCGGCCGGGTCGCCGGATCTGGTCGCGGTGTGCACGCCGCCCGCGCTGCACGTCGATCAGGTTGTGCAGTGCCTGCGGGCCGGGGCGTGGGTGCTGGTGGAGAAGCCGCCCTGCCTGTCGCTGGCCGAGTTCGACCGGATCCAGGCCGCCGAGCGGGCCGGCGGCCCGTACTGCGGGGTGGTGTTCCAGCACCGGTTCGGCGCCGCCGCGCGGTATTTCGGCTCGCTGATCGCCTCCGGGGCACTGGGCCGTCCGCTGGTCGCGATCTGCGACACCACCTGGTACCGCGACCGGGCCTACTACGAGGTGCCCTGGCGCGGGCGGTGGGAGACCGAGGGCGGCGGGCCGACCATGGGGCACGGCATCCACCAGATGGACCTGATGCTGGCGTTGCTCGGCGAGTGGCGCGAGGTGCGGGCCATGGCCGGGCGGCTGGACCGGGACGTGCGCACCGAGGATGTGTCCATGGCCATGGTGCGCTTCGCCAACGGCGCGCTGGCCTCGGTGGTCAACAGCGTGCTCTCGCCCCGCGAGGAAAGCCGGCTGCGATTCGATTTCACCCGCGCCACCGTGGAACTGACCCACCTCTACGGCTACGACAACACCCACTGGCGGTGCACTCCCGCGCCCGGCTACGAGGTCGACTGGCGGCCGCCGCCCACCGACCACCGCAGCTCGCACGCCGACCAGCTGGCCCTGCTGCTGGACGCGATGGACCGGGGCGAACGGCCACCGGTCAGCGGACTCGACGTGCGGACCACGCTGGAACTGGTGACCGCGCTGTACCGGTCGGCGTTCACCGGACAGCCGGTCCGCCGCGACGAACTCGGCGCGAACGATCCGTTCTACCACCACCTGCACGGCGGGACGCCCGGCTGGGCGCCGGAGCCCACCGCGCTCGGCGAAGGGACCCAGGCGTGACGGAAAAGCTCGACACGGCAACGGTTTCGGTGGTGCACGAGGTGGCCCGCGCGGTGCGCATGTCCGCCTGCGATGTCGAACTGCTGCACTACGACTACGGGCCCGACGTTCGCGAATCCGAGTGCCGGGCGCCGCATTTCCATCCGCTGCGCGACCTGTCTGGGGCGGTGGTCACCGGGCACCGGCCGCACGATCACCGCTGGCACAAGGGGCTGGCGATGACTGCATCGCACCTGTCCGGGCAGAACTTCTGGGGCGGCGGCTCCTACGTGCACGGCCAGGGCTACGTCGACCTGCCGAACGTGGGATCGTTGCGGCACCGAGGTTTCCCGGCCTTCGCCGAGGACGGCATGCCGGGTTTCACCGAAGAGGTGGACTGGGTGACCGCAGCCGGGGAGCACTGGATCGCCGAGCGGCGCGCGGTGTGCGTGCGCGAGGTCGACGTCGCGGCCGGGAGCTGGGTGCTGGAGTTCGGCACCGAACTGCGCAACGTGCGCGGCGCGGCGCTGGAGTTCGGCAGTCCCACCGTGTTCGGCCGGGAACTAGCCGGCTACTGCGGATTCTTCTGGCGCGGCCCGTGCTCGTTCACCGGCGGCGAGGTGCTCGCCTCGGGCGGGCAGCGCGGACCGGAACTGATGGGCCGGGCCGCGGACTGGCTGGCCTTCGTCGGCACCCACGACGGAATCGACCACCGCTCCACCGTGGCCTTCCTGCCCGATCCATCCACAGTGGACGAATCGTTGCGCTGGTTCGTTCGAACCGAGCCGATTCCGGTCATGAACCCGTCGCTGGCGTTCTGGGAACCGCGCGAACTGGCCGCCGGGGACACGCTGCGGTTGCGCTACCGGGTACTGATCGCCGACACCGCCTGGGACGCCGACCGGATCGAACACGCGAAGGGAGCGCAGCAATGGTGAGCGACCCGCCGACCTTTCCCGGCGCCACGGCGGTGTCCGGGTTGTCGGTCTATCCGTGGGAGGCGGCCGACGGACTGTGCGGCGGTTCGCCGCACATGCACCTGACCTGCACCGAGGCCTACGTGGTGGTGTCCGGGGAGGGCGCGGTGCAGACCCTGACCGCGGGCGGCCTGACCGAGACCCCGCTGACCGCGGGCGCCGTGGTCTGGTTCGGACCGGGCACCATCCACCGCGCGGTCAACACCGACGGCGCGCTGCGGGCCATCGTGGTCATGCAGAACAGTGGCCTGCCCGAGGCCGGGGACGCGGTGTTCACCTTCGCCCCGGAGATCCTGGCCGACCCGGACGCCTACCGGAAAGCCGCCGTCCTGGCGGAGCCGAGCGAGGAATCCGCGCGGGCTCGCCGGGATCTCGCGGTGGCCGGATTCCGGCAGCTGGCCGACCGGATGGCCGCCGGGGACACCGGCGCGCTGGAGAGGTTCTACCGGGCCGCGTTGGCGTGCAAGCGCGACCGGCTGGACGAGTGGGAACGGATCTGGCGGGCGGGCCCGGTCGCGGCCACCCAGCGCACCGGCGACCAGCTGGCCCAACTGCGGGACGGGAAGTTCGAGCACCTGCTGCGCGCGGAGGTCGGCGTGGCCCACCCGCCGGCCGAGGCCGACCGCCGGTTCGGCATGTGCGGCCGGCTGGACACCTACCCGCTCGCCCCGCGGTGATGTCGTCCGCGCACGTAAGCTTGGCCGAGTGCGGACTCGACCGACGCTGACCTGGACCTCGACCGGGGAGACCTGGTCGCGGACCACCAGCCTGGACGAGGTGGTCCCGGTACTCGCCCGGCGGGGCGTTGTGGTGCTCAGCGGCGCGGGCCTGTCCACCGAATCCGGCATCCCGGACTACCGCGGCGAAGCGGGCAGCCTGCGCAAGCACACGCCGATGACCTACCAGGAGTTCGTGACCAGTGCCCCGGCCCGGCGGCGCTACTGGGCCCGCAGCCACCTCGGCTGGCGCACCATCGCCCGCGCCCGGCCCAACCCCGGCCATCAGGCGGTGGCCACCCTGCGCGATCGCGGCTACCTGTCCGGCGTGATCACCCAGAACGTGGACGGGCTGCACCAGGCCACCGGCACCCCGGGCGTTGTCGACCTGCACGGCAGCCTGGACCGGGTGATCTGCCTTGGCTGCCAACGACTTTCCCCGCGCGGGGACCTGGACCGGCGGCTGCGCGCGAGCAATCCCGGCTTCGGCGGCGAGGTCGACCGGATCAACCCCGACGGCGACGTGGACCTGGCCGAGGACGCGGTGCGCGGCTTCCGGCTCGTCGACTGCCTGGCCTGCGGCGGTGGAGTGCTCAAGCCGGACGTCGTGTTCTTCGGCGAGAACGTGCCGGCCGAGCGGGTGCGCCGCTGCTACGAACTGGTGGACTCCGCGTCGGCGTTGCTGGTGCTGGGTTCCTCGCTGACCGTGATGTCCGGGCTGCGGTTCGTGCGCCGAGCCGCGCAGGCGGGCACGCCGGTGCTGATAGTCAACCGCGGTGAGACGCGCGGCGACCGGTACGCCGAGGTCCGGGTGGACCTGCCGCTGGGCCGCGCGCTCACCGAGCTGGTCGACCGGTTGCCGGCCTAGTAGTGCTTTGTTAGGTCGTTGTGTGTCAAGGGAATGGACGTTGACACATGTGGCAGGCGCCGGCCATGCGCACGAGCAGTCGTTGCAGTTCACGCAAGACCGCGTAAACAGTCAGGCCGGCGCATCCACTTTTGGGTCGAGCCGCAGCAGGGTG
>DASZNF010000032.1:0-25160 GCA_035551355.1 Pseudonocardiaceae bacterium | reverse complement strand
GATACGGCCACCACGACACCCGTGGCCGTCAACAACACTGACAGCGCCAATACAGTGATCGACCCAGCCCGTCCGTAACCCGCGTGGGCGGCGGCCGATGGGCTGATCAACCAAATAATGATCACGCCGACGAGGCAAATTTCCGAGATGGCTGCCCACGCCATGGCCGTCGGACGGCTACTCCCGTTTTTACCCCCAGACATCATTATCAACCCCAGTCATCTGGAGAATGTTAGGGGCTGGGTACTCGCCACACCCGGAATCGCTGAATGTTAGTCCGATTGGGTGACAGTCGTTGATGGTTATCGCTCCCCTCCCCATTCCGATCATGTACAAGACAGTTGGACCGGCCGACACCGTCGACCACATCGTTCCGCTGTCCCGTGGCGGGGTGCGCACCAGTTGGCTGAACACGGTGGCCTGTTGCGGTGGCGGGCCACGGAGTTGCAACGCCCGCAAGGGAAACCGGCTGCTCGCCGAGGCCGGCCTACGGCTGCGCAGCACCCACGAGCGCCGACGTGGACCGAGGTCTACGGCAGTGCACCCGCCTGATAGAGGTGGATGGCAGCGAGGTTCGACTTCCGCCGGGTCGACAGTGACTGAAGCCGAAGTTGTCGAGGCCCGGTGATGAACTTGTCGAGATCAACGAAATCCTTCGGATTCGTTGTGTACAAAGGCAATTCCTCGACAATGGCGATTGACGCGATCATCAGGTCCGCGATGCGACCACGCGGCTTGCGGCCCGATCCGACGACCGCCGCGGCCACCCGCCTGTAGGTGCGGCGCCTCGGCGACGAAGGGGATCGGGTCGAACTCGTTCTCAACCCGCTGGAGCACTTCCAGCCTGCGGGCTCGCTCAGCATGCTCAGCGTAGCCATCCTGCTCGTCGTTGCCCCGAACCTCGTGCGGCCCAGCCGACAACTCGGCCAGTGTGATCGCGGTGATCGCCATCTCGTCGGGCAGTTCGGCCGGATCGACGAAGCGGCGCAGAACCACGACGTTCGTGTCGAGCGGGCCCTTCGCGTGGTGCTCACCGGTCATACGGACTGGCCACCTCGTGGGCGGTGACGGCGTACTGGTCGACCCGGAAGGTCTCGATGTCGATGCTCGGCGCGTTGCGGGACATGGCCGCGAACTCCTGCCGGGGGACGAACCTCCGCCGACGCCGCAACGGAACCAGCTCCGCGATGCGATGCCCGTCGCGGGTGATCGTGAACAACTGCCCGTGCTGAACCGCGTCCATGATCTCGTTGGACCGATTGCGCAAGTCGCGCCGTGTGATCTCGGGTTGGATCGACATGAATCCATCGTGCCGCCTGGTGGCACCTAGTGCTACACCATGCCACATGGGCAATTCCGGGCGCACGACCGCGTGGTGAGCCAGTTCCGCGGGGGCGCACCGGTATGTTTCAGCGCGTGGATGGTGCGGCGGGACAGACGGTCGAGATCTACACGGACGGGGCGTGCAGCGGCAATCCCGGGCCGGGTGGCTGGGGTGCGCTGCTGCGCTACGGCGGGCACGAGCGGGAGATGTGCGGCGGCGACGCGGGCACCACGACCAACAACCGGATGGAGCTCACCGCCCCGATCCAGGCGCTGGGCACGCTGAAGCGCGCCTGCACCGTGCACCTGTTCACCGACAGCACCTACGTCCGGGACGGCGTGCTGAAGTGGATGCCACGCTGGAAGAAGAACGGCTGGCGGACCAGCACACGGCAACCGGTCAAGAACGCCGACCTCTGGCGCGCGCTCGACGCCGCAACCGAGCGCCACGACATCGAGTGGCACTGGGTGAAGGGGCACGCCGGAGACCCGGGGAACGAGCGGGCCGATCGGCTTGCGGTGCGAGGGATGCAGGAGGCGGTGGCGCGGGGCGAGGTGCCCACGCCCGCCGCCGAGACACTGGTGCTCACCGACGAGGTCGGCTGAACCGCAGCGAGAGGCGCACACACGCAACGCTGTTCGCTGACCAATTGGCGCAATTTATTTGCCTAACTGGGCCATTCGAGTGTTTCGCTTCGCCAAGCGAAACGACCATCGCTCGCATGTCTATTACACCCGCAAGGTGGATCAATAGACGCGGGAGTTCTGGATGGCGGATCGTCGAATTGGTGGGGCCGGTGGTGGCTCGGACCCCGGTTCGGGCAAGGGGAAGAGCAAGGGCGGCGTGGTGATTGCCGCTGCCCTGTTCGCCGGACTGGCTGCGGCGGCTGGCGGGGCCGACGCCAGCGGATCCATTGGCGCCGCGCTCGATGCGGCCGGCAGTCAGAGCGCCGACGCGCAGCGCTCCAGCGCCGAACAGCCGGCTCGCGACGGCGATGAGACCGAAGCGTGGCGCCGGCTCGGCCTCAAGGAAACCAAGAAATGGCTTGAGCAGCGTCTGCGTTGCGCGGTGCAATCATACGGCCAGGTCCAACAGTTCTTTCTGGGCACGCCATGCACGTCGATGGATCAGCGAATGGTGGTGCTCGGCGACCCTCACGGCAATCTGATTGTGGTGTCCGTGGTGTGGGTGAAAATGGGATCGGCGAGTGACGCCGATCGCTTGTTGAAGCTGGAGAACACCTACGGGACAGGTGATGTGACTCCGGTCGCCACCGAAGCACTCGAACTGGCCGGTCTTCGGTTCACCGCCCAGCACTACGCCTCGCGGATCGACGGATCGCTGGTTGTGATCGCCGAAACCGAACCGGTGCACGGCAACCCAGCTGCGACCCTGCTCAATGATGCGGCCAAGATCGCCGTGCTCTTTCCTCCACCGTGACGCGTCCGGGGGTGGTCGGATGGTCGTCATCCGAGGGAAAGGTCGATCACCGTCATTCCGGCGGTTGACGCCGCGCGGTCGAGGGCGGCCAGGGCGGCGCCGGCCCCAGCCAGACCAATAACCCGTCCCACCAACCGATCCGGCCGCAACGTGCCATCCGCGACCAGGTCCAGCATCGGCGGGTATTCGTGCGCGGCCATGCCGTGCGAGCCGTAGATCTCCAATTCCTGTGCGATGACCCGGTCCATCGGGATCGGCGGGGTCGCGGCCGGGCCGAACAGCAGGCCGACTTGCACGTGCCTGCCGCGCCTCCGCAGGCTGCGCACCGACGACACCGCGGTGTCACAGGAGCCGAGGGCATCGACCGAGACCGCCGCCCCGCCCTCGGTGATGTCCTGGATCGCCGCGGCCGGATCGTCGACCGCGCCCGCATCGACAACGGCCGTAGCGCCCAGTTCGCGGGCCCGGCCCAGCGCCGCAGCGGAAACATCTACCGCGACCACGCGCGCCCCCAGCGCGACGCCGATCATGACCACGGACAGGCCGACCCCACCGCAGCCGTGCACAGCCAGCCAATCCCCGGAACGGATGCGACCGTGGGCAGCCAAAGCGCGATACGCCGTGGCAAAACGGCAACCCAGGGACGCGGCGGTCGAGAAGTCCACGGAATCGGGCAGGCGCACCAGATTCGCATCCGCCGCGTGGATGGCCACCCGCTCGGCGAAGGAGCCAGGACCGGTGAAACCCGGCTGTGTCTGGTGCGGACAAACCTGCGATTCCCCTGCCACACAATAGGAACACTCGCCGCAGCCGCACACGAACGGCACGGTCACCCGGTCGCCGACCCGCCAATCGCGTACCGCTGGGCCGGCCGAAGCGACCACGCCGGCCAGTTCGTGACCGGGAACATGGGGCAGCGCAACGGGATCATGCCCCTGCCAGGCGTGCCAGTCCGAGCGGCACAGGCCGGTGGCGCGGACCTCGATCACCACTCCCGCCGGCGGGCACGCCGGATCGGAGACCTCGGTCAGTTCCGGTACGACGCGGTAGTCGGAGTAGACGACCGCCTTCACCGCCACCACGGTCCGTGTCGTTGGGCGGCGACCGCGCTCGCCGGTTCGACCAGCTCGTCCAGTCGTGGGGTGATGTGGCGGAGGTGCTCGCCGACCCAGGCCAGGCACATGTCGTGCGCTTCGGGCGGCGCGGTGAACTGCGGCGGATTCAGCATGGGCACACTGCCATGATCGGTGCGGTCCAGCCGGGATGCCAGATGGTCGTACCACGCGGCCAGTTGCCCGGCCTGTTCGCCGAGCACCCGGTGCAGGTCGTCCGGTTCGCCCATCGGGCTGGGCATTCCGGCCAGGGAGTGACCGGTCAACCTGGCCCGTAGGGTGCCGGAAACCAGGCGCCACAACTGTTCCCTGGGCACCCGTTTCGTCCCTTGCTCGGCCAGGAAGCCGCGCAGGGCGTCGTCCAGCCGGAGTCCGGCGGCGATCGCGGTGCTGGCGGCCGGTTGGCTGGTTCGCAGGCCCAGGGCCCAGTTCGTCGAGTCGGCCAGGTACGCGCCGCTGGCCCGGAACGCGTCGGCCAGGTCGTCGGCCACCAGGGATCCCGCGCCGCGCGGCCAGAACAGCACGCCCACCACCAGGCTGACCAGACAGCCGATGGCCACGTCCTCCACCCGCAGCACGCCGATCTGCCAGCCCGCCGGTGCGAGCAGGTTGAACAACACCGACACCACCACGGTGAACGCGGCCTGACCGGCGGCGAAGGGCAGCGCGCCAGGCGCGTAGGCGGCGATGATGACGGCCACCGGCAGCGCGGTCCACAGGGCCGCACCGGTCGTGCCGATCACCAGCAGCAGCAACGCGCCGATGACGAAACCGGCGACCGTGCCCAGCAGTGCGCGCAGCGCGGTCGCGCCGGTGGCCGCGGCGCTGGTGCGCAACACCGACAGTGTGCCCAGCACCACCCAGAACCCGTGCTGCACCCCGGTCAGGTCGGCCACCGCGATCGCGGCGGCCAGCGCCACCGCGCCGCGAGCGCTGTTGCGGAACCACACCGAACGCAGGTTGGCGTGCCGGAACACCACGCTGGCCATCGAGGACAGCCCGGGCAGCCTGCGTTCGCTCAGTGAGACCGACTCCTCGGCGGGCACGCCGTACCAGTGGCGACGGCGGCCGGACACCAGTTCGGGATCGGCGCGGTGGGCGGCGATCAACGCGTCGGCCATGGCGGTGTGCGCGGCGACCGCGACGGTGCGGGCGTGGAAGGACAGGTGCACAACGGCGACCAGGTCGGCGTGCTCGGCCAGCCGGGTGCGCAGATGCTCGACGCTGTCGGCCAGGCTGCGTTCCAGCTTGGTCAGATCCGGCTTGGTCAGATCGGGCCGGGTCAGATCGGGCCGGGTGGCGCCGCCGGACAGCAGGGTGGCGATATCGGCCAGGGTGGCGCTGGTTTCGGCCAGCAGCTGGCGTTCCACGGGGTCGATGCCGGACAGGTCGGCGTACTCGGACAGGCTGTCGCACACCACCGTGGTGCACCACTCCAGCAACCCGACCAGGCTGTCCACCGCCTGCTCGGCCGAGCTCAGGCCGGTCGGCCGGTACGGGGTGGCGGTGAACGTGGCGAACAGATCGTGCTTGGCCGCCAGCGTCTGTTCCCGGCGTTTGGGTTCGATCTCCCCGCGCAGCGCGGCCGCCAGCTGGTCGGACAGGGCCCGGGCGGTGCGGGCCAGCGCTTCCCGCAGCAGCACGCCGGGCGCGCGCGGGGACAGCAGCAGCACCGCGAGGGTGCCCGCGACCGAGGCCAGCCACCAGCCGGCCAACCGCTCGGGCACCATGCTCATCGCGCCGGGCGAGGCCGCGGGCAGCACGTAGGCCAGCAGTGCGGCGGTGGCCGCGGAGGCCGCGTTCGGCCCGCCGACCCCGGCGAACAGCACGCAGAACACCACCGGCAGGGTGACCAGCGAGGCGAGCACCACGTTGAAGTTCACCGCGGTGCCGATGACCAGCAGCACGCTGCCTGCCACCGCCAAGCCGAGGTGGGCCAGCAGTTTGTCCTTCAGGCGACCGCCGAAGGTGGCCATCACCAGGGTGGCGAAGCCGCCGAACGCGGCGAACGTGGCCACCTGCAGATCGCCGATGACCTTGTAGGACAACGCGAACATGCCGGGCACCACGAGCACGGCGCGCAGCGCCCGCAACGCCGACGCGGTCGACCACACCGGCAGCCAAGCCGGTTTCACGCCACCGTTGGGCGGCAGGCGCCAGGCCCGCCACGGCCGGGGCGCGGGGCGGGTTCCCACCGCCGGAGTGCTGGCCATCGGCTGATCATACGGTGGAAAACGCGGCTGCTCACCCCTTGTTCGTGCCCAGGGTCAGGCCGCTGACGAACTGGCGTTGCAACACGAAATAGATCACCAGGGTGGGAATCGCGGTCATCAGCGCACCGGCCGCGATCAGATTGGGATTGGTGAAGAACGCGCCGCGCAGATTGGCCATGGCCGAGGTGATCGGGCGTTTGTCGCCGGTGGAGATCAGCACGATGGCCCAGAAGAAGTCGTTGTAGATCCAGATCGACTCCAGGGTGGCCAGCGCGGCGAACGCGGGCCGGCACAGCGGCAGGATGATCTGCCAGAACTGCCGCCACACCGGGGCCCCGTCGACCAGCGCCGCCTCGGTCAGCTCGTGCGGAATGGTGCGCATGTAGTTGCTCAGCACGAACGTGCAGAAACCGGTCTGGTAGGCGACATGAATGGCGATCAGACCCCAGTAGGAGTTGTACATCAGGTCCGAGTCGCTCATCACGTCCGGCAGCGGCAGCAGCAGATACAGGTGGTAGAGCGGGGTGATGATCACCTGCGCGGGCAACAGGTTCGCGCCGGTGAAAACCATCAGCAACACCACGTTGAACCGGAAGTTGAACCGGGACACGTAGAACGCCACGGCCGAGGCGAACAACAGGGTGAGCAACACCGCGGGCACGGTCACCAGGGTGGAGTTGATGAAGTATTTGATCATCCCGGACTGGGTCCAGGCCTGTTGGTAATTGTCCAGGCCCAGGCCATGGGCCAGCGAGAGATAACCGTGCGCCGCGGTGTCCGAATAGGACCGCAGCGAGGTGTAGACGGCCCACAGCAACGGAATCAGCCAGACCACGGCGGTGACGACGAGGAACGCGTGCAGGCCGATGCGAGCCGGGCGCACCCGGCGGCGGTTGCGCGGCGCCGGGTCGGCGGGCCGGGCGGGGGCGGCCACGCCCGGCGGCTGGATCCGGGTGGTGCTCACGGGCGCGCCTCCTTGCGGAAGTTCTGCACCAGGAAGGTGATGATGCCGGCCAGCGAGACCACCAGCAGCACCACGGCCAGCGCCGAGCCGTAGCCGATGTGGCTGGACTCGCCGAGAATGTTGTTGGTGATCAACAGCGACAGCAGTTCCATACCGGGTTTGGTGCCGTTGTTGCCGCCCAGCACGTACACGATGTCGAAGGCGCGCAAGGATTCGATGGTGGTGATGACCAGCACGATGATGTTGATCGGTTTGAGCGCCGGGAAGGTGACCCGAGTGAACGCCTGCCACTCGTTGGCCCCGTCGATCTGCGCCGCTTCGCGCAGTGTGGAGTCGAAACCCTTGAGGCCGGCCAGATACAGGATCATGATGTAGCCGACGTGCCGCCAGCTGGCGGCGACCAGCGCGGCCCACAGGTTCAGGTGCGGATTGCCCAGCCAGTCGATGTAGTGGCCCTGTTTGTTGGTGCCGAACAGATCGTTGAGCAGTCCGTTGTCCGGGTCGTAGATGATCTCCCAGATGAATCCGACCACGGCCAGCGAGATCACCATGGGCAGGAAGATCGCGGTCTGGTAGACGCGGCTGAACCGGATCTTCTTGTCCAGCAGGTAGGCCAGCAGGATGCCGAACGGGGTCGGGATGAGTACGAAGAAGCCCAGCCAGATCAGGTTGTGCTCCACCGCGGGCCAGAACGCCGGATAGTTGGTGAAGATCTCCACGTAGTTCTGGATACCGATGAACTTGATGGTGTTCACGCCGATGCCGTCCCAGTCGGTGAACGACAACAGCACCGAGCCGAGCGCGGGCAGCAGCACGAACACCGCGACCACCAGCGAGGGCAGGCCCACCATCAGGGCCAGCACGAGTTTGTCCGTGGTGCCGAACCGGCGGACGTGCCGTCGCCTCCGGCTCCTGTGCGTCGACGGGATCGCAGTCATCGCCACCTCACTTCCGCCGGTTCACCTGCGCCAGGAATCCGCGGTCAGGACTGGAAGTACTGCGATTTCTGCGACTGGATCTGGTTGAGCACCGAGTCGGTGGTGGCCGGCGCACCCAGCCAGGTGGACACCGCGGGCTCGACCACGTTGGAGATGAAGCCCGGGTCGGAGTCGCGGTCGGCGAACTGGGTGACGTTCTTGGCCTGCGCGATTGCCTGCACGCATTTCTTGCGCAGGTCGCTGTATTTGCTGGTGTCGGCCAGCTTGTTGACCGCGAGCTCACTGGTGTCGATGTTGAGATAGTCGTTCTCGGCCTGCGCGCTGCCGACGAATTCCAGGAACTTGGCCGAGCCGGACTCGTTCTTGGGCCGCGCGCACATCATCAGGCCGTCGGTGGGCGCCTCGATGGATTCGGTGCCATAGACCGGATTGATCTCCGGGAACAGGAAGAAGTCCAGGTCGGCCAGGTCGGCGGCGTTGGTGAACTGCTGGGACACGAAACTGCCCAGCACGTACATCCCGGTTTCCTTGTTGATCAGCGACTGCGCGGCGTCCTGCCATTTCCGGCCGGCCGCGCCCTGCTGGTAGAAGGGGACCAGCTGGGACCAGTGCGTGAACACGTCCTTGACCCGGGCGTCGGTCCAGCTTTCCTTGCCGCCCATCAGGCTCTTGTGGAAGTCGTAGCCGTTGATGCGCAGGTTGATGAAGTCGAAGGTGCCCAGCGGCGCCCAGCTGTCGCCCTGACCGTAGCCGAGGGAGAACGGGATCAGGCCGTCCTTCTTCATCTGCCCGGCCAGCGCGAGGAAGCCGTCCCAGTTGGTGGGGACCTGGTATCCCTTGGCCGCGAACAGGCTCTTTCGGTAGAAGACCGCCCACGGGTAGTTGTACAGCGGCACCAGGTAGTAGTGCCCGTCGGTGCCCTTGGCCAGCGCCTTGATGGCGTCGGTGAAGTTCCCGCCGATCTGGTTCCACACGTCGTCGATCTCGTGGGCCAGTCCCTTGCCCGCGAAGAACTGCATGCGGTATCCGGCGAACCAGGTGAACACGTCGTCCGGGGTGCCCTGCAGGTAGCTGGTGATGTTGTTCTGGAAGGTGTCGTGGTCGACGGTGTTGGTCTTGACGGTCTCGCCGGAGGATTTGCCGAACGCACTGGTCATGGCGGCGAAGGCGGCCTTGGGGACGGCGTCGGAGCCGTTGCAGCCGAAGGTGACCGTGCTGGCGCTGGAACCGCCGCCGGAGCTGCCGCAGGCGGCCAGCAGTTCGGGAGTGAGGGCCAGGCCGGCCACGCCGAGCATTCCCTTGAGCAGGGTGCGGCGGTCGGACATCATCGCGGCCACCCGAGTGGGTGATGGGTAACGGCGTGCGTGGGCGGGCATCGTTGCCTCCTGCTCAGTTGGCCGCCGCCGTCTGACCAGCCACGGAGCAATCCCGTCCAGCCATCAGAACCAAACGGCACTCAACACACTGTGACAGAGATAACACCCTGCAAAGGCGGTCCTGTCAACCCATTCGCATGGAGTGACCACCGCGCTGACCACACCACGTGCCGTGCTGTTCGGTGCTGTTTGGTTGCCTACCGCGATCATCTGCCGCCCAGCCGCCGATCAAGCGGGTGCGGCGGCCTCCCCCACGGACGCCGCCGCACCCACCCGCTTCCCCGCCTTGCCCAATCGAGGGACAAGGACATCCCGAAGCTCGATCACGCCTCGTATTCGTCGTGGTAGCGCACGTCCGGGCTGCCCGCCTTCGCGCCCAGCCCGGTCAGCCGCCCCTCCGGCTGCTCCCACTCCTCCTGCCGGCCCAGCGGAGTCAGGTCCAGATACGCGCTGGTGCCGCCGGGCGCCTCCAGGCCCCGGCCGAACGTCGAATACGTGTGGAACACCCGGTCGCCCTCGCGCAGGAACACGCTCAGGCCGGGCAGCTCGAACGGCTCCTCGCCCAGGTCGTAGTCCTTCCCCGCGGCGGTCATCTCCGCCGGGGTCCGGTAGTTGTACACGATCGGCATGACCGACGAGTCCAGGCTGACGTGGAAGTCGTAGTTGAAGTCGCTGCCGAACGAGGAGTACCAGGGGAAGGTCCAGCCCATCCGCTTCTTGAACGGCGTGATCTTGGCCAGCGGCGCCCGGGACACCGCGACCAGCGAGGTGCCGCGCGCGTTGAGGTGGGACAGGTGGCCGATGTTGTCCGCGCCGGAGGAACAGCTCCGGCAGGCCGCGTCCCAGCTCGGGTCGAACATGAAGTGGTGCACGATCAGCTGCAGCCGGCCGGCGAACAGGTCCAGCAGCGTGGCCGGACCGTCCGGGCCCTCGAACGTGTAGGGCTTGTCCACCCGGACCATGGGCAGCCGGCGCCGGTCGGCGTTCAGCTCGTCCCGGGCCCGGGTGGCCACCTTCTCCTTGGCCAGCAGCTCCCTACGGGCCACCAGCCACTTCTCCCGCGACACCACCTGTGGCAGATTCATCCGGCTCTCCCTGGAATTCCTCGGTGTTGTCTTTCGGAGAGTCAGACCGGTTCAGTGCGCGAAACTCATCGCTCCAGTCGCATCGGCAGCCCGAACAGCGGAAACAGCGCGGCGGTGTCCAGGAAGTTGTTCATCGCGTGGATCTTGCCGTCGGAGATCTCCAGCACGTGCAGCGACCACGGCACCCCGCCCGGCCGGTAGTGGCCGAACGCGGGCAGCCCGTTGGCGCTGGTGGGCACCAGCGTCGAACCCCGGCACTCGTGGCCCGGGCCGAGCATCCAGCGGGCGATCTCGGCCGGACCGGACAGCCACATCAGGTACGGCGGCATGGAGCTGATCGCGTCCTCGTGCAACAGCCGCACCAGCGATTCGATGTCGTAGGCCTCGAACAGCTCGACGTACCGGTCGAGCAGTTCGCGCTGGTGCGGATCATCCGGCTCGAACGGGTCGGCCGCGGCCGGATCCAGCTCGGCCAGGGTGGCCCGGGCCCGTTGCAGCGCGCTGTTCACCGAGGCGGTCGTGGTGTCCAGCAGGGTGGCCACCTCGGCCGCCCGCCAGCACAGCACCTCGCGCAGGATGAGCACCGCGCGCTGCCGCGGCGGCAGGTTCTGCAACGCGGCCACGAAGGCCAGCCGGATGCTCTCCCGGGACACCGCGACCTCGGCCGGATCGGTGCGCTCGGGCAGCACGCTGGTGTCCGGGATCGGTTGCAGCCAGGCGGTTTCCGGCATCAGCGGGCCCAGCGTCAGGTCCGTGGTGGGAGTGCCGGTGAGGTCGATCGGGCGGGCCCGGCGCTGGCTGCTGGAGAGCATGTCGAAGCAGGCGTTGGTGGCGATGCGGTAGAGCCAGGAGCGCACCGAGGACCGGCCCTCGAACTTCTCCGCCGCGCGCCAGGCGCGCACCATGGTCTCCTGCACCGCGTCCTCGGCCTCGAAGGCCGAGCCGAGCATGCGGTAGCAGTAACCGGTCAGCTCGACCCGGTGTTGTTCCAGGTCGAGTTCCGTGCTTTCGCGGACACGGGTCATAGGGCCACGCTAGCCGCGACCCCCGACAATCAGCTACGCCATTGGGCGTTGTAGGCATCTTCCTGCGCCAACAGCTTCTCCCGGGCCAGCTCCTCGCGCACGTGGCTGCCGTAGCCGGCCGGGTAGCCGTACTTCTTCAGCCGGTGGTCGCCGTGCTCCCAGGCGTAGGAGGTGTTGTAGTACACGCTCACGATCAATCCGATGGCCAGCGCGGCCAGCCCGATCCACAGCGCCAGGTGCAGCGCGTACACCAGCACGGCGCACAGCACGAGCAGCGGCGGCACGGACTGGACCAGCGAGCGGACCGTGTGCCGGCCCAGCCAGTGCGGGCGGGTGATGTCGCGCAGCACCCACTCCCGGTAGCGCTGCGGCAGCTTCCCACCGAAGGCGTACCACAGCCACTGCGCGGCGTTGGGCCTCCGAACGTCCATGACCCAATGTTACGTCCGGTTTTCCGGTGGTGCCCAACGACTCGGGGCGCCACGTGACCGGAATCGCAGAGTCGCGCTCACTCTCGTCGATAACGCAGCGTGACGATCTCGAACGGCCGCAGCCGCAGCTGGATCTCGTTGTCCGCCAACGGTTCCTCTGCTGTTCCGGGCAGCGGGCGTTCCAGCAGGTCGGTGCGGGTCACCGCGGTGGCCGGGAAGTCGGCGCGGACCGTGCTGACCGCGCGCCCGCCCAGCGACTCGTAGATCCGCACCACCACGTCGCCGGACCGGTCGTCGGCCAGTTTCACCGACTCCACCACCACCCCCGGATGGGCCACCGACACCAGCGGCCGGATCGGCGCGGCGCCGGGCAGCACCCGGGCGGGCAGGTTGATCCGGTAGCCCTGCCGGACCGCGTCGGTGACGCTGGCGCCCAGCACCAGGGCGTGGGCGAAGCGGTGCACGCCCTGGTCGGTCTCCGGGTCCGGGTAGCGCGGGGCGCGCAGCAGCGAGGCCCGCAGCGTGGTGGCCGTGCCCCCGCCCGGGCGGGCCGTGCGGCTGACGTCGTGGCCGTAGGTGGCGTCGTTGACCAGCGCCACGCCGTAGTCCGGCTCGGCCACCCGCACCCAGCGGTGCGCGCAGATCTCGAACTTGGCCGCGTCCCAGCTGGTGTTGTGATGGGTGGGCCTGCTGACGTGGCCGAACTGGGTTTCCGCGGCCGCGGCCAGCGAGTGCAGGTCCAGCGGGAAGGCCAGTTTGAGGAACTTCTCCTTCTCCCGCCAATCCACCTCGGTGTCGATGCGGACCGCCTGCGAGTCCTGGGCCAGCCGGATCCACTGGGTCATGGTCGATTCGCCGAAGTTGCGGCGAATCCGCACCGCGTCGCCGTCCACGGTGCGCTCGTCGGCCTGCGTCAGATCGGTGACCGTGTTGCGGTAGAACGATTCCACGTCCCAGGCGTCGTACTGGTTGGGGAAGTCCGGGTGCAGTTGCGGCAGGTTGCCCACCGCGCCCTCGGGCACCACCTCGCGGTCGGCGACCAGGTCGTACACCGAGGTGAACAGGCCGCGCGGGTCGATGGTGACCCGGATGATTCCGTTGTCCAGCAACAAGTTCTCGTCCTGTTGCCGGGGCGGGACGTCCCCGGCGGACTGGGCGGTGCTCGCGCCGAGGGCCGGCACGCCGGCCGTGGCGTGCGGGGCGGCATTGAAGGTGAGCGGGAGGTTCCCCTTACCCGCCAGGGTTTTCTGGGTTTGCTCGATCAGTTCGGTCAGTTCCTGGGCCACCGCGGCGTAGGTGTCGGCGGCCTCGCGGTGCACCCAGGCGATCGAGCTGCCCGGCAGGATGTCGTGGAACTGGTGTAGCAGCACGGTTTTCCACACCCGGTCCAGCTGTGCGTACGGATAGTCCACGCCGGTGCGCACGGCCGCGGTGGCCGCCCACAGCTCGGCCTCGCGCAGCAGGTGTTCGCTGCGCCGGTTGCCCTGTTTGGTCTTGGCCTGGCTGGTGTAGGTGCCGCGGTGGAACTCCAGGTACAGCTCGCCCGCCCACACCGGCGCGTTCGGATAGTCGGCCTGCGCCTTGCGGAAGAACTCGGCCGGCGGCTCGATGTCCACCGTGGGCGAGCCCTCCAGGTCGGCCAGCCGGGCGGCCCGGGACAGCATCTCCCGGGTCGGCCCACCACCGCCGTCGCCCCAGCCGAACGGCACCAGCGAGCGGGTGGCCGCGCCCTTGTCCCGGAAGTTGCGGCTGGCGTGCGCCATCTCGCGCCCGGAGAACTGGGCGTTGTAGGTGTCCACCGGCGGGAAGTGGGTGAACACCCGGGTGCCGTCGATGCCTTCCCACCAGAAGGTGTGGTGCGGGAACTGGTTGGTCTGGTTCCAGGAGATCTTCTGGGTGAGGAACCAGCGGGAGCGCGACAGCGCGACCAGTTGGGGCAGCGCGCCGCTGTAGCCGAACGAGTCCGGCAGCCACACCTCCTCGGTCTCGATGCCGAACTCGTCCAGGTAGAACCGTTTGCCGTGGCTGAACTGCCGGGCCAGTGCCTCGCCGCCGGGCATGTTGGTGTCCGACTCCACCCACATGCCACCCACCGGAACGAACTGGCCCGCCTTGATCTTCTCCACCACCCGGGCGAACACCTCGGGCCGGAATTCCTTGATCCAGGCCAGTTGCTGGGCCTGGGACATGGCGAACACGAACTCGGGATGCTCGTCCATCAGCGCGGTCACGTTGGCCGCGGTGCGGGCCACCTTGCGCACCGTCTCGCGCAGCGGCCACAGCCAGGCCGAATCGATGTGCGCGTGGCCCACCGCCGAGAGCCGGTGTGCGCTGGCCGATGCCTTGCGGGACAACACATCCACCAGTTCGGCCCGGCCCGCCGCCGCGGTCGCGGACACGTCGTGCAGGTCGACGGCGTCCAGCGCGCGTTCGATGGCGCGTAGGATCTCCCAGCGACGCGGCGAGCCGAGATCCAGTTCGGCCATCAACTCGCCGAGCACCTCGAGGTCGCGCACCAGTTCGTAGACCTCGGTGTCCAGCACGGCCAGTTCCACCCGCTGGATGCGGTAGAGCGGCGCGTCGCCCGCCGTGCGCACATCGCCCATCGGGGTGGGCCGGTATTCGTGCTCCACCACCGGGTTCGACGCCGCCTCCAGGTGGAGCAGCACCGGCTCGCCACCGGCGGCCGGGTCAGCGATCGGCACCCAGGCGTTGAACGGGTTGACGCCCTTGATCGCCGTGCCGTCCGGCCGGTAGGCCAGCGCCTCGGCCTGGAACCCGCTGCCTGCCCCGTCGAAGCCGAGGTCGACGACCGCCTCCACCCGCTGCCCGGCGAATTCCGGCGGCACCTCGCCGCTGATCCGAAACCAGGTGGTGCCCCACGGCGGGCCCCAGGCGTCGCCGACCGCAACCGGTTTGTGTTGTGCGGCAAGGCCTTCGGCCACCGGCACGGGCTCGCCCGGAGCTTGCCAGGCGGCGATGTCCAGGGGAGCGGTGCGGGCGTGGACGGCCGGTCGCAGGCGCTGACTCATGGCCCGGGCCAGCCGCCGTTCGATCAGGACACGGTCATCGTGCATGGCGTGCGCTCCCAGGGTCGCGGGCGAGGCGGTCCCTTCGCACGGTAGTCAGCGAAGCCGCCGCGCACACCCGCGATCCGCCGGGAGCTAGCTCCCGGCCAAGCCCCAGGCCAGGCGAATCGCCCCCGCGGTGCCGTCGCTGACCGGAACCGGCCGCAGGCCGTCGGCGGCCACCCGCTTGGCCAGCCGGTCCAGCAGCGGCCCGTCCGGGCCGAGCAGACCGCCGGTGGTGACCAGCGCCTCGCCCGGTTTCGGCCGGGTGACCCGCAGTGATTCGGTGAGCGCGTCGACCGCCTCGTCCAGGATCGCCTCGGCCACCGCGTCCCCGGCCCGCGCGGCGGCGGTGACCAGCGGGCACAGCCCGGCCAGCGCGACGAGGCCCGCGTTGATCAGCTTGGGCACCAGCGCGCCGCGGGCGAGTTCCGCGCTCACCGTGCTGACCGGCGGCATGGCCACCGCTTCACCGAGCAGGCTTTCGGTGAGCGCGGGGACCAGCGCGGTCCACGGGCCGCGGCCGTCCAGGGCCCGCAGGGCGCGTTGCGCGCACTGGCGGCCGATCCACAATCCGCTGCCCGCATCGTCCAGCAACCCGCCATGACCATCCACAGTGGACACCACATGGCCATCGGCCAGCCGGGCGACGATCGACCCGGTGCCCGCGACCAGGACCAGGCCGTCGCCGGTGTAGTCAGGGGCGGCGGCGAAGGCCACCTCCACGTCGTTGCGCACGCTGATCGGCACGTCATCGGGGAGACCGAGCCCGGCCACCGCGTCGGTCAGCGCGGTCAGCGCCGCGTCCCGGCCGTGGTCGCCGATCTCCAGCCAGCTCACCCCGGCCAGGCCCGCCTGCACCGCCCGCACCCGGCCGGCCGACTCGACGGGCACGGCGGCCCGCAGCGCGGTGCGCAGTCGCTCGGTGAGCTGGGGCAGCGGCACGGACAGCGCGTTGCCCGCGGCGCCCGCGCCCTGGCCGAGCACGGCTCCGCTGCGGTCGGCCAGCACCGCACGGATGTTGCTGCCGCCCGCGTCGACGCCGACGACCAGGTCAGTGGGGTGGTCCATGGCCCTGATAATGGTTGAACCACTGCGGCCGTGACAAGCGACCACCGGCTACAACTGGTACACCCGCCGCGCGTTGTCCGCGCCGATCAGCTTGGCGATCCGGGTCGCGTCGGCGAGGGAGAAGGCATCCTCGGCCAGGCCCTCGCTCAGGAAATCGGACAACGCCCGCCGGAACAGCTGCGCGCCGAGGTGGTAGAGCTCGGCCAGGCCGAACGCGTCGGTGGCGAACAGGAACTTGCCGAACGGCACCAGTTCCAGCGCCTCGGCCAGCACCGCGCTCGCCCGGCGGCCCAGATTGTGCGCGGCCAGACTGAAGTCGGCGAACACGTGCGGAAACACCTGGGCCAGATAACCGGCGTGCCGGTGGAATGGGTAGTTGTGCAGCAGCACGATGGGCACGCCGGCGGATTCGGTGGCCCGCAACAGGTCGGTGAGCAGCAGCGGATCGCAGCGGTGCAGGTCGAGGTCGCGATCGCCGAGGCCGGTGTGGATCTGCACCGGCAGACCGAGATCGATGGCGGCGAAGATCAGGAACCGGTGCAGCGTCGGCTCGGCCAGCCGCGTGCCCGAGGCGAGCCACGTGTCGGCGGCAGCGCTGATCTCGGCGTCGGTTGGCCGCTCCGCGGGCAGGGCGAGGCCGACCCGGTAGGCGGCGATCGACTTGGCCCCGACCGCCCCGGGCGCCCGCTCGGCCAGCGCGGTGCGCACCGCGTCGGCGAAACCCGCGGCCGTGCTGTCCCGGGCCACCTGTTCGGCGAGCTGTTCCAGCCGGATCACCCGATGGGTGACCGGCGCGGGCGGCACGGTACTGGTCGCCAGAATCCCGTCGTCCACACAGAAATCCGCGATCCGGGCCGCGGCCAGCAGCCTGCGGTTCACCTCGGCCGCACCGAGTTCGGCCCGGCGGCGCAGATACTCCTCGGCCGGGGCGTGCGGCGCCAGGTCCAGCACCGGGGCGCACCAGCGGCGCACGGCCAGGCCGATCAGCGAGTCGAACAGGCTGGTGCCCAGCGGGCTGACCGTGTCCGCCTCGGTGAGCAGCCGCTGGAATCCGGCGCTGTCCAGCTCGTCCGCGACCACCGGATGGCAGTGGTGGTCGATCAGTTCGAGCTCGTCGACGAAGGGCAGAATCTCGCGCGTCACCACCCTAGTATTGGCCGATGGACGAACAGGAGCGCGCGAACCAGGCGGCCATCGCGCGGAAACGGCAGGCCGAACTGGCCGCCCGGGGCGTGCGCGTGGTGTCCGTGACTTGGGTGGACAACAGCGGCGTGACCCGGGTGAAGGCGGTGCCGATCGACCGGCTGGACCACGCGGCGCAGTGGGGCATCGGCGCGTCGCCGGTGTTCGACTCGTTCCTGTTCAACGACTTCGTGATCACCGGCCGGCACGCGCCCGGCGCGGTCGGCGATCTGCGGCTGCACCCGGATCTGGACCGGATCACCGTGCTGGCCGCACAACCCGGCTGGGCCTGGGCCCCGGCCGACCGCTACGACCAGGAGGGCGTGGCCCACCCGCTGGACCAGCGCACGCTGGCCCGCACCGCGACCGCCAAGCTGGCCGAGGCCGGGTTCACCGCGCGAGCCGCGTTCGAGGTCGAGTGGGCGATCAGCGAGCCGGGCGAGGAATTCCGGCCCGCGGTCAGCGGTCCGGCCTACGGCCACGCCCGGCTGGTGGCCCGCTCGGACTACCTGCGCGACATCGTGGCCGCACTGGCCGACCAGCACGTGTCGGTCGACCAGATCCACCCCGAATACGCGGCCGGTCAGTTCGAGATCTCGGTCGCCGCGGGCGATCCGGTGTTCGCCGCAGACAGCACCGTGCTGGTCCGGGAGACCATCCGCGCGGTCAGCGCGCATCATGATCTGCGGGTGTCGTTCGCGCCGAAGGTGCTGGCCGACGGGGTGGGCAACGGCGGGCACGTGCACCTGAGCCTGTGGCGGAACGAGCGGAACCTGTTCGCCAACGGCGACGGACCCTGCGGGCTGACCCGCGAGGCCGCGGAATTCACCGGCGGCATTCTGCGCCGGCTGCCCGCGCTGCTCGCGGTCGGCGCGCCCTCGGCCGGCAGCTGTCTGCGGCTGGTGCCCTCGCACTGGGCGGGCGCGTTCGTCGCGTGGGGACCGGAAAACCGGGAGGCCGCGCTGCGGCTGGTGACCGGCCCGGCCGGCAGCCGATCCTGGGCGGCCAACCTGGAAGTCAAATGTTTCGACCAGAGCGCGAATCCGTATCTGGCCATGGCGGGCCTGATTTTCGCCGGACTGTCCGGAATGGACGAACAGGCCGAGCTGCCCGACCCGGTGGACGTCGATCCGGCCACGCTGTCCGAGGAGGAACGGGCCAAGCGCGGGATCACGGCGCTGCCCGGTTCGCTGACCGAGGCGGCGGACGCGTTCCTGGCCGATAAGCGGCTGTGCGCCGGCTTCGGCCTGCCACTGGCCACCACCATCGCCGACCTGCGCCGGGCCGAGGCCGAGCATTTCGCCGACGCGAGCCCGGAGGAGATCGCGTCGGCGCAACGCTGGGTCTACTGACAGCTGGAGCCACCGACCGCTCGGCCGGCTGGAGTCACTCCGGCATGCGCTTGTTGCCGGATCCACTGGCAGCAGCGGAAAATCGCTTCGCCGGGCCGCTTGGCGGGCGCATGCTGATCGAATGCTGCTGACGCTCACCGGCTCGAGTTGCGCCGGGAAGTCCACGTTGCTGCGGGCGCTGGCCGGCCGGCTGCCCGGGGTCGCGTTGCACGATTTCGACGAGATCGGGGTGCCGGCCGGGCCCACCTCGGCCTGGCGGCAGCAAGCTTCCGAGGACTGGGTGCGCCGCGCGCTGTCCTGCCAGCGGCACGGCGTGGATCTGTTGCTGGCCGGGCAGTCCCCGCTCGGCGAGGTGCTGGCCACGCCGTCCGCACCGGAGTTGGACGGCATCGCCGCCTGTCTGGTCGACGTGGCCGACGACGAACGCCGAAGACGGATCGCCTTACGGGGCAACGAAAGCTATTCCGCGCGGCACGTCGAGGACCTGGTTTCCTGGGGCGAGTGGCAACGCGGGCACGCGCGCGATCCCCGGCACCGGCCCGAGGTGCTCACCGCGCGGTGCTGGCCCGCGATGGCCTGGCACCGCTGGGCCGACTGGTCGGCCGGTGATCCGCGCTGGCACACCGACGTCCTGGACACGACCGGAAAACCGGTCGCGGTGTCGGCGGCGGAACTGGTGGACTGGGTGGAGCGGCGGCGGGCTGCGTATCCGCAACGCGCTGGCGGGTTGTCGGTGCGCGATGGCAGGCTGGTCCAGCCCGACTCTCAGGAAAGGTGACCACCGTGCCCCAAATGGTCGATCCAGTGGCCGATGAACGCGACGGTTTGCTGAAATATCTCGACCATCAACGGGGACTTCTGCGGTTGACCGCGTACGGCCTGACCGATGAGCAGGCCCGGCTCACCCCGACCGCGAGCACCCTGTCCATTGGCGGACTGATCAAGCATCTCGCGGTCGCCGAGGAGAACTGGACCGTGTACACGGTCGGCGGCAAGCAGCGGCCGGACAACACGATGGCCGACCGCAACAAGCGCCATCGTGCCGGTTTCCTGATGGGCCCGGACGAAACGCTGGCCGGCCTGCTGGACAACTACGCCGCGGTGGCGCGGCGCAGCGACGAGATCCTCACCGCGCTCGACCTGGACCATCCGGTCCCGGTGCCGCAGAACGTGCCGTGGTATCCGGACGACCTGAAGTTCTGGTCCATTCGCTGGGTGTTGCTGCACCTGATCCAGGAGACCGCGCGGCACGCCGGGCACGCGGACATCATCCGCGAGTCGATCGACGGGGCGACCTCGGTTCCGCTGATGGCCGCCGCGGAGAACTGGGTGGAGTCGGGGTGGGTCACGCCGTGGCGGAAGGGCTCGTAGTTCGCGGCCGGATCGATCGCGACCGACCACGCTGACACCCCGGCGGCCGCCCTGCTCCCCGCCGCCGGTTTCGCTCTGAGAAAACAAGAAAACCGAAGCCCCGTCCTACAGCGACTAACGGGCAAACGGAACCAGAGCGAGCCCGGAGGCAATCAGATGAACACGATCAACAGGCAACTACCGTCCGGCACCCAACCGGCCGCCGGGCTCGAGACCGGCACCAGCACCAGCACCGGCACTGGCACTGGCACTGGCACTGGCACTGGCACTGGCACCGAGAAACACCACACCCGCTCGCTGCCTCCGGCCATCCACAATGGAGCTGCAACCACCCATCCCGCGAAGCCGAGCGCAGCAAGCGATCGGCCGCGAGCACCTACTCCGGGCAGCCGCGGCCGATCAAGCAGACCGCGCGCAGCAGTAGATCAGCCGGACCGCCGCTCGCCCGCGCCGCCCCATCCCGTCAAGCCCTCGGCTGCCGGCCGGGGTCCGGGCTGCGGTTTATCCGCCGATTCGCTGAGCAACTCGGCGAACGTGCGGGCGAACAGGTAGGCGTCGCCGGGCCAACGGGCGGAGACGTAGTTGCCGTCGCGCACCACGAACGCGGGCGCGTCGTCGGTTGCGGTGCCGCGCTGGGCCAGCACCCGAGGCCCACGCTCGAACGTGCCCTGCGGGCCCAGCGCCGCCGCCACCTCCTCCTGCACGTAGGCCGGATAGGTGCGGTAGTACCGGCCGCGCCGCCACGCGGTCAGGTAGAAAGCACCGCGCTCCATGTACTTCGGCAGGCAGGTGGTGCGGCGGCCGGCGAGCACGCTGGCACCGGTTGCCGGGTCGAGGGTGCGGGCCAGCACCAGGACGCCGTGGCAGATGGCGCCCACCGGCCGGCCGCTCGCCCAGAATTCGGCGACCTGGTCACGCAGGGCCGCCGAACCGAGGTATTGCCGCATGCCCGGCGCGTGTCCGCCGGGCAGCAGCAATCCGTCGTATTCGCCGGGCTTCAGCTCGGCCCAGGCAACCGGGTCGCGGTAGCCGGGATCTTGCGTGAGCTCGGCGTAGAACCGGCGGGGTTCCGGCTCGGCGCCGAGCTGCCCGAACAGGACACCGCTGAGCAGCAACGGATCGGCCTGCGCGGCCCGGCCGCCGTGCTCGGTGGCGAACACGATCTCGTGGCCCGCGTCGCGCAGCTGGCGCCAAGGCACGGCCACCTCGGTGACATCGAAATCGTGGTCGGGTAATGGCAGCAGCACACGCATGCCGCTACCTAACCACGCTCACAGCCGTTCACCACGCTCACCAGGCCGACCACGGATACCGGAACCAACCACGCTTACCGGAACCAACCACGATTACCGGGGCCTACCACCATTACCCGACCACGATCAGAGAGGCTTGCCGTTGAACACTCCGAGTTCCTCGCGGTAGAACTCCAGACCCACCCCGTTGGGGTCGCGGATGTAGAGACTGTCCTCCACACCGCGATCCGGGCCGAGGTAGTCGGTGCCTGCGGCGTCCAGCTTGGCCTTGATCTCGGCGAACCGCTCCGGCGAGGTGGACAGCGCGATGTGCTGCACCGCGCCGATGGTCTCGGAGAACGGCGGGTGGTCGTGGCCGGGGAAGTCGAAAAAGCCCAGCAAATTGTTGTTGCCCACCGCGAAGAAGAAATGGCTCGAACCGGCGTAGTCCCGGTTCTCCACCAGCTCCACCAGCGGGAAGCCGAGGAATTCCTGGTAGAACTTGATGGTCTCCTCGACGTCCCGGCAGATCAGCGCCACGTGGTGGAAACCGCGCACGGGCGTGGCCGGTCGCTGGTCGGCTGCGCGCAGGTACGTCGCGCGCAGTTCCTCCCGGCGGGTGCTGATGGCGTCCAGTTCGGCGCCGGCTGGCTGCGGCATGACCGCTCCTCTCACGCGTTGCCCGACGGGGCGCCGTCGGAGCTTTCCACGACCTCGGTCGGCGCGCCGTGCACCGCGGGAATGGTGCCCAGCTTGCCCTCCTGGAAGTCCTCGAACGCCCGCAAAACCTCGGCCCGGGTGTTCATCACGAACGGCCCGGCCCAGGCGACCGGCTCGCGGATCGGCGCGCCGCCCAGCACCAGCACTTCCAGGCTCGGCGACCGGGTCTCCTGCGATTCGCTCGCGGAGATGGTGATGGCCCCGCCCTCGCCGTGCACCGCCAGCTGGCCGGTGTGCACCGGGGTGTGGTCCGGGCCGACCGTGCCGTTGCCGGCCAGCACGTAGACCAGGCCGTTGAAGTCGGCCCGCCAGGGCAGATCCAGCTGGGCGCCGGGCGCGAGAGTGGCGTGCAGCAGGGTGATCGGGGTGTAGGTGCTGCCCGGGCCATGGTGACCGGCCAGTTCACCGGCGATGACTCGGACCAGCGCGCCGCCGTCCGCCGACGACAGCAGCTTCGTCTCGCCACCCCGCAGATCCTGGTAGCGCGGGTCGGCCCACTTCTTGTCCCGGGGCAGGTTCACCCAGAGCTGGATGCCGTGGAACAGGCCACCGGAGACGACCAGGTGCTCCGGCGGCTTCTCGATGTGCAGCACACCCGCGCCCGCGGTCATCCACTGGGTGTCGCCGTTGGTGATGGTGCCGCCACCGCCGTTGGAGTCCTGGTGCTCGAAGATGCCGTCCATGATGTAGGTGACGGTCTCGAAACCGCGGTGCGGATGCCACGACGTGCCCTTGGGCTCACCCGGGGCGTACTCCACCTCGCCCATCTGGTCCATGTGGATGAACGGGTCCAAATAGGTCAGATCAACTCCGGCGAACGCCCGGCGCACCGGGAATCCCTCGCCCTCGAAGCCGGACGGCGCGGTGGTGATCCCGCGCACCGGGCGGCGAATGGTGGTCACGTCCGGCTCCGGGATCCGGGGCAGGACCGTGATGTCCTCGACCGTGACGGCGGGCATCTCCTCATCCTTTCTCGCGGTGCCACCTGGGTGGTGACACCAGCCTCAACGGTAGTTGACTGTGCAACATTCCCGTCCGGTGAACTTCCGTCGCACCGCGTCCGGCCGCGCGCTCGGGCCAGGCCGCGCGGGGCCGGTCACGGCCGGGCCGGCCGCACGTCAGTCGAGCAGGGCCTTGGGGGCGCGGCGGCGCCAGGAGTCGGTGAGCAGTTCGGTCAGCAGGGCCGCCTCAACCCGGGCCAGGTCGACCCGCACCCCGGAAAGCTTCTTGCCCCACCACAGCGGCGCACAGCACTCCGGGTCCTCGGCCACCACCGCCTCCACCTCCTCCACCTCCTCCACCGCGATCATGACGTTGACGAACCCCGGATCGCGCAGGGTGGCGAAGATCTTGCCGCGCACCCGGAACGACGGAAAGCCGTGGTGGTCGGCCTCGGCGGCCTCGGGCAGCGCGAGCGCCAGGCAGCGCACCTCGTCCTCGGTGACCATTGACGCCTCCCGCCCGCACGAGCGATCAGGCGGCTATCCCGCTATGCCCGCACCTGACCGGACTGAACAGTGTCAATGAACGCACGGAACGCGCCGTTTGTCAGCACGAGCGCACCGCCGTGCGGCTGCTGCGAGCGGCCCCGGGGACCGGCCAGTCGCCCGGAGGCCACGTCGCAGATATCAGCGGCCGAACTTGCCGATCTTCGCGGCGACGATGAAGGCCGCGTCGACGCACAGCATTGGTCCTGCCGGATTCTTCGAGTCACGCACAGCGCGGACATTGCCGTCGAGGTAGGCCACCTCGACGCAGTCACCGTTGTTACCACCGCTGTAGCTGGACTTCCGCCACACAGGACGGGTGCCCTCAACCATGTTTACCTTCCTTGCTCGCCCGAGTACTCCGCTGCCAGCGTAGCCAGGAACTCGCGACTGACCTCGGGCGATAGAGCCATATCGGTGAGCCTTTCGAACGCTTCGGCGTACCGCCCGAGGTCGTCAGGACGTTCGAGGTACAGCGCTCCGTCGAGATGTTCGAGGTACACGAAGTTCGGATCGGACTCCTCAGGCAGCGTGAGCAGGGAGAACGGTCCGCTGGTCGCCGGATGTGGGCCGACATCGAACGGCAGCACCTGGATCGTTGCCCACTTCTCACGACCGATTCGCGCGAGGTGGCGAAGCTGGGCGGCCATGTCGCCGGCGCTCCCGACGCGGCGACGCACCACGGCCTCGTTGAGCACGACGCGCAGCAACGGGGGTTTCATGGCCAGCCGACTTTGCCGGGCGAGGCGAAACTCGACCGACTTGGCCAGGTCGTCGTCGCTGGTGTGCCCGTGCGCCCGCCGGAGCGCCATCACGTGCTCTGGTGTCTGCAGTAGACCCGGGACCTGCTCTGACTCGTACTTCCAGATCTTCCGGGCGTCAGCTTCGAACCCGACGTAGGTCTCGAACCAGTCCGGCATGGTGTCGCTGTAGGCCATCCACCAGCCACGGTCGTTCGCCTCCTCGGCCTGCCGGACGAGCGTGTCGATGGCGGGTGCGCCGACGCCGCAGAGCTGCCCGTACAAGCGGACATTTCGCGGCAGGATGGCGAACCGGCCTCGCTCGATCCGGCTGATCGTGGGCTGCTTGACGCCGAGGTAGTGTCCCGCTTCGGCCACCGACTTGCCCGCGGCCTCGCGCATCTCCCGCAGCCGCTTGCCCAGCCTCCAGCGTCGCACCAGCGAACCAGGCACCAAGTCGTCCTCATCCATGCGCGCAAGTGTGCCGTATGAATCTTACGTATATGCGTGAACCACTCGTTCGAGGCAGGGCGCAGAGTATATACGTGGCGTATGGTCATCATTACTGTTCAACATGAACCAGCAATGGGGAGAGCCGATGTACGGCAACCTGATCGTCAACTCATGGGTCGGCATCCACGAGGGCTGCGACCTCACCTGCAGTGTCAACGGCAGCGACGGCGCGTACTTCATGGCGAACGGCAAGGAGCAGCCGTTCGAGTTCTTCTTCGACTTCGCCGCCCTCAGTACTTTTGTCGAGTTGGGCAACAAGGCTCTCGCCGAGATGACCGCCCTGGCCGAACAGGATGAGGCCGAATGGGCCCGCGAGCAGGCCGAACACGAACCGACCGCCGATCGTCCGGCATGACGATCGGGAGGCACCGATGAAGGTCTACGACCTCCCGTGCAACCGGTCCCGGTCGGCGGCGATGGTCTCGGCCAGCGCCGCGCCCGCGCCGGTCAGCCGGCTGCCCCGGTGGGTGAGCAGGAACTCGACCTCACCAGGATCGGGCAGATTCGCCTCGTCGG
>DASZNF010000031.1:0-83625 GCA_035551355.1 Pseudonocardiaceae bacterium | reverse complement strand
CTGGCGTTGGTCGGCGCCTATGTGCTCGCCGACGAGTTGAGGCGGGGCGAGTACGGGCAGGCGTTCGCGGCCTACGAGCGGCGGATGCGGCCGTTCGTCGCGGTCAATCAGGCGCTGGCCACCGAGAACCCGGGCGGTCCGGCGGCCGGGGAATCGGTGCAGCGGGCCAAGAACGCGATCTCGCTGGATGCCGATGCGCCAGTCGCCGGCTGATCAGGTTCGGCGGGGTTTTGCGCGGCGGGCGGCGAGGGACACGAGCGCGATCAGGGGGGACCAGGGGATCAGCGCGGCCAGGCCGACCAGCACCTTGGCCGACCCGGCAGCCGCTTCGGCCGACCAGCAACCTTGGCCGACCCGGCAGCCGCTTCAGCCGGTCGGCCAGGTCTGTCCGGTTGGCGTCGGTCATCGTGAATCCCCCAGGTTCGCCGATCCCCAGGTTCTCCGGTTCTCGCCGAGGGTGGGCGGGCCGGGCGCGGGCTGTCCGCGGAATGCCGCAACCGGGGGCGGTCGGCCGGCTGATCCGGGTTCTGGTTCACTCTCCCGCGTGATGAAGCGAACCGTGTACGCGGCGCTACCGATGGTGGCGTTGGTGGGAACCATCACCGGGTGCGGACCATCGGCGTCCGGGGCGGCATCGACGAGCACGCCGGTCAGCACGGTCACCACGCACGTCAGCGCGAGCCTGCCGCCCGCCCCGGCCGCGCCGACCGCCGCGAAGACCGCGGACTGCCCCTACCTGGACACCTCGTTCGTCGCGGACACCAACGGGCAGCACGTGTCCAGCGTGAAGATCTCGGCCGGCGACGGGCAGCCGCACCCGAGCTGCTTCTTCTACCGGCCGGACGGCAAGGTGCAGGTCAGCGTGCGGGTCTACGTGGGCCAGCCCGATCTGGCCCAGGCCATCGTGAACCAGGCCGCGCCGGTGGCCACCTCGGATCCGGCCAGCGACCCGGCCGGCTGGCAGGGCGGGCTGCTCTCCGGCGGCTACAACGGCATGAACGACCCCACCGGCACCGCCACCTACGCGGTCTACAAGGGCGGCGACGCGGTGGTCGTGTGGGTGAACCAGGCGCAGTCCATCAAGGCACGCCGCATCACCGAGCAGGCCATCTCCACGCTCGGCCTCTGAACGCCGCAGGCGGAGATCCGGCGCGCCCGGGTTTCGCGGAACCGGGCCGGGCCGGGGGCTCGACGCCCCCCCGGCCGGCCCGGACCGCGCTCAGTTCCGGTGGTGCGCGCCGTGGTCGCTGTCGACCTGGCTGGTCGCCGGGTCCTTGGGCGCCACGCCGTTGCTCGATGCCCGGTCCGGGTCCAGCGGGGTCACCGTGGCCTGCGGGCTCTCGGCGCCGCCGCGCGACTTGGCCACGACCACCGCGGCCGCCGCCGCGCCGGCCACCAGCAGCCACGGCCAGCGCCGACCCCGGGTCTTGTTGCCCTTGCGGGTCAGCTTGTCGGCCTTCTTGTTGCCCTTTTTGACCAGCTTGTCGGTCTTGCTGACCAGCTTGTCGGTCTTCTTGGTGACCTTCGAGGTCACCTTGTCGGCCTTCTTCTCGGCCTTGGCCCGGGCCTTCTGGGCGCGCTTGCCCACCGTGGCGATCACCTCGGCGGCCACGTCGGCGACGGCGCCCGCGGCCTCGGTGCCGGCCGCCTTCGTCTTCTTACCGGCCCGGGTGGCCTCCTGGCGGGCCGTTTTCGCGGTGCGCGCGAGCTCGCGGCGCGCCCGCCGGGTCGTCTTGAGTTCACTCATACCGCTTAATCCTGCCCCCTCCGCGCCAATTCCGCTGCGGATGGCACGATGGCAGCCGTGGTTGACAGCAACGATTCGCTCGTTGGGGCGACAGTGACGACGACCCTGCACACTTCGCAGGGCGATATCCGGGTGAACCTCTTCCCCGACCACGCCCCCAAAACGGTGGCGAATTTCGTGGGACTCGCGCAGGGCACCAAGGACTACTCGGAGCGCAACGCCAAGGGCGAGGCGACCGGGCCGTTCTACGACGGTTCGATCTTCCACCGGGTGATCGAGGGCTTCATGATCCAGGGCGGTGACCCGACCGGCACCGGCCGCGGCGGTCCCGGCTACCGGTTCGCCGACGAGTTCCACCAGGAACTCCAGTTCAACAAGCCCTACCTGCTGGCCATGGCGAACGCGGGCCCGGGCACCAATGGCTCGCAGTTCTTCCTCACCGTGGGCCCGACCCCGCACCTGAACTTCAAGCACACCATCTTCGGCGAGGTCGCCGACCAGGACTCGCGCACCGTGGTCGACCAGATCGCGCGCACCCAGACCGGTCCGGCCGACCGCCCGGTCAAGGACGTGGTCATCGAGTCCGTGTCGGTCGACGTGCAGCGCGAGGGCTGAGTTCGCGGTGACCTACCCACCAGGTCAGTCGGTCGGTCCGCCCGGCGAGCCGACGGCTCCGGCCGTCTGCGTCCGCCACCCGGACCGGCCGACCGGCCTGCGGTGCGCCCGGTGCGACCGGCCGGCCTGCCCGGACTGTCTACGCGAGGCGTCCGTCGGCTACCAGTGCGTGGACTGCGTCAACGCGGGCCGGAGCACCACCCGGCGCCCGGTAACCCCGGTCGGCGGCCAGCAGCGCGGCCGGCCGGTGGTCGTGCCGATCCTGATCGCGATCAACGTCGCGGTCTTCGCGTTGACCGTCTACCAGTCGGGCAGCCTGAGCAACAACGCCGTCGCGCTGCTGTTCCGGGAGTGGGGCCTGGTCCCCATGGAGACGGCCAACGGCGCCTGGTGGCAGCTGTTCACCGCCGGGTTCCTGCACTACGGCCCGATCCACATCGCGATGAACATGATCTCGCTGTGGATCATCGGGCAGAGCCTCGAGCTGGTGCTTGGCCGGTTGCGGTTCACCCTGGTCTACCTGGTCGCGCTACTGGGCGGCAGTGTCGCGGTCTACCTGTTCTCCGCCCAGGACGGGCAGGTGGCCGGGGCCTCCGGGGCGGTGTTCGGCCTGATGGGCGGCCTGCTGGTGGTGGTCTACCGGCTCAAGCTCAACCCCAGCTCGGTGATCACCCTGATCGTGATCAACCTGGTGCTCAGCTTCTCCATCCCCGGCATCTCCTGGGTCGACCACCTCGGCGGCCTGGTCACCGGCGCGCTGCTCACCGCGGCGATGCTCTACGCCCCGAAGGTCAACCGCACCACCTGGCAGATCGGCGCGGTCGTGGCGGTGGTGCTGGTGCTCTCGGTGCTGATCGCGGTGCGCACCGCGCAGTTCGTGCCCGCGCACTGCGTGCTGAGCACCGGGGAGTGCTTCCAGACCGGTAGCTGACGCCGCCCGGCAAAGATTTTCAGCCCAGTAGGCCGCGCAGCGCCTCGGCCACCTCGTCCGGCGTGGTGCCCAGGTCCAGCCAGCCCAGCACGACGAGATGCTCGTCCCCGTCGGTGTCCAGCACGTCCAGCTCCAGCAGGCTGGTGTCCCGGCCGAACCGGCGGCTGCGGGACACCTTCACGGTCAGCTCGGGCCAGCTCCACCGGCTGGACCCGCCCAGCCTGCGCACCACCACCCCCCGCTCGTCCGCGGTCAGCCGGGGCCGGGCCACGGTGCCGAACAACGCGAACACGCCGATCGCGATGGTGGCGATGCCGGACAGGATGCGGCCCTCCGGCGAGTTGGACAGCAGCGTGGTGGCCAGCAGCAGCCCGGTGATCACCCAGGCCAGCGCGACCAGGGCCGGACGCGGGGCGAAGGCCAGCGAGGTCGGGGCGGCGGCGGGTTCGGCGGGCTCGCTCATACCGGTAAGTCTGGACCAGTGGCGAAACGCGGTGGAATTAGTCCGGACGGGCGATCTCGCTGGTTCCCCCGCGGCCGCGGTCAGTAGATTTGTTCTTTGGCCTCGGCCGAACCTGAAAGTCCTTGGGGGAATTCTCGTGGTCTCCGACGACCAACTGGACTGGGTGCCTTCGGACATCGACCTGACCAGGCCCAACGCCGCCCGGATCTACGACTACGTACTGGGCGGGGCCAACAATTTCGCGGTGGACCGGGATTTCGCCAAACGGCTGCTGGTCACCATGCCCGACGCCCAGGTCCAGGCCCAGCAGAACCGCAATTTCCTGCGCCGCGCGGTGTCCTTCCTGGTCGGGCGGGGGGTGCGGCAGTTCCTGGATCTCGGCTCGGGCATCCCCACGGTCGGCAACACGCACGAGGTGGCCCAGCGGCTGGACCCGGAGGTACGGGTGCTCTACGTGGACAACGAGCCGGTCGCGGTGGCGCACAGCGAGCTGATCCTGGCCGACAACCCGCGGGCGGACGTGTTGCGCGCGGACGTGGCCGATCCGGCCGGGGTGGTGGGCCATCCCCGGGCCACCGCGCTGCTGGACTTCAGCCGGCCGATCGGGGTGCTGATGTTCGCCATCGTGCACTTCATGCCGGACGAGGCCGATCCGGCCGGGCTGGTGGCCGGGTACCGGGACGCCACCGTGCCGGGCAGCTACCTGGCCATGACCCACGGCACCGCCGACCACCGGCCGGAGCTGCGCCCGGTGGCCGAGGCCTACCAGCAGACCGCGAACCCGGTGACGTTGCGCTCGCGCGCGGCCGTGCTGGCGTTGTTCGACGGCTACGAGCTGGTGCCGCCGGGGCTGGTGTTCGGTCCGGCGTGGCGGCCGGAGGTGCCGGCCGGGGACGTGCCGGGCGAGGAACGGGACTCCACGATCTACGGCGCGGTGGGTCGCAAAGCGTGATCGCATCCCACCGTGGGGTACCCGGCACGGGGGAAGACCTGCTATGTGCGTTCATGCACAAAGTTGTCCACAGGAGTTGTCCCCAGTGGGGATGACTTACAGCGATGTTGTTCGGTGACCCACCGGTGAACGGATGTCAACCGCCGGATGCATGACTCGGCCCGGACGGGTGAACCACGTCCGGGCCGGCTCGCGCACATCGCCCTGGGTAGCGAAATCATCGCCGAAAGTGACGAGAAATTCTCACCTGATGCTCAGCGCCACCGCATGGTCATCAGCAGCCCGCCGATCATCAGCGCGAAGCCGATGGCGAAGTTCCACGAGCCGAGCGCGTTCATGAACGCGATCTTGTCCGAGGCGATGTAGGTGACCACCAGCCAGGCCAGGCCCAGCAGCATCATGCCCAGCATCACCGACACGTAGATCGGATGCGACGGGCCGGCCAGCCGCGCCTTGACCGGCGTGCGTCGGTCGGCCGGTGCGGTGTACACGGCCTTCTTGCGGACCTTGGACTTGGGCATGGTGTCCTCGCGTAGCTGACTAGGCTGTGGCGCAACTTCCGCCACCTGGACACGTTAACGTAGTGCGGGGGGCTAACGAACAAGGAGTGGGGCGATAACCGCTCCATTTCGGCCACCGCGTCGTTTTCGGCCGGTCAAAGACGGTTTTTCGGAGGTCCGAGGGTGAGTCAACAGCCGCCGTCCGGTCCAGGACGGGGTGGCGACGGGGGAGCGCCGCGGCCGGGCGGGTTCGACCCGCGGGCCGGGCGGCCCGGCCCGCGGCCGCCGGGCGGCTACCCGCCGGGCCCGCGCGGCCCCCGGCCCCCGCGGCCCAATCCGGCCGAGCGGCCCACCGAGTTCATCCCGAAGGTCGAGGAGACCGACTACATCCCCCGCGTGGACGACTGGGACGACCAGCCGCCTGCCGGTCCGCACGCGCCGGCCGACACCGCGCTGGACGAGGCGCCCGGCAGGTCCCGGGCGCCCGAGGCGGCCGGCCCCCGCCGCCGCCCGCCGCTCCCGCCGGACACCCTGGGCCGCAGGATCACCCGGACCGCGGGCGAGGTGATGATCACCCTGGGCGTGGTGGTCATGCTGTTCGTGGTCTACGAGGTCTACGTGACCAACATCTTCTCCGCCCAGAAGCAGTCCCAGGCGGCCGACGCGCTGCAGCAGGAGTGGGACACGGTCAACGGCGGCCGCACCACCCACTACGACCTGACCGAGGGCCACGGCATCGCGGTGATGTACGTGCCCGCGCTGGGGCCGGACTACCGGTTCACCATCGTGGAGGGCGACGCCCAGGCCGATCTGGCCATCGGGCCGGGTCACTACCCGGGCAGCGCGCTGCCCGGCGATCCGGGCAACTTCGCGGTGGCCGGGCACCGGGTGGGCCAGGGCGCCCCGTTCAACGACCTGGACCTGCTGGCCTCCTGTGACTCGATCGTGGTGGAGACCCAGTCGGACTGGTTCGTCTACCGGGTGCTGCCCTTCGCCGACGAGGTGAGCGGCTGGGCGAACAGCGCCAAGGCCAGGAGTTCGCTGTGCAGCGGACCGGACGGCGAGGGCGGCAAGGTGGCCCCGCTGGGCGGCGAGTACAGCCAGACGGTCGGCCAGGAGACGGTGCTGCCCTCGGAGAGCGACGTGGTCGCGCCGGTGCCGCACTACCCGTACACCACGCTGTCCCAGGGCCAGGAGGTGTCGTTGCTGACGATGACCACCTGCACCCCGAAGTTCTCCTCCAGCCACCGGCTGATCGTGCACGCGGTGCTCACCCAGGACTGGAAGAAGAACTCGGCCAAGCCGACCTACACGCCGCCCGAGCTGAAGGAGAGCAGCTGATGTACGGGTGGGTGTGGCGCCATCTGCCCGGCCCGGTCGCGGTGCGCGTCCTCACCGCGATCGTGCTGGTGTGCGGGGTGATCGCGCTGCTGTTCTTCGTGGTGTTCCCGTGGGCCGATCCGCTGCTGCCGTTCAACCAGGTGACCGCGGGCCAGTAAATCCGGTGGGCCGCGGCGATACGCTGGCGGCATGCGCGTGCTGGTGGTCGACAACTACGACAGCTTCGTCTACAACCTGGTGCAGTATCTGGCCCAGCTCGGGGTGGACTGCGAGGTACGCCGCAACGACCACGCCGACCTCGGGCCGGAAGCGCTGCCCGGGTTGCTGGATACGGTGTCCGGGGTGCTGGTCAGCCCGGGGCCCGGTGTGCCGGAGCGGGCCGGGCGCAGCATCGAGGTCATCCGCACCTGCGCCGGCCGCGAGCTGCCGGTGCTCGGGGTGTGCCTCGGCCATCAGGCGATCGGGGTGGCCTGGGGCGCGACCGTGGAACGCGCGCCGGAACTGCTGCACGGCAAGACCAGCCAGGTGCACCACGACGGCGCCGGGGTGCTGGCCGGGCTGCCCGACCCGTTCACCGCGACCCGCTACCACTCGCTGACCGTGCGGCCGGACACCGTGCCGGACGCCTTCGAGATCACCGCGCGCACGGACAGCGGGATCGTGATGGGCCTGCGGCACCGGGAGCTGCCGGTGGAGGGCGTGCAGTTCCACCCGGAGTCGGTGCTCACCGACGGCGGCCACCGGATGCTGGCCAACTGGCTGGCCGGGTGCGGGCTGCCCTTCGACGAGCCCCGGGTGTCCACATTGGAGTCCCAACTGCGCGAACTGGCCGCGGCCGCCGCCGTCTAGGAGCCACCGCGGACAGACGAGGAAAGCCTTACCCGGAAACGAAAATCGGGGCCCGCGGAGTTGATCCGCGGGCCCCGATCCGGTCTGGTCGATCAGCCGCCGCAGTTCGGGTTGACGATCGAGGGGGTGCAGCTGGTGGTGGTGCCACCGCCGCTGCCCCCGCCGCCGATGGAGAACTGGTAGACGTTGATGTTGATCGTCTGCCCGTCCTGCACCTGCGTACCGGGCTCCGGGTTGGAGTCGGCGATCAGGCCGTTCTGGGTCGGATCCTCGGTCGGCACCTGGGTGACGTTGAACGATCCGGTCCAGCCCATGCCCTTCAGAATCTGCCGGGCTTCGTTCTGCGTGCTGTTGATGATGTTGGGCATGCTGAACCCGGCCTGGCTGCCGTCGGAGATGTTCAGCGTGACCGTGGTCTGCTCGGCCACCGTGGCGCCCGCACCCGGGTTGGTGTTGATCACCGTGCCCTTGGGTTGCGCGCTCTGCACCGTGGTCGTGGCCACCCTCAGGTTCAGCCCCTGCAACGTCGAGGTGGCCTGGGCCTGGGTGTCACCGGCCAGATCGGGCAGCGTGTGGGTCGGCTCGGCGGTGCCGACCGTGATGCCCACCGCGGAGCCCGGGGTCACCTGGGTGCCCGCGGTGACCGTCTGGTTGATCACCTTGCCGACCTGGGCGCTGTTCGCGGTCGGCTGGTTGGTTGTCGGGCCCAGGGTCAGCCCGACCGCCTGCAGCGCGGTCTGCGCGTCCTGCGGGGACTTGTTGGTCAGGTCGGGCACCGTCGGGTTGTTCGGCGCCACGCCCACGTACACGTTCACCGTGGAACCCGGGTCCAGGTAGGTGCCGCTGCCCGGGTCGGTGCCCAGCACGGTGCCGACCTGGCTGGCGTTGGTGCACGGGAACGGCGAGTTGGAGCTGGTCGACCCGGTGTTCGAGCCGTTGGCCGCCGGGCAGATCACCTGCTTGGTGTTGGGCTTCAGGTTCAGCCCGGTCAGCGTGGAGATGGCCTGGGCCTGCGGTTTGCCGGTCAGGTCGGGCACCTGGGACTGGCCGTTGTGGCTGTTGTTCCCGGCCAGCTTCGGGATCAGGAAGATGGCCAGCGCGATCAGCACGACCACGGCGACCACAGCGGCGATGATCCAGTTGCGCTTGCGTTTGCGCCGCGCTTCCTCGTCCGGGTCGAACCCGCCGCCGTAGTCGTCGTAATCGTCGTAGTCGTCTTCCAGCGCCTCCGGCCGGTGCCTGCCGCCGCCCATCACCTCGGTGCGGGCGCCCGCGCCCATCATCGAGGTGCGATCGGAGTCGGTCATCACCGCCGGGGCGGCGGGCCGCTGGCCGGACAGCACCCGCACCAGGTCGCCGCGCATCTCGGCGGCCGACTGGTAGCGGTTGGCCGGGCCCTTGGCCATCGCCTTGAGCACGATCGCGTCCAGCGCCGGGGTGACCCGCGGGTTGAGCGCCGACGGCGGCTTGGGGTCCTCCCGGACGTGCTGGTAGGCCACGGCCACGGGGGAGTCGCCGGTGAACGGCGGCTCGCCGGTGAGCAGCTCGAACAGCACACAGCCGGAGGCGTAGACGTCACTGCGGGCGTCCACCGCCTCGCCCCGGGCCTGTTCCGGGGACAGGTACTGCGCGGTGCCGATCACCGCGGCAGTCTGGGTGACCGCGGCCTGGCCGTCGGCCACCGCGCGGGCGATGCCGAAGTCCATCACCTTGACCGCGCCGGTCTTGGTGATCATCACGTTGGCCGGCTTCACGTCCCGGTGCACGATGCCGTGCCGGTGACTGAAGTCCAGCGCGGCGGACACGTCGGCCATGACCTCCATGGCCCGTTTGCCCGGCAGCGGCCCCTCGGTCTTGACGATGTCCCGCAGGGTCCGGCCGTCCACGAACTCCATGACGATGTAGGGCAGCGGACCGAAGTCGGTCCGGGTCTCGCCGGTGTCGTAGACGGCCACGATCGCGGGGTGGTTGAGTGCCGCGGCGTTCTGCGCCTCCCGGCGGAACCGCTCCTGGAACTGCGGGTCCCGGGCCAGGTCGGCACGCAGTACCTTGACCGCGACGTCCCGGCCGAGCCGGACGTCCCGGCCCTTGTGGACCTCGGACATCCCGCCGTAACCGAGCGTATCGCCCAACTCGTAGCGGTTGGACAGCAAGCGCGGAGTACTCATCAGTACGTTGTCCCGGTCCTTGTCAACGGTTCACTCATCATGCCTCGTGCTCGGTCGGCCATCAGCTCATCCACCGGTCGTGTGGTCCGGGGCACAGGTGATCGTCACGGTCGTGCCGATCGCCACCGCGCCGCCAGGAGTCCAGTTCGTGACTGAGCAGTGTGCCTCGCCGGATTGGTCGTTTTCTGTGTATTCGGTGCCCTCGCTGGTCCGGACCCGGGGGCGGAGCCCGGCCTGCGCCGTAGCGCCGGCCGCGACGTCGGCCGGTTCGCCCACGCGCAGGACCTGGTCGATGTCTACCGTCTGCCCTCCGGGCACACCACTGCCTTTGTCGGCGCCCGTCGGTGGAACCACGCCCAGGGGGTGCCCGGTGGTTGCCTGGCCGCCCTGATCGGTGCCCGATCCGCCGGTGGAGGAGCTGTGCCGGATCGCGGTGGTGATGGCCCAGGCGCCGATCGCCACCAGCACCACCACCATCAGCACAACGACGACCACCCACACCGCGGTACGGCGGCGGGGGCGGGGCAGCTGCGGGAAGTGGTGCGGCGGGATGGTGCCCGGCCCGGCGACGTACCCCGGCACACTGGGTGGCGGCGGCACCGGGGTCATCGGCGGGCGGGTTCCACCGCCGAGCGGAGGGGCTGCGGGGATCGCGGCGCCGATCGGCTGGGCCGCGGGCGGCGGACCGGCCAGCGCCAGCCCGGAGGGCGTGGGCAGCGGCATCCCGGCCCGCACCGCGGCGGCGGCCGCGGCGAACTCCCCGCCGCTGCGGTAGCGCTGCCGGGGATCCTTGACCAGGGTGGCCTCGATCAGCGCGCGCAGCCCGGGCGGCACGTCCGGCGGCAGCGGCGGGGCCACGTCCCGGATGTGCATCATGGCCACGGTCACCGCGTTCTCGGACAGGAACGGCCGGTGCCCGATCAGGCACTCGTAGCCGACCACGGCCAGCGAGTACACGTCGCTGGCCGGTTCCGCGGGCTGGCCGAGCGCCTGCTCCGGGGCGATGTAGTGGGCGGTGCCCATGACCATGCCCGACCGGGTCACCGGCGCCGACTCGGCCGCCTTGGCGATGCCGAAGTCGGTCAGCTTCACGACGATGTGGCCACCGGTGCCGGCCACCACCAGGATGTTGCCCGGCTTGACGTCGCGGTGCACGAAACCCCGCTCGTGCGCGGCCTGCAGCGCGTGCCCGGCCTGCTCCATGATGTCCAGCGTGGTCTCCGCGGACAGCCGGCCGTGCTGGGCCAGGATGGCCGAGAGCGGCTCGCCCTCGACCAGCTCCATCACCAGGTAGGCGGTGTCCTGCGGGCCGTCCGGGATGGCCGCGGTCTCGCCGTAGTCGTGCACGCCGGCGATCCCGGGGTGGTTGAGCGAGGCGGTGGTGCGGGCCTCGGCCCGGAACCGGTGCAGGAACTCCGCGTCCCCGCACAGTTCCGGCTTGAGCACCTTGACCGCGACCCGGCGGTCCAGCCGGGTGTCCGCGGCCTCCCAGACCTCGCCCATGCCGCCGACCGCGATCCGGCGGGCGAGCCGGTAGCGGTCGGCCAGCAGTTGCCCCGAGGTCAGCACGCGGTGTCCCCCATCGCGGTGTTGATCATCGACCGGCCGACCGGGCCGGCCACCTTCGCGCCGACCGTGGCCAGGTCGAAGTTGCCGCCCGAGGTGACCACCACGGCCACCGCGATGGGCGAGGGGTTGCCGTTGCTGCCCGGCACGAACGCCACGTACCAGCCGTAGGGCTGCACGTTCTTCGGGTCGTTGCCGTGCTCGGCGGTGCCCGTCTTGGACGCGATGGTGATGGAGGAGTTCTTGCAGGTGGTCCCGGAGTTCTGCTCCGAGGCCTCCATCATGTCGGTCAGCGTCGAGGCGGTGGTGGACGACATCACGCTGGAGTTGAGCGTGGTGGCGGAGAAGTCCTGGATGGTGGACAGGTCCGGGGCCAGGATCTTCTTCACCAGCTGCGGCTGCATCTCGGAGCCGCCGTTGGCGATGGTCGCGCCGATCATCGCGTTCTGCAGCGGGGTCTCCTGCACGTCCAGCTGGCCGATGCCGCTCTGGTAGAGGCCGGGCGCGCCGTTCTGGATGTTCAGGCAGTTGTTGTTCGCGGCCGGGCCGAGGCACGAGGTGGTCACGCCGAGCGGCACGGCCAGGTCGGACCGGCCGAAGCCGAACTTGGCCGCCTGCGCCGACAGGTTGGCCGCGCCGACCCGGCCGGCCAGGGTGGCGAACGCGGTGTTGCAGGAGTGGGCCAGCGCGTCCTTCATGGACACGTTGCCGCCGGACCCGCCCGGGCAGGTCTCCGAGTCGAAGTTGTGCAGCAGGGTGCTGGTGCCGGGCAGCGTGATCGCCGGCTGCGCCGGGAGATTGTCGGTGTTCTCGTCGTCGACGTTGTTGTCCAGCGCCGCGGTGGACACCACCATCTTGAACGTGGAGCCCGGCTGGTAGGCGGCGTTGGTCGCCTGGTTGAGCAGCGGGCTGGACGGCGAGGTCGGGCTGTAGCTGGAGTAGGCCTGGCCGGCCGCCGTGGTGTCGTGGCCGGCCAGCTTGTTCGGGTCGTAGGAGGGCACGCTGACCATGGCCAGCACCTGCCCGGTGGAGGGCTGGATGGCCACCGCGGAACCGGAGAACCCGTGCTGGACCATGTAGTTGTAGGCGGCCGACTGGATCTTCGGGTCGACGGTGAGCTCCACGTCGCCGCCGGCCGGGTTGCGGCCGGTGATCAGGTCGGACAGCCGGCGCACGAACAGCCGGTCATCGCTGCCGTTGAGAACCGAGTTCTCCGCGAACTCCATGCCGTGCGGGCCGGAGGACACCGAGAAGTAGCCGGTGACCGGCGCGTACATCGGGCCGTTGGAGTAGGTGCGCAGGTACTTCAGCGAGTCGTTGGTGGCCACCGAGGTGGCCAGGGTGCTGCCGTCGGCGGCCAGGATCAGTCCGCGCTGCTGGGCGAACTCGTTCTCGATCTGCCGCTTGTTGTAGGTGCTGTCCTGGTAGGTGCTGGCGTCGATCACCTGGATGTAGGTGATGTTGGCCAGCAGCAACGCGACCAGAGCCATCATGGCGACGCCGACCCGGCGCAACGGGGTGTTCATGACGGCCGCTCCACCAGCACGGTGCCCGCGTCGGCCAGCGGGACCTGCGGCAGGTGCGGCCGGCTGGCGGTGCCCGGCCGGGGCCGCCGGGCCGAGTCGGAGATGCGCAGCAACAGCGCCACCAGCAGGTAGTTGGCCAGCAGCGAGGAGCCACCGGCGGACATGAACGGTGAGGTCAAGCCGGTCTCCGGAATCAGTTTGGTTACCCCGCCGGTCACCACGAACACCTGCCAGATCAGGGCGAAGGCCAGCCCGCCGCCGAGCAGCTTGCCGAACGTGTCGCGCACCGCCAGCGCGCTGCGCAGGCCGCGCATGGCGAGCAGGAAGTACAGCATCAGCACCGCGAACAGGCCGAGCAGACCCAGTTCCTCACCGATGGAGGACAGGATGAAGTCGGAGTTGGCCTCCGGCACGATGGACGGTTTGCCCGCGCCGAGGCCGGTGCCGAAGATCCCGCCGGAGACCTGGCCGAACAGGGCCTGCAGGATCTGGTAGCTCTTGTTGCTGGGGTCCCAGAACGGGTTGAGCCAGTTCTCCACCCGGACCTGCACGTGGCTGAACAGCTTGTAGGCGATCACACAGCACAGCAGGAACGGGACCAGCCCGATGATCACCCAGGCCGCCCGCTCGGTGGCGATGTAGAGCATCACCAGCACGACGCCGAATACCAGCACCGCGTTGCCGAGGTCCTTCTCAAGGGCCAGCACGCCGGCCGACATCAGCAGGGCCAGCACCAGCGGGCCGAGGTCGCGCGGGCGGGGCAGTTCCAGGCCGAGGAAGCTGCGCCCGGCGGCCATGAACAGATCGCGTTTGGCCACCAGGAACGCGGCGAAGAAGATGATCAGCAGGATCTTGGCGAACTCACCGGGCTGGATGGACAGCGGACCCAGCAGCAGCCACACCTTCGCGCCGTTCACCGCGGACAGCGAACTGGGCAGGATGCCCGGCAGCAGCAGCAGGAACAGGCCGACCAGGCCGAGCGTGTAGCCGTAGCGGGCCAGCGTGCGGTGGTCGGAGATGACCATCAGCAGGACTACGAAGAAGACCAGCGCGATGGTGGTCCACAGCACCTGCTTGGGGGCCACCGCGGAGAACGTGTGCCCCTGCTGGGCGGCGGACTGGGCCTGCTCCAGGTCGATCCGGTGGATCATCACCAGGCCGATCCCGTTGAGCAGCGCCGCGCACGGCAGGATCAGCGGATCGGCGTAGGGGGCCCACCGGCGCACCGCCATGTGGGCCGCGCCGAACAGCGCGAGGTAGGCCAGCCCGTAGTAGACGATCTGCATCGTCAGCTGCTGTTCCTGGTTGGCCTCGACCAGGACCAGCGCCCCGGTCACCAGGACCGCGACGAAACCGAGCAGCGCCAGTTCGGTGCCACGTCGGGTCGGCGGGATGGGTGGTACGGCGGCCATCGGGCCAGTGCCCCCCGGTGCCGCTCCCGTCCCGCCTGGTACCGGTGCGGACATGTCAGCCGCCGGCTTTCCGGCAGTCCACCCCGGGTGTCGGCGTGCGGGTGGTGGGCTGGGTCGCGGTGGGCGTGGTGGTGGTCGTGCCCGGCGCACCGGGTGCGGTCGTGGTGGTCGGACCCGGTTTCGCGCCGCCGGTGGGCGGCGTGCTGGTCGCGGCCGTGCCCCCGGGCAACAGCGAGCCCAGCGGCGGGGTGGAGGTGGTCGGCGTGGTGGTCGGGGTCAGGCTGGAGCAGGTGGGCAGCTCCTGGCTGGTGCGCAGGCCGCGGATGGTGGCCCGGGCGTCGGCGATGCTCTGGATGCCGGTGATGCCGTTGCGCACGGTGACCTGTGCGCCCTGCTTGAGGTCGGTCAGGGTGAGCGGTTCGCAGCCTGGGGAGCCGGCCGGGCAGGAGCCCTCCACGAAGTGGTGCAGCTGGATGCCCAGGATGCTGCCCTGCACACCGTTGTAGATGGAGATCTCGCCGGTGTCGGCCACGCCCACGTAGTACTGCTTGAGCACCCACCACCGAGTGGCGAACGCGCCGCCGGCCAGTATCACCAGCACGACGGCGAGTATGAGCAGTGTCCGGAAGACCTTGCGGCCCTTGGATTTGGGCGGATCGGCGGGTGGACCGACCTGTTGGTTGGCCTGCGGTGGCGGTGGGTTCAGCGCCCGGGCCCGGGCCGCCGGGGAGTCCGGCGCCGGGTTGTGGTCGTCGCTGCCGTCCCCGGCGGCGCCGCCCACGATGGGCGCGTCCTCGCCGAAGTCGACGTCGACCACGTCGGCGACGATCACCGTGACGTTGTCCGGGCCGCCGCCCTTGAGGGCCAGCTCGATCATCCGGTCCGCGCACTGCTGCGGGTCGGTGATGTGCATGGCCTCGGCCAGCGTCTCGTGGCTGACCACGCCGGACAGGCCGTCCGAACACAGCAGGTACCGGTCGCCGGCGCGGGCTTCCCGGATGGTCAGGCTGGGGTCGACCTCGTGGCCGGTCAGCGCGCGCAGCAGCAGCGAGCGCTGCGGGTGGGTGTTGGCCTCTTCCGGGGTGATCCGGCCCTCGTCGATCAGCGACTGCACGAACGTGTCGTCGTGTGTGATCTGTGTCACGGTGCCGCCGCGCATCTGGTAGGTGCGCGAATCCCCGATGTTCACCAGGCCCAGCCGGTTGCCCGCGAACAGGATGGCGGTCAGCGTGGTGCCCATGCCCTCCAGCTCGGGATCGTTGGCCACCACCTCGGAAATCGCCTGATTCCCGGTCAGCACCGCCTCGTGCAACTGCCCGAGCAGATCCTCGCTCGGCTCGTCGTCATCCAGCGGGGCCAGCCCGGCGATGACGATCTTGCTGGCCACCTCGCCCGCGGCATGGCCACCCATGCCGTCGGCGACCGCCAGCAGCCGCGGTCCCGCGTAGACGGAGTCCTGGTTGTTGGACCGGACCAGGCCCCGGTCGCTCCTGGCGACGTATTTGAGGACGAGGGTCATGAGCGCAGCTCGATCACCGTCTTGCCGATCCGGATCGGGACGCCGAGCGGGACGCGGAGGGGAGCCGTGACCTTCGCCCGGTCCAGGTATGTGCCGTTGGTGGAGCCTAGATCCTCCACGTACCAGTCCGTCCCCCGCAGCGAAATCCGCGCGTGTCGGGTCGACGCGTAGTCGTCGTCGAGCACCAGCGTGGAATCGTCCGCCCGGCCGATCATGATCGGCCGGCCGTCAAGGGAGATCCTGGTCCCGGCAAGAGCGCCGTGCGTGACCACCAACTGCCTGGCCGCCTTCCCTCGGTTCTTCTTGCCGGGGCCACGTCTGAAACCCGGCACGGAAACGCGCAGGCCGGACGCCGCGTAGAGGTCGGAACGCACCACTCGAAGTGCGGCCAGCACGAACAACCAGAGCAGGGCCAGAAACCCTGCTCTGGTCAGCTGCATCACCAGCTCTGGCACCAGTTGTGACCGTTCTGCCTCGCCGATCTCATCGATCGCCCGCCCAGTGTGGAACCCCGGCCCTGCGGTCGGAGATAGCGCCCTGCCTGCTCAGGGCCGGCGCCGGTGACCGGCGCCCGCCCGAACAGCACAAGCTCAGCCCTGGGAACGGAAGACCAGCGATGAATGGCCGATCCGGATGACGTCGCCATCCGCCAGCTGCCAGGTCTGCACCGCCTGGCCGTTCACCGTGGAACCGTTCGTCGAGCCGAGGTCCGCAAGCATGGCACTCTGCCCGTCCCAGGTGATTTCCAGGTGCCGCCGGGACACGCCGGTGTCCGGCAGCCGGAAGTCGGCGTCCTGGCCGCGGCCCACCACGTTGCCACCCTGCTTCAGCGGGTAGTTGCGGTTGGAACCGTCGTCCAGCTGCAGGCTGGCGGTCATCTGCCGCGGGCCGGTCTGCACCGCGGGCGGGGCGTAACCCTGCTGCGGGGCCTCCTGCGGGTAGCCACCGCCCTGCGGGCCGCCGTAGCCGCCCTGCTGGCCGCCGGGGTAGCCGCCGCCTTGCTGGCCGTAGCCCTGGTCGTAGCCACCGCCGCCTTGCTGGCCGCCGCCGGGGTAGCCGCCACCCGGCTGGCCGTAGCCCTGGTCGTAGCCGCCCTGGCCGCCCTGCTGGCCGCCGGGGTAGCCGCCGCCTTGCTGGCCGTAGCCCTGTTCATAGCCACCGCCGCCCTGCTGGCCGCCGTAGCCCTGTTCGTAGCCACCGCCGCCTTGCTGGCCGCCGTAGCCCTGTTCGTAGCCACCACCCTGCTGGCCGTAGCCCTGGTCGTAGCCGCCTTGGCCGTACCCTTGGTCGTACCCGCCGTACTGGCCGCCGCCTTGCTGGCCGCCGTAGTTGGGGTCCGCGCCGTACTGGCCCTGTCCATAACCTTGCTGGGCGTACGGGTCACCCTCAGGGTGCTGGCCGTAGCCGGGGGGCTGCTGGCTCATTGATCGGTCTCCTGCGTTACGAGGTGATGCTGACCGTCGGCGTGCGTCGGGGTCGACGGACGAGCGGGTTCGGAACTGTCCGGTGTGCAGCGCGTCGGAACGCTCCACGGAGACTACGACGTCACCGTATGTGTCCCACCCGTGCTCCGCGAGATGCTCCGCCACACACTCCGCCAACAGGTCGCTGATCTGCTGTTCGGCTTGTTCAGTGGCCGCGAGCCGCTCGTGATCGGTCGCGCCTAGCAACACCGTGTAGTGATTGGGGGCGAGAAGACGGCCGCCCGCGAGCTCGCGAACGTTCGACTCCCCCTCACGCTGTAGTGCCTGGGCAACCTCCTGCGGGACGACACTGCCACCGAAAACCCGCGCGAAGCTGTTGCCGACCATGCCTTCGAGTCGGCGCTCGAAGCGCTGCACGAGGCCCACGGCTGATCCCTTCACACGACTCTCCTTGCTCCGATCGTATCCACCTCGTCGAACCCTCACACGGGGTCCGCGCAAACGCCTGTTCCGAGCCGTGCTACGCTCTGCGACGTCACTTCAGGGCGAGTGGCGGAATGGCAGACGCGCACGGTTCAGGTCCGTGTGTCCGAAAGGACGTGGGGGTTCAACTCCCCCCTCGCCCACCCGAATGAAGGCTCGTGCTCGCGAAGAGCGCGAGCCTTTTTCGTGTGTCCATAGCCTCCGGGGGCTTGGCCCCCGGGCCCCCACACCAGGGGGCGCTGCCCCCTGGACCCCCGTCGCTTCGCCTGGATTACTTCCCGTCTGGCTGTATGTACCCGGTTTGCGGTCGCCGGTAACCCTCGGTGTTGCTTTGGGTGGTTCGTGGGCTTCCGTCTGGGTCGCATGTAGTAGAGGACGGGTGGCGGGGCGGATGGTTGGGTTCGGGGGATGCTGATCTCAGTCTTGGCGGGAGCTTGGACTGCCATGTGACGCGCGTTACGTTCGGATCGACCTTCTGCGAGTGTCCCGTGTGGACTCCCGGTTCGTGAGGGCTTTCCCGGGCCGGCATTTCGTTGATCTTCGCGGTGCTTTCTCGGGGCTCGTGATTGAGCGTTCATCTTTGATCTCTTGTGTTTTCGGGGTCCGTTCGGATATGGCGGCTACGGCGTCTGGACCTGCGCGGACGCGCTGATTGCCGTGTCCGGCGTCACCTTTGTGGTCTCCTGCTAACTGCTCCGCCGGCGAGCCGGGTAGCCGAAAGTGACGAATTCGCATCGGTAGCTCACGGTCTCTCAACGCCCGCTCACCCGGATGGCCGCATTGCCCGGCTGAAGTCCGCCGACCGTTCAGCGACCGGTTATCGACCCTCCTCAGCCGTCGATCGCAGCGAGACGTTCGACCCGGCGCGGTGGGGGCTTCGTTCCTGGTACTCCATTGAAGTCGTCACGTCGACCGCGACCGGAAAGTCGTAGACCGGACGGCGCGGACCGACACCGGACGGTAACCAGGCCAGGGAGGCGGATTTCGTGAGCGGCACCACAGGGCGCACGACCCAACGGGCGGACGTCGATGCTCGCCAGGAGCGGCTGCTGCCCTCCGTCGAACTCCCGGCACCGGTAGAGGATCTCGCGCAGGCCGCCGCGACCCGCCTCGGCTGGCAGGGCACCGTGCTGCCGCCCATGACTCTTCTGGGCCGGCGCATCGTGGTGGTCGCCGAGATCCTCCCGGACGCGCACGCCGAGCGGATCTGCCTCGGCGCCGAGCCGGTCGCCGACCGGGCCACCGTGTCCACCTGGGTGTGGCCGGAACTGGCCGGCCGGGTGCCCCCGCCCGCGGTGCGCATCTCCGGCGTCATGTCCGTGGCTCGGCACTGGCGCACCGGCCTGGTCGCCGCCGTGCCGTTCGGCCGCTACGCCGACACCGCGGTCGTGCTGCCCTGGTGGGCCGCGACCACGCACGACTACCTGGTCAACTGCCTGCCCCGGGCCCGCCGGTTCGGCGTGAACCTGCTCACCGCCGATCCCGAGGGCGTCACCGAGGTCGACCTGCCCAGCGCGCTGGAGAGCCCGCAGGCCGAGAAGGACGCCACCAGCCGCTGGCTGAACGAGGTCGTCTACGAGCGGATGCTGACCACCGTCGAGTGACCGTAGGGTCATGGGCATGCGAGTGGTGATCGCCGGAGGACACGGCAAGATCGCGTTGCAACTGGCCGGACTGCTGCACATCCGGCAGGACAGCGCGGTCGGATTGATCCGCAATCCGCAGCATGCGGCGGACGTTCGCGATGCGGGCGCCGAGCCGGTGTTGCGGGACCTGGAGTCCGCTTCGGTCGACGAGCTGGCCGGTGAGCTGGCCGGCGCGGACGCGGTGGTTTTCGCTGCCGGTGCTGGGCCGGGGAGTGGCGCCGCCCGCAAGGACACCGTTGACCGGGCCGCTTCCGCCCTGCTCGCCGATGCGGCGCAGGCTGCCGGGGTTCGGCGGTTTCTGCAGGTCGGGTCGATGGGGGTGGACCGGCCCGAGGATCCCCGGCACGACGAGGTGTTCAGCGCCTACCTGCTGGCCAAGAAGGCCGCGGAGGATGATCTGCGCGCTCGCGACCTGGACTGGACCATCCTGCGGCCGGGCAAACTGACCGACGAGCCGCCGACCGGGCGGGTCCGGTTGGCGCCGCCGCCGGTGGACCGGGGCGAGATCACCCGGGCCGATGTGGCCGCGGTGCTCGCGGCTCTGCTGGACGAGCCGGGCACCGCCGGGCTGACCCTGGAACTGGTCGGCGGCGAGCAGCCGGTGGCCGACGCGGTGCACGAGGTGGCCGGGCACTGACCGTTCACCGCCGCACCGACCGCTTATCGCGGCCGGGGCGGGTTCGGCGGTCAGGCGGCTGATCTACCGCGCCGAGCGGTCGGTTTCCCGGTTGGCGGCCGGTTCTCTGCCGCGCCGGTGGCTCGGTCGGTGATCAGCCGATCGGGCCGAGCACCCGGGACAGGTAGGCGTTGCCGAATCGCCCGGCCGGATCCGTCTCGGCCCGCACCCGGCGGAAGTCCTCGAACCGCGGATACCGCTTGGCCAGGGTGTCGGCGTCCAGCGAGTGCATCTTGCCCCAGTGCGGCCGCCCGTCCACCTCGGCCACGATCGACTCGAACAGATCGAAGTACTGCCGGTAGGGCATGCCCTGGAACTGGTGGATGGCGATGTAGGCGGTGTCCCGGCCGCTCGCCGTGGAAAGCCAGATGTCGTCGGCCGCGGCCACCCGGATCTCCAGCGGGAAGGCGGGCTGGTCGGCCAGTTTCGGGATGCGGGTGCGCAGTTCGCGCAGGACCGCGGGGAGTTCCGCCCTGGGCAGGGCGTATTCGGACTCGACGAAGCGCACGTTGCGTGGGGTGACGAAGACCCGGTGCGACACGTCGGAGTAGCTGCGCACCGACATCAGTTTGTCGATCAGGCGCTGGCTGCCGGGCACGGTGCGCGGCGCGGCCCGGTTGATCCGGGCGATGGTGCCGACCGCGACGTTTTCCAGGACCTCGTACTCCAGGAACTGGCGGGCCCGGGGCATCGGCTTGGGCGCGGCGCCCTCGGGCAGCCGGTTGTTGCGTTTGACCAGGGCGTTGCGGCCGTGCGGGAACCAGTGGAACTCGAAGTGGTCGTTGGTGTCGGCCAGTTCGTCGAAGCGCTCGATCAGGTCCTCGATCCGCTCCGGCCGCTCGTCGGCGGCCAGCACGAAGGCGGGCACGCAGGCCAGGGTCACGGTGGACACCACGCCCAGCGCGCCGAGGCCCAGCCGGGTGGCCTGGAACAACTCGGGCCGCTCGCCGGAGGAGCAGGACACTTCCGAGCCGTCGGCCAGGACGAGTTCCATGGCCCGGATCTGGGTGGTCAGGCCGCCGAGCTTGGCCCCGGTGCCGTGGGTGCCGGTGGCCAGCGCGCCGGCCACCGTCTGGGCGTCGATGTCGCCCAGGTTGGCCAGGGCCAGGCCGAGCGGGTCCAGGGCGGCGTTGAGCTGGGCCAGGGTGGTGCCCGCCCGCACGGTGACCTCGCCGGTCGTGGCGTCGGCCCGCACGATTCCTTGCCAGCCGGACAAATCCAGGGCCACGCCGTCGGTGGCGGCGACCGCGGTGAACGAGTGGCCTGCGCCGATCGCGCGCACGGTCAGCCCGTCGCGTTCGGCCGCCTGGATGGCCGCGCCGATCTCGGCCGGATCGCGCGGCGCAGCCCAGCGGGCCGGGGTCGCGGTGGCGGTGCCGGCCCAGTTTCGCCAGGTGCGCTGCGCCACGAATCCTCCTGCGGTCTCGTCCTCGGAACTTAAGTGAATCGGATTCGCATTTCAAGGGTTCCCGGCCTACTGTGCAGGAGTGCCGCACACCCCGCACAGCTCGCGTGCCGCCGGCTACGACCGGGCGACCAAGGATCTGGACCCACCCCTGGCCGTGGTGGACACCGACGCCTTCGACCGCAACGCGCTGGACATGATCAAGCGGGCGGGCGGCAAGCCGATCCGGGTGGCCAGCAAGTCCATCCGGTGCCGCACCCTGCTGGACCGGGTGCTGGCCGGACCCGGATACGAGGGTGTGCTGGCCTACTCGCTGCCCGAGGCGCTGTGGCTGTGCCAGCGCGGCAGCTCCACCGATCTGCTGGTCGCCTACCCGAGCGTGGACCGGGCCGCGCTGCGCGAACTGGCCGCCGACCCGGTGGCCCGGCGCAGCATCACCATCATGGCCGACTCGGTGGCCCACCTGGACTTCGTGGACGCGGTGCTCGGCGCCGACCACCCGGACCTCCGGGTGTGCCTGGAACTGGACGTGTCCTGGCGGCCGCTGCGCTCGCCGCTGGTGCACATCGGCACCCGCCGCTCCCCGCTGCACACCCCGGAACAGGCCCTGGCCTTCGCCCGCGCGGTGCTCGCCCGGCCCGGGTTCGACCTGGTCGGGATCATGGCCTACGAGGGCCAGATCGCCGGACTGGGCGATGTGCCCCCAGGCCGGCCGATGCGCGGTGCGGCGCTGCGCTTCATCCAGCGCCACTCCACCGCCGAACTGGCCGCCCGCCGGAGTGCCGCGGTGGCCGCGGTGCGCGGGGTGGCCGAACTGGAGTTCGTCAACGGAGGGGGCACCGGCAGCCTGGAGTCGACCTCGGCCGACGAGTCGGTGACCGAGCTGGCCGCCGGATCCGGACTGCTCGGCCCCACCCTGTTCGACGCCTACTCCCGGTTCCGCCCGGACCCGGCGCTGTGTTTCGCGCTGCCGGTGGTGCGCAGGCCGGGGCCGAAGGTGGCCACCCTGTTCGCGGGCGGCTACGTTGCCTCCGGCACCGGCACCCCCGACCGGCTGCCCAGCCCGTACCTGCCGGCCGGGCTCACGCTGTCGGGCACCGAGGGCGCGGGCGAGGTGCAGACCCCGGTGCTCGGCGCGGCCGCCGACGGCCTGCGGCTGGGCGACCGGGTGTGGCTGCGGCACGCCAAGGCCGGCGAGCCCGCCGAGCGGTTTCCCACCTATCACCTGGTGTCCGGCGACACGCTGGTCGAGTCGGTGCCCACCTATCGCGGCGAGGGCCAGTCGTTCGGCTGAGGGCCTAACCGCGTTCCAGGTGCCCGGTGAGGTAGCCCCGGACCACCCGCTTGGCCTCGGCGATCACCACGTCCTCGGTGAACAGCTTGCGCCGGAAGGCCAGGTTGAGGATGCCGTCGGAGGCCTCGACGGCCACCGAGATGGGCAGCGACAGTTCGGCCCGCGGCAGGTGGAAGTACTCGGCCAGCAGCTCCACCAGCCGGTCGGCGATCACCGTGTTGTTGTCCCGCTGTTCGTCCATCAGCCGCAGGTCCACCACGTCACCGAAGCGGATCTGGGTGAAGCCGGGCACCGAGCGGAACATCTCCACGTAGGCGTCGAACACCAGGTCCACCGCGTCCCACCAGTGGGCCATGGTGGCGCCGGCCATCCGCTGGGCGACGTGGTCCATGAAGCGGTCCAGATTGCGCGCGGTCAGCGCCTGCACCACCGCCCGTTTGTCCGGGAAGAACTGGTAGAGGGAACCGACCGCCACGCCCGCGCGGTCGGCGATCAGGGTGGTGGTCACGCCGTCGTAGCCGAGTTCGTCGATCAGCGTGGCGCAGGCCTCCAGCATCCGTTCCACGCGAGCGGCGCTGCGCTGCTGGACGGGGCGGCGGCGTAGTGGGGTCGGGTTAGCTGCCAACTAGGTCTCCTCGCTGCGAGCTCGGTGTTCATTTTGCCGGTTCCACGGGTGGTGCCGGGCAATCTCTTTGCGCGCGGCCCGGTTCGACCTACGATCCGAAGATGTTTCACATTCTCCGGATGATCACATGACTGATCATCTACCGTCCGGCCTCCCCGCGCGTTTTCTGTGGGGCGTGTCCACCTCGGCGTACCAGATCGAGGGAGCCGTCACCGCAGACGGCCGAGGTCAGTCGGTGTGGGACACCTTCTGCGCCACCCCGGGCAAGATCGCCGACGGCAGCACCGGGGACGTCGCCTGCGACCACTATCACCGATACCCGCAAGACATCGCGCTGATGCGCGAACTCGGGATCGCCGCCTACCGGTTCTCGGTGGCCTGGCCCCGAATCCAGCCCGAGGGCACCGGCCCGGTCAACCCGGCGGGCCTGGATTTCTACGACCGGCTGGTCGACCAGCTGTGCGCGGCGGACATCGCGCCGGTGTGCACCTTGTTTCACTGGGACACCCCGCAGCCGCTGGAGGACGCGGGCGGCTGGCTTTCCCGGGACACCGCGCTGCGCTTCGCCGAGTACGCCGCGATCGTGGGCGAGGCCCTGGCCGACCGGGTGGCCATGTGGATCCCGGTCAACGAGCCCATGGTGCAGACCGTCTACGGCTATGCCATCGGCGAGTACGCCCCCGGCCAGACCCTGCTCTACGGCGCGCTGCCCGCCGCCCACCACCTCAACCTCGGCCACGGCCTGGCCGTGCGCGCGCTGCGGGCGGCCGGCGCCGAGCGGATCGGCACCGCCAATCACCACTCGCCGATCTGGCCGCGCACCGGCGCCCCTGCGGATCGGGCCGCCGCAACGGAACTGGACGCGCTGGTCAACGGCTGCTTCGCCGATCCGGTGCTGCTCGGGCGCTACCCCGAACAACTGCACGCCCACCTGCCGGCGGAATTCGCCGAGGATCTGCCGGTGATCGCCGCGCCGATCGACTTCTACGGAGTGAACTACTACGAGCCGCAGGCCGCCGCCGCCCCGTCCCCGGGCAGCCCGCTGCCGTTCGATCTGGCGCCCATCGAGGGATATCCGCGCACCAGCAACGATTCGGTGATCGTGCCGGCCGGGCTGACCGAATTCCTGGTGGCACTGCGAAGGCGGATCGGCCCGGCCCTGCCGCCGGTCTATCTCACCGAGAACGGCTGCGCCGGAATCGACGAACCGGATGCCGGTGGCGCAATCCCCGACACCCACCGGATCGAATTCCACACCGCCCATCTGGCCGCGCTGGCCGAGGCGATCGCGGCCGGAGTGGATGTACGTGGGTATTTCGTGTGGTCGCTGCTGGACAACTTCGAATGGTCCAAGGGATACGGTGCGCGGTTCGGCCTGGTGCACGTGGACTATTCGACCCAGGTCCGCACACCGAAGAATTCCTACCGCTGGTATCAGCGGCTGATCAGCGAAACCGCCGAGATTTCCGGCTGAATGCGGGCAACCGCACGAATCCATCCTGCGATCTGCAAGTTTGGGGCCGCGGACCGGTGCCGGTCGGGGGGAGGGGAGCAACGGCACCGGTCCGCGGAATCAGGGGGGAACCTCAATGGTTCCCGCTATGGAGTTGTTTTTCAGGCCGACGACCCGGTTCGTCGCGGTCGGGGGAACGAACGTTCCGGGCCGCCGGCCAGTGACGGCTACCCGGTCACATCGCCGAATCGGGGGTCGGCGGGTGTCCGGGGCCGCCAGTCTCTAGTGCGCGCCCGCGGCGATCGGCCGGATGCCGGCCTTGCGCAGGTGCTGGGCCGGACGCGGGGCCAGGCCGCCGGCCACCAGGTGCTCGTAGGCGGCGCGCCACACCTGGCAGGGGGAGCGCTGCTGTCGCCACTTCGTGGAACATTCCGGGCAGTTGCCCCGCTCGTCCGGCTCGTGCGCGGCCAGCACCGCCCGCCAACCCTCGGTCAGCTTGGGCAGTTCGGACCGGGCAACGGACAGCAGCGACGGCTCGTCCGCGCGGTTCGCCAGTTCGGAGAGCATGTCCAGCCTCTCCCAGACGGCATTGCGCAGGACCTGTCCGAGGATCTCGTCCACCGAAACGTCACCGTTACCTTTCCGCCTCGTCGGCGGCTTCTTGCAAGGCGGATCTCAGTTGGCTGAGCTGACCAGGCGAAAGCGTCGCTGCTTCGCCGGGCGGGCCAACGAGTACCACCCTGCCGTGTTCGGAGAACACCGTCAGAAACCGTTCCCGGTTTGCAACGTCCTGGCAGCGAATACGCCACTGCCTCGGGCTCGCCGGGCCACCAAGTCCAGAGGTGACGCCCAGCCCCGGTTCGGGGCGCCGCGCCGAACGCACTTGAGCCGTCGCGGCGGGGGCGTCCTCGCTCGGCGCCGCAGGCTCTAGCAGATTCACCGCTTCGCTTCCCTCCGTGCTGGACCGCTTACGAAAAACTAGACTGCGACCTGACCGCCCCGAGTGGGGAGTCGCAGCGCCGATCGGTGTTGCTGCCACGCTAAGCGGTCAACCGAGTTCGGTGCGGCCGATCAGCCTCGCCGATCTGCTCTTCTCCCCTGCCACAGGGTGCGCTTACCCTGCGGATGACGCCCAACGGACTGTGAGGGGGCGCAATTGAATACCATCGGTTCCCAGGGCTCGCCCGTTACGCCTGACACCTGGGACAAGCAGGAGATGCGTGACGCGCTGGCCAATCGTGACGTCAGCGCGATGTATCGCCTGCTGCGTCGCCAAGGTATTTCGCAGCGCCAGATAGCCGCTCTGACCGGCCAGTCACAGTCCGAGGTCTCGGAGATCCTCAAGGGTCGCCAGGTGATGGCCTATGACGTGCTGGCCCGCATCGCCGACGGCCTGTCCATCCCGAGGGGCGCCATGGGCCTGGCATACGACCAGGCCACGGCAGTGAGGGTCGCCACGACCGAGGTCGACCCCCAGGAGCAGGAGGACGAGTCGGTGAAACGACGCCGGTTCCTTGCCCATGCGGCGGCCGTCACCATGGGTGCGGCCGTCATGGGCAAGGATTCCGCGTCCTGGATCGCGTACCCCGCGCAGACCCCGGCCCCCGGACGCATCGGCATGACCGATGTCCGGCAGGTCGAGGCGGCGACCCGGGCACTGCGCGCGTTGGACTACCAGTACGGCGGCGGCTTCTGCAGGGATGCGGTGGTCGCCCAACTCTCGTGGGGGCAGCAACTGATCGAGGCCAACGCGACCGACCAGGTTCGCGAACGGCTGTACACGGCACTGGCCGACCTGCACAATCTCGCCGGCTGGACCTCCTTCGACAGTGGTCTGCTGGATCCCGCGCGCAACCACTTCGCGCACGCGCTCGAACTGGCCCGGGCCGGCCACAACGACCCGCTGGTGGCGCACATCCTGTACCGGATGGGTCGGGTCTACCTCGACCAGGACGCGCCCAACGACGCACTCAAACTGTTCCAGCTCGGCCAGATCGCCGCGCAGGAATCCGGTTCCGAACTGGCGGTCGCCGTGCTGTGCGCCAACGAGGCCTGGGCCTACGCGGCGCTGCGCAACGAGCGCCAGGCGGTGAAACTGATCAATCGGACCAAGGACGAGTTCTCCCGGGCCGATCTGTCCAATGCGGACTCCTGGGTGAGCTTCTTCGACGAGACCGACCTCTACGCCATGGTCGGCACCGTGCACACGGTGCTGGCCCAGGGCGTGGACCGCAACCACACCCGGTTCGCCATCCCGGCGCTGACCAGGGCGATCGCCGGTCGTGGCGACGACATGGCGCGGTCCAAGGCGTTCAACATGGTCACCCTGGCCACCAGTCACATGATCGACGGCGATGTGGACCACGCCTCCCGAATCGGCCGCTCCGCGCTGGATGTCGCGGAGACGCTGAAGTCGGTGCGGGCGAAGGACCGGATGAAGCCGCTCAAGTCCGAGGCCGACCGGCGCAGCAACAACAGCGACGCGCGGGATCTGTCCGAGCGGATCGCCAAGTACCTGGTGGCCTGAGGGGTGTGCGAATGGCCGGGACATGACCAGCGCGGCGACTCCGGCTGCGGCCTCGGCCAGCCAGCCCGGCCATCCGGCGGCGACCCAGCCGGACGGCCGGTTCGGCCCGGACCGGCTGGCCGAGGTGCTGGCGCAGGTGTGCGCCGCGGCCGGTCTTGACCCGCGCGGGGCCCGGCTGCTGCGGTTTTCGGCCAACGCGGTGTTCCGGCTGCCCCGCTCCAGGGCGGTGGTCCGGATCACCGGTTCGCTGGCGATGCGCCACCGGGTGAGCAAGGTGATCGCGGTGGCCGGCTGGCTGGCCGAGCACGGCGTGCCCGCGGTGCGGTTGCTGCCCGGCGTGCGCCAGCCGGTCCGGGTCGGCGCCGATCTGGCCACGGTGTGGCAGGAGGTGCCCACGGTCGGTCCCCGGCCGGGCACAAGAGATCTGGCCGCGCTGCTGCGCCTGGTGCACCGGCTGCCCGCACCGGAGTTCGAACTGCCCGAGTGGGCGCCGCTTGACGACGTACAACGACGCTTGACCGATTCGGAGGGCCTGCCCGCGGCCGACCGCCGGTTCCTTGAGCAGCGCTGCGCCGAGCTGTCCCAGCGGCTGGCCGACCTGGAGTTCCCGCACCAGCGCTGCGTGGTGCACGGGGACGCGCACCTGGGCAATCTGATCGCCGGGCCGGACGGCCCGGTGTTGTGCGATTTCGACGCGACCAGCATCGGGCCCCGGGAGTGGGACCTCACCCCGCTGCCGGTCGGTCTGCGCCGGTTCGGCGGGTCGCGCCGGGCCTACCGGCAGTTCGCCCGGGCCTACGGCGAGGACGTCACCGAGTGGCCGGGCTTCCCGGTGCTGCGCGAGGTGCGCGAGCTGAAGATGGTGACCAGCGCCCTGCCGATCCTGAAAAGTCATCCCTCGGTGGCGCCGGAGCTGCGCCGGAGGCTGGACAGCTACCGCTCCGGGGACACCTCGGCCAGCTGGTCGCGCTACCGCTGAGGCGGCCGGAGTCCGAACGCGACCGGCCGAACGCGACTGCCCGCAATGGTCGGACGATTCACGTGGAACACGTCCACTGTGACGCGCGGAACGCGCCGCCGCCGCCCGGGTCAACGGCCGTTAACCTGCGAAGCGGTTGATGTCGGGTGTGGACGGAGAGTGGAGGCAACATGCGCATCGGGGACACCGCGGCGATCGTCACCGGCGGCGCGTCCGGACTGGGCGGGGCGACCGCGCGGGCACTGGCCGCGCAGGGCTCCCGGGTGTTCGGGCTGGACCTGCCCGGCGCGATCGAGAAGGCCGAGGCGGTCGAGGGGATCACCTACCTGCCCGCCGACGTCACCGACCCCGACCAGGTCACCGCGGCGGTGGCCACCGCGGCCGGGTCGGGGGTGCCGCTGCGCATCACGGTCAACTGCGCCGGCATCGGCACCGCGGGCCGGGTGCTGTCCAAGAAGGGCCCGCACGATCTGGCCAGCTACCGCAAGGTCATCGAGGTCAACCTGATCGGCACGTTCAACGTGATGCGGCTGGCCTCCGAGGCGATCGCGGCGACCGAACCGCTGGACGCCGACGCCCGGGGCGTGATCATCAACACCGCCTCGATCGCCGCGTTCGACGGCCAGATCGGCCAGGCCGCCTACTCCTCGTCCAAGGGCGGGGTGGTCGGCCTGACCCTGCCCGCCGCCCGCGACCTGGCCCAGTACGGCATCCGGGTGCTGACCATCGCCCCGGGCATCGTGGACACCCCGATGCTGGCCGGCGTGTCCGACGAGTTCCGGGACACCCTCTCGTCCGGGGTGCCCTTCCCGAAGCGGCTGGCCCGGCCCGACGAGTACGCCCAGCTCGCGGTGGCCATGATCGAGCACGACTACCTGAACGGCGAGGTCGTCCGGATGGACGGCGCGCTGCGCATGGCCCCGCGCTGAGCGGTCAGCCGGTCGCCGAGGCCGGGCGCGCCCGCCGGCGCAGCGCGGCCTCGGCCAGCCACACCAGGCAGGCCAGCACCGGGAAGACCGCGCCGAGTACGCACACCGCGGCCCAGCCGCCCGAGGCGTAGGCCAGCGCGGACAGCGCGGACCCGATCGCCCCGGCCAGGAAGTAGCTGGTCATGTAGGCGGTGTTGAGCCGGGAGCGGGCGTCCTGGCGCAGCGCGTAGACCAGGCTCTGGTTGGTGATGTGCGTGCCCTGCACGCCCAGGTCCAGCCCGGCCACCCCGATCAGCAGCGCGATCGCGTTGTGCCCGCCGAGGGCCAGCAGCACCCAGGACAGCGCCATGGCCAGCACGAACGCGCCGGTGGCGGGCACGCTGCGGCCCTTGTCGGCCAGCCCGCCTGCGAACTTCGCGGCCACCGCCCCGGCCGCGCCGACCAGCGCGAACGCCCCGATCGCGGCCTGGCTCCAGTGATAGGGCGGCCGGGCCAGCAGGAACCCCGAGCTGGTCCAGAACACCGAGAACGTGGCGAAACTCAGCGCGCCGTAGAGCATCCGCACCCGCAGCACCGGCTCCTGCGCGATCAGCCGCAGCACCGAGCGCAGCAGCGCCGGGTAGCGCAGCGAGGTGGCCGGCGGGTGGGCCGGCAGCTCCCGCCACAGCAGCCCGGCCACGATCGCGGTGAGCAGCGCGCCCAGCCCGAACACCGCCCGCCAGCCGGCCAGCGCGGCCACGAACCCGGCCACCGACCGGGACAGCAGGATGCCGATCAGCAGCCCGCTCATCACGGTGCCCACCACCCGGCCGCGCTCGGACTCGGCGGCCAGGTGCGCGGCGAACGGCACGATCACCTGCGCGGCCACCACGGTCACCCCGACCAGCACGGCCGCCGAACACTCCACCGCCAGCCCGGGCGCGGCCGCCATCCCGATCAGCCCGAGCACCGCCACGCCCAGCATGATCACCATCAGCCGGCGCCGCTCGACCAGATCGCCCAGCGGCACGAGGGTGGCCAGGCCGATCGCGTAGCCGACCTGCAGCAGCGTGATGATCAGCCCGATCTGTCCGGTCGAGGCGTGGAACGCGGTGGCCAGCGCGTCCTCAAGCGGCTGGGCGTAGTAAAGGTTGGCCACGACCGCCCCGGTGGCGAAGGCCATGGTGAACACGACCCTGCGCGGAATTCCCATGAGGGTGAGGCTATTTCGCCGATCGGCTCACCACAGCGGCCGGGCGCAACGTCGGACGTACATCACAAAGCCGATTCCCGCCGTACGCGCGGAGGGGCCCGGTTGTCGTAGGTTCGAACCGTGATGCGCAGCCCCGGCCGGTTCGGGCCACCCCGGCCGGTGGCCGAGGTGGCTCCGGTGGTCGCGTTGCTGGTCATCGTGCTGGGCGGCACCTCGGCCTCGGCCCACTGGCACGCCCAGGCATCGGGCCTCAACGCCCTGGGCTACAGCCTGCTGCTGGCCGCCGGGCTGCCGCTGCTGGTCCGCAACCGGTATCCGCTGGCCGCGTTCACCGCCAGCGCCGCGCTGGCCTTCGCCTACTGGCTGGCCGGTTATCCCACCGGTCCGGTGTTCGTGCTGCCCACCCTGGGCCTGATCACGCTGGCCTGCCGCCGGAAGGCCGGCGTGGCCGCGATCGCCGGGGGCGCGGCGCTGGTCGTGGTGATCACCACGGTGCTGCTGCGCGGTGATCCGCAGGGCCTGCTGGACGCTCGGCTGATCGGTCTGGTCCTGTGGGTCGCGGTGGCGGTCACGGTCGGCTCGGCCATCCGGCTGCGCCGCTCGATGGTCGGCGAGGCACACGCCCGGCTGCGCGAGCGCGAGCAGCGGCTGGCCGAGGAGGAGCGGCTGCGCATCGCCCGCGAGGTGCACGACGTGGTGGCGCACAGCCTGGCCATGATCAACGTGCAGGCCGGCACGGCCGCGCACGTGGCCGACCGGCGGCCGGAGGCGGCCAAGGACGCGCTGCTGGCCATCAAGGAGGCCAGCCGGACCGCGCTGACCGACCTGCGGGCCACCCTGGACGTGCTGCGCTCGGGCGGCGAGCGGGCGCCCACCCCGGGCCTGGCCCGGCTGCCCGACCTGGTGACCAACGCGGCCGCGGCCGGGGTACGGGTCGAGGTGACCGGCCAGGCCGGGGCCGGACCGCTGCCCGCCCCGGTCGACCTGGCCGCCTACCGCATCCTGCAGGAGTCGCTGACCAACGTGGTCCGGCACGCCGAGGGCGCGGACACGGTGGCGGTGACCTTCCACCGCGACGCCGGTGCGCTGGTGCTCACCGTGCGGGACAACGGCCGCACCGGCCCGGCCCGGCCGACCCGCGGCAACGGGCTGCGCGGCATGGCCGAGCGGGCCGGTGCGCTCGGTGGTGAGGTCGAGGCCGGGCCGGTGCCGGGCGGCGGGTTCGAGGTGTCGGCCCGGCTGCCGATGCCGGGCCGGATGGACGAGCCGGGGACCCCGGCCGACACGGAACGGGGTGTGCGGTGATCCGGGTGGTGCTGGCCGACGACCAGGCCCTGGTGCGGGCCGGTTTCTCGGTGCTGTTGGACACCGAGGACGGCTTCGAGGTGGTCGGCCAGGCCGCGGACGGGTCGGCCGCGGTGACCGCGTGCCGGACGCTGCGGCCGGACGTGGTGGTGATGGACATCCGGATGCCCGGCATGGACGGCATCGAGGCCACCCGCGCCATCACCGCCGACCCGGACCTGGCGGAGGTCCGGGTGCTCGTGCTGACCACGTTCGATCTGGACGAATACGTGTTCGACGCGCTGCGCGCCGGGGCGAGTGGATTCCTGCTCAAGGACACCGAACCGGTGGAACTGCTGCACGCGCTGCGCGTGGTGGCCGAGGGGGAGTCGCTGCTCTCGCCGGCGATCACCCGCAAACTCATCGCCGAATTCGTGGCCCGCCCGGAACACCGCCCACCGGACCCGGGCGCGCTGCGCGAGGTGACCGAGCGCGAACGGGAGGTGCTGGCCCTGGTCGGCGGCGGACTGTCCAACGACGAGATCGCGCAGACCCTGGTGATCAGCCCGGCCACCGCCCGCACCCACGTCAGCCGGATCATGACCAAACTGCGCGCCCGTGACCGGGCCCAACTGGTGGTGCTGGCCTACGAATCGGGCCTGATCACCCCGCGCCGCGGCTGACCTGTCCGCGGTTGGATGCGGTCCGCGGTTCGGTCGCAGCGGTTCGATCGCCGTGGCTGCACCGATCGGCGCGGGTGGGCGCTACTTGGGCCGCCGCTGGGTGCGTCCGAGCGACCGGGCCAGCCGCACCACGAACAGCACGGCCACCCCGGCCACCGCGATGATCTCGATCCACATCTGCCCTGGTCCTTCCGCTGCCTCGGGGCTCAGCGTGCGCCCGGCTCGCGTCGCCGGCCGGTAGGACCACCCCGCCGGGGCGCGAATTCATTCGATCCGCTGACGCGCGCGACCGCGTCGCGGGACCTTCGGAATCAGGTCGGTCCGTTCTTCAGACGCCTCGCCCGGCCGGGGGGTTGCTCGCCCCGCCTGTGACTTGCCGTGCGGCCGGGGCGCCGATTCCGGTTCGTCCGAGCCGGGCGGATCCTGGGGGTCCGGCGGGGCCGCGTGCCGCGCGGATTCGGCCGGTGCGGATTCGGCCGGCGCCGCGGCTTCGAGCCGATGATTCTCGGGGTCGTAATAGTCGGGATAGTCGGGGTCGTCATCGTCGGGCGGCGCGTGCTTGCCCCGGCGCCGACGTGGAGCCCGCTCGTCCCGCGGCAACGACCCGGACTCGCGCGGCCGCCCTTGCGAATCAGGTGACATGGCCTGCGAATCAGGGGATATGGCCTGCGGATCGCGAGGCATGGCCCCGGGCTCGCGGGGCGCGGCCTGCTGGTCGCCGCGGGGAATGGCCTGCGAGTCGCGGTCGCGGGGACCGGCCTGCGGATCGCGGGGAATGGCCGCGGGCTCGCGGGTGGCGGCCTGCGGATCGCGGGCCGCCGCGTGGGCCTCTCGGGCCAGTGCCTGGGAATCACGGGCCATCGCCTGGGAATCGCCCGGCAGCTCCCGGCCGGTTCCGGCCTGACCGCCGCGCGGGATGTCCCGGCGCGGCGCGAGCTCACCGTCCCGGCGCGCCGCCGGTCCGTCGCCCGGCAACGGCGCGTCCGCCCGCCGGGCCTGCTCACCGCCCCGCCACTGCGGCTGCCCGTTCGGGACCGGCTGGGCCGCCGGGCGCAGCGGCTGGGAGTCCGGCCGGGGCGGGTCCGGAAGCAGGGCTTGCGAATCGTGGCGCGGCGGCAGGTCCCGGCCGGGCGGCGGCGCGTCCCGGCTCGGCCGCTGCGGCGCCCCGTTCGGAAGCTGTGGGCCTCCGTTCGGGAATTGCCCAGCGCTGTTCGGAGGTTGCCCAACACCATTCGGAGGTTGCCCAGCGCCGTTCGGGAGTTGCCGGGCCCCGTTCGGAAGTTGCGGCCCACCGTTCGGAGATTGGGGCGTGCCGTTCGGCGGTTGCTGGGGGCCGCGCTGGGACAGCGGCTGCGAATCGGGTGGTGGCAGGCGCGGCCCGGCCATCGGCGGCATCCCGCGCGGCGGCCGGCCGACCAGATCCAGCCGCTCCGACCCGTCGCCATCCAGCCGACCCGGCCGCAACGGCCCGTCCATCCGCCCGGACCGTTCCGCCCCGGGACCGTCCATCCGGCCCGCGCGATCCGCCCCAGGACCATCGATTCTGGCCGAACGTTCGGGGCCCGGTCCATCCATTCGCGCCGGGCGTTCCGCGCCGGGCCCGTCGGTCCGCCCGGACCTTTCCGGGCTGGGCCCGTCGATGCGCGCCGGGCGTTCCGGGCCGGGGCCGTCCATTCGCGCCGGGCCCGCGCCGGGATTTTCCGGGCGTCCGGCGCGATCCGGACCGTTCGGTTGCCCGGCCGGACCGTTCGGCTGGCCGGGGCCGTTCGGCCGGCCCGGGCGCCCGGCTCGTTCCAGGCGCTCCAGCCGGTCGGCGCGCCCCAGTCGCTCGGGGCGGGCCGACCGCTCCGGGCCCGGGCCGGGCCCGGGCCCGCGCATCGGCCCCTCGCCGCCGAGCCGCTGCGAAATCGACGGTTCCGGCCCGTCGTCCAGACCGGCCCGATCCGCGCTCGCCCGGTCCACACCAGACCGGTCCAGACCAATCCGGTCCACACCGGACCGGTCCGCGGCGGCGCGCTCGGCCCGCAACCGCTCCGACGCCGGGCCGTCCTCGAACGGAAACGTCGGATGATCGTCGGGATCGCGGCCATCAGCGTCCGGGTAGTCCGCGTCCGAGTAGCCGCCGTCCGAATAGCCGGCGTCCGGGTAGTCCGCCTCGGCCGGACCAGCGCCGTGCTCGTGGTCGCCGGCGGAGTCGGGGCGGTCGTCGTCCGACCACTCCCGATCCCCGTCCCACGACTCGTCCTCATCCCATTCGTCGCCGAAGTCCGAATTATCGGGATCCTCGAGCTCCTCGGGTTCGTCCGCCGCGGCGGACTTGGCTCTGGCCCGGGCCGCCGCCGACGCCTTCGGCTTCCGGGCCGGTCGCTCGGTAGCCCGGCGGGACAGCTTCCGGCCCAGGTTGTGGCTGGGCCGCTCCACCAGCCGGAAGCTCAGCTCGACCGCCACCGCGGTCACCGCGAGGCCGATCAGCAGGGTCACCACCGGCGGCACCGACCTGACCACGAGGTGCATCACCGGGAACGCGGCCACGCCGTGCAACAGGTAGATCGAGTAACTGCGCTCGGACAGCTCGGTCCAGAACCGGCGCTGTTTGAGGTACTTCTCGGCGAACATGCCCAGGGTGAACAGGATCAGCGCGTACCCGACGGGCAGCGGCCGCGGAATGTAGTCCGGATCGATGTTCAGGTCGCTTGCCCACACGAACAGTCCCCACGCGGCCAGCAGATACATCCCGGCCAGCCACGGCGGGATCCGCTTGGTCCAGGCCGCCCACATCACCTGGCCCATGATCGGCGTGGTCAGGTAGGCCGCGTTCACCACGAACGCGTGATAGTTGGGTCCCCACAACCCGTGGGTGCACAGCACCACCAGGATCAGGTCCAGCTCGATCAGGATGGCCAGCCACGGCAGCCGCCGCAGCACCGGCGCCATGGACGTCACCAGCAGGTAGAACATCACCTCGATGAGCAGCGTCCAGGCCACCCCGACGAACGCCTCGGCCGGCGACTGGATGAAGTTGACCAGGCTGACGTTCAGCAGCACCGAGCCGATGTTCAGGGCCGGATGCCCGGTGGTCAGCGGCCGCAACCCGATCCAGTACGCCCCGGCGGCCAGCAGCACCACCACGAACATGGTCGGGTAGACCCGGAAGAACCGGTTGGTGGCGAATCGCAGGGTGCCCATCCGCACCCCGATCGGGGTCACCACGAACCCGCTGATCAGGAAGAAGACCGGCACCGCGACCGCGCCGATGGTCTGGTCGGACAATCCGAGCGGCTGGCCGAGGCCGTTGTCCACCAGGTCGGTGAACCAGGTGGACAGGCCGTAGTTCTGGCGCAGGAACAGCAGGTCGAAGTGGGCGTACACGACCAGCACGGCGGACAGCGCCCGGCCGATGTCGATGAACGACACCCGGGTCTTCACCGGGGCGGGCGCGGGCGCGGGGCTCAGCCCCGAGGTGGTGGCCTGCTTGTTCCCCGAGCCGCTCGTCGCTCCGGCGGCGTCGGCGGGTTCGTCCGACTTGGCCGATTCACCGGGGGCGCGCCGGGCAGGACGGTCCTCGGTGTCACCGCGGGTGACCGCCGGAATGATACGGGTCTTCTCGCCGTCACCCTCGCCGGGCGGGCGCGGTGCGGCGCGATGTCTTGCCCGTGACTGGCTGGCCAGCCCCACCGACCTCCCCACCTGGCTCGGCTCGGGCTTCACGGTACCGCAGCGGGATCACCCCTGTGGGCGCAACCAGAGAGTGAGGAAGCCGGTTCCGGCCGCGCGCGCGGCGCGGACCAGTTCGGCGTCGGTGTGCTCGCCCTCCATCGGGCCTGCCTCGTCGTCGGGGTCCAGCGGCACCGGCCGGTAGCCCAGTTTGCGGTAGCCCAGCAGCACCTGTTCGGCGTCGTCGCCGAGTTCCTCGATGGCGCTGGGGCAGAACTCGCACACCACGTTGGGCCGGTCAGTGTCCAGCACCTCGGTCAGCCCGGCCAGCGCCCGGTGGTCGCGGCCCTGCAGATCGACCTTGATCAGGCCGATCCGCCCGGCCCGCACCTGCGGCAGGGTCTCCAGCGCGACCGCGCGAACCGAAACACCCGGTGAGTCGTCAACACCCGGTGAGTCGTCGTCGGCCCGCACCCGGTGGTCGCCGGAGTTCCCGTCCTCGGCGTGCACCAGCCGCACCGTGGTCTCGCAGTCCCACGCGGCCAGCGACAGCACCTCGACCCGGGCCGCCACCTCGGCCGACAGGTTGACCGACACGTTGCGGCGCAACAGTTCCGCGGTGTCCGGATTGGCCTCCACCGCGATCACCCGGCCCAGGCCGGGCGCGTTGCGCAGCAGTCGCAGCGAGTGGTAGCCCACGTGCGCGCCCACGTCCAGGAAGGCCGACCCGGCCGGCGCGGCGGCCATCAGTTCGGCCATCAGCCGGGCCTCGCCCGCCTCCCAGGACCGGTGGAACACCAGCCACGGCCACACCACGTCGTCGCGCGGCACCAGCAGCGTGCCCGCGTCGCACAGCACCACCTCGGCGCCGTCGGGCACCGGGGCGTGCGCCATCGCCGCGGCGGCGTGCACCGCCGCCACATCACGGTCCACTTTGGACAGTGTCTGCTCGTCGGAGTCGACCCGCCGGTCCCGTTCCACGAACATGTCGAACGTGGCTTGCTGGTGCCGGGCAACGCTTTCGGACAACCGGGCCAGTTGCGTCCTGGTCTCCTCGGCCCGCTGCTCGTCGGCCGCGCGCAGCTTGGCCAGCTCGGCCACCACGGCATCCTGGGCCGCGGTGGTGTCGGCGGTGAGCCGCTCCACGTGCTCGGTCAGCGCCCGGTTCTGGCCGGCCGTGTCCGCCAGCCGCCGCTCCAGCTCGGTGATCCGGCCCAGCAGCGCGCCGACCGACTCGCCCACGCCGCCCATCAGGTGCCCGAGCACGGCCCGCTGATGCACGTCGTAGTGGTCGATGGCGCGCAGCACCGCCTTGCGCAGCGCCGGGGCCAGCGGCAACCGGGACGGCGCGTCGGCCGTGGCCCGCCAGCGCAGCGCCTCGCCCGCGTCGTGCAACGGGCGCAGCGGGTGGTCGGTGGCGGGGGCGTTGACCGGGCCCGGTGTCTGCGCCCGGCGCTGCCAGGTCGCGTAGGCCGCGTCCAGCCGCTCGCGCATCCAGTCCGCGGCGGCGTCCAGCGTGCGGGTGCGGGCCAGGTGCTCCCGGGCCGCCGCGCCGCGCCGGGCCGCCTCGGCCGGGTCGTCGGCCACCTCGCGCATGGCCGCCGCGGCCGCGTCCAGATCGGGGTCGGCCCACACCGCGCCCTCGTGGTACGGGTGGTTGTCCGGCCCGACCTCGGTGAGCGTGTAGGGGATGGGCCAGCCGGTCGAGGCGTCCAGGAACTCGGTGGTGCTGGAGTAGTCGGTGGAGATCACCGGCATGCCCCGGGCCATCGCCTCGGCCACGGTCAGCCCGAAACCCTCGCTGCGGTGCAGCGACACGTAGCAGTCGCTGGTGGCGTAGAGCTCGTCCAACTCGGCCACCGACAGGTAGCGCTCGACCAGCTCGATCCGCGCATCGTCGGCGACCGCGACCCGCAGCCGTTCGGCGATGGTCGGCTGCAGCTGCCCGTTGATCGCCTTGATCACCAGCCGCACGTCGTCCCGGCCGGGGAACGCGCGCTGGAAGGCGGTCACCAGGCCCCACGGGTTCTTGCGGTCGCCGATGCTGTTGAAGTCGAAGGCGAACAGGTAGCGCACCGGCTGCCCGGCCGCCCGCGCCCGCACGCCCGGCGTGTCCGGGATGCGCACCGGGACCGGGATGGTGTGCACCGGCACGTCCGCGTGCCTGCCGATGGCTTCCCGGCAGAACTCGCTGATCGTCCAGACCTCGTCCACCATCCGAAACGCCGGGTGCAGCCAGTCCGGGAAGTCGGCCAGTTCCCAGGCCCACAACCCGATCCGGTAGCGGTCGTGCCCGACATCGGGGTGACTGTCCAGCACGACCGCGGTCTGGTCGGCGTTCACGCACAGCAGACTGACCGGAAACCGTGGCACCCCAAGGGTTTCCGGCGCGTCGATACCGGTGCGGTTGGACAGCAGCCGGTCCTCCACCACCGAGGCGATGGGAATGCCGGCCCGTTCGATGGCCGAGGACACGATCCGGCCCATCTCGCCGAGACCCAGTTCGGCGGTGAGGTAACCGACCACGTTCACGCCGCGCTCGTCCACCGGCGCGATGCGCGGCTCGGGCTCGGCCGGCAGCGCCCAGCGGGGCAGCACGCCTTCCTTCGGCCCGGACTGCTGGCACCAGTGGCGGAACGCCGCCGCGTCCGGACCGCACGGCCGGGGGAAGGCCAGTTGCAGATCGGTGCGGGCGCCCCAGACCGCCATGGCCAGCCGGTTGAGCCCGGCGGCGGCCTGGTCCGGGGTGCCGGGCGAGGCGAACCAGTCGCGCAGCGCGGCGCCCCCGTCGGGGCCGAAACCGTGTGGTGGCATGGATTTCCGCTCGCGGGCACCCGGCTCGGGGCGTTCGGCGGCGATCCATTCGGCGCGGAAGTGCCTGCGCATCATCGGGGTCAGCTTGGTGCCGTCGGCCAAGGTGTTGAAGCCGTAGGGAATCGCGTCCAGGGTCCGCGCGTACCCGGACTCGCGCAGCGCCGTGCCGTAGTCGTCGCACAGCTCCCGCAGCCGCGGCTGCTGCGAGAGCAGCGTGCGCGGCCGGCGCGAGCAGTGGTAGGACAGCACCCACGGCCGTTCCGGCCGGTAACCGCTGAAGTGGAAGAACCGCAACGGTTTCCCGGCCGCGGTGAGCCTGCCCTCGGCGTCTCGCTCGACGTCGCGCTCGTGCGTGTTCCAGTAGGCCACGTTGAACCCGGGATCGCGCAGCACGTGGTGCGGAAACAGCGAGGGCACCAGGTCGATCCACCGCTGGTCGGTGAACAGCTGCTGCTCGGGCGCGACGATCGCGTCGTGCCGCAGCCGCTGCGCCCAGAAGTCCAGGAACGCCTCGCTGCCCGGGCCGGTGGCCAGGAAACCGAGGTTGAACACGCCGGTGCCCATGATCACCGCTTCGTCGGGCTCCATGCCGTCGCGGGGCATCGGCGCGAGCACGTGCGGGGTGAGCACCAGCTGGTGTTTCATGGCCAGCTCGGCCAGTTCGGGCATGGGCGCGAACACCCGGATGTCCGGGTCGAGGTAGACGACCACCTCGGCGCCGGCCCGCAGCCCGCGCATCAGGTACGGCTTGACCGCGGTGGCCAGCTCGGTCACCGAGTAGGCGGTGGCCATCCGCAGGTAGTCCTCGGCGTCGATGTCGAACGCCTCCCGGCCCACCACCTGATAGCCGTCATCGGCCGGTCCGGTGTCGGACTCGTCGCCATCGATCAGGCCGATGACGAACGTGTGGTCCGGGTGCACCGCCAGGTAGCTGCGGGCGAGGATCCGGGCCGCGGGCAGGTAGTTGCGGGCCACCACCGTGCAGGCGGTGGTGCGCACCCGCTCGTCGTCAGCCGGCTCAGCCATTGGCGGACAACGCGGCGAGCTGGGCGTTGAGCACGGTGTTGAAGTCCTGCAACGCGGTGGTCGGGTTGGAGCCCTGCACGTCCACCCGGACGATCACGTCGTCGTGCACGTAGTGCGCGCGGATCTGGGTGGTGCCGTTGGCGGTCAGCTCGGTCACCTGCACCCCGGCCGCCGGGCTCTCGGCCTGGGTGGCCTTGTTGCTGACCTGGATCTGGGTCAGCGTGTTGACCGCGGTGTTGGCCGCCGCGGTGGAGTCGGCCTGCAGCACCAGGACCACGACCGAGTCACCGTCGGCCAGGCTGTGCACGGCCACGTTGCCCTGGCCCGCGCCGGCCTGCTGGTAGGCCTGCAGCTCGGCCGGGTTGAGGTAGTCCAGGTTGGGCACGTCGGAGAAGTTGGAGATCTTCTTGCCGTCGTCGGTGCCCGGGATGGTGCCGATCCGCACCGGGCTGGGCGGGGTGGTCGTGGTGTGCGGCGCGGTGGTGGTCGCGGCCGGCGGGCTGGCGGTCTGCTTGTCCCCGCCGCCCTTGGCGAACAGGAAGAACGCGCCGACGCCCAGCGCGAGCAGCACGACGACCACACCGATGATGGCGAACAGGCGGCCCTTGCCGGACTTGCCCTCGCCGAACACCTCGGGGCCCTGCTTGACCCAGGCCTCGTTGTTCGCGGCCAGCGGCGGGAAGTCCTGGCCGGCCCACGGCGGGGCCGAGTCGGCGCCCTGGTCGCCCCAGTTGGGCTGTCCCTGCTGCGGGAAGCCCTGCGCGGGGGAGGCGGGACCGGTGTAGCCGCCCTGCTGCGGGCCGGGCCGGGGGCCGGTCTGCCAGGTCGGGGTGACCGCCTGGGTGCGGTCGGCCGGGGAGCCGGCGGGCGCGCCGCCCTGGGCGCGGGGCACCACCTGGGTGGCCTCCGGGTTGTCGGCCTGCGGCCCGTTGCTGGGCTGGCCGCCGACCGGCGGGATCATGGTGGTCGATTCGGCGGCGGAGGGCGGTTGCGCCCCGGTCGGGTTGGCCGCGGCCGCGATCACCTGATCACGCCGGGCGCGGTACTGCTCGGCGCCGATCCGGCCTGCGGCGAGCTCCTCGTCCAGCTGACGCAGCTCATCCTGCCAGGACACCTGTTACCGCCCTTCCCCATTGCAATTGAGACTCGAACATTGTGCACGGATACCCGACGCCGCATTGCGCCGCGTATCAAGTCGTGACCTTCGTTCAGCGGGCTACGCGCCGACCCGGACCAGGTAGGTGTAACTGAGCCAGTCCGCGCCGGCCAACTGGTCCGGTACGGCGGACAGAACCTGCTGGCCGCAGTGCGCGAACAGGGCGTGCACCAGGTCGGTGTGCAGCCCGTGCACCTCCATGGTGCCAGCCCGCTCGGCCGCGAGTTCCGGGTTCGCCGCAACTTCTTCCGGCCGTACCTGCTGATCGATTTCCGGTGCGCTTTCCGTTACCGAATCCGGCGATGTGACCAGCACCGGTACGGATGCGGTGGAATTGCCGGATTCGGCCCACCAGGACACGAACTCCTGCACCACATCCAGTTCCAGCGTGTGCGCTCCGGTCGCGGCCGGGGCGACCACCCGCAGGTCCAGTTCGATCGACTCGTCCGGCTCGATCGTGCGGGGCAGTTCGGTGCGCCCGTCGTCGACGATGACCGCGCCGTCCGGGCCGGTCCAGTGGTTGCCCAGCTTGACCAGGTGGTCGGCCGGCCAGTGCAGCGGGCTGGTGTTGGTCAGCCGCGCGGTGACCACCGCGCCCTGCCCGGCGGCCAGTTCGGCCGGCGCGCGCAGCACCTCGATGCGCATCCGCCGGGCCGGTTCGGGCAGCGCGGGGGCGCTGGTGGGGTGGCTGGCGGTCTGCAGCACCAGCAGCCCGCCCGGGCGGACCACCCGCTGTAGTTCCAGCAGCGCGGCCAGCTGCACCGCGGGCTGCGCGTGCTGCAACACGATCAGGCTGACCGCGGCGTCGAAATGGTTGTCCGGAAAGGGAAGCACGCCGCCGTCGTAGCTGACGAAGGACAGCTTTCCCGGATGCCGGTTGAGTTCCCGGGCCCGGACGATCATGGACTCGGCGATGTCGATGCCGACCACCTCGTCGACCTTCTCGGCCAGCGCGTTGCTGATCCGGCCGACCCCGCAGCCGAAGTCCAGCACCCGGCCGGTCAGCGTGGTGCCCCGGTCCCGGGCGATGTCGAAGCAGTACCGCACCGATTCGTGCCCGGTGGTCATGAACTCGTCCAGGTCCCAGCCGCCGTGCCTGCGGTGCGGGTCGGACAGCACGGCCCACAGCGGGTCGGTGCGGCCCAGGTTCTCCCAGGTGGACTTCAGGTCTCGGACGGTCATGCTGGTTCGCTCCGGGCGCGGTGGTTCGGCGCCGTGATCGCGGCGCGGTGGATTCGCGGGCAACCGTATCGGGTGCGCGGTGGGGGCGGTGTCAGAACAGGGTCGGTGGCTGCGCGGGCTCGGGTTGGGCCAGCGGAGCCAGCTCGGGCAGCCGGGCCCGGACCTGGTCGTGGAACCGGCGGGCCAACGCGATCGCGTCGGCGTTGTCCGGGGTGTGCACGAACACGGTGGGCGAGCGGCCCTCGCGCAGCCAGCCCAGCACGGTGTCCAGCCAGTACGCCCAGCCCGCCTCGGTGGCCGCCGGATCGTCCCGGCCCAGGTACCGCACGATCGGGTGGTCGGTCAGCGCGACCGAGCGGCGGGGCAGCCGCGGCTTGTGCCGCCAGGCCTCCTCCTCGGCCGGGCTGGCCGGCGGGGCGTCGAACAGCGCGCCGGTGTCGAAGGTGACCCACTCGGCCCCGGCCTCGCCCAGTACGTCCGCCAGGGCCTGGGTCCACCGGTCGTCGGCGAAGAACGCCCGGTGCCGGACCTCAACGGCGTAGCGGTGGGCGGTGGGCGCGTGCCGGAGGAACTCGGCCAGCGCGGGCAGGTCGGCCGGGGCGAAGGAGGGCGGCAACTGCACCCACAGCGCCTGCGTCCGCGCGGCCAGCGGCTCGACCGCGCTCAGGAATTCGCGCAGCGGCCCGGCCACGCCGGTCAGCCGCCGCTCGTGGGTGATCGGCCGGGGCAGCTTGAGCAGGAACCGGAAGTCGGCCGGAGTCTGCGCCGCCCAGGAGCGCACCGTGTCCGGCGCGGGCGTGGCGTAGAAAGTGGTGTTGCCCTCCACCGCGTTGCAACAGCCCGCGTAGGCCCGCAACCGTTCGCGGGTCGGCAACGGCTGCGGCAGATGCCGCCCCGGCCAGGCCGGATGCGTCCACATCGCGCACCCGACACCCAGTCTCATGGGCCGCAGAATATCGCCCGGCGACGCATCGTCATTTTCCGTAGTGATACCGGCAAGCCGCGATGCGGATCTCCGTTTCCGCGACCTTGTAGATCAGGCGGTGCCCGTCGTTGATCCTCAGGATCCGACGATCCTGCGCCTGCCGTCCCAGACGAGAATCACTCCGCGAGGTCACGCTGGATGCCGTGACCGGCTTCCAAACGCTCGATCGACGTGACCAGGCGGCGCGCGTTCTCCGGGCTGCGCAACAGGTAGACGGTCTCCCGCAGTGACTGGTAATCGTCAAGGGAAACGATGACCACGGGGCCGTGCCCGGCGCGGGTGATCACGACCTCCTCGTGGTCGTCACCCCCTTTTTGTACAGAAAATGTACAAAACGGAGCTTCAGTCCAGGCGGAGGCCGAGGATGGTGGTGTCGGTGGTGTCGGCCGGAAGTTCGGTGAAACCGAGGCGGTCGTAGAACGCGCGGGCCCTGGTGTTGCTGGTGAGCATCTCCAGGTGCAGCCCGCAAACCCCGCGCGCCCGCAGCGCCGCGCACAACGTGTCGATCAGCCGCCGCCCCAGGCCCATCCGCTGGTAGTCCGGCAGCAGGTCGATGTGCAGGTGGGCCGGGTAGTCGGCCAGTTCGGGCCGCAGCATCCGCTCCGGCCAGTGCAGCAGCATCGCCATCAGCTCATCGCCGCCGGCCGGTTCGCCCGCCGGTGCGGGATAGGCGTCGCCGACCTTGGGCAGCCACTCGGCGGCGTACCGGCGGGTGAACTCGGCGGTGTCGGCGGTGCCCACGATGTAGCCGACCACCCGATTTCCGTTGTCCACCACGAAAGCCAGCTCCGGTTCGAGCGTCACATAGGGCCCGAGGAACACGGCCGGCAGCACATCCGGATCGGCGTAGGACCCGCTGGCGTCCTCGCCCCCGTCGCCGGTGCGCACGCACACGTCGTACGCGCTAGCTAGATCGCTGTCCCGGTAACCCCGGATCACCAAGTCATCCGCCACGCCACACATGATCGCAAAAGCGGAGATGCTGGAGAAATAAGCCGCGAAGCGGCCGACGGAGGGTGCAGGGGCCCCGGATGTGATGCCGATCGACCCAGCGAAGCCGCGGAGCGGCGAGCCGAACCCGAAGCCACGAAGCGGCGCGATCGACCCAGCGAAGCCGCGGAGCGGCGAGCCAAAGCCGCGAAGCGGCCTGCGGGGGGCTCGGGGGGTCGCCCCCCCGATGTGATGGCGATCGACCCAGCGAAGCCGCAAAGCGGCGAGCAGGGTATGCCAGAGAGAGCGGACGACGGGACTCGAACCCGCGACCCTCACCTTGGCAAGGTGATGCGCTACCAGCTGCGCTACGTCCGCGTGTCGACTGTCAAGCCAACGGTTGAATGCTACCGAACATCCCGGCTACGACCATCAACCGGGGTCGGCGAGGACATGCCGGGCGACACCGGCGCGGGGATGTCCGGCGTCGGCTCGGCCAGCAACCGCTCGACCTCGCTCATCCGCGCCGCGGGCAACCGCCATTCCCACAGCGGCCGCACCCGTTCGGTCACCTCGGCGGGCAGCCAGGGCGCGATCTGCCGCCGCAGCTCCCACTCGTCGAACACCAGCTCGTAGAAGCTGACCACCGCGGCGTTGGCCAAAGTCTGGCCCGGCTGGTCGTAACACCAGCGCACGAATCCGTAGATGCTGCGCAGCGCCTCGGCGTCGGCCGCCCGGTGCGCGTCCCAGACCAGCGGAACCAGCTCGCCGAGGAACACGTGCGCCGACCAGTCGTGCTCGATGACCGGGCGCAGCGCCGGCAGCAGCTCTAGCGCTTTGGATTTCCACTCGGCCACACGCGCAGACAGTACTGCCGCCTCCCGGGGTTTACCTCATTACGGATGGGTTCGACGCCCGGCTGTAATCACTTCGATACCGCTGGTCACCATTCGGACATCGATGTGCCGCGGGTGCTCCGGCTGTGAGATGTTTGCTACCGGTCCGTATCGCGGGTGAGGAGGTGCCGGCCGGTATGACCGTGACGAATCACGCCGAAGACCCGTGGATCGGCCCCAGCGTAAACGCCGTTGACGACATCGATCTGCTGGCCCTGGTGCGGTCCGGCCAGGACGCGGCCTTCGCCGAGTTGTTCGCCCGGCACGCCGGCCCGGTGCGCGGCTACGCGTTGCGCTGCGTCAAGGACGCCGCCGACGCCGAGGATATCGCCGCCGAAGCCTTCTTCCGGGTCCTGCAGGCGGTGCGCCGCGGTTCCGGCCCGGCCGACAACGTGCGGGCCTACCTGTTCACCGTGGTGCGCAGGCTGGCGGCCGAGTGGAGCACCCGCAACCGGGACGTGCCGGTGGTGGACGAGGAACTCGACCGCCGGGTGGACCCGGATTCCGACCGGGCCGAGGCCCGCGCGGACGCGCACCTGATCGCCCGCGCCTTCTCCACCCTCCCGCAGCGCTGGCGCAACGTGCTGTGGCACGTGGAGGTCGAGGGGGAGCGCCCGGCCGTGGTGGCCGGGCAGTTCGGGCTGTCCCCGAACGCCACCGCCGCCCTGGCCCGCCGGGCCCGCGAAGGCCTGCGCGCGGCCTACCTGCAAGCCCATGTGGCGCCGTTCCTCGGCCCGAACGGGTGTCGCTCGGTGGTGGACAAACTGGGCGCCTACACCGCGGGCCACCTGCGCGGCGCCGAGTCCCGCCGGATCCGGGCCCACCTGGCCGCCTGCCCGAGCTGCGCCGCCCTCTACGCCGAACTGGCCGACGTGTGCGCAGGCCTGCGCAGGCACGCCGGGATGCTGGTACCGCCGGTGCTGATCGGCGGCGCGGTGGCCGGTCATTCGGTGGTGCACTCGGTCACGGCCGGGTTGCTGGCCAAGGTGGCGGCGGCCGGGGCCCGGCTGAAGGTGCTGTTGGCCACCGCCTCGGTGCTCGCGGTCGGCGGGGTGGGCCTGAGCCTTGGCCCGCTGCTGATCCACGGCGGCCCGGGCGGCCAGGCCGACGACGATCGCAGCCCGCAGCTGCCGGTGAACTCGGTGATCGGCTCGGTCGGCCTGACCTCCAACGGCCTCCGGTCGGCCTCGGTGACCGATTCGACGCACCAGCCCATCGGCGGTCCGGCCGCCGACTCCACCGGCTCGGCCCCGCCGACCACCACCAGCCGCACCGGGCAGGCCGTGGCCACCGACCCGCACCGGCAGGCCGACACCACCACCCCGGTGCGCACCACCCCGACCAACCAGTTGCAGGACGGCCCGGCCACCGCCTCCTCGACCGATCCGGGCATGGCCGGCTCGCCGATGATCACCCAGACCAGTGACCCGGGCAGCGGCGGCAACGGCCAGGGCAGTGGCAACGGGCAGGGCAACGGCAACGGGCAGGGCAACGGCAACGGGCAGGGCAACGGCAGTGGCAACGGCCAGGGCAAGGGTCGCGGCAACGGCGGTCCCTCGCCCACCGTGTGGAGCACCTCCTACACCACCGACGGCACCACCGTGTGGGAGACGATCTGGCGTTGGACCGGGTCGAACTGAGCAGGCGGATGCCCGGCCCGGTGATCACCATGGGAACATCGCGGCGATCACGGTCCGTCGTGGGTCGCCCGGTCGGCCGGCCCCGCCCGGGCGGCGGAATTCATCCGGATGGCCCTGCCGGCCCGCGATAGACTGCACAGGCACGCTCGGTGACTTGCCGTGACGTCCTGTGTGACCGACACGCGACGATCTCCAGGAGGCTGTTGTGACGCGGCTGGTAAGGGGCGCGGACGGCCGGATGTGGACGCTCCGCGGCCGGATCGAATGGTCCAAACCCACGACGCTGGACGACTTCGAACACGACCTGGCCGGTGGCTCCGGCCCCGGCATGGTCATGCTGGTCATGCTCGGCGTGCTGGTCGCCGCGTTGATCTGGTGGACCCCCGGCTCGGTGGTGGTGCCCCAGTGGCTGATCCTGGTGCTGCTGGTGGTGCTGCTGTTCTTCCCGGCCCGCTGGCTGATCCGCCGACCGTGGCTGGTGGTGGCCAACACCCAGGGCGCGCCGGGCGAGGGTGCCGAGGAGCTGTCCCCGGAGCGCTGGATGGGCAGCGTGCGGGGCGTGTTCAGCATCCGCCAGGCCACCGCCAAGATCGCCCGGGACATCGAGGTGTACTCGGTCCCGGCCAGTGACGGCCCGCTGCAGCTCATCGACTGACCCCGGCTCGGTCGACGGACCGGCCCGGCCGGGTCACACTGGTGTCATGCCCGAATTGCCGGAGGTCGAGGCGCTGGCCGAGCATCTGCGCGAGCACGCCGTCGGCCGGGTCGTCACCAGGGTGGACATCGCGTCGCTGGCGGTGCTGAAAACTGCCAGCCCACCGTGGACCGAGCTGCACGGCCGGCCGGTCACGGCCGCGGCGCGGCACGGCAAGTTCCTGGACCTGGTGTGCGGGCCGCGCACGGAGGGCCAGCCCGAGCTGCACCTGATCACCCACCTGGCCCGCGCCGGCTGGCTGCGCTGGGCCGAGCACCCCTCGGCCGCGCCGCCCAAACCCGGCCGCGGCCCGCTGGCGTTGCGGGTGCACCTTGGCCCGCCCGGGCAGGCGCCCGGCTTCGACCTCACCGAGGCCGGCACCAAGAAGGGGCTGGCCGTGTGGATCGTGGCCGACCCGGCCGAGGTGCCCGGCATCGCCCGGCTCGGCCCGGACGCCCTCGGCCTGGACCGGGCCGGCCTGGCCGAGGTGCTGGCCGGGCGCACCGAGCGGCTGAAGACCGTGCTCACCGAGCAGTCGGTGATCGCAGGCATCGGCAACGCCTACTCCGACGAGATCCTGCACCTGGCCAAGCTGTCCCCGTACGCCACCGCGGGCAAGCTGACCGACGAGGCCACCGACCGGCTGCACACGGCCATGGGCCAGATCCTCACCGACGCGGTGACCCGCTCGGTCGGCCAGCACGCCGCCCTGCTCAAGGGCGAGAAACACGCCGGCCTGCGGGTGCACGGCCGCACCGGGCTGCCCTGCCCGATCTGCGGGGACACGGTGCGTGAGGTGTCCTTCGCCGACAAGTCCATGCAGTACTGTCCGACCTGCCAGACCGGCGGCAAACCGCTGGCCGACCGGCGGCTGTCCCGGCTGCTGAAGTAGCCGCCGGACACCGGCTGTGAACAGCCCCGCTCGATCGCGGGCTTGCCAGCGCCACACCGACAGCGGAGCATGTCCCCGTGGCCCAGCTACTCAACGAGCGCGCCGTGCTGGGCGTGATCGCCACGATCGCGGTGCTCACTGTGTTCGTGATCCTGTGCCGGACCCGCCGGGTGTCCTCGTCGCTGGACGACGCGACCCTGGCCGCCCTGCAGCGCATTTCCAAGGCCACCCCGGACCTGCGGGCCGGCCTGACCACGGACGCCGCCGACCGGGCCACCCCGCATCTGCGCGAGCTGCTGCGCTGCGTCGCGGTGGGCATCACCGACCCGGAGGGCACCCTGCTGTCCTGGGACGGCGAGGCCAACGAGCACTACGTCGACCTGTCCGAGCCGATCGTGCGGGCCATCGGCGACTACCGGCGCGAGCACGTCGACCACGACAAACTCCCGTGCGACCGGCGCGGCAACTGCCCGATGCGCACCGCGGTGATCGTGCCGCTGGTGGTGGAGGGCGCCATCGAGGGCGTGCTGGTGGTGGTCGGCGGGGTCGGCGGCAAGCGGCTGATCAAGCTGGCCGACGAGATCGCCCGGTTCATCTGCACCCAGCTGGAACTGGCCAAGCTCGACGAGTCCCGGCAGGCCCTGGCCCAGGCCGAGGTGCGGGCGCTGCGGGCGCAGATCTCCCCGCACTTCGTCTACAACGCCCTCAACACCATCTCGGCGCTGATCCGCACCGACCCGGAGCGGGCCCGTGAGCTGCTGCAGGACTTCGCCGACTTCACCCGCTACTCCTTCCGCTCCAACGGCATGTTCACCACGCTGGGCGACGAGCTGGCCAACGTGGACCGCTATCTGACCCTGGAAGGCGCCCGCTACGGCCCGCAGCGGCTGCACGTGCGGCTGAAGATCGCCCCCGAGGTGCTCGGCGTGACCGTGCCCTTCCTGGTGTTGCAGCCGCTGGTGGAGAACGCGGTGCGGCACGGCCTGGCCCGCAAGCCCGGCGGCGGCACGGTCACCGTGATCGCCCAGGACCACGGCACCGAGGCGCTGATCAGCGTGGAGGACGACGGCGTCGGCATGGACGCCGACCGGCTGACCGATCTGGCCGACTCGCACCGCTCCGGCGCGCACGTCGGGATCGGCAACATCAACCAGCGGATGCGCTCGGTGTACGGCGACGAGTACGCCCTGATGGTGGAGACCGCCCCGGGCGCGGGCATGAAGGTGATCCTGCGGGTGCCCAAGTTCTCCTCCAACGTCAAACCGGCGCTGCCCGGGTTCGGCCGGGGCGCGCTGGACCTGGAGGACACCGCCGCCGGTCAGGCGCTGGCCGCGGTCGACTGGGGTTCGGGCATCGGCGCCATCGAGCCCATCCGGCAGCACGACTGAGCACGCGCCCGCTCTGGGTACATTCGCGGGCATGACGTCCACGGAGAAGCTGACCGAACGCCTGACCGCCAAGCTGCCCGGCCGGCTGGCCGAGCTGACCGGCGGCGGTGACAAACGCGACGTGGTCGCCGTGGTCAAGCTGCACGGCGTGATCACCCCGACGCCCACCCCGGTGGGCCGCCCGGCGCTGAACCTGGCCGGCATCGAGACCGCGCTGACCCGCGCGTTCGGCCACGAGCGGCTGGTCGCGGTGGCGCTGGCGGTGAACTCCCCGGGCGGCGCGGCCACCCAGTCGGCGCTGATCGCCGAGCGGATCCGCACCCTGGCCGCCGACAAGGACGTGCCGGTGCTGGGCTTCTGCGAGGACGTGGCCGCCTCGGGCGGGTACTGGCTGGCCTGCGCCGCGGACGAGATCTACGCACACGCCACCTCGCTGGTCGGGTCGATCGGGGTGATCAGCGCCGGGTTCGGGCTGTCCGGCCTGCTGGAGCGGATCGGCGTGGAGCGCCGGGTGCACACCGCGGGGGCGAACAAGCTGCGGCTGGACCCGTTCCAGCCGGAGAAGCCGGCCGACGTGGCGTGGCTGACCGGGCTGCAGGACGAGCTGCACAAGCAGTTCGTGGACTGGGTGAAGACCCGGCGCGGGGACAAGATCGACGCCGCGGCCGACCTGTTCACCGGCGAGGTGTGGACCGGGGCCAGGGCAGCCGAACTGGGCCTGGTCGACGGGCTGGGCACGCTGCGCGGGGTGCTCAAGGAGCGCTTCGGCGACGCCCACGTGGTGGTGGCCGAGCCGCGCAGGCCGCTGTTGGCCCGGCTGGGCGTCGGCGGCCCGGCCAGCCGGCTTGGGCTGCCCGGCTCACCGGCAGAGCAGATTCTGGCCGTGCTGGACGCGGTGGACAGCCGGTCGGCATGGTCACGTTTCGGTCTCTGATTTTGCCGCCGCAAATACTTGCGGCCGGACAACCAGCACAAAGTCGGCGCGCGGCGAAACTCACCCGGACGGGTGGCGGAGTCAGTGTGGACAGCACCGCCGGGCACTGGGCAAGATTCGGCACACAGTGAGCAACCGAGAAGGCACACCGGGTTTGGTCGTGCTGGCCGTCGACGACGAGCCACACGGCCTCGACGAGCTGTACTACATGTTGGAGAACAACGAGTACGTACGGCGCACCCTCAAAGCCGGCGACGCGGCCGAGGCGCTGAGCCTGATCGGCGGCAGCGACAGCGAGGTGGCCGCGCGCAAACGGGCCAAGATGGCCCCGGTCGACGCCGTGTTCATCGACATCAACATGCCCGGCCTGTCCGGCATCGAGTTGGCCAGGGTCCTCTCGGCCCTGCGCCCGCCGCCCGCGCTGGTGTTCGTCACCGGCATCAGCGACGAGGCGGTCAACGCCTTCGAGCTGGGCGCGGTGGACTACCTGCTCAAGCCGCTGCAGCAGGGGCGGCTGAACAAGGCGGTGGAGCGGGTGCTGACCAAGCGCCAGCCCCCCGCCCCGACCGCGGCCCCGCCGATGGCGGCCGAACCGGCCGACGACACCGACGTGATCCCGGTGGAACTGGCCGGGATCACCAAGATGGTGCCCCGGGCCTCGGTGCGCTGGGTGGAGGCGCAGGGCGACTACGCCCGGCTGCACACCGCCGACGGCTCGCACTTGGTGCGCATCCCGCTGGCCCAGCTGGAGGAGCGCTGGGGCGAGGCCGGGTTCGTCCGCATCCACCGCTCCTACCTGGTGTCCCTGCCGCTGATCACCGAACTGCGCATGGGCCCGTCGGGCTACACGGTGCTGATCGGGGACAACGAGAAGGAACTCCCGGTGTCCCGGCGGCACACCCGGCAGCTGAAGGACCGGCTGGTCCGCTCGCCCAAGAACGGCTGGGGATGAGCAGGCACTCCGCCTCCGGCGACTCCGTCGGCCGGGAACCCAAACCGGTCCCGGGACGCAAGCCGCGGCGCAAGCGGGTGGTGCTCAACGACTCGCGTAACCCGGTCACCGTGGTGCGCACCATCACCGAGCTGGAGGAACAGACCAGCGTCGGCGAGGTGCTGGTGCGCAATCTGCTGCGCGCCCAGTTCAAGACGGCCATGAGCCTGGCCACGCTGATCGCGGTCCCGCTGGTGGGTCTGCCGCTGGCCTGTTTCCTCTCGCCCGCCTTCGACAACGTGACCGTCTTCGGCGTCCGGTTGCCGTGGTTGCTCATCGGGGTCCTACCCTTTGCCTTGCTGTTCGGCGTCGGCTGGTGGCACAACCGGCTGGCCGAGCGGCACGAGAAGGACTTCGTGAACATGGTCGAAAGCTGACCAACGACAGCCAAGAGCGCAGGCCGTGGACTTCAACCCGTTGGCGATCGCCGCCGTTGTGTTGATCGGCGTGCTGACCTGGTACCTGGGTTTCCACAGTTCCCGGCTGGCCAACACCACCCCGGACTTCCTGGTCGCCCGCCGGATCGTGCGGTCCTCCCGCAACGCGGCGGCCATCGCCGGGGAGTACCTGTCGGCCGCGTCCTTCCTCGGGGTGGCCGGGCTGATCCTCAAGGACGGCGCGGACTCGCTGTGGTACTCGGTCGGTTTCGCCGCGGGCCACCTGGCGCTGCTGTTGTTCGTGGCCGCCCCGCTGCGCCGCTCGGGCGCCTACACCCTGCCCGACTTCGCCGAGGCCCGCCTCGGCTCGACCGGGCTGCGCATGCTGTGCACGGTGTTCGTGGTGCTGATCGGCATCTTCTACCTGGTGCCGCAGCTGCAGACGGCCGGGCTGACGCTGTCCACCATCATGCCGGTGCCCGACTGGGTGGGCGCCGTGGTCGTGCTGGTGCTGGTCACCATCAACGTGTTCGGCGGCGGCATGCGCTCGATCACCGTGGTGCAGGCCTTCCAGTACTGGGTGAAGCTGTTCGCGCTGGCCGTGCCCACGTTCATCATGATCGTGGTGTTCGTGGCCGGGCACCCGATGCAGCAGCCGCTGTCGGCCGACCGGGTGCCCGACTTCACCGCCAACACCACCATCACCGTGCCCACCCCGGTGACCCTGCAGGTCAGTGAGCTGGTGCGGCTGTCGGCCAACGGCACGGTGAACGGCAAACCGGCGGGCGGCCCGGCCATCTGGAGCCCGGGCGGCTACCAGGTGGCCGCCGGCACCACGCTGACGTTCCCGAAGGGCGCCGCGGTGCCCGAGGTGTCCGGGACACCCAGGACCAACTCGTCCTGGCTGCGCCCGGAAGCCGGCGGGCTGTCCTCGCTGTTCGGCACGTATTCGCTGATCCTGGCGCTGTTCCTGGGCACCATGGGGCTGCCGCACGTGCTGGTGCGCTTCTACACCAACCCCAACGGCCGGGCCGCCCGGCGCACCACCGTGCACGTGCTGCTGCTGCTGGGCCTGTTCTATCTGTTCCCGACCGCGCTGGGCGCGCTGTCCCGGCTCTACACCCCGGAACTGCTGGTCACCGGGCAGACCGACGTGACCGTGCTGATGTTGCCCAGCAAGGTGTTACCGGGGCTGCCCGGGGAGATCCTGGGCGCGGTGATCGCGGCCGGTGCGTTCGCCGCGTTCCTGTCCACCTGCTCCGGGCTGATCGTCAGCGTGGCCGGGGTGCTGTCCACCGACGCGCTGCCCGGCCGGGTGCGGGATTTCCGGTGGGCCGCGCTGGTCGCCGGGGTGGTGCCGCTGGCCCTGGCCGTGCTGCTGCCGCCCGGGGACGTGTCACTGTCGGTGGGACTGTCCTTCGCGCTGGCCGCGTCCACGTTCGCGCCGGTGCTGGTGATCGGCATCTGGTGGCGCAAGCTGACCTGGATCGGCGCGGCCGCAGGCATCGTGCTCGGCGGCAGCCTGGTGATCACCGCGCTGGTGGTCAACATCGTCAGCGAGTACACCGGCAACTGGGCGCCCTGGTTCGTGGTGCAGCCGGCGCTGATCACCGTGCCGGTGGCGTTCGCGACCGTGTTGCTGGTGTCCAAGCTGACCCCGCGGCGGATCCCCGAGGACGTCAACCGGATCCTGTTGCGGCTGCACGCGCCCGATCCGCTCGGCTTCATCCGGGACCGGGACGTGGCCCGGTTCGGCGCCGACCGCGGCCGGGTCGCCGACGGCCGCCATCGCCGGTGATCTTCGCCCGTCGTGCAACCCCGTCCGGCCTTGCGGCGTATGGGGGCCGAGGAGGTACGCGCATGGGGCGGCGGCAGGAGGAGTTCGCCGAGTTCTTCGCGGCCCGGTTCGAGCACGCCCGGCGGATCGGCTACGCACTGTGCGGCAACTGGAACGAGGCCGAGGAACTCGCCCAGTCCGCGTTCGTGCGGATGTACGCGCACTGGGGCCGGGTCCGCACCGAAACCGCGGACGCCTACCTGCGCACCGTGCTGACCCGGGTGTTCCTGGACACCCGGCGGCGCGGCCGGGCCCGCGAGCACAGCGTGGCCGAGGTGCCCGACACCCCGGCCGCCGACACCGGCTACGACCCGGAACGGGAGACGCTGATCGCCGCGCTGGCCACGGTGCCGGCCCGGCAGCGGGCCGTGCTGGTGCTGCGCTTCCTGCAGGACCTTTCGGTGGAGCAGGCGGCCACCACGCTGGGCTGCTCCACCGGCACGGTGAAGAGCCAGACCACCCGCGGCCTGGCCAACCTGCGCGTGGCCTACCACGCGATGACCGGGGAACCGCGGCTGACCGGACTGGCGGGGTGCGCGTGATGGCCGAGCAGAACGAGTTCGAGCACGGTTTCGCCGAGGACGGGGAGGAACGGATGGCACGCCGCGCGCTGCGGTCGCTGGCCGATCAGCCCGCCCCCCCGGTGCACACCGAACTGGCCGACCTGGTGGCCCGGGGCCGGCGCAGGCTGATCGGCCAGCGGCTGGCCGCGGGCGCCGGGGTGATCGCGGTGCTCGGCGTGGTCGCGCTGGGCGCGAGCCTGCTGGCCCACCGCGGCCCGGCCGGGGTCGGCGCGGCCGATCAGGGCGTGTCGGTGGCCACCAGCACCTCGGCCACCAGCGGATTCCTGCCCGGCTGGAGCACCCCACCGGTCCCGGACACCACCCGGACGCAACGGCCGGAAGCCACCGTCCAGCCCACCCAGGACGCCCCGATGGCCACCCCGGGCACCGGGCCGACCAGCACCGCGCCGGTCCAGGCCACCACCGCCACCTCGGCCCCCGCCGCTCGGCTCGTGCCGACCACGGCCGACCTGTCCGGCCTGCGCGATTCGGTGCTGGCCGCGCTGGCCGACCTCGGCCTGACCGGCGCGCCCGACCGCGGCGCCGCGCAGGGCCAGTTGCTGATCGAGGTCAACGGCGGCCAGCTGAACGTGCAGCCCGGCGCCTACTCCGGCACCCCTGCCGAGCAGGCCGACGCCGACCTCCCGGCGAGCGGTCCGGCCGGCACCCTGCGCCGCACCATGCCCGATGGCACCGTGCTGCAGCTGTCCCCGGCGGCGAGCACCGCCCAGACCGTGCGGATCTACCGTCCCGCCGGCACCGAGTACACGCTGACCGGCTCCGGGTGGCGCACCCGTCCGCTGACCGACATACAGCTGGCGCGGCTGGCCGAGGTCCTGGCCGGGCTGACCTGACACGGTTGTCGCAACGGTTGTGGCAGCATCGTGGTGTGAATCCGCAGACCGTACCCACCGTGAACGTGACCGAACTGACCCAGCCGCTGCCCGAGGGCACGGTGTTGCTGGACGTCCGGGAGAACGACGAGTGGGCCGCCGGGCACGCCCCCGGCGCGCTGCACATCCCGCTGGGCGACCTGCCCGGCCGGCTGGGCGAACTGCCCGCCGACGCCGGCCTGTACGTGGTGTGCCGGAGCGGCGGCCGCTCCGCGCGGGCCACCGCGTTCCTGAACGACAACGGCTGGGAGGCCACCAACGTGGCCGGCGGCATGAAGGCCTGGGCCGTCGCGGGCCATCCGCTGGCCGCCGACGGCGCGGCGCCGGAGATCATCTGACGGTGAGCCGTCCCGCGCGGTACCCCGCATCCGGACCGGTGGAATGGGTGGCCACCCCGCCACCCGGCCGGCCCGCGCGCCGCTACCAGCCGCTGCGCCGCTACAGCGGCCCGCCGCGCTACGTCAACACCCCGCGCTGGGGCTTCCCCCGGTTGGTCTGGCGGGCCTCCGAGCAGGTCCCCGGCGGGATCAGGCAACCCGAGCGCACCCCGCGCACCATGCTGCGGACGGCCCGGGCGGCCGGCCCGGCGCTGTGGGCGGTCGCGGTGGCGGCCGGCCTGGCCGGGCTGGGCGAACTGCTGCGTTATGTGCTGATGGTGATCGGCCGGGACACCGCGCTGCCCGGCGCGCTGGTCACCGCCTCGGACGCGCTGGTGACGGCCGGCTCGGTGGCCGGCCTGCTGGCCTGGCTGGTGGCCGGGGTGCTGACCGTGCGCTGGCTGCTGATCACCCGCACGGTGGCCGCCGACCATGCCGGGGTGCGCCCCGGCCGGCCGGACTGGCTGGTGCTGCTTGGCGTGCTGCTGCCCGGCCTGAACCTGTTCCTGGCCGCCCCGATCCTGGCCGAGCTGGAGCACACCGCCCGGGCCGAGACCGGCCCGGTGCGGGCGTCCCGGGAGCTGCTGGCCTGGTGGGTGTTGTGGGCGGCCAACGAGATCGTCGCCGTGGTCACCGTGCTGTGGCGGCTGCGCAGCGGCGTGCAGGCCCAGGCCGACGGGGTGCTCTGGCACCTGGCCACCGACCTGCTGGCGGTCGGCGTCGGCTGGCTGACCCTGCGCCTGGTCGACCGGATCACCGGGCTGCTGGCCTCCTCCGGCGTGCCGAACCTGGCCCGGCTGCGGGTGATCGGAGTGACCGGCGCGCCGGAACCCACCGCCCGGCCGCGCCCGGCGAACGCCCCGCGGTGACCGACCCCGTCCGCCCGATTCGCGAGTCTGCCCGGTGTCCAGCAAAATTCCGCCCGTGCCGCCCATCGTCGTGGCCCACCGGGGCGCGTCCGCGCACCGCGCCGAACACACCCTGGCCGCCTACGCGCTGGCCCTGTCCCAGGGCGCGGGCGGGGTGGAATGCGACGTCCGGCTGACCCGGGACGGGCACCTGGTGTGCGTGCACGACCGCACGGTCGACCGCACCTCCACCGGCCGGGGCGTGGTCAGCGAGCTGACCCTGGACGACCTGTCCGGCCTGGACTACGGGCACTGGCACGACGAGGAACCGGCCTCGGCCGACGAGTTGGTCCAGCAACCGATCGCCGCGCCCTCGGCCACCCCGTACGAGCGTGGTCTGCTCACCCTGGACGACCTGCTCGGCATGGTCACCGACACCGCCCCGGACACCATGCTGTTCGTGGAGACCAAGCACCCGGTGCGCTACGGCGGCCTGGTCGAGGCCAAGCTCATCGCGCTGCTGGCCCGGCACGGCCTGGCCAAACCGGCGCACCCGCTGGACTCCCGGATCGTGACGATGTCCTTCTCGTCCCGGGCCATGCGCCGGATCAACCAGCACGCGCCCACCCTGCCCACCGTGCAGCTGTTCGGCGAGCTGACCCCGGCCCTGCGGGACGGCTCACTGCCGCCCTGGATCACCATGGCCGGCCCGGGCCTGCGGCTGCTGCGGGCCGATCCGGGCTACGTGGCCCGGGCCGCCGCGCACGGCAAGCCGACCTACACCTGGACCGTGGACGACCCGGCCGACGTGCGGCGCTGCGCCGAGCTCGGGGTGCGCTACCTGGCCACCAACTCCCCGGTCACCACCCTGGCCGCGCTGGGCCGCTAACCTGCCCGAAACGTCTTTCGACGACGCCAAGGGAGTGCGCTGGTGACCAAGCGGACAGCGGTCAAGGGCAAAGGGGCTGCGAAGCCGCGCGAGGGCCTCAACCCACGGCAGCCGTGCCCGTGCGGCTCGGGCCGCCGGTACAAGGCCTGCCACGGCGCGTCGGGCGGACCGGCCGAGGTGCGGGTGACCCGGCCGTTCGCCGGACTGGCCGGTGAGACCGAGCTGATCGCGCTGCGCGAGTTCGTGCCCTCGGCCACCGTGTCCCTGCCGCTGGCGGTCGCCGCCGAACGGGAGATCACCCTGGGCACGGTGCTGCCCATGGCGGCCGCCGCGCTGGTCCGCTCGGATGGCAGGGCCTTCGTCGGCCTGCAGGTGCAGACCCAGTCCACCGACGTGAGCCGGGACCTGGTCCGCGCGGTCCGCTGGGCGCTGGAGGCGCGGCCCGGTGACGTGCTGTCCGTGCTGCCGGCGGACCCGGACGAGCCGGAGAAGGCCGAGAAGCTCACCGAACTGCTGGCCGACCAGTCGCTGACCCCCGAGCTGCACGCCGACTTCGGCTGGTGGATGCCCGAGGACGCGGCCGAGCCGACCGGCGAGGTCGCGCTGTCCCTTGAGCGGGCCAACGCCGCGATCCTGCCCACCGACCGGCTGCGCGAGGTGACCGCGGCCTACTGGGTGGACGCCGGCGAGCGGGCCCACCTGCGCTGGGTGCGCCCGGAGCCGGAGGAGGAGCTGCTGGCCGCGCTGGCCCGGCTGTCCGCCCGCGGCGAGCTGGAACTGGGCGAGAACTCCCGGTTCGCCGGGTCGTTCCGGGCGCACGGCCTGCTGGTCCCGGTGTGGGACCTGGACCGGGAGATGCACGCCCGGGAGTGGGACGCCCCGGCCGCGGCGTTCGACGCCAAGCTCACCGAGGCGGTGGCCTCGCTGGCCGCCGAGCCGCCCACCGAGGCCGAGCGCCGGGCCCGGGACGGCCTGCGCGGCCGCCAGGTCACCCTGCGGTGATCCTGCACATCACCGATCACGACCAGTGGGCCCGGGCGCGGCGGACCGGTGAGCTGCGCCCGGCCTCGCTGGCCGAGACCGGCTTCGTGCACTGCTCCGATCCGGGCACCGTGCACCTGCCGGCCAACGCGTTGTACGCCGGGCGCACCGACCTGCTCCTGTTGAGCGTGGACCCGGGGCGGGTGGGCGCGCCGGTTCGCTGGGAGCCCGCCGACCCGCCGGCCCCCGGGATGCCGTGGTTCCCGCACGTCTACGGCCCGATCCCGGTGACCGCGGTGCTCGGCGAGCACGAGTTCCGGCCGGATTCGGCCGGTCGGTTCGTGCTGCCACAATCGATGGCGGAATTCCGGGCAACCTGACCGGGGTCAGGCGCGTGCATTCTTCGGCGGCGATTGACGCTTCCGACCGGAGAAAGGCACGCGATGTCCACGGCAATCCCCGCGCTGGGCGTGGGGCACCCTTGCGTGGATAGGGGGACCGTGTCGGCCGGCGAGGAGGCGGCGAGTGACGCCGCCGAGTTCGGCGAGTTCGTGCGCGCCGCGCTGCCCGGACTGCTCCGGTACGGGCATGCCCTGACCGGCAATCCGCACGACGCCGCCGATCTGGTGCAGTCCGTCCTGGAGCGGGTCGGATCGCGCTGGGGTGCGGTGGCCCGCCGCACCGGTGATCCGCTGGCCTACGTCCGCAAGTCGATGGCCAACGCCAACGTCAGCCGGTGGCGGCGGCACCGCCGGGAGAACCTGGTCGCCGAGCTGCCGGAGACGCCGGACTACGCCGACCCGGCCGATCGGTTCGCCGCCGAACCGCTGTGGCAGGCGCTGCGCGGCCTGCCGCCCCGGCAGCGCGCGGTGATCGTGCTGCGCTACTACGACGACCTGTCCGAGGCGGAGATCGCCGACATCCTGGGCATCAGCAAGGGCACGGTGAAAAGCCAGGCGAGCAAGGCGATGCACACGCTGCGCGCCCAACTGGCCGGAGTACGCGAAGGGAGGGAAGGGTAAGTGGACACGCCAGACCAGCCGGAACACCGGCCGGACGCGGAAGAGCCCCGGGACGTGACTCCGGAGCGGACACCGGAGGTGCCGTCGTCGCCGGAGGACGCGACGCGCCCCGAGCTCGAACCGGCCCTGCCCGAGCCCCGCGCGTTCGACGCCACCCGGTTCGATTCCACCGGGCTGGACGACGCGGCGGACACGGCCGCCGCCGACGACGCGCTGGACCGTGAGCTGCGCGCGCTGTTCGCCGACGAGCGACTGGGCCTGCCGGTGCCCTCGGGCACGGTGGCCGGGGTGCTGACCGGGGCCCGTCGCCGCAGGCAGCGCCGGCACGCGCTGATCGCCACCGCCGGGGTGGCCGCGGTCGTGGTGGTGGTGCTGGCCGGGGTGGCCCTGTCCGGTGGTTTCGGGGGGCACGGCCAGGAACAGGTGGCCGAGCCCAACCTGACCATCAGCGCCAGCACGTCCTCCCCGGCCAGCGCGACCGGCCCGGCGGCGACCACCAGCGCGGCCGTGCAGCCACCGGTGGAGTCGAGCAGCCCGGCCTACGTGCCGCCGCACACCTCGGCCAGCCGCCCGCCGGCGAACACCAGCACGGTCACCAGCACCCCGCCCGCGATAGCCGCCGCCCCCACGATCTGGCCCAAGACCATGGGCCCGTTCGCCTACGGCGCGCTGCGCCTGGGCATGACCGAACAGCAGGCGCTGGCCACCGGCTATCTCGACCCGGCCTCCCGGCACGACCGGGGCTGCGTGGACTACGACTACTTCAACGGCGTGGCCGACGTCGCGCTGCTGGCGGTGAGCACCAACGGGGTGGTCACCGCGATCGCGCCGCCGGAGAGCCTGGGCGTGCAGACCCCGGAGGGGGTCGGCGTCGGTTCGACCCTGGCCCAGCTGCAGGCCGCCTACTCCTCGCTGACCGGGAGCAACACCCAGTACCAGACCGTGGTGCCGGGCAACTCCGGCGCGCAGTACTACTTCGAGCTGGACGGCCCGAACAACACGGTCAGCGAGGTGCTGCTGCAGTCTTCCGGCTGCTGAGCCCTACAGGGCGCCACCGGCGGCCGGCGGCGCGGCCGGTGCCGGACCGGCGTCGGGGACCGTCTCGCGGGACAGGAAGTTCTCCACGTCGAAGGTGTTGCCCTTGGCCCGCTGGGTCACGTTCAGCAGGGTGGACATCTGCGCGACCTCCTCGACCTGCTCGGCCAGGAACCACTGGATGAACTGCTCGCCGGTGTAGTCGTTCTCGTCCCGGGCGGCCTTGGCCAGCGCGGTGATCTCCTCGGTCACCTCGCGCTCCTGCCGCAGGGTGAGGGTGATGATCTCCTGGGCGTCGCTGAACTCGTTGCGCACCGACTCCACGCCCGGGACGGTCACGTTCTCCCCGATGTCCATCAGGTACTTGACCATCATCATCGCGTGGTTGCGCTCTTCCAGCGACTGCCGGTAGAAGTGCCGCGCCAGCTGGGGCAGATCGTTGCGGTCGAACCAGACCGCGACCGCCAGGTACTGCTGGGCCGCGGTGAGCTCGTTGCCCACCTGGGCCTGCAGCAGGCTGTGGAACTTCGACACATGGGTATTGAGCTTCTTGGCGCTGACCGACATGCGGGCCAATGCTAGGTCGGCCCGCTCGCCCGCGCATGTCGGCGCGGGCGAGCGGCGACCGGGTTCAGTCCAACGGGGCACGGTCGATCGGGCAGGACATACACCGCGGCCCACCGCGCCCGGAACCCAGCTCGGAGCCGGAGATGGGCAGCACCTCGATGCCCTCGGCGACCATCCGGGAGTTGGTCTCCACGTTGCGCTCGTAGGCGACCACCACGCCCGGAGCCACGGCGAGCGTGTTGTTTCCGTCGTCCCACTGCTCGCGTTCGGCGGTGACCGGGTCCAGCCCGGTGGCGATCACCCGCAGCCGGTCGATGCCCATCGCGGCGGCGGCCGCGTCCAGGAACGGCTGCGGGCCCTCGACCAGCACCCCGCCGTCGCCGTCGGGCCGGATCGGGTAGGCCGAGAGGGTGTCGCGCACCGCCGGGTACATCACGATGGCGTCCCGGTCGACCATGGTGCACACCGTGTCCAGGTGCATGGTGGCCCGCTGCTGGGCGATGGGCACGGCCAGCACGGTGTGCGCCAGCCCGTCGGCGAAGGCGGAGCGGGCCAGCGACTCGGCCCCGGCCGGGGTGGTCCGCTCGCCAACCCCGATGGCCAGCACCCCGGGGGCCAGCAGCAGCACGTCGCCGCCCTCGATGGGCGCGGAGTGCGCGCCGTAGGCGCGGGCGGTGGCGGCGAAGCGCGGGTGGTAGGCGTAGATCAGGTCGGTGATGGCCGATTCGCGCAGCCGCGCCGGCATCACCAGCGAGGCCACCGCGACCCGGTCGGAGATCCACACCGAGGAGTCCCGGGTGAACAGCAGGTTGGGCAGCGGGTCCACGGCGAAGTCGCCGGGCAGGTGCATCCTGCGGACCAGCGAGGCGCCCTCGGCGTCGGGCAGCTCCTCGAAGGTCAGCCCCGCCATCAGCACCCCGGCCAGGGCGGACGCGGACAATCCGGACAGGTGTGAGCGCAACGCCTCGGCCAGATCGAGGCCCAGCCGCCGCTCGTCCACCGCGGCCCGCACCCCGGCCGCGTGCGCCCGGTCGTCGGCCAGCGCGGCCACCAGCAGATCGGCCAGTAGCAGCACCTCGACGCCGCGCCCGGCCAGCACCGCGGCGAACGCGTCGTGCTCGGCCTGCGCCCGGTCCACCCAGGGGATGCCGTCGAACAGCAACTGGTCGTTGTTGCGCGGGGTCAACCGCTTGAGTTCCGGGCCGGGCCGGTGCAGCAGCACGCTGCGCAGCGGGCCGACCTCGCTGTCCACGCGAGTCACGGATGTGAGACTAGATCAACGCAGCCAGCTCAGGTGCGTGGCGAGCAAGGCGTAACCGACGAAACTCACCACGTCCAGGATGGTGTGCGCGAGCACCAGCGCCCACAGCCGGTTGGTGCGCTGCCAGACCCGGCCGAACACCAGGCCCATCACCAGGTTCCCGATGAACCCGCCGAAGCCCTGATACAGGTGGTAGGACCCGCGCAGCACGGCCGAGATCGGCAGCGCCCGGTTCTCCCCGAAGCGCAGTTGCCGCAGCCGGGTGAGCAGGTAGCCGACCACCAGGGTCTCCTCGGCCCAGGCGTTGGCCGCGGCCGAGACGATCAGCACCGGGATGCGCCACCAGGTGTCGGTGAGCGTGGAGGGCTGCACGTTGAGGTTGATGCCCAGCGCCCGGGACAGGAAGTACAGGCCCAGCCCCGGGATGCCGATCAGGGCGGCCAGCCCGACCCCGCGCAGCGCGTCCGAGCCGAGCCGGGTGCCCTCCAGCCCGATCGCGGCCAGTCCGTGGCCGGCCCGCCACAGCAGATACACCCCCAGCGCGCCCCAGGCGAACAGGGACAGCGCGTTGGCCAGTTGGCCGAGCAGGTCCAGGAACCCGATGGTCGCCTGCGGCACGTTCAGCGCCACCGACTGCTTGTTCAGCGCGACCGGCCGCAGCAGCGAGTTGAGCAGCGAGATCAGGCTGCGCAGCCCGGACATGCCCAGGGTCACGGTGAACACGATGAGCAGTTCGATCCGCGCCCCCCGGCGCTCGCGCTCGTCGTCGAGGAAGGCCACCCCGTCCGGCGGCCCGGGCGCCAGCCAGGCGCGGTATGCAAGCGGCACGGCGCGAGGCTACGCGATCACCGGTGTTGCCCAGGTCAGCGCGGCATCGCCGGCCCGGCCGAGTTATCCACAGCCAGCCCGATTCACCCGCGCGTGTCCAACCAGCGCGAATAGACTGGACGGTAGAGGGGCGGGGGCCAATTCCACCCACTGTGCGGCAGGTCGGAACGCGGGTCAGCTGGCCTTGGTGTTGGCCAGGAACGGGCAGCCGACCATCCGGCGCAGTTCCAGCCCGAGCTTGGCCGGGGTGTCCACCGCCTGGCTGAAGGCCAGCCGCACGTCGTGGTCGTCCTCGGCGGTCTCCACCCGCAGCCGCAGTCCGTAGCGGTCCAGGCCCAGCGGCCGTACGTGCCCGCCGCGCAGCGCCTCGGGCAGCAGCCGGGTCAGCATCCCGACCACGTCCCGGTGGGCCAGGTCGAGGTGGCGCAGCCAGTGGTCCTCGTAGCGGCAGAACGGGTCGGGCCGGGCGGCGGCGAAATCGGCCGGTTCCAGCGAGCCGCTGCCCTCGCCGTCGGCCAGCACCATGGAGGCGGCGGCCAGCCGCAGCGCCACCATGCCGTAGCCGATGTCCAGCAGCCGGACGTCGGGCTGGGCCTCGGCCACGATCAGCGCGGCGGCCCGGCCGTCCTCCGGTGCGAGCAGCCGCAGCCAGCCGGTGATCCACAGCAGCCCGCGGACCGGTTCGCGCAGCGCCACCGCGGCCCGGTCGGCGATCTCCACCATGGCCGGCAGTTCCCCGCGGGGCGCGCCGGCGGCCGCGCCGACCAGCGGATGGTCCTCGGGCAGCAGCAGGGTGACCGCGCCGTCGGTGTGCACGTGGTGCACATGCGGTTCGACCCGGTCGGCGCAGCCGGGGCCGGTGTCGGAGCGGAGCAGCGCGGCTTGGCCGTGCCGGGTCGCGATGGTGCGGGCCCGGCTCGCCGGCGTGGGCACGGTTGGTGTGCGCTCGGTCAACTGCTCCACCTCCTTGTTAGGTAAGCCTAACCTGATCCGATGGCTGTGGCCAGGGCTTCGCTGGCAGTAAGTATGGGCGAATCGACCGGTCCACGCCTACCCCCGGCACTGATGAGACGCTTGTGCGTATGCAGCCAACCGGGTCCAGCCAGCCGAGCGGGTTACCAATCGGCGCCTTCCCCGCGACCGACCGCCTGGCCATCGACGAGCCGTACACCCGGATGTGGTTCGACCTCATCACCCGGTCGAGTCACCGGATCCGGAACATGGCCGCGGGCTTCGGAGTCCTCGCGCTGATCTTCCTCGGTCTGGCCGTCACCGCCCCGGACGACTTCAACGAGACCCTGACCTCGGCCCTGCTCGCCGGCACCGTGGTCGTGCTGCTGGCCTGGGTGATCAATGTGCGCTGGCGCCGGGTGGCCGACTCGGTCTACCCGAGGATGGCCTGGCGGGCCGCGGAGGCCACGGTGCTGCGCAGCCGCCGGACGGTGGTCACGGCGACCCTGGACGAGGAGCACATCCACCTGCGGGTGCCCCGGGCCCGGCTGGCCTTCCGGCAGATCGTGGCCCGGTCGCACCGGATCTGGCTGTGCGGCCCGGACGAGCGCGGCCGGGTGATGGTCCGGCTGGACGGCCTGTCGCTGGGCGTGCTGGCCAAGGTCATCGCCCCGCCGGCCGGCGCCACCCCGGTCACCCCGGTCGCGGCGCCCACCGCCCGGCCGGTGGACGAGCCGGTGCTGGCGTGGCTGTTGCGCAGGCAGAATCGGGCGTTCACGATCGCCCTGGCCTGCTGCGGGCTGCTGGTCGTCGGCGGGGCGCTGGTGCTGGCCTCGACCACCGACGGCACCGCCCCCGGCGTCGGCCTGCTGCCACTGGTCTACGGGCTGCTGATGGCCGCGCTGGTGCTGTCCGGCCGCCGCCGGGTGCGCCAGGCGCCCAACCTGATCGCCTCGGTCAGCGGCTGGACCCCGGTGCCGGTCCGGCTGGACGCCTGGCAGACCGGCGGCCGGGTGTTCGGCCCGGCCCGCGGCGCGATCTGGCTGCCGGACGGCACGGCGGTGCTGCTGTCCGTGCCCCGGGCCGGCATCGACCTGGTGGCCAACGTGCAGGCCAGTCACACACTGTGGATCGCCGGGGCGCCCCGGCCCGGCGCGGTGGTCGCGGTCGGTGTGCCCGGATACCCCATCATCGGGCTGGCCCGGCTGGGCTGACCTCATTCGTTCGGCATCACCCGAACGCGACTCGCCGGGCGGACGACCGGATCAACCCCATCCACAGATCCATTGGTCATCATGACCGACTGTGAGCACGTCCCCATCTCAGACACCACTGGTGTGGACGCCAACGGTGACCGACACCGCGCTGGACGACCCCTACACCGAGCTGCGGCATGCCCGCACGGCCCGGCGGGCGGCGCGGGCGCGGGCGGTGGCCTGCGGCCTGGGCGTGCTGCTGGCCGGGTACCTCGCGGTGGTCTTCGCCACCGGCGGCCCGACCCTGCTCTCGGTCCTGCTCACCGGCCTCTACCTGGGCCTGACCGCCGGCCACGGGTACCGGGTGGAGACCCGCTACCGGGCCGAGAAGCGGCTGTACCACCACCATCCCTGGCGGCCCGCGGACGCGGCCGTGGTGCGCACCTCGGCCACCGGGGACACCTGCCTGATCGAGGTCACCCTGGACCGGCGGCCGAGCTGGCTGCGCGTCACCCACACCGGTCGGGACCTGCGCGCGGTGGTGCACCGCACCGGCCGGATCTGGTTGTGCGGCCCGGACCGGCGGGGCCGGGCCATCGTCGCGGTGGACGGCTTGTCCGCGGGTGCCCTGGCGCTGGCCTGCCCGGGCCCGCCGGAGCGGATCGAGCTGGCCCGCGGCCGGGCCACGCGGCTGGTGCCGCTGGGTCTGGGCCTGGTCTGGCTCGGCCTGTTCGGCTGGTGGCTGGCCACCCTGGCGATGCGCGGCAGCGCGCTGGGCTGGATCGCCGGGGCGGTGCCGCTGGCCCTGCTGGTCTGGCGGGCCGTGCTGCTGCGCCGCCGGGTGACCGCCCGCCGGCCGCCGGCCGCCCCGGTGCGCGGCTGGACCGCGGCCCCGGTCGAACTGGACACCTGGACCCCGGAGGGCGCCACCGCGGGCCCGGCCCGCGGCACCCTGCGGCTGCCCGGCGGCGTCCGGGTCCCGGTCGAGCTGCCCGCGGCGTCGGTGGACCTGGTGGCCAGCATCCAGGCCGGGGGCAAGCTCTGGCTGGCCGCGCCGCCCGCGCCCGGCCGCACGCTGACCGCGGGGGTGCCCGGCTACCGGCTCCGCACAACCGCCCGGATCGGGTGACGACCAGGCAACCCGGCGGTCACCAACCACGGGCTGGTTGACCCGTTCGGGCTCAGGTCGACCACCCGGAAGGATGGCGACGACCCACCCGAACGGCAGATTCGGCCGACCCGGATGGACGAAGATCGAGGTCGGCTCGCGTCCGAGGAGCGAGCAATTTTGTTCGATTATGGGACACCGTTAGCGTGTCCCCTGTGTCGAGCGCTGTCGAGTTCCGTGCGCCAGGTCCCTTCGGTGTGCCGCCCCTGCTGGCGCGGCTGATCGATGACGCGGCGCTGTTCCCACCGGGCACCGCGGCCATGCCCGACGCGGTCCGCGGCCACCTGGAATCCCGGGTCGGCGAGTGGTCGGGCGTGCTGGGGCTGTTCCTGTGCCCGGCCTCCCGGCTGCCCGAGCTGATCACCGAGCTGATCAAGGCCAAGCCGGTCAAACCGGTCGGCCTGTCCCTGGTGGCCGACACCGGCCTCGGCGGGGTGCCCAAGGCGGTGTCCATCGTCGAGTCGCGCACCGAACTGCTGGCGCTGCGCATGGTGGAGATGCCCGCACCGTCCGATGTGGACGACGTGTGGCTGGAGCGGGTCGCCGAGTTCGTGCCCGAGGACGTGGTCCGGGTGGTCGAGCCGCGGCGCGGCGGCGCGGAGTGGCTGGCCGGGGTGCGCCGGGTGGCCGAGTCCGGGTACTGGCCCAAGTTGCGCTGCGGCGGCCAGTCCGCCCGCTCGTTCCCCAGCGTGGACGAGGTGGCCGACTTCCTGTCCGTGGTGGCCGAGTCGGGCACCTCGTTCAAGGCGGCCGCGGGGCTGCCCGGCCCGGTCCGGCGCACCGACGGCGACACCGGGTTCACCCACCACGGCATCGTCAACCTGCTGGTGGCCACCGCCCGCGCGCTGTCGGGCAAGGACGTGCGGGAGGCGCTGGCCAGTGAGGACGCCGAGGCGCTGACCACCGAGGCCGGCGCGCTGTCGGAGGAGGCGGCGCACGCGGTGCGCGGGGTGTTCGCCTCCTACGGCACCCCGACGCTGAGCGAGCCGGTCGCCGGCCTGGAGAGCCTGGGCCTGTTGTAGGCGCCCGGCACAGGGAGGCGTGAGTCCGATGGTGTCGCCCCGTCCGATCAGCCCGCTGAACCGGGCCGGTCGGCCGGGTGTGCCCACGAACCCGGGCCGGGAGAGCTCGCTGACCCTGGAACGCGGGCTGGCCGTGCTGCAGGCGGTGGCCCAGGCCGGGCCGGACGCGCTGACCGTCAGCGAGCTGGCCACCCTGATCGGCGCCAGCCGGGCCGCGATCTACCGGCTGCTGGTGCCGCTGGTCGAGCGCGGCCTGGTCCGCCGCGAGGGTTCCCGGGTGCGGCTGGGCCTTGGCGTGCTGCAACTGGCCGGCAACGTGCTGCCGCAGGTGCGGGTGGTGGCGATGCCGGTGCTGCGGGCGCTGGCCGAGCAGGCGGGCGCGACCGCGCACCTGACCGTGGCCGAGGGGGCCGAGGCGCACGCGGTCGCGGTGGCCGAGCCGTCCTGGACGGCGTTCCACGTGGCCTACCGGGTGGGCGCCCGGCATCCGCTGGGCCGGGGCGCGGCCGGCAAGGCGATGTCGTTGCCGGCCAACGGCCCGGCCTGGGCGACCTCCTCGGGTGAGGTGCAGGCCGGTGCGTTCGGGGTGGCCGCGCCGGTGCGCGGGGTGCCGGAGTTGCGGGCCAGCGTGGGCGTGATCGCGCTGGAGAAGCCGGACGAGACCGCGGTGGGCCCGTTGGTGCTGCGGGCCGCGGTGGAATTGGCCGAGGCCCTCACCCGGTAGCGAGGCCCTCGCCCGGTGGATTTGAGATACCGGTGAGTTCCGGAGAACAATCCTGTGTGGATCGATGTGATCGCGGTCATGGGACCTAGGTCCTGGTAGGACAGGACCGCCGGCAGCTGCCCAGGATCGCGCCGGGCAAGAAGAATGTCCTTCGTGGACGTGCTCGGGATCGCGCGCTGGCAGTTCGGCATCACCACCGTCTACCACTTTCTGATGGTGCCGCTGACCATCGGCCTGTCGTTGTTGGTCGCGGCGATGCAGACCATGTGGTGGCGCACCGGCGAACGCAGATACCTCGGCATGACGAAGTTCTGGGGCAAACTGCTGTTGATCAACTTCGCCATGGGGGTGGTCACCGGAATCGTGCAGGAATTCCAGTTCGGCATGAACTGGAGCGCCTACTCCCGGTTCGTCGGCGACGTGTTCGGCCCGCCGCTGGCCATGGAGGGCATCGTCGCGTTCTTCACCGAATCGACCTTCCTGGGCCTGTGGATCTTCGGCTGGGACCGGCTGCCCAAACGGGTGCACCTGACCTGCATCTGGCTGGTCGCGCTGGCCAACATCGCCTCGGCCTACTTCATCCTGGCCGCCAACTCCTGGATGCAGCACCCGGTCGGCGTCGCGCTGGTGCACGGCAAACCGGTGCTCACCTCGATCTGGGCCGTGCTGACCAACAACACCCTGCTGGCCGCCTCCTCGCACACCCTGCTCGGCTGCCTCTCGGTGGCCGCGACCTTCCTGATCTGCATCAGTTTCTGGCATCTGGCCCGCAAACACCGCCGCTCGCCCAGGACCGACGGCGACCGGCAGGTGTGGTTCACCTCGCTGCGCTGGGGCGCCTGGGTCGGCCTGGTCGCGTTCGCCGGGCTGGCCATCACCGGCGACTTCCAGGGCAAGCTGATGTTCGAGCAGCAGCCGATGAAGATGGCCGCGGCGGAAGCGTTGTGCCACACCGAACAACCGGCCAGCTTCTCCGTGTTCGCGGTCGGCAACGTGGCCAAACCCGACTGCGAGAGCGTGAAAACGCTGGACGTGCCCGCGCTGTTGTCCTTCCTGGCCAAGGGCGACTTCACCGCGCAGGTCTCCGGCGTGCAGCAACTCGTGCCGGAATACCAGCAGAAATACGGCGCCGACTACCCCGACGATCCGTCGCTTGGCGCGCTGGCCGGCCAGCCCATCGACTACGTGCCCGACCTGCCGGTCACCTACTGGGGCTTCCGGCTGATGATCGGCTTCGGCGGCCTGGCCGCGCTGGCCGCCGCGATCGCCCTGTGGTTCACCCGCTCCGGCCGGTTCCCGGACAACAAGTGGACGGCCAGTCCCTGGGTGCACCGATTGTCCCTGCTGGTCATCGCCGCTCCGTTCCTGGCCAACTCGACCGGCTGGATCTTCACCGAGATGGGCCGCCAGCCGTTCGTGGTGGTGCCCAATCCCACCGGCGTGCCGGGGGTTCGGCTCTACACCGCGCAAGCGGTCTCGCCGGGGGTGTCGGCCGGCGAGATGCTCACCTCGCTGATCGCGTTCACGCTGCTCTACGGCGTGCTGGCGGTGATCGAGTTCGTGGTGATGGCCAAGTACGTGCGCGGCGGAGTCGACGCCGTGCTGCCGCCGGAGAAACCCGAGGGCGACGACGAACCCAGCGAAGCGCTGTCCTTCGCCTACTGAGTACCGAAACAGGGGAGTCCACAATGGACCTGCCGGAATTCTGGTTCGCGGTGATCGCGCTGTTCTGGCTCGGCTACGTGTTCCTGGAAGGCTTCGACTTCGGTGTCGGCATGCTGCTGCCCATCCTGGGCCGGGACGACACCGGCCGCCGGGTACTGGTCAACACCATCGGCCCGGTGTGGGACGGCAACGAGGTGTGGCTGATCGTCGCCGCCGGCGCCACCTTCGCCTCCTTCCCGTCCTGGTACGCCGACCTGTTCAGTGGCGCCTACCTGCCGTTGCTGGTGCTGCTGCTGGCGTTGATCGGCCGCGGCGTGGCCTTCGAGTACCGCGGCAAGGGCGATTCCGACCGGTGGCGCGCGGTCTGGGACCGGGCGATCATGATCGGTTCCTGGGTGCCCGCGCTGGGTGTGGGCGCGCTGCTCTCGCTGACCACGGTCGGCCTGCCGCTGGACGCGCAGGGCAACCGGGTCGGCGCCTGGTGGTCGATCCTGCGCCCGGAGACCGCGCTGGGCGCGGTGGGCCTGGCCGCGTTCGCGCTGCTGCACGGCGCGACGTTCATCGCGCTGAAGACCGAGGGCGACATCCGCGACCGGGCTCGGAAACTGGCGCTGCGGCTGGCCCCGTTCGCCCCGCTGCCCTGGCTCGGCCTGGCCCTGGACGTGCAACTGCGCGAGGGCGGCGGCTGGACCTGGGCCCCGCTGATCATCGCCGCGCTGGCCGTCGTCGCCGCCCCGCTGCGGTTGCTGGCCAGGCGGGAGGGCCAGGCGTTCGGCCTGCTCGGCGTGTTCGTCGCGGCCACCATGGTCACCCTGTTCGGCGCGCTGTACCCGGACGTCCTTCCCTCCACTGTGGACAGTGCGTTCTCGCTGACCGTGTCCAACGCCTCGTCCAGCCCCTACACGCTGACCGTGATGACCTGGGTCGCCGGATTCGGCGCGCCGATCGTGCTGCTCTACCAGGGCTGGACCTACTGGGTGTTCCGCAAGCGGATCGGCGCCCAGCACATCCCGGCCGGGCACTGATCATGGTCGCCACCAAGGAAACCGCCGCCGCATCCGCCACGGAATCCACCGAAAAGACCTCCCGGCTCCGGCGCCTTCCCGCCAGGAAAAACCGGACCGGGAGCGGCCCGCTCGGCGCGTTGCCGGAGCTGTCTCCCGCGACGCGCCGGGCGCTGGCCGGCACCGCCGCCCTGGCCGCGGCCACCGCGATCACCCTGGTCGTCGCCGCCTGGGCGCTGGCTACCGCGCTGGCCCGCATCGTGGCCGGTCACCCGTCGGCCGCCTACGGCCTGCTGCCGGTGCTGGCCGCCGCCGTGCTGGCCCGGGCTTTCCTTTCCTGGGCAACGAAAACCGTGGCCGCCCGGGCCGCCGCCACGGCGAAGGAGGAACTGCGCGGCAAGCTGCTGGACGCGGCGCTGGCCCGCGGCCCGGAATGGATCGACGAGCACGGCCCGGCCGAACTGACCACGGTGGCCACCCAGGGCCTTGACGCGCTGGACGCCTACTTCACCCAGTACCTGCCCGCGCTGGTCACCGCCGCGGTCACCCCGCCGCTGGCCGGCCTGGCCATCCTGGCCGCGGACTGGCGCTCGGCCGTGCTGGTCGCGGTGACCGTGCCGCTGATCCCGGTGTTCGCCGCGCTGATCGGCCGGTTCACCGCGGACAAGGTGGCCCGGGCCGCCGACGCCACCGCCGCGCTGTCGGGCCAGCTGCTGGAACTGCTGCGCGCGCTGCCGGTGCTGTCCGCGTTCCGCCGCGCCGCCGCGCAGACCGAGGCCGTGCGCGGGGTCTCCGACCGGCACCGCCGCACCGCGACCGCGACCCTGCGGGTGGCCTTCTCCTCCGCACTGGCCCTGGACGTGATCGCCACGTTGTCGGTGGCCCTGGTCGCGGTGGACATCGGGCTGCGCCTGGTGTCCGGCTCGCTGGGCCTGACCACCGGGCTGGTCGTGCTGATCCTGGTACCCGAGTGCTACCTGCCGCTGCGCGCCGCCGGCGCGGCCTTCCACGCCAGCGAGAACGGCCTGGAAGCGGTGTCCCGGGTCCGCGAAATCGTTGGCGCCGAAGGGAGTGCGGTCCCGGAAAACGGGGTGCGGCCGAACCCCCTCCGGCGCCAGCTCGACGTCTGCGGCCTGCGCGTCCTGCGCCGCGGGCAGCCCGCTCCGGACGGAATCTCCTTCCGGATCACCGAAGGCGAGATCACCCGGTTGGATTCCCCCAGCGGTGCGGGCAAATCCACCACCATCGCCACGCTGCTGCGCTTCGTCACCCCGGAATCCGGTTCGGTCACCGTGGCCGGCACGCCACTGTCCACACTGGACTCGACGGAGTGGCGGCGGAACATCGCCTGGGTGCCGCAGCGCCCGGACTTCCTGGCCGGCACCGTCGCCGAAGAACTCCGGCTGAGCTGCGCGGATTCCGGCGATGTCCCCGACGACACCGAACTGGCCAAGACAACCGAATCCGTGGCCGCCGGGCACCTGTTGCACCGCCCGGTCGCCGAACTGTCCACCGGCGAACGGCAACGGGTCGCGCTGGCCAGGGCGCTGCTGCGCCTGCGGCACGGCGCCTGGCTGCTGCTCCTGGACGAACCGACCGCCCACGTGGACGCCGGCACCGCCGCCGTACTGGGCCGGGCCATCGAGGAGGCGGCCGGGGCGGGCGCGGCCGTGCTGCTGGCCACCCACCGCGATCTGGTGGCGGGCAACGAGAATCCGCCCGCGCCCGAACCGGTCCCCGCGCCGGTGACCGAGCTCGCCGAGCCGTCCCGGGTGTCGCTGCGCGCGCTGTTCGACTGGCGGGCCGCGACCGGGGTGCTGCTCGGCGCGGCCGCACTGGCCTGCGGTGTCGCGCTCACCGCAACCGCGGCCTGGCTGATCGCCCGCGCGTCCCAGCAACCGCCGATTCCGGCCTTGTCCGTCGCGATCGTCGCGGTGCGTTGTTTCGGCCTGTCCAAAGGAGTTCTGCGCTACGCCGAACGGCTGGTCTCGCACGACGCCGCGTTCCGCCGGTCCGGCGCGCTGCGGGTCGCGCTGTGGCAATCGCTGGTGCGCCTCGGCCCGGCCCGCACCGCCGCCCTGCGCCGGTCCGACGGGCTGCGCCGCCTGGTCGACGACACCGACACCGTCCGCGACCTGACCCCACGGGTGCTCATGCCGCCGCTGGCCGCACTGATCGTCGGCGCCCTGGCCGTGGCCGGGCTGACCGCCCTGCTGCCCGCCGCGGGTCTGGTGCTCGCCCTGGCCCTGCTGATCGCCGGACTGGCCGGACCGGTGCTCGCCCTGGTCGCCGAACGCCAGGCCAGCGCCCGGCAGGCGGCCGGGCGGCGCGCGGTGTCCGGCCGGGTGCTGGACCTGCTCGACCACGCCGCCGCGCTGATTTCCGTTGGCGCCCACCGGATCCGCCGCACCGAACTGGCCGACGCCGACGCCGCGCTGTCCGGCCTGGCCCGCCGCGCGGCCTGGGGCGCGGGCCTGGCCACCGCCGTCTCGGTGGCGGCGCTGGGCCTGGCCGCCCTGGCCAACTGCTGGCTGGCCGCCCTCGCGGTGGCGAATGGCACGCTCGACCCGGTACTGGCCCCGCTGCTGGCCCTGGTTCCGTTGGCGCTCGCCGAAACCGTGGACACGCTGGCCCCCGCCCTGGCCCAGTTGGCCCCGCTGCGCGCCGCCTACGCCCGGGTGCACGCCCTGCTGACCGCCTCCGCCCCGGCGGTCGAGGTGCCCGAGCCCAGCGACGGCGCGATCGAACTTACCGGCGTGTCCGCCCGCTGGCCCGGCGCGGCCAACCCGGCGCTATGCGAGGTGAACCTGCGCATCCCGGCCGGCGCCCGAGTCGCGGTGACCGGCCCGTCCGGCGCGGGCAAGTCGACGCTTTTGGCCGTACTGCTGGGTTTCCTGCCGCCCGAACACGGCCGCGCGGTGCTGCCGGCCGAGGTGGCCTGGGCCCCGCAGGAACCGCAGTTGGTCGCCACCACGGTCCGCGAGAACCTGCGACTCGGCGCGGCCACCCCGGAAGAAGGCGCGGACGACCACCTGCGCGCCGCCCTGACCACCGCGGGCCTTGAGGGTTGGGGCGACCGGCTGGACCTGCCGCTGGGCCCCGGCGGCTCGGGCGTGTCCGGCGGTGAGGCGGCCCGGCTGGCCCTGGCCCGGGCCCTGCTGCGCGCCCCGCGCGCCGGCCTGGTGCTGCTGGACGAACCCACCGCACACCTGGACGTGCCCACCGCGCGGAAGGTGCTCGCCGCCCTGGACACCGCGCTGGCCGGCCGCACCGTGCTGCACGTGACCCACCGCCCCGAGGAAGCCGCCGACGCCGATCTGGTGATCCGGGTCGCCGACGGCCGAGCCCAGGTGACCAGCCCCACCCCCGCTTCGGCGGGCAGCACCGAAGCGCGGGCCTAGCCTTGACCCTGACCATGGACCACAACCTGGCAATCCGGACCCTCGCGGCATCCACCGAGATCGCCCGCGCGGCCCTGTCCGCCGACGATCCGGACGCCGTGCTGCGCCTGGTGGTGCGCAGCGCCGCCGAACTCGTCGAGGCCGACCTGGGCCTGGTGATGGCCCGCGGCACGGACGGCCGGGTCACCGTGGAGGCCGCGCACGGCGACCGCGCCCCCGGCGACGAGGACCCGGTCGGCCTGGTGCTGTCCGCGCGGTCCTCGGCCGCCCGGGTGGCCCGCGGCGGGGTGCCGATCGTGGTCGACGAGTTCACCACCGACCCGCGCACCGCCCCGTTCGTGCCCCGTGCGCTGCGCCGCTACGGCCCGTTCGCGGCCGCCCCGTTCGGCACCGCGGAACGCAGGCTGGGCGCGCTGACCGTGTACCGGCGGCGCGGCGGGGCGCCGTTCACCCAGCCCGCGGTGGAGGTGCTCACCGCGTTCGCCGCGCAGGCCGGCCTGGTGGTCAGGCTGGCCGAGGGCTCGACCGCCCGGGAACGGGTCGCGGTCTACGAGGAACGCGAGCGCATCGCCCGCGACCTGCACGACGTCATCGTGCAACGCCTCTACGCCGCCGGGGTCCAACTGGACCTGCTGGGCCGCCGGATGTCCCGCAAACTGGCCCGCCGGGACGCCGCCCGGCTGGCCGACGCGGTCGACCAGCTCGACGAGACCATCGCCGAGGTCCGCGCCACCGTCGGCGCCCTGCGCCGGGCCGACCCGGCCGACCTGGACGCCTCCCCGCCCGCGACCAACCTGTTCGCCTCGGTCCGGGCCGAGGTCGACATCGCGGGGGAGCTGCTGGGTTTCCTGCCCGCGCTGACCATGACCGGCGACCCCGAACTGGTCGGTGTGGCCGTGGCCGACCACGCCCGGGCCGCGTTGCGCGAGGCGCTGTCCAACGTGGTCCGCCACTCCGGCGCCGGTGCCGTCGAGGTGTGCGTGAGCTGCGACGCCACCCGGCTGGAACTGTCCGTGCACGACAATGGCTGCGGCATCCCCCGCGACGTCAGCCGCCGCGGCCTGCGCAACCTGGCCGACCGCGCGATCGCCGCGGGCGGCGGCTGCGAGGTCCACTCCTCACCCAGCACCGGCACCACGGTCACCTGGGAAGTCCCCCTCGCCCAGGCTTAGTTCTGTTTCCGGGCGATCCAGGCGATCGCCTGGGCCCGGCGCTGCATGCCCAGCTTGGCCAGCACCGAGGTCACGTAGTTCTTCACCGTCTTCTCGGCCAGGAACAGCCGCTCGGCGATCTCCCGGTTGGACAGGCCTTCGCCGATCAGCTCCAGCACCTTGCGTTCCCGCTCGGTCAGCCCGGCCAGGCCGTCCGGCTCCTGGTCGCGGCGCATCCGGGCCAGCACCCGGGCGGTGGTCTGCGGATCCAGCAGCGAGCGGCCGGCCGCCACCTCGCGCACCGCGGTCACCAGGTCCTGCCCGCGCACCTGCTTGAGCAGATACCCCGACACCCCGGCCTCGATCGCGTCGACCAGCGCCTTCTCGTCGTCGAACGCGGTGAGCACCAGGCATTTCGGCGCGGCGGGCAGTTCGCGCAGCATCCGGCGGCACAGCGTCACGCCGTCGATGTCGGGCAGCCGGATGTCCACCACGGCCACGTCCGGGCGGCTGGCCGCGGCCCTGGTCAGCGCCTCGGCCGCGGTGCCCGCCTCGGCGACCACGTCGATGTCCGGTTCGTCGTCGAGCAGGTCGCGCAGCCCGCGCCGCACCACCTCGTGATCGTCGACGAGCAGCACCCGAACCGCCACCCGCTCACCGTACGGGGGTGCGTGTGCTGCGCAACCATCCCCACGCGGACGGGTGATCACCGTCGCGAACATGCACATCTCCACAACCGCGCGGACCTGCCCGGATCGGAGACGGTGCACACCCGCTGATCTTCTACCAACAGGTTGTCCCCAGGTTTATCCACAGCGGTGGACACCTTGGGTGGTCCGGGTCACACCCTCAGTCTCCGTTCACCGGCGCGACACCGTTGGCATGCCTGCGGGCCAGGTCCTGGTAGGTCGCCGGATTGTTGTCCACCCACCAGCGCGCCGCGGCCGAGAACGGCACCTGTTTCTTCGCCGCCGCGCCGAGCAGCACGACCTCGTCCTCGATCACCGTGTTCGGCGCGACCGTGGCCCCGGCCCCGACCAGCACGCGCGGCCCGATCCGGGCGCCGTCCTGGATGGTCGCGTTGTTGCCGATCACCGCCTCGGCGCCGATGAACGCGCCGTGCACCACGCACAGGTGCCCGACAGTGGCGCCCGGCCCCACCTCGGTGCCGTCGGCCGAGCCGTGCAGCACCGAGTTGTCCTGCACGTTCGCCCCGGCCCGGATGAAGATCGGGCCGAAGTCCGCGCGCAGCACCACGCCGTACCAGACGGAAGCGTTCGCCTCGACCCGCACGTCGCCGATCAGGGTCGCGGTGGGCGCGATCCAGGCGGTCGGGTGGATGGCCGGGCTGACTCCCTCGAACGAGAACACAGGCATGCGATCGATGGAACTACGCGCGATCGGTCCGGCCGAACCGGTGTGGCATGCGTCACCCTCCCCATCGGGGAACATTCGCCGAACTTGTGCCGTTGAACCGTATGAAAGCTGAGCCAGCAGGGCTCAACTTAGTGGCTAGGAGGAATGTCAGATGGCTCTCGCGGTTCGGGGTTCCGCCTGGGACCCGTTCACCTTGGTCCGGCAGTGGGACACGGACTTCGACGACCTGATCCGGCGCGGCTTCCGGGGCACCGCCCAGCGCCCGGCCACCACCTTCGCGCCCGCCGCCGACGTGGTGCGGGACGGCAACGACGTGCTGGTCACTCTGGAACTGCCCGGCGTGGACGTCGAGTCCGACATCGACATCGAGGTGCTGGACGGCCGGCTGACCATCACCGGCAAGCGCGCCGACGCGCACGAGTCGCGCACCGAGGGCGTGCTGGTCCGGGAGATCCGCTCCGGCGGGTTCCGTCGCCAGTTCACCCTGCCCAAGGGCGTCACGGCCGAGCAGATCCAGGCCGACTACGACAAGGGCCTGCTCACCGTCCGCGTGCACGACGTGGTCCGGCCCGCGCCGGTGGCGGCCAAGGTCAAGGTGCGCAGCCTGACCGGGGCCGAGTCCGCGCCCAAGGACACCCCGCCCAAGGACACCGCGGGCGAGGACACCGCGGGCGAGGACGGCGCCGAGGTCACCCAGGCCTGAGTCCGACACAGTCAGCACAACCGAACAAGCCGCAGGGGCGATTCCGCACGGATCGCCCCTGTCGCCGTTTTCGCGACCGGCGAACCGCGGCGCAGCCCGAAGCCGGTCGGCGAACCGCCTCAGCCGAGGGCCGGGTGGTCCACGTCCACGAAGGTCTCGTCCCAGGCCACCGCCACCTGCCGGGCGCAGGCCGCCGGGCTCACCCCGCCCACGCCCGTGCCCAGGCCGGGCATGGCGATCACCCGCACCGCCTCGCGCACCGGGCGGTCGTCCTCCAGCCGGCCGTCCCGCCACAGCCGGAACACCGCGCGGGCGGCCAGATAGGGGTGCACCGTGTCGGCGGGCAGCAGTTCACCGGCCTCGCGCATAGTCGGCGCGCTGATCAGCCAGGTCGGCCCGGCCGCGCCGGTGGGCACGATCACCGCCTCGCCGACCGGCAGCTCACCGCCGTGGAAGGCCAGCACCGCGCTGCGCACCCGCTGCTCGATGGACGGCCACGCGGACGCGTACACCGCGTCGATGCCGCCGCGCATCCAGCCGTAGGAGTTCGCCGGGCTGACCACCGCGTCGGCCTCGATGTCCAGCACCGACCCCTGGTACACGCCGACATTCGCCCGGCTGGCGGCCACCGCATGCCACGCACCGGCCAGTGGAGCGTCCACCGCGCACAACACGAGCCGAGGCCCGTGCCCTGGTGCCCCGGTGTCACCTTCCGAAAGGGCGGTCACCCCCTCAGCATTTCATTTCCGGGGCACCGCGCGTAACCGGTTGCCCTACCCGCCGTCCGGGTGATCTGTACCTCACCGCGTAATCCATTGGACCGTTCGGCGGCCCCGCGCCTGCGCCGCCGGCCCGATGGTTAGGGTGGCGGTGTGCCGCGTATCGCCTATTTCGGTCCACAAGGGACGTTCACCGAACAGGCCGCGCACCAGCTGGCCGTCGTCGACGTCGACGAACTCACCCCGGTGGACACCGTGTTCGCCGCGCTGTCCGCGGTCCGCGCGGGCGCCGCGGACGCGGCCTGCGTGCCGGTGGAGAACTCGGTCGAGGGCGCGGTGCCGGCCACCATGGACGCGCTGACCGACGGCGAGCCGCTGGTCGCGGTCGCCGAAACGGTGCTGCCCATCCGGTTCAGCGTGCTGGTCCGCCCGGGCACCGAGCCGGGCAAGGTGCGCACCGTGGCCAGTCACCCGCACGCGCTGGCCCAGGTGCGCGGCTGGCTGGCCGAGCATCTCCCGCAGGCCCGGCAGGTGGCGGCCAACTCCACCGCGGGCGCCGCGGTCGGCGTGGCCGAGGGAGACTTCGACGCCGCCGTCACCGCCCCGGTCGCCATCCGGCACTACCCGCTGGCCGAGCTGGTCACCGACATCGCCGACATCACCGACGCGGCCACCCGGTTCCTGCTGCTGCGCCGCCCGGGCACGCTGCCCGAGCCCACCGGCGCCGACCGCACCTCGTTGGTCGCGGTCACCCCGGACACCCCCGGCGCGCTGGCCGACCTGCTGGTCGAACTGGCCCACCGCGGCCTGAACCTGTCGCGCATCGAGTCCCGCCCGACCAAGGGCAGACTCGGCGAGTACCGCTTCTTCCTCGACCTGGACGGCCACGTGGCCGAGCCCCGGGTGGGCGACGCGCTGGCCGCACTGCGCCGCCGGTGCACCTCGGTCCGCTTCCTCGGCTCGTTCCCGCGGGCCGATCACGCCGCCTCCCCGGTGCCGCCGGGCGCCACCGCGGCCGACTTCGCCACCGCGGCCGCCTGGCTGGCCGACATCCGCGGCGAACACAACGGGGCGCACGAGGGCGAGGCGCGCCGATGACCCGCCGTCTGATCCTGGCCCGGCACGGCCAGACCGACGCCAACCGGCGCGGCGCGCTGGACTCCTTACCCCCGGGCGGTCCGCTCACCGAGGACGGTCAGCGCCAGGCCCGTGAGCTGGCCGCCGAACTGTCCGACGAGCCGATCGTCGCGATCTACGCCAGCCGCGCCACCCGGGCCCAGCAGACCGCCGCGCCCCTGGCCCAGCGGCACGGGCTGATCGTCGAGGTGGTCGAGGGCGTGCAGGAAGTGTTCGTCGGCGACCTGGAAGGACATACCGACGCCGAGGCGATCCGCCGCTTCCACGGGGTGTTCCAGGCCTGGTCGACGGGCGAGCTGGACACCCGGATGCCCGGCGGGGAGAGCGCGGCCGAGGTCGTCGAGCGGTTCTCCGCCACCCTGGCCAAACTGACCGACCGGCATCCCGGGGGCACCGTGGTGGTGGTCAGCCACGGGGCGGCGATCCGGCTGGTCACCCCGTTCCTGGCCGGGGAGGTGCCGTTGGCGCGGGCCAGTCACACCGCGATGCCCAACACCGGGCGAGTAGTCCTAGCGGACGAGCCGGCTGCCCCGACCGGCTGGCGATGTGTTGAATGGACGGGAATCACCTTGTCCTGAGTCCTCCGGTCCGGCAGATTCGTATCTCTGGCGCGTAACAGTCGGCCGGTCGCACCCGGACCCGTCGATCGCGCGCCGTAGGGTGACGCAGACGTTCGGCGACCGGCGAGCTTTGAGGGAGGCGATGTGCACCCTGTGAATCCGGGCAGCCCGGACGGCCCGCTCATCCGCAGCCTGCGCGCCGCCGTCGAGGCCAGCCCCGACGACGTGCCCCTGCGCCTGCACCTGGCCGAACTGCTGCTGGACGCCGGTGGCACGGACGAGGCCATCGGACATATCGCGGCCGCGCTGCACCGGGCCCCCGGCTCGGCCAAGGGCCGCGCGCTGATGGCCAGGGCGGTGGCCGCCCAGGGCGACCGCGCCGAGGGCACGCTGCGCCTGCGCCGGGGGGTGCCCGCCGCCCAGCGCCGCCGGATGGGCGACGAGCCGACCGAACGGCACAGCTTCAACTGGGCCGCGGCCGAGGGCCAGTTCATCGGCGTGCAACAGCCCTTCGTGGACTCCGGCACCGCGCCGCTGGGCGAGCCGCTGCGGTTCGACGTCGAGTCGGGCAAGTTCACCTTCTCCGACGTGCGCGGCCAGGCCGAGGTCAAGCGCAGGCTGCTGGCCACGGTGATCAACCCGGCCCGCAACGCCGATCCGCGCCGGCGGGCGATGGGCCAGCAGCGCGGCGGCCTGCTGCTCTACGGCCCGTCCGGCTGCGGTAAGACCTTCGTGGCCCGGGCGGTGGCCGGGGAGCTGGAGTCCCGGTTCCTCGCGGTCAACCTGGCCGACGGCCCCGAGCTCTACACCGGCGGCTCGCCCGAGCGCCTGCTGCGGGAGATGTTCGCCGAGGTGCGCCGGGCCGCGCCGTGCGTGGTGTTCCTGGACGAGGTGGACGCCGCGGGCCGCAACCGCAACCTGCTCAACGCGCTGATCGCCGAACTCGACAGCGGCGGCGGGCCGGACGCGCCGCTGGTGCTGGCCGCCACCAGCAACCCGTGGGACCTGGACCCGTTGCTGCGCCGCCCCGGCCGGTTCGACCGCACCCTGCTGGTCGCGCCGCCCGACCCGGCCGCGCGGGAGGCGATCCTGCACCACCAGCTGCGCGACCGCAGGCTGGGCGCCGGGGTCAACGTGCGCGAGCTGGCCGCGCGCACCGAGGAGTTCTCCGTCACCGACCTGGCCCAGCTGTGCGACAACGCGGCCGAGCGGGCCGCCGCCGAGTCCGAGGGCGACGAGGGCCGCAAGCGGGTGCGCGGCGGACGGCTGATGGGGGTGCGCGACTTCGACGCGGCGCTGGCCGAGGTGCGCGCGTCCACCGGCAGCTGGCTGTCCGTGGCGCGCAACGCCACCAAGTTCGCCAACTCCGACGGCAGCTACGACGACCTGCACCGCTACCTCAAGAGCCGTCGGATGGCCCCGTAGCCGGATCGGGTACGCGGGCCTACCCGTAAGTTGTGCGCGTGGGGTTCTTCAACGAGGCGTCGCGCGCCGACCGGTCCGCCCGCCCGCAGGCGCCTCGACCGCCCTGGGTGGCGCCACCCGGCAACGAACTGCCCGCCGCCCTGCCCGCGCCGATCGTGCTGGTGCGCACCGCGCACACGGTGGTCGCGCTGACCGAGGCGCTGATCTACTCGGTGGGCATCGAGTTCACCGTGACCGGCCGGATCCGGATGGCCGAGATGCCCGACCGGTGGCCGCTGTCCATGTTCCGGGGCGGCTACCCGAGCAACGGCCCGCTGCCCGATGACGTGCTGCGCTTCGGTTTCCAGCTCGCCGACGGGTTCAAGCTGACCAATCTGGACTCCCAGGTCGGCCGGCACGATCCGGCCACCCAACCCCAGCATCCGGTGATGCGCCCGACCCGGCCGGCCGCGGAGAACGGCAACGGCCCGGGCCGCTACGACTTCCGGCTGTGGATGTGGCCGCTGCCCCCGGCGGGCCCGCTGACCATGGTGTGCGAATGGCCCGGCCGGGACATCCCGGAGACCCGGGTGAAGCTGGACGGGGCGGCGCTGCTGGCCGCCGCCAAGGACGTGGTCAAACTCTGGTGACCGGCCGCAGCTCGCCGCGCCGGCCGGCCGGTGGCGCCGAGGATGGCCGGGCGCGTCAACCCCAGCCGAGTTCGTGCAGGCGGTCGTCGTCGATGCCGAAGTGGTGACCGATCTCGTGCACCACGGTCACGCCCACCTGGCGCACCACGTCCCGTTCGTCCCGGCAGATGGCCAGGATGGGTTCCCGGTAGATGGTGATGGTGTCGGGCAGGACGCCGGAGTAGTAGGAGGTCCGCCGGGTCAGCGCCACCCCGTGGTAGAGGCCGAGCAGGTGCGGGTTGTCCGGGTGGATGTCCTCGACCAGCACGGCCACGTTGTTCATGGCGGCCAGGAACCGGCGGGGGACCGAGTCCAGGGCGTCGGCCACCAGCTCCTCGAAGCGGACACTGCTCATCTGGACCGACACGCCGACCTCACTGATCGAGCTGGGACCTCACCAGCTTAGAAGAATCCGCCGGGTCCAGGGCGGCCTCGCGCAGCGCGGCCACGATCGCGGCATAGCGGGCCACATCCTCGGCGTCGTCCACCACCACCCCGCCCGCGGGCAACGGCACGAACACCTGGGACGGCAGTTCCGGCTGACCGAAGTCGAACAGGGTGAACCCGCCCGCGCCGGCCGCGTGCGCCCCGGCGGCGAACGGCAGCACGCGCAGCTGCACCATGGCCGAGTCGGCCAGTGTGAGCAGCCGGTGCAACTGCCCCTCGATGAGCTGCCCGCCGGCCGCCTGGTGCAGCGCGGCCTCACCCAGGATGACCAGGGTCGGCGTGGGCCGGGGCTCCTCCACCAGCCGCCGGGACCGCTCGGCGTCCACCTCGACCGCCCGCTCGACCTCGGCCGGTGGCACGGCCGACCCGGCCGCCGAGTACACCGCCCGGGAGTAGCGCTCGGTGCGCAGCGGGGCCGGGATCAGGTTCGGCTCCACGATGGTGACCGCGGCCGCGGCCGACTCCAGGTCAAGGCCCGGCCGCAGCCAGTCCGGCGCCCCGCCGCCGTAGCGCAGCCACCAGCCCCGGGAGTCGGCGTCGGCCCGGATGACCTCCAGCCGGTCCCGCGCCTGCGGCGCGGCGCGGTAGCGGTCCAGCAGCAGGCCGAGTTCGGCCTTGCGCACCCGGTGCACGCCCAGCTCCATATTGGACACGGTCTGGTGGGTGACGCCGAGCAGTTCTCCGGCCTCCGGCATGGATATCCCGGCCGCCTGGCGCAGCTCGCGCAGCTGCTGGCCCAGCTGGCGGCGGCGGAACGACGGGAGGTACTTGCGGTTTGCCATGAATCCAGACCCTAGCAGCGGAGAAACGCGAAGCAAGTTTCTTGATTCACCAAATCGTGTATCCAAATTCTAGATTCAAGCATTTAGCATCTAGAGTCGACGATCACGACGGCTGGGGAGCGGATGCGCGTGGGTGACCAAGACGGCGGCGGGGAGCAGCTCACCCCGGCGCAGCTGCGCCGGCGCTGCGCGCGGTGGTTGTGCGGGTTCTGCCGGGTCATCGACTGCCGCTGCCTGCCCATCGATGCCGCGGTGCCGGTGCCACCTCCGGTTCGCCCGGCCAGGGGTGACCCGACTGCGGGCGGCCCGACCGCGGGTGGCCCGGCCAGGGGTGGCGCCGCTGACCGGATCGCCCCGGGCGTGATCCGGGTGTGGACCCGGCCCGAGCCGCCGGCCGACCAGCCCCGGCAACAGGATTCGCGACGAGCACGAACAGGACAGAATGATCATGGGACAGAGTCGGGAATCGACCGCACGCAGCCGTTTCCTGGGCGCGGAACTCCGCACCCGCCGTGAGGAGGCCGGCTGGTCCGCACTGCACCTGGCCCAGAAGATGGGCTGGGCCGCCTCCACCGTCTCCCGCATCGAAACCGGCGAACGCGGCGCCACCGCGGTCAACCTGGCCACCTACCTCGCGCTGTGCGGGGTGGTCGGCGAGGAACAGGCGGCGCTGCTG
>DASZNF010000030.1:0-45960 GCA_035551355.1 Pseudonocardiaceae bacterium | reverse complement strand
ACGACGTCCTTGAACGTGTTGCTGATGCCGTTGGACACGATCCGCGCGATTCCGTTGCGCAGGAACGAACCCGCGACCGAACCGGCGCCGAACAGCAGACCGCCGACCACGCCGCTGATGGCCGAGGCCTCCAGCGACTTCAGGTCGATGGTGGCGCGCTGCCCCAGCGCCTTCTCGATGCCCTGGATCGCCGCGTCCATGCCCAGCGTCAGCAACAGGTTCAGCAGCAACGCCTGGACCAGCGCCTGGATCACCGCGCGGAAGGTGGCGATCACACCCGGAATTGCGAACGCGCCGAACAGCGACGCGATCAGGTACGCGATCATCGCGGCCAGCATCACCAGCTGGATGATGATCATGACCTTGGACTTGCGGATGTCACCACCCGCGTTGCGGCACATGTTGGACAGCTGGGTGATCTGGTCTTCCAGCTGTTTCAGATCGTTGGGCGAGTCCGTGCCCGCCCACTTGACGAACTGGTCCGCACCCGTGCCCTGCATGTAGTCCGGCAGCTCGGCGGCGGCCTCGGTCAGCGCCTTGGACAGGTCCTCGATCTTGGTCTTGAACGTGTCGTACTCGTTCGCCATGTCCCACAGCTGGTCCTCGTCGCCTTCCGGCCACGGCTGGCCGACGACGACCTCCAACAAATGCTGGAGGCTGGACGGTAGGTGAGTGGTCATGGCGGCTCCTCGACAGCGGACAGGTCAGCGAACGACGATCAGCTGTTGATGCCGTTACCGCTGTTGTTGTCCAGGTCCTGGAACTGCTCGGGGGTCTTGACCAGAGTCTGTGCCTGTTCGTCGACGTACTGGGCCTCCTGACCCGCGCCGTCGAGGGTCTTCTTGGCGTTGTCCACGTAGTTGGTGGCGAAGTTCTTGCCGAACTTGTCGTCGCCCCAGCAGCCGTCGTGGCTGGACAGGCTGGACTTCAGCGTGGCCAGGGCGGCGTCGAAGTCCGCTCCGGCCTGCACGACCTTCGAGGCGATCCGCGACACGCCATCGGTGTCGATGTGGGTCTGATCGGACACGGTATTTCTCCTAATCCGAACGCACGGGGCTGGATCAGCCCTCGGTTGACTTGTCCTGCTCGGACGGGGTACCGCCGAACAGCGGGCCCAACAGCGCGCCCATCACCTTGTCCAGGTCGGCCTTGCCGCTGGCCAGTTCGGCGAAGTCCACGCCGGGGATCTTGGGCGCGCCGTTGAGCTCGGCCATGCCGGCCAGGGCCTTGCCGCGTCCCTCGGCCAGCACGGTCACGATCGCGTTGGCCAGTTCGGCCGGCGCCATCTCGCGGTAGCGGGTGCTGTGGAACTTCAGTTCGGTCAGCTCGCCGCGGCCGTCGAAGGTGGCCGAGATCATCCGGTCCTTGGACCGCACCGTGGTGCTGGCCTCCTTCACCGCGTCCTGGAACTCGCGCAGCTTGCGCTGCTCGTTGTCCAGCGCGACGAGCGCGTCCTGGAGATCTCCGGTGGCCAGCTCATCGAAGGAGAACGGGTTAGCCATTTCTCTTCCCTCCTCGTGGTGCCGGTCCAGGCTTGCCTGGCGCCGGTTTTCCGGGGACCGGCTTTCCGGCCGCCGGACCGCCTCGGCCGTTCGGGCCGCCTTGGCCGTTCGGGCCGCCGCGGCCGTTGGGACCGGGCCGGCCGCGGCGGCGTCCCGTTTGGCCGGGCGCCGGACCGGCATTGCCGTCCGGGCCGCCGTTGGAGTCGCCGTCGGGGTCCGGCGGCACCGGCCTGCGCGCGGGCATCGGCTCCGGCGCGGGCGGGGGCGGCGGTTCCGGCCGGCCAAGCGCCAGGGGCAGGCCCATGCCCGGGCCCCACTCGCCGGCGTCGGCGTGGAACAGCGCGGTGCGGTCCCGGTCGGGCGAGACCATGCCCCCGCCCCCCATGCCCATCGGCATCATGCCGCGGCCCATCGCGGTTCCGGTGCCGCCCGTGGTGCCCTGGTTCGCGGTGGTCGCCGCCGCGTCCAAAGTGGCCGATCCGTTGGCCGGGATGACCTGGTACGGCTCGGAAGGGTTGGGCAGCGCCGTCCCGCTGGACACCGCCTCGGTGACCCCGCTGGGCTGGATCTCGGCCTGGCCGGTGGGCACCGTGGGGCTGCCCACCTCACTGGGCGCGGTGGTCGGGTTCTCCGCCGACGCGGCGGGCGCCCCGGTGCTCGGCGCGGGCGGCGCGTTGGTCGGCGAACCCGTTGCGTTGGCGACGTTTCCGGCCGTTTCGCCGGTCGCGCCGGAGCCGCCGGTGGACGCGGCCGACACCGCGTGGCTGACCGTGGAGCTGCCGGTCGACGTGGTCGGCGTGCTCACCGCGCTGTGCGTGGTGGTGGTCGGCGTGGCCGCCTTCACTTCCGGGGCGGCGGTGCTGGTGCTGGCCGTGCTGTGCGTGGTGGTCGAGGCGGCGGGCGTGGTCTGCGCGGCGGCGTGCTGCGGGGTGGCCGGCGTGGTCGTGCCGGACGTGGTCGACGCGGTCGCGGTCGCCGGGGTGACGGCCACCTTGACCGCCGAGTGCAGGGCCGGCGTCGTGGTGCCGCCGCTGGCGGACACCGTGTTCACCGTGTCGCTGCTCGGATCGTCGGCCGAGGACGTGCTGTCCGTGCTGCTGGTCTGGGTGTCCGCCAGTTGCTCGGTGGAGGACAACGCCTTGGCCCGCGCCGATTTGCCGTTGGTGGCGAGCTTGCCGTTCGAGTCGAGGCCCTGCTCCTGCGCCAGCGCCTCCGGCTCGGTCTCCTCGACCAGTTCCTCGGCCGCCTTCGCCGCCGTTCCGCGCAACACCCCGTCCTGCACGGAAAAGGAGCCGGCCAGCGGCTGCTCGTCGGCGGTCAGCTCGATCTCGCTGTCGCCCTCGCCGGACAGCGCGGCGCCCTTCGACGAGCCGAGCACGCCGGACACGATCGGCTGGTAATCGCTGACCAGCATGCCTTCGCCCGGCTTGCCGTTGCCGCCGTTGACCCCGAACCAGCCTTCGCCGGTACCGCCGGCCACGCCGATCGGGCGGCCGATGGCGACCCCGCTGAACGGGTCGTACCCACCGCCGCCGTTGTTGCCGAAGAATCCACCGCCGTTGCCGAAGAAACCGCCCGAACTGGTGATCACCGGGCCGCCGGGGTTGTACCCGGTGCCGGTCCACACCTTCGAGGTGTCGGTGATCTCCGGCGGCGGGGTGTCGCCCGGCGTCCAGTTCGGGTTGCCCTGCGAGGTGTAGTCGGGCAGGTGTGAGAGCCCCTGTCCGATTTGGACGTACTTGTTCTGCACGTCCTGCATGATCTGCTGGGCCAGGTAGTCGTAGCGGGGCGCGTCGTTGGCCGCGCCCGTCGGGTCGCTGGTCACCTGCTGGTCGCGTTGCGACTTCAGCGCGTTGATCCGCTGCTGTCCGGAGGCCAGCGCGTCGCCCGCCTGGCGAAGCAGGGTCGCGTAGTCGGGGTCGCGCAACGCCTGGATCAGCGAGGTCACGTGCCCGTTCAGGTCGCCGACCGAATCCGAATAGCCGGTCCAGCCGGAACCATCCCACACCTCGTTGAGGTTGCGGACCTGGTTGCCGAACTGACCGGCGTGATCGGACAGCTGGTTGGCGATGGTGTCGAAGGTGCCTGCCTGGTCGTAGAAGTCGTTCGGGTTGGCATCCATCAGTTCCTGGTACGCGGTGTCCAGGTTGACCTGCGTGGACGTGTCGGGAGGAGTCAACGGATCCACCGTTTCGGGTCGGCCCAGCACGCTACCGGTCATGGTGATGCTCGTGGTGTCGACCGATCACCGGGGGTGTGCCGTCCTCTCCGTCGTGTCCGTGACCGTCGCCCCAGGTGCCGTCGTCGGCCTGCATCCAGGTGGTGCGCTCACGTTCCTTGTTGCCCTGGTTCATCGCCGCGCCCATACCGCCCATCCCGCCCATGCCACCCATGCCCATCGGCATGCCGCCTTCGGAGGAGGCTGCGCTCGTCGTGCCACCGGCGACCGCGGGAGTCAACGCGCTGGTCGTGCTACCGGCTCCGCCGTTCTGGGCCGGAGCCAGGTCGAGCTGGGAACCGTTGTCGGTGTTCATGTTCAGGCCGCCGGTGCTGCTCTGGTCCAGCCCGACGCCGCCCCCGCCGCCGACGGACCCGCCGCCACCGCCGAGGCCGGAGGTGGCGCCGGGGTTGGTCAGATCGCCGGTCAGGTGGGTCAGGTCGCCGGTGCTGCTGGCACCCGCGTCGAATCCGGGCGTGCCCTCGATGGCCTTGTTCATCGCCGCTTCCGCGGCGTGCAGTGCCTGGCCGGTGGCGCCGCCATCGTTGTAGCCGGGCAGCGCCTCGATCGCCTTGTCCGCGGCCTGCTCGGCCTGGTGCAGGGCCTGGCCGCTGCTGCCGTTGAGATAGTCCGACAGCGCCGAGCCGGTGCCGCTGCCCACACCGTTGCCCAGGCCGGAACCGGAGCCCAGCGCGCCGCCGAGGCCGGAGCCCGAACCGTTCTCCAGGCCCTGGATCGCCTTGTCCGCGGCGTTCTTGGCGTCCTGCAACGCGTGCTGCGCGGCCGGACTGCTGTAGGCGCCCGCGTCCGAGCCCCCGCCGGTGCCGCCCGCGCCCGAACCGGACGCGCCCTGCAGGCCCTTGATCGCTCCGTCGGCCGCCTTTTCCGCCGCCTGCAAGGCATGTTGGGCCTGCGGGCTGGTGTAGGCGCCTGCCGTCGCGCCGGTGCCCGAACCGACGCCGGCGCCCGCGCCGGTACCGGATCCTCCGAGCGCGCCGGAACCCGAGCCCTCCAGGCCCTGGATCGCCTTGTCCGCGGCCTTCTGCGCGTCCTGCAGGGCTTTCTGCGCGGCCGGGCTGGAGTAGGCGCCCGCGCCGGAGCCGGAACCGCTCTCCAGGCCCTTGATCGCGTTGTCGGCCGCCTTCTGCGCGTCCTGCAAGGCTTTCTGGGCCGCCGGGCTGGAGTTCGCGCCCCCGGCCGAGCCGCCGCCACCGCCGGTGGTGCTGCCGCCCCCGGTACCCCCACCGGTACCACCGCCCGTGCTGCCCCCACCGCCGGTGGTGCCACCACCACCCGTGCCGCCACCACCGGTGGACGCACCCGCGCCGGAGCCGGAACCGCCCTCCAGGCCCTTGATCGCGCCGTCCGCGGCCTTCTGGGCCGCCTGCAACGCCGCCTGCCGGGCCGCGTTGGCCGAGTTGCTGCTCGACCCGCCGCCGGAACCGCCGCCGGTGCCACCGCCCGTGCCGCCTGCGTAACCGCCGCCACCGCCGCCGGTGGTGCTGCCGCCCCCGGTACCCCCACCGGTACCACCGCCCGTGCTGCCTCCGCCGCCGGTCGTCCCACCGCCGCCGGTGGACGCGCCCGCGCCGGAGCCCGAGCCGCCCTGCAAGCCGTTGATCGCGCCGTCCGCGGCCTTCTGGGCCGCCTGCAACGCCGCCTGCCGGGCCGCCGCCGCGGAGTTGCTGCCCTGGCTGGAACCGCCGCCCGCGCCGCCGCCGGTGCCACCACCGGTGGACTGGGTCTGAGTGCCCGAACCGCCGGTGCCGCCGGTTCCGGTGCCGCCGCCGTAGCCACCACCGGTGCCGCCGCCGGCGCCGCCCGAGCCGTATCCACTGCCCTGGCCGCTGCCCTTGCCACCGCCGGTGCCCGAACCGCTGCCCGAGCCCGAACCGCTGTGCTCCAGGTTGCCGATCGCGTTGTCGGCCGCCTTCTTGGCCGCGGCCAGACCGGCCTTGTAGCCGGCGCCGTAGGTGCCCGAGCCGGTGCCCTTGCCCCTCCCGGCGCCCTTGCCCTTCCCCTTACCGGTTCCGGTTCCCGTGCCAGTCCCTGTGCCGGTTCCGGTGCCAGTGCCGGTTCCCGTCCCTGTGCCGGTGCCCGTGCCCGTTCCGGTCCCGGTACCCGTGCCGGCCCCGGTGCCACTTCCGTTGCCGCTGACCATTCCGGTGCCCGGAATGGCGATGTGCAGCGGGTACATGTTCTGGCCGTAGTCGATGTACTGATTGGAGATGCCGACCAGCAGCGAGCGCAGCTCCGGGATCAGGACGTTGTTCTCGTCGTTGTGGTAGGCGTTGTCGATGTCCTTGGTGAGATCGTTGAAATCCCACGCCAGTATGTCTTTGTCGGCGGCGACTTCCTCGTCCGCGTGCTCCAGGTTGTGCACCGCGTAGACCACGCGCCACCAGTTGTTGGCGAAGGACTGGATCGCGTGGCCGGTGTTGCCGGTCAATAGGTCAAGGCCCTCGCCACTGGTCGGTGCGACGGTGTCGAGCACGTCCTTGGTGGTGGTGAGGACCTTGGTGGCGTAGTCGCTGAAAGCGTCCCCGCCGGCGCCCTGGAAGGCGTCCTTGAGGTTCTTGACCTGGGTGGCGAAGCTGTCGTGCCAGCCCTGCAGGGCCTTGACCGCATCGGTGATCGCGAACTGCGCGTCGTACCACCGTTCCGCCGCCGCGTTGTGCGTCAGGTCGGCGTGCGAGGTGCCGTTGTGGGTCAGCTCGGCGGTCAGCTTGTCCAGTTGGTCCCACGTGGTGTAGTTACCGAAGTCCTCACCCGTCGGAGCCGCGGGGTTGAGTGCCCCGGGATCCTGGTTGGAGCTGCTGGACATCGTGAGGACTCCTCGTCACGCCTGCTGGGTTTCGACTGGACCTGCTGAACCGGGCCTACCGGATCAGGACACGGTGTACGGGTTGGGAGTGTCCTTGGAGCTGTCCTCGGTGTACGGCTTGTTGTCGGTCCCGGTCACGGTCACCGTGCCGTCGCTGTTGAGCGTCATGTCCGACTTGTCGCCACCGGGGTTCTTGCTGTCGCCCGAGGTGTACGTCTGGCCACCCTTGGGCCCGGCCACCGGGTTGTGCACGTCGCCGGTGATCTCGGTCTTCATCGTCTTCATCTCGGTGTCGATCTGACCGTCGAGCTTCTTCAGACCGGCCGCGTTGCTGGTGTCCGCCGCGTCGTAGTCGTCGGCGATGTTGTTCAGGTGCACCGACATGTCGTGGAACGTCTGCTTGAGGTCCATACCGTGCTGGTACAGCGCGTCCCGGCGGTCGGTGTAGATGTCGGTCAACCACTTGGCGGCGTCGAACTGGCCAGCGTTGGGGCTCTGGTCCTGCAGCTTGGTGAACGCCGAGGTGTCCTGCGCGATCGAGCCGATCGTGTTGGCGATCTTGCGCAGGTCACTGGAGTGGATCGTGGTCTTGTCCGAACTCATGACCCTGGCCTTTCAAACCTCGTCTGGTGTTCGTCGCCGGCGGTGGAACGCTGTGCTGCCAAGGGATTCGCCGGGTGCGCTGTGCGAGCGCGCCGTACCGGGTACCGCCATACTCCGATCGGCGCGCCCGCACAGCGGCGACTCCCCACGTGCGGAACTAGGCGCGCGTCACTGAAACGACTGCGCGACCTTGTTGTCCAGGTCGTTGAACGCGGTGGCGCTCTCGCCGATGGCCTTGGACAGCTGGTCCAGCGTGCCGTCGATGTTGTCCATGTCGGTCTGGATCTTCTGCACGTCCTGCTGGTACTGCTGCGAACCCTGCATGGTCCAGTTCGCCATCGCCGTCTTGGCCTGCGAGGCCAGGTCGTCGATCTCGTTGTTGATGTTCTGGACGATGTTGTGGATGTCGTCGACGCTCTGCTGCAGCGACGAGTAGTGGTAAGTGATCTGGTCGGCCATCTCAGCCTGCTCCTTGTTGGTGAAGAGAAACCGGGGTTGGGATCAGCCGACCAGGTAGGTGCCGACCGGGGACATGTTCTGGCCGACCTTGCCCACGCTGCTGGCGTTGTCCGAGTCGTGCGCGCCGTACTGCTTCACGGCCTGGTTGACCAGGTTGGCCATGTCCTGCAGCTTGTTGTAGATGTCGCGCATCTCGCCGTCCCACTGCTGGGAGACGTTCTGGCACGAGGTCACCATGTCGCCCGTCGAGTGAGCCGCCATGTCGGCGATGATCTCCTCGACGAACTGGCGCTGCTTGTCGATGTTCGACGCAGTGTCGATGTGCATCTGCGCGACATTGGAGATTGAACTCCTGTCAATACTTGCGGGGCTGCTCACCGTTGCTCCTCCTGTGCCGTGGAAAAGAATTCCCGGATCCACACCTGCCGTGGCTCCTCGTGCAGATAAGACCATGATCCGGCCGGCGCCCGAGCGGATTCGCGCCGTTCAGGTGCGGTTCGGGGGGTATCCCTCGGCAGGATCGCGGTGTGCATCTCAGCCCGACACCTGCTCGGTGGCCAGCGCGGCCGCCGGATCCAGTACCGGCCCGGTGGGCAGCAGCATCAGCAGCTGGCTGGGCACGTTCACCGCGGAAGTCTCGGCATATCCGAGGGTCGCGGCGACCTGTTCGGAAGACAGCGGAAAGCGCATTCCGTTCTCGGTAATCAGATACTCGGTGCCCGGGGTGGCCCCCGGTGCGGACAGATCGTGGGCCAGCACGCCGTTTCCGGCCGGAATGGCCACCTGATCGGCCGCCGCGCCCGCGGTGTGCCCCTCGGTGGCCACCGCGTCGGCGTCCACCGAGGACTTGGCCGCCAGCACCAGGGCGGCGCTGGTGTTGCCACCCGCGCCCCAGGAAAACCGCATGCACGGCACCGAGGTGCCGCCCACGTCCACCAGGGACGGTGGCGAGGAGGGCATGCCGCTGGACAGATCGGCGTCGTGCACGATGGACAGTCCGACCAGCGCGCCCGGGTTGACCTGGATCGGCGCCGGGGCTCCGTCCGGATAGGCCTGCGCGGTCGCCGGATCGGCCATCACCAGGGTGGCCACGGTCTTGCTGATCGGCACCATGCCGTCCTGGCGCACCAGGTAGAGCTGATCGGTGTTGATCAGCGAGTTCTTCACGTCGTAGACCTGGCCGATGTGGCTCTGCTGGCCGTTGATCATCGGGCCTGCCTGGCCGCGGCCGGACAGCTGCGGGGTGGTCAGGTCCGGGCCGGACGGGATCGGGCTGATGAACGCCGCGGTCACCGCCAGCGGATCGACTCCCCCGTAACCGAGCGCGTCCACCGCGAGGTCACTGGCCAGCCGGTATCTTTCGCCGCGCCAGATCAGGTACCGGTTACCGTCCGATGTGGACACCAGCACGCCCTGCGAGTCGGCCGCGGGCGCGCCCACGTTCTCCCCGATCATCAGGGTGACCTTCGCGGTCGAGCCGTCGGTGGCGTTGTCCGGCGGCTGGGTGCACACCGTCCACGGCCCGGACTGCAGCGTCTTGGGCAGCGAGTCGGGCGCGCCGGGAATGCCGATCGGGGAACCGACCGGCACGCCGGTGATCGAGTTCTGGGACACCGACACGGTGGTCGAGGAATCGCCGAGCGCCAGTTTGGCCGAGGTGTAGTTGAGCACCGGGCGCAGCACCCCGTTGAGGTAGAGGTACCGCGCGCCGGTCTCCTCCTCCACGATGATGACCCCGGCCTTCTGCCAGGAATCGTTGCCACCGGGGACGAACAGGCCGTAGATGCCGAACACGCCGGCGATCAGGGCGCCCAGGATGAGACCGAGCGCCACCCCGGTGGACACCCTCCGGTTGGGCGTCTCCGGCGCGTCCGGCCTGCCGTGCATGAGCGCGGCGACAAGCCGTTCGACGACGAAGAAGTACGCCTGGACCTGATCCCGTCGAGACTGCATCAGCCGGCCAGCCCGCGCATCAGGTGGTAGATGTCGAGCACCGCGAGCAGTAATGGCAGCAAGGAGATCGCGGCCATCGACTCGAAGATCTCCACCGCGCGACCCCAGTAGGGACGCAGCCGCCGCTCGGGCAGTTTCGCGCTGGCCAGAAGCAACCCCATCGCGGCCACCAGCAGCGGCGCCCATACCCCGGTCATCCGGGTGAACGGGTCACTGCCGATGCCGATGCGCAGCAGTTCCAGCACCACGGTCAGGCCGGCGGGCGCCAGCATCGACCAGCGCTGGACCGCGCCGCCGAGGTGGCGGGAGCGCAGGAAGAGCACCAGGGCGAACACGGCGGCCAGGATCATCGGCCAGGTCGCGCCGTGATCGACCACGACCGCGGCCAGCACCAGCTGGGCCGCGCCGAGGGCCAGGTGCAGCGCGGTCTGGTAACCGGCGGTGGCCACGCCCTTGTCCACCACCATCTGGTAGTTGACCGGGTCGATGTCCTCCTGCAGCTGCTCGGCCGTGGCGGGCAGCGCGGGCAAGGTCAGGCCGCCGAGCTTGAACGCGGTGACCGGCACGAACAGGCCGACCACGACGGTCAGCACCAGCCCGACGGACGCGGCCTGCCAGCCGCTGGCCGCGCTCAGCGCGGCGATCAGCACCGGCACCAGCACCAGCATCAGGAAGGTCAGCGCGCCCACGAACAACAGTGCGGCGTCGGCCACCCCGGCCAGTCCGATGGCCAGCGCGGCCAGGCCGAGCACGCAGGTGCTGGCCAGTCGCGGCGCCAGCGCCACCCCCGGATCGAGCACCTCCGGACCGAACCAGCCGCCCAGCACGGCGTAGGCGAAGCCCACCCCGGCCAGCACGGTCGCGGTGACCGGATCGCGCACCACCCGGGACACCACACTGGCGAACACCAGCAGCACCACCGCGAAACCGACCGCGGTCGCCGCGGAGGGCACGGTGGGCCCGGACAGCAGAACAAGGACGAAACCGGTCAGCAGCGCGGCCGCGGCCGCGCTGACCAGCATCCAGCGGGACAGCCGGGGCGTCCACACATCGGTCCGCTTGCGCACCTGATCGGCCACCCCGTCGACCAGGTCGTCCCAGTCGACCGGGGGCAACTGGTCGGAGCGTGGTCGCAAGTAGACCATCTCTCCGTCCAGCAGGTTCAGCTCAGCCGGCGTGCGCGTCTCGTCCAACGGCGCCTCGCCGAGTCGTTGCAGCACCCAGCCTTCGTGGTCCACGCCCTGATCGGCCAGCCCGTGTCCGAGCCGGGCCAGCACCGCGGGCAGCAGATCCAGCAACGGCACATCGCCCGGCAACGCCAACTCCGTGGTTCCCGAACCGAGAACCAGTCGTAGCCTTGTCGGCGCACTTGTGCGATGCTCGGTGCGCTCTTCCGAAATAGCCACTGTTGTGTCCGATTCCTTCCTGGCGGTGGAGAACCGTGACACTGCGGACGGTAACCGCGCGCGCGTGACCGGGTGACCGGTACTACGCCCCCGGACCCGATTCGCGGGAAACCCCTCAGCTACGGAAGCAGAGCGCAGTGTCCACGATTTCCTTCGTCCGCCAGGCCCGCCGCACCGGTCCGGTGCCGCCCAGCGGTGAGCTGCCGCTGCAGGAGCCGCCGACGGTCCCGGAGAAGACCCTGGCCGGCATCAGCTCGGTCCTGATGTACCTGCCGATGGGCCTGTCCTCGCTGGCCATGGTCCTGATCTTCGTGCGCCCCGGCTCCGGGATGATCACCTACATCGGCGCCGGCCTGATGGGCGTCTCGGCCGTCGGCATGGCCTTCACCCAGGTGATGCGGTCCTCCAACGACCGCAAGACCCGGCTGCACGGCGCCCGCCGCGACTACCTGCGGTACCTGTCCCAGATGCGCAAGCAGGTGCGCGGCAAGCTGGCCGCCCAGCAGCGCGCGGCCCGCTGGCTGCACCCGGACCCCGGTTCGCTGTGGTCGCTGGCGCTGTCCAGCCGGCTGTGGGAGCGGCGGCCGGTGCACGAGGACTTCGGCGAGATCCGCATCGGACTGGGCATGCAGCGCTCCGCGTTGCAACTGGTGCCGCCGGAGACCAAGCCGGTGGAGGACCTGGAGCCGCTGTCCGCACACGCATTGCGCCGGTTCCTGCGGGCCTACTCGGCGCTGCCCAACGCGCCGATCGCGGTGTATCTGCGCGGGTTCGCGCAGATCCAGCTCAAGGGCGACGAGGAGCAGAGCCGCGGCCTGGTCCGGTCGATCCTGGCCCAGCTGGTCACCTCGCACGCCCCCGGCGATCTGCGGGTCGCGGTGTGCGCCGGGGATTCCGCGCGCTGGTGCTGGGACTGGGTGAAGTGGCTGCCGCACGCCCAGGACCCGGACAACCGGGATGCCGCGGGCCAGGTCCGGCTGGTCACCGGAAACGTGTTCGAACTGGAGCGGCTGCTGGGCGGGGACGCCTTCGCCGGCCGGCCCCGGTTCGAACCGGACACCCCGATCACCAACTCCGAGCCGCTGGTGGTGATCGTGCTGGACGGCGTGTCCGTGCCCACCGACCACCGGCTGGACGCGGGCGGCTACCGCAACACGGTGGTCCTTGACGTGTCCGGCGCGCTGGCCTGGCAGCCCCGTCAGCACGCGCTACTGCTGGACATCGGCGAGCACAAGATCGGCACGGTCAGCTTCGACCGGCTGGGCAAGTCCACCACCACGCCGCTGTGCCAGGCCGACGCCCTCACCGTGTCCGCGGCCTCCTCGCTGGCCCGCACCATGGCCCGCTACCAGATCGGCCAGACCGTCGACACCAGCGAACCGCTGGCCGCCGACTACGACCTGACCAGTCTGCTGGGCATTCCCGATCTGAGCGCCCTGGACCCGGTGGCCTACCGGTCCGGGCGCACCGCCCGGCAGCGGCTGCGGGTGCCGATCGGCATGACCAACACCGGCCGGGTCATCGAACTGGACCTCAAGGAGTCGGCCGAGGACGGCATGGGCCCGCACGGCATGCTGATCGGCGCGACCGGGTCCGGCAAGTCCGAACTGCTGCGCACCCTGGTGCTCGCGCTGGCCGCGACCCATCCGTCCGAACAGCTCAACTTCGTGCTGGTGGACTTCAAGGGTGGCGCGGCCTTCCTCGGTTTCGAGCAGTTGCCGCACACCTCGGCCATCATCACCAACCTGGCCGAGGAACTGGAACTGGTCGACCGCATGCAGGACGCGCTGGCCGGTGAGATGAACCGGCGGCAGGAACACCTGCGGGCGCACAACTACGCCTCCCGCCGCGACTACGAGCAGGCCCGCTCCGAGGGTGTGCCGCTGGAGCCGATGCCCGCGCTATTCATCGTGGTCGACGAGTTCTCCGAAATGCTGTCCAGCAAACCGGAATTCATCGACACCTTCGCCATGATCGGCCGGCTGGGCCGAAGCCTCGGCGTGCACCTGCTGCTGGCCAGTCAGCGACTGGACGAGGGCCGCATCCACAAGGTGGAGACCCACCTGTCCTACCGGATCGGCCTGCGCACCTTCTCGGCCATGGAAAGCCGCTCGGTGATCGGCGTGCCGGACGCCTACGAGCTGCCGTCCAGTCCCGGCAACGGTTATCTGCGCCAGGACATCCAGACGCTGGTGCGGTTCAAGGCGGCCTACGCCTCGGGCCGCTACCGGACGAACAACCGGCAACGGGACCGCTCGCAGATCCAGGAACAGCTGGTCTCCTTCTCCACCGACTACCTGCAGCCCAAGGTGGACGTCGAACCGGAGATCGAGGAACCGGAGCCCAGCAAGGAAAAGGCCGTCACCCTGCTGGACCTGATGATCAAGCGCTTGCGCGGCATCGGCCCGGCCGCGCACCAGGTGTGGCTGCCCCCGCTCAAGCAACCGGCCACTTTGGACGAACTGCTGCCGCCGCTGGTGGAGCACCCGACGCTGGGCCTGCGCCCGGTCGGCGAGTACCAGGCCGGCGCGCTGGTCACCCCGGTGGGCATGATCGACCTGCCGGCCCAGCAGCGACGCGAGCTGCTCACCGCGGACCTGGCCGCGGGCAAGGGAAACGTGGCCGTGGTCGGCGGCCCGCAGGCGGGCAAGTCCACCGCGCTGCGCACGCTGATCTGCGGTCTGGCGCTGACCCACACCGCCGAGGAGGTCCAGTTCTACTGCCTGGACTTCGGTGGCACCCTGGCCTCGCTGTCCGGCCTGCCGCACGTGGGCAGCATCGCCAACCGCCTGGACCGGGACAAGGTCACCCGGACCGTGCTGGAGCTGGCCAACCTGCTGGCCCGCCGGGAGAAGATCTTCGCCGACCACAACATCGACTCGATGGGCAGCTACCGGCGGGCCCGGCGGCGCGGGCAGTTCAAGGACATCGACCCCTACGGCGACGTGTTCCTCGTGGTGGACGGCTGGTACTCGATCAAGCAGGACTACGACGAACTGGACACGCACTTCTCCGAACTGGCCGTGCGTGGCCTGGGTTTCGGCATCCACCTGGTGGTCGCGGCCAACCGGTGGTCGGAGATGCGGCCGTGGCTGCGCGACGTGCTGGGCACCCGGTTCGAGCTGCACCTGGGTGACCCGATCGAGTCCGAGGTGGGCTCCCGGGTCGCGGCCAAGGTGCCTGCCATTCCCGGTCGCGGCATCACCATGGACAAGCTGCATTTCCTGACCGCGCTGCCGCGCATCGACGGCCGGGGCGCCACCGACGACCTCGCCGAGGCCACCCAGGACCTGGTCTCGGCGGTCGCGGTGCCCGGCGCGCCGACCGCGCCGCAGGTGCGGCTGCTGCCGGACGTGCTGCCGGTGGAGGAGCTGCCCGGGCCCACGGCGCCGGAGCCGGAGCTGGACATGCGGGTGCCGCTGGGCATGGAGGAACTGCACCTCGGCCCGATGTGGCACGACTTCGACATCAACCCGCACCTGATGATCTTCGGCGACGTGGAGTCGGGCAAGACGAACATGTTGCGGCACCTGGCCAAGGCCATCGCCGCGCACTATCCGAACGACAAGGCCCGGGTGGTGTTCGCCGACTTCCGCCGCGAACTGCACAACACCATCCCGCAGGAGAACCAGCTGGGCTACTCGGTGGCCGCGGACAGCCTGGCCACCACGGTGCAGGAGGCGTCGGGGCTGTTCCAGTCCCGCATCCCCGGCCCGGAGATCACCCCGGAACGGCTGCGCAAGCGCGACTGGTGGAAGGGTGGGCGGCTGTTCTTCATCGTCGACGACTACGAACTGGCCGGCGGCGGCAGCAGCGGCCCGCTCATGCCGTTGCTGCCGATGCTGCCGCAGGGCTCGGACATCGGTCTGCACCTGATCATCGCGCGCAGCACGGCCGGTGCCTCCCGGGCGATGATGGACCCGGTGATCCGGCGCATGTGGGAGCTGGGCACCCCGGCGATGTTGTTCTCCTGCCCCAAGGACGAGGGCAAGTTCCTCGGCGATCTGCGGCCCAAGACGCTGCCCCCGGGCCGGGCCCAGTTCGTCAACCGGCGGCGCACCGTGCGCCTGGTGCAGACCCCGCTGGTGCCCGGCGCGGTCGAGAAGCAGGAGTAACGAGGTTGGACACCCGACCCCTTGGCCGGTCCGGCATCCGGATCACCGAGTTCATCTTCGGTGCGGGCGCGATCGGCGGCATCGGCGGGGCCGCGGCCACCCGGGGGTTGGGCCTGTCTGTCGAGCAGGGCCTTGACCGGCTGGCCGAGGCCCACGCCGAGGGCATCCGGGTCGTGGACACCGCGGATTCCTACGGTGGTGGGGAAAGCGAGCGCACGGTCGGCCGCTGGCTGGCCGAGCGGCAGCCGGCCGGGGTGCTCGTGCAGACCAAGGTCGGCGGTCTCGTGCGGGCCGGGCAGTCCGGCGTCGACCTGTCCGCCGCGCACATCGAAACCCAGCTGGCACAGAGCATCCAGCGGCTGGGCCAGGTCGATCTGTACCTCTCGCACGCGCCCGATCCGCACACCCCGCTCGAACAGACGCTGACCGCGTTCGCCGCCGCGCAGGCGGCCGGGCAGATCCGCGCCTACGGGGTCAGCAACGTGGACGCGCCACTGCTGGAATCGTTGCTGCGCACGGCAGCCGAGGCCGGACTGCCCCGGCCGGAGTTCGTGCAGAACGGTTTCAGCCTGCTCAGCCGCGACGACGAGGCCGGCCTGCTGCCGCTCGTTCAGGCCGAATCCCTTGGCTACCTGGCGTTTTCGCCGCTGGCCGGGGGCGTGCTGTCCGAGCGCTACCTGGACGGCGCGGCGCCCGCGGCAGGCAGCCGGATCGCGGTGGCCGGGGACCGTTACTACACCGGCATGCACACCCAGGCCAACCTGGACCGGGTCGCCCGGCTGCGGGAGGTGGCCCGGGACAAGGGAATCAGCGTGGCCGGACTGGCCCTGGCCTGGCTCCGGGCCTACCCGGCCCGGCCCGCGCCGATCGTCTCACCGAGCTCGCAAACCCAGTGGCAGGCGGTCCGCGAGGCCATCGCCACCGACCTGGACGACGAGAATTTCGCCGCTATATCGGCGATTTTCGGCTGATCACCAGGTGGTGGCGGGGGTGATCACCAGGTGGTCGCGGCGGCCAGGTCGGTGAACAGCCGGTCGGTCGGCGGCACGCCCACGGTGCGCAGCGGGATCAGCAGCCACACCGGATCCACCCGCACGTCCAGCATCGTCTCCAGCAACGCGATGGACGTCGCGCCCACCCGCTCGATGTGGAACCCGGCCGCGGCCGCCCAGTCCGGCACGTAGGCCGGCGGCTGCGGCGGTTCCGGGTCCTCTTCCGGATAGTAGGCGAACTCCAGCGGATCGAACACCGCGTCCACCACGCCGTCCACCGCGTGCATCACCTGGTAGTCGGCGTCGTTGAGCCAGTGCACGCTCATGAACTCAGCCCCGTTGGCGCTGGCCCGCCGGGCGATCTCCGGCAGCGCCCCGTGCGCGCCATGGTTCTCGATGACCACGACCTTGCGCTCATCCGCCGACACCACCTGCACGCAGTGCCGTCCGGCGCGGCTGTAGGGCAGCCGGCCGAACTTGTTCCAGTGCCCGGCTTCCTCGAAGGTCATCCGCCGCGCGGTGGCGATGTCCCCGCCGAACACGCGGGTCACCCGCTCGTCGTCGGCCCCGGACACCGCGGTGATGGTCATCGGCGGGGTCCGCTTCTCGTCATCGGCCCAGGCATGCCTGCGGGCCAGTTCCTCCAACACCCGACCGCACCCCTCTTTTTCAGCTTCGTCGCTAGTGTCCTGCGCCAGAAATCATGGTGGCAATTCCGGCGCAGGACACTAGGAAGTTCGCCCGCCGGTCACCCGCACCGTGCGCCGCCGCCAGGTCCGCCGGGACCCGGGGCGCCAGATCGTGGTGCACAACCAGGTCAGGCTGCCCACGCCGATCAGTCCCAACACGCCGAGCACGGTGAGCACACCGGCCAGCCGATCGGGCTTGGGCACCACGGGTTTGGGAATCGAGGGCAGGTGGGTCACCACGGTTCCCGCGGCGCCCTCCTCGGGCAGCACGGCGGTGACCGCGGCCAGCGGATTGACCGTGCCCCAACCGTATCCGGGGTCGGGCATGGTGGTGCCCGGGTGGTCGGCGGTGGCCTCCAGCCGGTCGCGCACCTGCGCCGCGGACAACTGCGGGTGGTAGGCCCGCACCAGCGCGGCCACTCCGGCCACGAACGGCGCGGCGTAACTGGTGCCGCTGCCCTGCCACTGGCCGCCGCCGCCCGGCCCGATGCTCACCACGTTCTCCCCCGGCGCAACCAGGCTCAGGTACTTGCCGGTCTCGGAGAAGCTGGCCAGTGTGCCGTTGGCGCCCACCGCGCCGACCGCCAGCACCGTGGGATAGGAGGCCGGGTAGGTCACCGGGTCGCCCTGCTGCTGGCCGTTGGCCGCGGCCGCGACCACCACCACGTTGTGCTGCTCGGCGTAGTCCACCGCCGCTTCCAGTTGCGCGTCGGGCAGGTTGGTGCTGGCCGACACGTTGATCACCTGGGCGCCGCCGTCCACCGCGACCCGGATGCCCTGGGCCAGCGCGTCGGCCGAGCCGCTGTTGGCGTCGTTGGCCGCCCGCACCGGCAGGATGGTCGCCTGCGGCGCCACGCCGGCGAATCCGGCGCCCTGCACGGGCGCGGCGGCGATGATGCCGGCCACGAACGTGCCGTGGCCGTAGCAGTCGGTGTTGGCCGGGCCGTTGCCCGGGTTGATCACGTCCTTGCCGGTCAGCACCCGGCCGGCCAGCTGCGGGGTGGTCGCGTCCACCCCGCTGTCCACCACGCCGACGGTGATGCCCGCGCCCTCGGTCAGGTCCCAGACCCGTTGCGGGGCAAGCTGAACCTGCGCCCACGGCACCGTCGGGTCGGTGGTCACCGGCGGGGTCGCGCAGTTGCTGCCGGTGGCCGCGGCCGCGGGCAGTGCCGGGATCGCGACCGAGCAGCCCAACGCGACGATGGCCAGCAGGCGCAGGACGTTTCTCATCCGCGGTCCAGTCGCCAGGGCCAGCGCTTGCGGGATTTGGGGCGGGGCATGGGAAACGGCGTGAACTCCGGACGCGGACCGCCGGTCGGCGTCACCGGGCCGGGCGGCGGCAACGGCGGCACGGTCGGCGGCGCGATCTCCGGCAGCAGCAGCGGCCTGCGGATCGGCACCGGCCAGCCGGACTCGATCGAACCGGACCCGATCATGCTCCGCTCCCCACCGCGGCCAGCGTGGCCATGCCGCCCTGCGCGCCGGGCTGGCCTTCGACCAGGCCGATCGGTTCGGCGGCCAGCCGCCAGACCACATCCGGATCGTCCAGCACGCGCACCGCCACGGTGTGCCGCTCGGCCAGCACCTTGTCCAACCGGGACAACGTTTCCTGGTCCACGTCGGTCAGCGCGCCGACGGACACCTCTTCGTGCGGCAGCAGTTCGCGCAACAGCACCGCGGTGCGCGGCCGCTCCGGCCCGTCCGGCAGTTCGGCGTCCTCGTCCAGCGTGCGCACGGCCAGCACCCGGAACCGGGTGCCCGCGAAGAACACCGCCTCGGCCACCGGCTGACCCATGGCCAGCGCCGAGGTGCGCCGGGCCGAGCGGGGCCAGATCAGGTAGTCCACGTCGGCCCCGGCCACGGTGATGTCGGTGGCCACGCTGGTGGACAGGAACCCGGGTTCGGTGAGCACCAGGCCCACCGGATACCACTGCTGGACCGCGCCCTCCAGCCGCGCCTGGCGCATCACCGGCCGCCGGTGGGTGGGCAGCCGGCGCAGCCCGGACACCAGGCAGGGCACGTAACCGGGCTCGGCCACCGGATGGCCGGAGCGCAGCACCGTGTTCAGCCGGGCCGCGCTGTGCCCGCCCGCACTCAGGTACAGGCACACCGCGACGTAGTCCACCTTGACCGCGCGGGCGTCCGCGGAATCCACGCCGGTGGCGGAGATGTTGCGCAGCGCGGGCCAGGTGGCCAGCGCGGCGTTGACGATGGCCAGCGCCTCGTTGAACTCCCCGGCCGCCTGCTGACTGAACGCGTCCTGCTCGCCCTGCTTGCTGGGCCGGTCGGGCGGCGGGGTCGCGGACAGGTAGACCGGATCGGCGGTGCGGGCCGCCGGCGCGGCCCGGTTGCCCGAGGCGACCGTGACCGGAGCCATCGCCGGATTGGACGAGGTGGCCACCGGCGCGGCCGAGGTCGGCACCGGCCCGGGCGCCGACATCGTTGCGGGCGCAGACATCGAGGTGGGCACCGGCGAGGACAGCGGCACCGCACCGGGCATCGGAGCGGGCGCGACCGGCGGGGTGGCGGCCGGAGTCGGGGTGGTCGGCGGGGCCGTCGCGGTGGGGATCGACGCGGGCGGGGCCGGGGCGGGCGAGGGCACCGGCGGCGGGGTGGCGGGCCGCGAGCCGGGAGCGTCCGACTCGGTGATCGGGCGCATGCCGGTGAGCGTGTCCTCCAGGCTGTTGGCCAGTTCCTGCGGGCTCAGCGGCGCGCGGCTCGGCATCAGCGGTGCGCGGCTCGGCATCCGCGGGGCCGTCGCGTTCGACACCGGCGCGGCCGACGGGGTCGGCGCGGGCTGACTCGGGGCGGCTTGGCTCGGCGCGGCTTGGCTCGGCGCGGCCTGGCTCGGGGCGGCCTGGCTCGGGGCGGACTGTTTCCCCAGGGAACGGGCCGACGTGTCCGGCGTCGCGGCCGTCCGACGTCCAGCCGACGCCGAAGCTGGGCGGGCGGGTTGCGGCGGGTCGGATCGGGCGGGTCGCCGGGCGGGCGGCGGGTCGATCCGCGAGGTGCCCGCGTCCATCGGGTTCTCGTCCTCGTCGTCCGAGGGCGTCGGCCAGGCCATCTCGGTGATCGAGTCGGCGGGCACCACCACGGTCCGCGAGTCGTCCTCGACGGCCGGCTGCTCGTCGGTCTTTTTCCGGTCCGCCTTCTTGTCGGCGACCGGACCGTCCGAAGTGGACGGCAGCACCAGGTCGGCCACCATGTGCGCGGACACCGTGATGGTGCGCGAGTCCGCGTCCAGCAACTCGATCGGCGGCTGGGCCAGGGTGACCGCCGGGGCCACCGCCTGGTCGAACGGCAGCCGGGTGCTGACCGTGCGCTCCGAGTCCGGGCCGGGCTCGGGTTCCTCGGCGGGCGCGACCAGGTCCAGCACCACGCCGTTCTCCTCGGCGAAGGAGATCAGCCGGAGGCCGTCCACACCGTTGACCGAGCCGACCACCTTGATCCGCGCGGTGCGCAACTGATCCCCGGTCAGCCCGGCGATCAGTCGTTCCAGGCCCAGGATCAGCGGTTCGGTCACCGGCCGGGCGGGCGAGCCCACGGTGATGGTCCAGCCGACCGGATCGAAGGCCGCCGCCGGCGCGGCGGGCGCGCCGTTGAGGTTGAGCACCAGGCCCGCGGGCGTCACCTCGGCCCGGGCCGGGGACTCGGCGGCGTCCGGTCGGTAGTGCCGGGCGCCGCAGCGCGACCAGCCACGCGGCGCGGGCGCGATATCCACTATGTCCACAGCGGACACTCGCGGGCGCTGCCGGACCACGGTGCCGAACGGCCGGAACAGCTGGCTGCCGTGGTCGTCGAACACGATGGTCTGCTGGATCCCGGAGTGGTCCACCAGTTGCATGCCCCGGCTGGCCACCACGTCCTGCCCGAGCTTGTCGGCCAGCGCGGCCAGCCAGTGCGGATCGGAAGGCCCGGTGGCGACCGGCACCACCAGCAGCTGGCCGCGCACCGTGGGGTGCAGCCGGCCGACCAGCGCGGCCACCGCGTCCGGGGACATCAGCCCGTCGCCCGGGCGGCCCAGGATCAGCTTGGGCTGGCCGCCGTGCACCGGCACGGCGAAGGCCAGGTCGTCACCGGTGATCGGGGGCGCACCGGCCTCCCGCACGGCCAGGCCGGCGGGCACCGGATCGGCGACCAGGCCAGCCACGGCCAGCGGCTGCCGGGGCAGGGCGGCATCCCAGAGCGGCACTGGGTAGCGCGAGGTGGTCAGCACCCCAGGGGCGTCGGCGCGATAGCGCAGCCAGCCGGAGTGTCCGGCCCGGGCGGCCACGAACAGCGTGCCGCCGGGCACCAGCACCAGGGTGCCGTGCGGGGCCAGGATCTCCACACCGAACTGCTCGGCCATGCGATGCAGCCAGTTGCCCCAGTTGCGGTTGGCGTCCCCGACCCCGGAGACGGCCAGCCAGATCCGGTTCACCCGCGGCACGTGCCCGGACAGCCCATTCCGTTGCCCGGTGGGCATCAGCACCCCCGGCAACACCGAGGGCAGCAGTTCGGGCAGCGAGTGCAGTCGGTGCGCGGCGGCGGAGGCCAGCACCACGACATCCCCGGGGGGCACCTGATACCCGGTGAGTACGGAGCGTTCCCACGGCTCCTCGTCGCGGTGACGGATCAGCACATGCGGGCCACACGGCTCCACGACCAGCTCGGCGCCGTCGGCCGCCGCCACCGCGCCCGGCGACACAGTGGTCGCAGCGCGCGAGTCGGTACTCATACCCTACAGAATGACGACATGCTCCCGGCCCGGTCGCCAATCGGGGGCCGAGTGGTCAACACAACGGGATTCCCCTCACTTACGCAGTGTCGCCGAGGACCCACGCGGTGCGGGCGGATAGCCAAGACGCGCGCGAACCGAGGTCGGCCTGCGCATGGTGGGGGCGGTCGGCCGGTTCGGCGCGATCGGCCGCGGCTCGTCGGCGCCCCGCCCGGAGTCACCGCGCAACAGATCCAGCACGACCTGCGGATCGTCCGCCGTGCACAGTTCCTCGGCCCGCCGTTCGTCCAACAGCAACTGGGCCAGCATCGACATCAGGCCGACGTGCTTGTCGCCGTCCGCGGCGATGGCCACGCACACCGAGACCGGATCGCCGGCCCAGTCCACTCCGGCCGGAAACTGCAGCACGGCCAGCGCGGTGCGGCGCACGTATTGCCGGGCGGATTCGGTGCCGTGCGGAATGGACACGCCGCGACCGACAAATGTGGACACGCCGTTTTCCCGCTCGCACATCGATTCGATGTACTCGTGCGTGACCGCGCCGATCTCGACCAGCGCCTGTCCACATTGGACGATCGCGTCCCGCTTGCCGGCCGCGGTCAGACCGAGGCGGATCGCCTCCGGGCTCAGCACTTCCGCGTCAGCCGACAAGTCGCTCACCGTCCTTGATTGCCCTGGTCACCTGGTCGAACACCGGATCACCGAGAAAAAGCTGGAAACCGAGCACCACTTTCTCCGGCACGACCGAACGCACCCGGGCCACCAGCCCCCGCTGGCACAGCACGATATCCGCGTCGGCCGGAATGCCATTCACCGGGGTGTGGTCGACCGTCACCGAAAACGCCTTCAGGGCCGAGGACAGCTGCGATGCGACCAGCACGCTGCTGCCCATGCCAGCGTCGCAGGCCACCACGATCTTGCGCACCTGCGAGCCGGTGATCGCGTTCATGTCGGCAGCCCACCCGCCATCTTCTGGGTCCGGGTGGCGGCCGGGACCTCCGGCCGGGCGAGGGCTTCGGCCCGTGCCCGGGCCCGTTCCGGATGACCGAAGCCGAACAGCGCCGAGCCGACCAGGAACGTGGTGCCCGCCGCGATGAACACCCCGGACAGCACGCCGACCAGACTGTCCTTCGGGGTCACCGCGAGGACCGCGATGATACTTCCCGGCGACGGCGTGGAAATCGTCCCCGCTCCGGTGATCACGAAGGTGAGCACACCCATCGCGCCACCGGCGATCATGGCCAGCACCATCCGCGGTTTGGCGAGCACATAAGGAAAGTAGATCTCGTGAATGCCGCCGAGGAAGTGGATGATGATCGCGCCGGGCACCGACGGGCGCAGCGAACGCGGCCCGAACAGCAGAAACGCCAGCAGAATTCCCAGTCCCGGACCGGGATTGGTTTCCATCAGGAATTCGATGGCCTTGCCGTGCGCCATGGTCTGTTCCGCGCCGATCGGCCCGAGAATTCCGTGATTCACCGCATTGTTGAGGAACAGCACCTTGGCCGGCTCGATGATGATCGAGGCCAGCGGCAGCAGCCGCATGGTCACCAGGTACTGCACGCCGTTGCCCAGCCACCAGGTCAGCCACTGCAGCACCGGACCGATGGCCAGCATGCCCAGCACCGCGAACGTGCCGCCGAGGATGCCGATGGAGAAGTTGTCCACCAGCATGGTGAATCCGGCGTGCACCCTGGGGCGCACGTGCCGGTCGAAGATCTTGAGCAGGTAGGCGGTGAACGGGCCGACCAGCATCGCGCCCAGGAACATCGGCACCGAGGCGCCGACCGCGATCCCGATGGTGGCGATCGAGGCGACCACCGCGCCGCGCTGCCCGTGCACCAGCCTGCCGCCGGTGTAGCCGATCAGCACCGGCAGCAGATAGTCGATGGTCGGATTGACCAGATGCGCGACGGTGGCGTTGGGTATCCAGCCGTCCGGCTCGAACAGGGTGGCGATCAGACCCCAGGCGATGAACGCCCCGATGTTGGGCATCACCATCCCGGCCAGATAACCGCCGAACCGCTGCAGACCGACCTGGATGTTGGCCATCCGCGACGGTGCGTCGGGGTCCGCGGCGGGTTCCGTGGTCTGCGCCGGGTCGGCGGAGTCGCTGCCCGCAGGGTCACCCGTCAGGTCGGACGAGCCCGTCATGTCACCTCCACCAAGGTCCGAGCGGCTGACATCAGCCGGTCCGATACCGGAACGAAGGCGGCTCCCAACACCCAAGAAATTGTTGCGCCTCTGCCACGGTGGACGCCCGAAAGACCACTCGGGTTGCGCCAGCCGTGTGCACGCTCCCACCGGAAAGCGGTCGAACTTCCCTGCCGCCCCCGCATGGTGCGACATGCGCACGACCAGGACGGCACAACGGCCCACCGGGGCGGCAAAAGTGGGGACATTCCCCCACGAACCGATCCGGGCGTGATCTCACACAGTGACCGCGCCCGGTGGGATCACCGGGCGCGCTCGCCGGGGCTTATGCCCATCCGGCGGGGTCAGCCGCCGGGCAGCACGGTCACTCTCGGTTCGGTGAGGTCGTCCATGGCCGCGGCCGGGCCCTCCCGGCCCACTCCGGAGTCCTTCACCCCGCCGTAGGGCATCTGGTCGGCCCGGAACGAGGGCACGTCGCCGATGATCACCCCGCCCACGTCCAACTGCTCCGAGGCGGCGAACGCGGTGCGCAGGTCATGGGTGAACACCCCGGCCTGCAACCCGAATTTCGAGGCGTTGACTCGCCCGAACGCCTCGGCCACCGAGTCGACCGGCGCCACGCACACCACCGGCCCGAACACCTCCTCGGCCATCACCTTGCTCGTCTCCGGCGCGTCGGCCAGCACGGTCGGCGCGACCGTGCTGCCCTCGCCCGGCCCGCCGGCGAGCAGCCGCGCGCCCGCGTCCACCGCCTCGGCCACCCAGGCCCGCACCCGCTCGGCCGCGGCCGGGTTGATCAGCGGACCGACCTGGGTCGCCGGATCGGCCGGGTCGCCGGTGCCCAGCGCGGCCACCTCGGCCACCAGCAGCTCGCGGAACCGTTCGTAGTGCTCCCGGGCCACATAGACCCGCTGCACCGAGATACACGACTGACCGGCCTGGTACATCGCGAAAGTCGCCACCCGCGTGGCCGCCTCGGCCAGTTCGGTCCAGTCCGGACAGATCACCACCGCGGCGTTGCCGCCCAGTTCCAAGGTGACGTGCTTGCGCGGCGCGGCCTCGGCGATGCCCCAGCCCACCGGCACCGACCCGGTGAACGACACCACCGGCAGCCGCGGATCGGCGACCAACTGCGCGGCCACCTCGTTGTCCGTGGGCAGCACCGACCAGCTGCCCGGGGGCAGGTCGGTCTCGGCCAGCAGTTCGCCCAGCAGCAGCGCGGTCAGCGGGGTGGCCGGGGCCGGTTTGAGCACGATCGGCGCGCCCACCGCGATGGCCGGCGCGACCTTGTGCGCCACCAGGTTGAGCGGGAAGTTGAACGGCGTGATGCCCAGCACCGGCCCGCGCGGCACCCGGCGCACCAGCGCGGTCCTCGGGGCGCCTGCCGCGTCGGTGTCCAGCCGCTGCACCGTGCCGGAGAACCGGCGGGCCTCCTCGGCCGCCCAGCCGAAGGTGGCCGCGGCCCTGGTGACCTCGACCCGGGACCAGACGATCGGCTTGCCCGACTCGGCGGTGATCAGCTGGGCGAACTCCTCGGCCCGCTCGGTGATCCGCCGGCTCACGTGCTGCAGCGCGGCCGCCCGGGACGCGGCCGAACCGGCCGCGGTCACCGCGCGGGCGGCGTCGGCGGCGGCCACCGCCTGCTCGACCTCGGCCGCGGTGGGCACGCCGTGCCGTCCGGCGACCGCGTCGTTGTAAGGACTCCTGATATATACCGTGGGCGCGCTCTCCCCCGGCTTGCCCGCGACCCAGTACCCGAACTCCGTCATGCCAACTCCTCCGCCACCGCCGACTCCAGCACGGCCAGCCCTTCGTCCAGTTGATCTTCGGTCAAACTCAGCGGCGGCAGCAGCCGGATCACGTTGCCGTAGGTGCCACAGGTCAGCACCAGCACGCCCTGCTCGTGGCAGGCCCCCGCGATTCGACCGGTCACGCCCGCATCCGGCTCGGTGCCGCCCGCCACCACGAACTCCAGGGCCAGCATCGCGCCCCGGCCGCGCACCTCGCCGATCGCCGGATGCCGCTGGGCCAGTTCGGTCAGCCGAGGCACGACAAAGGTCTCGATGCGTTGCGCGGCAACGGAAAGCTTCTGCTCCCGCATGGTCGCAACGGCGCCCAGCGCCGCCGCGCAGGCCACGGGATTGCCGCCATAGGTGCCGCCGAGGCCACCGGCGTGCACCGCGTCCATCAGCTCGGCCCGGCCGGTCACCGCGGCCAGCGGCAGCCCGCCGGCGATGCCCTTCGCGGTGGTGATCAGGTCGGGCACGATGCCCTCGTGCTCGCTGGCGAACCAGGCGCCGGTGCGGCAGAACCCGGTCTGGATCTCATCGGCGATCAGCGGCACGTCGTTGGCCGTGGCCCACTCGGCGATGGCGGGCAGGAAGCCGGGCGCGGGCACGATGAACCCGCCCTCGCCCTGGATCGGCTCCAGGATCACCGCGGCCACCGCGTCCGCGCCGACCCGCTTCTCGATCATGCCGATCGCCCGCCTGGCCGCGTCGGGGCCGGACAGTCCGTCACGGAACGGGTAGGAGCCGGGCACCCGGTACACCTCGGGGGCGAACGGGCCGAAGCCGTGCTTGTAGGGCATGGACTTCGCGGTCAGCGCCATGGTCAGGTTGGTCCGGCCGTGATAGGCGTGGTCCAACGCCACCACCGCCTGCCGGCCGGTGGCCAGCCGGGCGATCTTCACCGCGTTCTCCACCGCCTCGGCGCCGGAGTTGAACAGCGCCGACCGCTTGTCGTGGTCGCCCGGGGTCAACTCGGCCAGCTGCTCGCAGACCTCCACGTACCCGGCGTAGGGCGCCACCATGAAACACGTGTGGGTGAACCGGCCGACCTGCTCCCGCACGCCCTCGACCACCGCCGGAGCGGCGTGCCCGACCGTGGTCACCGCGATGCCCGAGCCGAGATCGATCAGCGTGTTGCCGTCCACGTCGGTGACCAGCCCGCCCTCGGCGTGGTCGACGTAGACCCCGACGGTGGAGCTGACCCCGGCGGCCACCGTGGCCCGGCGGCGGGCGTCCAGTTCGCGGGAGCGCGGCCCGGGGATCTCGGTGCGCAGCACCCGGGCCCGGGGTTCGGTGGACATCGTGGTCATGGCGGGCTCCAGAGTCGGAAATCAGCTGGGTGGGTGATCAGCCGCTACCCCTCAAGCCTGCCCCGCGGCCGGTCCGGCGCGAACTGCCGATTCGGCTATATTTGGGTCACCGACTGGCCACTCTGTCCACCGAGGTGTGCATGCCGCCGACCCTGGCCGACCTGCTGGCCGAACCGGCCCTGCGGCTGCGCCTGCACGCCGGCGCGGACCAGACCGATCGGCGGATCAGCTGGGCTCACGCCACCGAGCTGCTCGACCCGAGCGCGTTCCTGGACGGCGGCGAACTGCTGCTGACCACCGGCCTGGCCCTGACCGGCCCGCGCTGCGCCGAGTACGCGGCCACGCTGGCCCGGGCCGGGGTGGCCGCGCTGGGTTTCGGCGTCGGCCTGACCCACCGCCGGGTGCCCGCCGAGCTGGTCGCGGCCGCGGCCGAGCACGGACTGCCGCTGCTGGAGGTGCCTCGGCCGATCCCGTTCATCGCCATCACCCGCGCGGTGGCCGAGGCGCTGGCCGCCGAGTCCTACGCCGGGGTGCTGCGCACCAACACCGCCCAGCAGGAGCTGACCAGAGCGGCGGTGGGCGGAGTCGCGGCGCTGGTGCGCCGGCTGGCCCGGCTGCTGGACGCCTGGGTGCTGCTCACCGACGGCACCGCCGTGCCGGCCGCTTCCCCCGCCACCGCCGCAGCCCGCCTGGACGCACTGCGGGCCGACGTGGACCGGTTGCGCGGCCGGCGCGGGGTGTCCACCTTCGCCCGGTCGCTGGCCGGTGAGGAGGTGGTGCTGCAGGTGCTGGGCGACCGGCCGCGCGCGGTGCTGGCGGTGGGCCGGCCTGCGCCGCTGACCGACGCCGACCGGCACATCCTGCACACCGCGGCCGCCGTGCTGACCGTGGCGCTGGCCCAGGGCGCCGCGCAGCGCTCGGCCCTGCGCGCGCTGCGCACCGGCCTGTTCGACCTGCTGGCCGCCGGCCACCACGAACTGGTCACGCACTGCCTGGACCTGCTCGGCGCGCCGCTGCCGGACGAGCCGGTGCTGGTGGCGGCCCTGCACGGCCCGGCCCCGGCCCGCCGGGCCGGCTACGAGCTACTGGACACCGAACTGGGCCCGGCCGCGCTGCTGGCCGAACGGGACGGGGAGCTGCTGGCCCTGCTGCCCGCCGACGCCGATCCGGTCGCGCCGGCCCAGCGGGCCGGGCTGCGGATCGGCCTGTCCGCGCCGGGTCCGCTGGCCGAGCTGGACCGGGCGGTACGCCAGGCCGGGCAGGCGGTGGCCGCCGCGCACCGGGGCGGTCACCCGGTGGTCCGGTTCGGCGAGCTGGCCGGCGAGGACCTGCTCGGGCTGCTGCCCCGGCGGGCGGTCGCGGTGGCCGAGGCGCTGCTGGCCCCGCTGCGCGAGGCCGACGAGCGGGGCCGGGGCGAGCTGGTCGAGTCGCTGCGCGGCTGGCTGGCCGCGCACGGTCAGTGGGATCCGGCCGCCACCAGCCTCGGCGTGCACCGGCATACGCTGCGTAATCGCATTTCACGGGTGGAATCGCTGCTGGGCCGTAGCCTGGACTCACCAGGGGTACGGGCCGAACTGTGGTTCGCGTTGCAACTTGTGAGCTGAATCGACACCGGATCGCAGTCATAGGTCGGCGGGAATTGTTTTTCGGACAATGGCATCCTGTAACACCGGTGGATCGGCGGGCGATCCGCTCAGGGTTGGGCAGGCGAATTTCAGGGCCAGAAGGGCGAGGCTGGTGGCCGCGGCAGGCAGCAGGACATCGAACAGGACACGCACCAGACAATTCGGGCTGGGAATTATCACACTCGTCGTCTCCGGCACGTTGCTGGCCGGATGCACGTCGTCTTCGGACAACGCGGGCTCGGGCGGGAGTGGCTTGGCTGGGGGCGGAGCGACCAGCAGCACGCCGTCCGTGCCACCGGTGGGTCTGAGCATCACCCCCGCGGCGACGGCGGACATCAACCCGACCACGCCGATCGTGGTCAAGGCAACGAACGGCACGGTCGGCACGGTCAACGTGAAGAACTCGGCGACCGGCGCGGTGGTCAACGGCAGTCTGTCGGCGGACAAGACCACCTGGACCTCCACCGATCCGCTCGGTTACAACTCGACCTACCAGGTCGTGGCCGACGGGCAGAACACCGCGGGCAAGACCTCGGAGCAGACCAGCACGCTGCACACCGTCAGCCCGGCGGTGCAGACCTATCCCTCGCTGGTGCCCGCGCCCACGGCCGGCACCGACGTCGGGGTCGGCCAGGTCATCGAGGTCATGTTCGACCACTCGATCACCGACAAGGCGGCCGCGGAGAAGGCGATGAAGGTCACCTCCAGCCCGCCGCAACCCGGCGGCTGGTACTGGATCTCCAACAAGGAGGCGCACTACCGGCCGGAGAACTACTGGCAGTCGGGCACCACCGTCACCGTCAACGTCGGCATCTACGGCGTCGACCTGGGTGGCGGGGTGTACGGCCAGACCGACCGGACGCTCACCCTGCACGTGCACGACTCCTGGGTGGCCAAGGCCAACGGCGCCACCGAGCAGATGCAGATCTTCCACAACGGCGCGCTGGTCAACACCATGCCGATCAGCCTGGGCTCGCCCGGTCACCCCTCGCACGAGGGCACGCACGTGATCTCGCAGAAGACCCCGAGCATCGTGATGGACTCCTGCACCTATGGCGTGTGCCAGGGCCAGGCCGGCTACTACAAGGAGACCGTGCTGCTGGACGAGCGGATCTCCAACGACGGCGAGTTCGTGCACGCCGCGCCGTGGTCGGTGGGCAGCCAGGGCAGCAGCAACGTCTCGCACGGCTGCGTGAACCTCAGTCCGGCCAACGCGCAGTGGTTCTACGACCACTTCAACCCCGGTGACGTCGTGGAGATCACCAACTCCGGCGGCCCGGCGCTGCCGGTGTGGGACACCTACGGCGACTGGGAACTGAGCTGGCAGCAGTGGCAGTCGGGCAGCGCGCTGAACTGATCCGAACAGTTGTTTCTCCGCGCGGGCGGGCCGGTGCATCCGGCCCGCCCGCGACGCGTTGATCACCGTTCAGCCGTGCCGGGACAGCGCTTTACGGCACCACCGCCCAGCAGTGGACCCTCTCCAGCTGAGCCAAAATCGAGCTCCGCACCGTCCTTTCCGGACGGTGGGGAGCCGAGCCAGTCGGCGGGTCAGTTCTCGGTGAGATAGCCGTTGTCCAGCAGCCACAACACATTTACCGTGTCCGGCTGCTCGGGCAGCAGCGCGGCATCCAGCTCGTACTGCACGCCGCCGCCGGGCTGGGCGAACCACGGCGCGGCCGGGCCGGCGTCCACCGCGAACGGCCGCAGCACCCGGTAGCTGTGGTAGTCGCAATCCGCGGCCGGGCTGCCGTCCAGGCTCTGCGGCGGAATCGACCGCGACGCATAGGATTCCCCGGCCGGCGCCAGGAACGACCCGTACCCGCTGCCGTACCGGTCGATCAACTGCCCCGCCGACAGCACCTGCGGCACCTCGACCGGATTGCCGTCCTGGCCGATCACGAAGCCGCTGTCCGGCGGGTAGATCCAGCTGCCGGCGTACGAGTCGTAGAAGGCGCTCAGGAACTCGTCGACCGGCTCGTTGCCGGTGCGGTGGTAGCCGAGCAGCTCCAGCCCGACCGATCCGAGCAGGGGCAGGTCCTCCGGGCCGAGCCGGGGATCGCCGTCGAAGTAGTAGGTGGAACAACCGAGCGCCGACACCCCGGCCGGCGCCGGAGCCGGTGCGGGAGTGGCCACCGCCACCGGCACGGTCACCGCCGCCGCGGCCACGAGTCCGAACAGTACCGCCGTACCGCGTCGCAACCAGTTCATGGAAACCGACGCTAGCCACGGCCATCCGGCCGCACAGCGGCCATCCAGGCGTCACCCGTACGGGGCCTGGCCTGCGGGAAAGCCGCTCGCCTCACCGGAACGGGGACGCCGCGCCACCGAGTCGGGTGACCGCCATCCGCTCCGCGTCCGGCTCTGACCTGGCCCGGTTCAGGCCGCCCGCAGCACACTCAGTAGCCGGGCGGATTCCGCCGCCACGGCCGAGCGACCGGCGCCCAGGTATTTGCGGGTGTCGGCCAGGCCGGGCCGCGCGGCCAGTTCGGCCCGGACCGCGTCGGTGAACGCCTTGTTCAGGTGGGTGGCGATGTTGACCTTGGTCATACCGGTCGCCACCGCCCGGGTCAGGTCGGCGTCGGCCACCCCGGAGGACCCGTGCAACACCAGCGGAACGTCCACAGTGGACTTCAGTTTCGCGATGAGTTCGAAGTCCAGCGCGGCATCCCGGGTCAGCATGGCGTGCGAGGTGCCCACCGCCACGGCCAGCGCGTCCACCCCGGTGGCCGCGACGTAGGCCGCCGCCTCGGCCGGATCGGTGCGGGCGCCGGGCGCGTGCACCCCGTCCTTGCCGCCCACCTCGCCCAGTTCGGCCTCCACCCAGACTCCGTTGGCGTGGCAGAACTCCGCCATCTCCCGGGTGCGGGCCACGTTGTCCGGGTAGGGCAGCGTGGACGCGTCGAACATCACCGAGCCCAGCCCGAGTTCCACCGCCTGCGCCACCAGTTCGGCCGACACCGCGTGATCCAGGTGCACCGCGACCGCCGCCGGCGCGTTACGCGCGACCGCCAAAGTGGCCAGCGCCAACGGTTCCAGCGCCCCGTGGTAGCGCACGCAGTTCTCGCTGATCTGCAGAATCACCGGCGCACCGGCCTTCGCCGCACCGGCCACCAGGGCCTCGGCGTGCTCCAGCTGGATCACGTTGAACGCACCGGCCCCCCGGCCGGCCGCGCGCGCGGTGGACACGATCTCCCCGGCAGACACCAAGCTCATACCAGCAGAAACTACCCGACAGCCGACCCGGACCCGGTGTGGTGATCGCGACAGACAAGTACCCGAGGCCGCCGTGAACCGCGGTTCACGGTGACCCCGGGTACCGGGATGGTCAGCGAGCAGGTCAACCGGAGGACGACGCTGTCACGAAGCCCTGTTGCACCATCCAGTTCTTGGCCACGTCCGCCCAGTCCTTGCCCAGCACGTCGACCTGGTAGCTCATGTCGATGATCGCCTGGTTGGTCAGCTTGGCCGACACCGGCGCCAGCACCTGTTCGAGCTGCGGGTGCTGGTCCAGATAGGACTTGCGGATGGTCACCGCGGCGTTGTAACTGGGGAAGAACTTCCGGTCGTCGTCCAGCACGGTCAGGTGCAGCGAGATGGTGCGCGCGTCGGTGGAGAAGATCTCCCCGAAGTTGCACGCCTGCGCCTTGGCCGTGGCCGCGTACACCGCGCCGGTGTCCAGGATCTGGATCTGCGAGTTGGGGATGTTCATCCCGTACTTCTTGACCAGACCGGGAAAACCGTCGTTGCGGCTGGCGAACTCGGTCTCCAGGCAGAAGGTCGCCGCCGACGGGTCCTTCTTGGCCAGCGCGGCCAACTGGGTCAGGTTGGTGACATGGTACTTGTCCTTCACCGCCTGGTTTTCCGCGATCGCGTAGGTGTCGTTCATCGGCGCCAGGTCGATCCAGTCGATGCCCTGCTTGAGGTCCGCGGCGCGCACCGCGTTGTACATCTGGATCGGGTCGGCGATCGGATTGTTGTTGCCCTGGTAGGAAATCCAGCCGGTGCCGGTGTAGTCCCACATCATGTCGATCTGGCCGGTGGTCTCGGCCAGCCGGGAGGAGTTGGACCCCTCGATGTCGGTCAGGTCCTCCACCTTCATGCCCGCGGCTTCCAGCGCGTACTCGGCGATGTAGCCGAGCAGGATGTTCTCGGTGAAGTCCTTGGACCCCACCGTGATCGGCACACCCTCGAGCCCGGCAACGGGTTTGATCGAGCCGGGCCCCACGAAGTAGGGCACCGCGCCACCGGAGTTCAGGCCGCAGCCGGCCAGTGCGGTGCCGACCAGCGCCAGCGCGATCGCCAGCCTGCGGTGCCGGGCGAACAGCTTCTTCATCGCAGCCCCTTCGGTCCCAGCCACCGCTCGGCCAATCCGGCCAGCCAGTCGACCAGCAGCGCCAGCGCACCCGCCAGCACCGCGCCGACCACCAGGACCGGGAACCGGGACAGCTTGTATCCGGTCGTCACCAGGTCGCCCAGTCCACCGCCGCCGACCAGGGTGGCCAGCGTGGCAGTGCCGACCGCGAGCACCAGCGAGGTGCGCAGGCCGGCCAGAATGTAGGGCACGGACAGGGGAAACTCGATCCGCCACAGCACCGCCGGGGCGGACATGCCGATCCCCCGGCCCGCTTCGACCATGGTCGGGTCGACCGCCCGCAGACCGACCATTGTGTTGCGCAGCACCGGAAGCAGTGAGTAGAAAGCGATCGGCAGCACCGACACCCAGAACCCGCTCCACCCGCTGAACAGGAAGAACAGCACCAGCACACCGACCGGCGGCGCGGACTGGCCGATGTTGGCGATGGCCAGGAACACCGGTGCGGCGGCCTTCGCCCAGCGCCGGGTGACGATGATGCCCAGCGGCACCGCGACGGCCACCACGATCAGCGTCACCATCACGGTGATCTCGATGTGCTGCCAGGTCAGCCGCAGGATGGTCGGGGCGTTGATGTTGCGCGCCTCGATGTCGTCCAGGTTGCCGGTGGCCGCCCAGATCAGCACGGCCAGCACGATCACCACCACGGCGATCGGCTGGATGATGATGCGCAGCGTCTCCGCCCGCCGCGAACCGGATTCCAGCGCCGCGTTCTGCCCCTTGACCGGGGTCTGTTGCGTCGCGCTGGTCATGACGCCGGCTCGGTTTCGGCCGAGGCGCCCGCTGCCGACTCGCCGTTCTCGTTGTCGCCGTATTCGTCGCGCAGCGAGCGGATGGCGTCCATCACCGTCTCGATGTTGACCACGCCGTCGTACTCACCGCGCGACTTGACCACCACCGCGTTGCCGCCCTCGGTGAGGATCGCCTCCAGCGCGTCCTGCAACGTGGACTGCCGGGTCACCAGGTCGCCCACCGGGGTGCCCTTGCTGGCCAGCGAACCACCGCCGGCCAGGTCGCGGGCGTGCACCCAGCGGCGCGGACGGCGGCGGGAATCCAGCACCAGCACGAAGTTGCGCTTCTGCTCGGCCAGCTTGCGGCGCACCTCGGCCGGGTCCTCGTCCTCGATCGCGGTGGTCGCCTGGTCCACCTCGATGTCCCGGACCCGCAGCAGGGTCAGCTGCTTGAGCGAGGCGCCCGCGCCGACGAATCCGGCCACCGTGTCGTCGGCCGGGTTGGCCAGGATGGCCGATGGCGTGTCGTACTGCAGGATCTTCGACTGCGGGCCGAGCACCGCGATGCGGTCGCCCAGCTTCACCGCCTCGTTGAAGTCGTGCGTGACGAACACGATCGTCTTGTGCAACTCGGACTGCAGGTGCATCAGCTCGTCCTGCAGGTTGCCCCGGGTGATCGGGTCGACCGCGCCGAACGGCTCGTCCATCAGCAGCACCGGCGGGTCGGCGGCCAGCGCCCGGGCCACGCCGACGCGCTGCTGCTGACCGCCGGAGAGCTGCCGGGGGAACCGGCCGCGGAACTCGCCGACGTCCAGGCCGACGAGATCCATCATCTCGTCCACCCGGTCGGAGATCTTCTTCTTCGACCAGCCCAGCAGCCCCGGCACCAGGCCGATGTTCTGGCCCACCGTCATGTGCGGGAACAGCCCGGCCTGCTGGATGGCGTAGCCGACCTGGCGGCGCAGCTCGTCGGGATTGATGTTCAACGCGTTGCGGCCGCCGATGGTGATGGCGCCCGAACTCGGCTCGATCAGCCGGTTGATCATCTTCATGGTGGTGGTCTTGCCACAACCGGACGGGCCGACCAGCACCGTGATCTCCCCGGCGGGGATGGTCATGGTGACGTTGTCGACGGCCGACTGTCGTTGTCCCGTATAGCGTTTGGTCACGTTGTCGAGTTGGATCTCGACTCCGCTGACGGTGGTCGTGTCAGCAGTGGTGGTGTCAGCCACGAATCCCCCTCGAAATGGTGAGCCGGCCGATGATGGAGTAGACGAGGTCCAGCAGCAGGGCGATGATGATCACGCCCACCGTGCCGGCGAGGGCCCGGTTGACCGCGTTGGCGCTGCCGATCGCGGCCAGTCCGGAGAAGATCATGTTGCCAAGCCCCGGGCCCTTGGCGTAGGCGGCGACCGCGGCGATGCCCATCAGCAGCTGGGTGGACACCCGCATACCGGCCAGAATGGACGGCCAGGCCAACCGCAGTTCGACCCGGGTCAGCACGCCCGCGCGGCTCATTCCGATGCCGCGCGCGGCATCGGGCACGGCCGGGTCGATGCCGTCCAGGCCGACGATGGTGTTGCGTACGATAGGCAGCAACGCGTAGAGGACCAGCGCGGTGACCGTGGGCTTCACGCCAAGGCCCAGCCACGGGATCAGCAGACCCAGCAGGGCGAAGGACGGAATGGTCAGGATGGCACTGGCCAGGGCGGTGGCGATGGCCGAACCGCCGGGGCTGCGGTAGACCGCGACCCCGATCAGCACCCCGATGATGGCGGCGATGATCGTGCATTGAATCACGGCGCTCGCGTGCTGGTAGGCGTCGAAGAGCAACTCCTGCCAGCGCGGGCCGACGAAGCCCCAGAAACTCACCGGGGAGCCGTCCGGAAGCTGTTACTGGACGCTGGACTGGGTACGCGACACATGGGTCGACTCATCCCCGCGCTCCTCACTCGTTCGGGGGCTGGACGTGACGCGTCAAGCCATGATCAACCGGGTCAAGATGCTCTACCGTGGACCGAACGAGCCGCCTTGTGCAAGTCGCGCGCTCACGTCGCCTTTCGGCGCGTCGGCCAGGAACACCGCGCTGAACTGGGCAAACGTCGCTGTATAAATCTTTTGTTTCGCATCACGAACTGACAACGATAGGTGTGCTCCCGGTTAACCCGCCACTGGAGAGGGAAATATCCACCGCTCCGGCATGGTGCGCGGTGACCACGCCCGAGTCCGGATCCACCGTCGCGATCCGCGGACCGGCCGAACTCCACCGGTGCGCGGCCGGATCGGCGACCGGCATGCTCACCGTCGGCAGGTTGTCCCCACTCACCTCGGTCCCGGTCGCGGTCAGCCGCGCGGTCCGACCCACGCCCAGCGCCCCGGTCCGCGCGGTGACGCTGCGCGCGGCCAGCCGATCGACCACTCGCAGCGGCTGCACCGACACCGCGCGCCCGGCCCGGGCCACGATCACCCCGGTACCCGCTCGCCGCACGCTCAACGTGCCATTCGCCCAGCTGCCAAGGGAACTCGGAATCACCTGCACGCTCGGCCGGTCGGCCGCCGGGTTGGCCAGGGAGTCGGTCGCATACACCGGAACCGGCACGCCCGCTCCGGTCACGGTGGTCACCGGCTTACCCTGGTTGACGGTCACCGCGGTGGCCGGTCCGGGCGTGGTTTCGTTGGTGTAAATGAAGATTCCGTTGGCCACCGGACGTTCCTTGCCGTCCGACGGGATGTTGCGCACCGTGTCGGCGGCCGCGCCGGGCAACCGGGAGACCATTTCGGTCGAACCGCCGCCGTCGAACAGCTCGCCGGTGTACGCGCCGTGCGCCACCAGATATCCGGCCACCTGGGCCGGAGTGACGCCCAGCGCGGTCGACTCACCGCTGCGGCCGTCCAGGGTGACGATGATGGCGTGCCTGCCGTCCTGGCTCAGCCCCACCGCGGTCTCCGGGTTGACCCCGCTGGGCGGGGTGCCGGTCGGGTCGGTGTACACCTGCCCGTCCCTGACCAGCATGGTGGCGCCGCTGACCAACTGGGTGAGGTTGTCGTCCGGGGATATCCGCCCGGTGACGCCGATGGTGTCGCCTCGGTGCACGGTCGCGGTCAGCCAGGCCCCGCCGGCCCCGGCGCCGAACAGGTCCTCCTGATCACCGGTCAACGCGGGCAATGCGGTCACGCCGCCCTGCACCGAGTCCACCACCAGCCCGCCACTCACCTGATGACCGGCCACCAGCGCACCCGGGGTCAGCCCGGTGGCCGCGCCCATCGCCGGGGTGATCTCGGTGATCCCGCCCGCGGCCTCGTCGTTGACCACGTTGATCGAGTTCAGCGGCTGGTTCGCGGTGCCGTCGGCGAGGGTGCCGGTGAACGTCTCCGGCCCCATCACCATGGAGCCGTCCGGTCGCACCCCCAGTTGCGCGTTGTAGTTGGCGCGCGGGCTTTTCAGCACCTGGCCGTTGCTGATCACGCCGCCCAGCGGGCGGCCACTGGCGTTGATCTCGAAGTAGTCGCCGTTCACCCCGGCCACCGCGCCGGTGCGCGCGGCCATCGAACCGACCGTCTCGTCCGCCGGATCGGTGATGGTGTTGCCCGCCTCCACCACACCCAGGCGCACGTTCGGATCGGCCAGGTTCACCTCCAGCACGTCGGCCGGCTGCCGGCCACCCACGGTGTCGTAGGTCTCGGCGTGCTCGGTGACCCCGTGGGTGACCGTGACCGGCGGTGTGGATGTCTTGTCCACCAACAGGTTCCAGTTCGCCGGGGTGGCCGGCAGCCAGTCACTGTCGGGCGCGGCCGATGCGGCGGTGGCCACGAGAGGCGAGGCGAGGGCCGCGGCGAGCAAACCGGCGAGCACCAGAACTGGACGCTTGTCAACCATCTGCCGACTCCCACGGTGAAAATCCCACACCAGCGGGGCAACCCAACCACCGGTGGCTGTCCGGCGGATGTCGACACGCCTACCGGCCGGCCATCTCCCGGCTAACGGGTGACACCCGGGGCTGGTTTGACCCCGGTGGCCGCGGTGGTAATTCCTCTGTGCCTGCGCTGACAAAGTGGAGGGAGAACGCTCGTGACGACCAGCAATGCGATGGACCGCATTCTCGGAAAGGCCAAGCGGCTCGCCGGAAAGGCGATCGGAAACCGGCGGCTGGCGCGCTCGGGCATCTGGCAACACGGTGTCGCCAAGGCCAAGAGCTCGGCGAACGACTTGGCGCACAAGGCAAGTGGTGTATTCAGGGACGTCACCCATCGCGGCGGCAAGTAACCACGAACGACGCCGGGTGGCGGACGGTGATCGTCCGCCACCCGACGCGTTTATCGCTTTGTCAGCCGAAAATCCCTGAAATTCAGTTGCGCGCCGCCCGGGCCGCGATCGCGGCCCGGGATTCGATCAGCGCGATGTCCTCCGGCCCCGGCGTGGCCGGCACCAGATCCGAGCCCAGCCCGACCGCCGCCGCACCCGCGGCCAGCCACTCGCCCACCGCGTCGTGCCGGATCCCGCCGGTGGGCACGAACCGCACGTCGCCGAACGGCCCGCGCAGCGCCTTGAGGTAGTCGATGCCTACTGGTCCGGACGGGAACAGCTTCACCAGCCGGGCCCCGGCGTCCACCGCGGTGGCCACCTCGGTCGCGGTGAACGCGCCGGGCAGCGGTTCCACGCCCAGCTCCAGCGCGGCCCGGATGAGGGCCGGATCGGTGTGCGGGCTGACCGCGAACCGCGCCCCGGCCTCCACCGCCTCGTTCAGCTGCGGCACCGAGAGCACCGTGCCCGCCCCCAGCAGCAGCCCGGGCAGTTCGCTCGCGGCCTCGGCCACCGCGCGCAGTGCGGCCAGCGCGTCCGGGTGATCCAGGGTCAGCTCGACCGTGTGCACGCCGCCGCGATGCAGCGCGCGCACCACCTCGACCGCGCTGCCGTGCTCGCGCAGCCGGGCGATGGCCACCACCCGGTCGGCGACGATCCGTTCGAAGGTTGCGCTCACCATGGTCCTTCCGACGTTCTCCAGCTTTATGGAATACCCTTCCACAAAGTAGTCGTCGATCGGAAAGGACGTCCGCGTGACCAAGAAGGCGATCACCAGCCCCGACCTGCCCAAGCCCGCCGGTCCGTACAGCCACGTGATCGACACCGGCCAGCTGGTGTTCACCGCCGGGTTCGGCCCGCAGGACCCGGCCACCGGGAAGGTGCCCGAGGGCATCCAGGCCCAGACCGACCAGGTGATCACCAACGTGGAGAGCGCGCTGCGCGCGGTCGGGCTGGGCCTGGCGGATGTGGTCAAGGCCACCGTGCACCTGGAGCGCCTGGACCGCGACTTCGCGGCCTTCAACGAGGTCTACGGCCGCCGGTTCCCCGAGCCGTGGCCGGTGCGGACCACGGTGGGCAGCACACTGGCCAACATCCTGGTGGAGATCGACGTCGTCGCCGTCCGCCCCAGCTGACCCCGGTCTCGACCACGCGGCCCGATGGCGCGCTCCTGCCGAGCCGACAGGCCCGGCCGCGCGCTCGGCCGCGCGCTCGGCCGTCGCCGCGCTGAGCAGGGCTTTCGCCGCCGAGCGCTCGCCCGCGAATTTTCCTTGGCGGTCAGTTAAATCCGCCGGATCGTCTAAATCCGCCGGATCGTCGCGAACCAGGCCGGGGCGCCGTTCTCGTCATGGAACCGCGTCCGCACCCGATCCGGCTCGATCTCGGCAATCTCCCACCCACTCCCCGCTCCGAACGCCGCAACCAGATCGGCCCGACGGACCGGATGCGGGCCGACGTCGGCCCCCTCATCGCTGAAACACAACACGTACAGCGTGGCGCCGGGCCCGGTCACCGAGGCCAGGCTCACCGCATATCCCGGCCGCTCCCCGGCATCGCAGGTGTGGAACATCCCGCAGTCCAGCACGGTGTCGAACCGGCGCCCCAGCCGATCCAGCCGGAACGCGTCGGCGATCGCGAATTCGGCCTCGATCCCCCGCTCCGTCGCCTTGTCCCGGGCCCGGGCCAGCGCCGTTTCGGCCACGTCGACGCCCAGCACCGGCAACCCCAGCGACGCGATGTGCAACGCGTTGTCGCCACTGCCGCACCCCACGTCCAGCACCGCGCCGGTGAACCCGCCCTCGGCCGCCACTCGCGCCACCGCAGGCTGCACGCCGACATCCCACGGCGCCGGGCCGTCGTGGTACGACGCGTCCCACGGCCTCCCGGTCATCCGCTCGTGACTGGTCGGCGCCCGCCCACCGAACGGATCGTCCCCAGCAGTCTCGGCCATCGTCATCGCCTCCCGCCCACCGATCCTGCCAGCCCACCACGACAAGCGCCGCCAACACACTCTGTCCCCCGCGCGAGCTACACCGACAAGCAACCGCAGGAGGACGTTCGCGCACACCGTCCGCCTCTACGTTTTCCGCATGAACAAAGGAATCCGCCGCTGGGCGCGCCTGACCATCATCGCCGACATCGTGTTCACCCTCGCCTGGATCGCCGCGGCCACCTGGCAGGGCCCGAACTACAGCACCACCGCGCACACCATCAGCGACATGTACGCCGACGGCGCGCCGGGCGCCTGGGTGCTCATCGTGGTCTTCTCGATCTGCGGCGCGATCGGCATCGTGTTCGCGTTGCGCTCGTTGTGGCCCGCGCTGCGCCCGGCCGGGCTGCCCGCCGGGATCGGCAGCGCGCTGCTGGCCATGTCCATTTTCGGGCTCGGTGATCTGCTCAGTCCGTTCGAGCGCGAGGGCTGCCGGCTGGCCGATCCGGGCTGCACCCCCGGCCACCAGCTGGCCACCTCGGGCGGCGCCATGGACTCCATCCTGAGCAACCTGGGGGTGCTCGCGCTGGCCATCAGCGGTTTCTTCCTGTCCGCCGCCCTCCGCAAGCTGCCCGCCTGGGCGGGCTGGGCCCGGGCCACCCTCATCGGGACCGTCGTGTTCGTGCTGGTCGGCCTGGCCGATGTCTACTTCAGCGGCGCGAACCTGGGCGGCTTCGGCGAGCGGCTGGTCGCGTTGATCGGTGCGGCGGGCATCACCGCGCTGGCCATCGGCGTCGTGCGCCGCACGAACACCCCGATGCAGACCGTGCCGGTGGAGGACCGCGTGGCCTGACTACTCTGCCCTCGTGTCGGGCTTACGCGACGGGTCGAGGGTGGCCGTCCGGTCGGCGCGCTGGAGCCTCATCGGCGACAGCGCGCTCGCGCTACTGCTGATCGGGCTGGCGTTCCTGCCCGAGGTCGCGCACGAGGGCCTGAACCTGGCCGAACTGCCGACTCGCCCGCTGGACGCGCTCGGCATCGTCGCGCTCCTCGCCCAGTGCCTGCCCATCCTCACCCGCCGACGCTGGCCCGCCGCCTCCCTCGGCGTGGTGTGCGCGGCCTTCATCGTGTTCCAACTTCGGGGCTATTCCGGCACTTTCGCCTCGCTGGGCCTGGCGGTGCTGCTGTACAACTCGGGCGCACACCTGGCCCGGCACCGGTTCGCCATCGCCACCGTCGCGGTCGTCGCCTACTCGGGACTCTCCGTGGCGCTGCATGCCGAGCACTCGCCGGAACGCCCACAGGACTACGTCACGTTCGCGCCGCTGCTGGCCGCGTTCTGGTGCGTCGGCGCGTGGATTCGTTCCCGCGCAAGGGACACCGCCGCCCGGCAGCGACGGGCCGAGGAGGCGCTGGTGACGGCCGAGCGGGCCCGGATCGCACGCGATCTGCACGACGTGGTCACCAATCACGTCACCGCCATCGTGGTCCAGGCCGACGCCGGCGGGTTCGTCACCGAGCCCACGGCCGACGCGCACCGGAGTTTCACCGCGATCAGTGAAGCGGGCCGCCGGGCGCTGACCGAACTGCGGCACATGCTCGGCGTGCTGGACGGTGCCGGACAAACCGGCTGGCATCCCTCGGTTTCCCAGCTGCCCGAACTGATCGAGCGATCCCGCGCGGCCGGACAGCCGGTCGAGCTGACCGAACACGGGACGCCGCAACCGATGGCACCGGCCGCGGAGGTCGCCGCCTACCGGGTGCTGCAGGAGGCCCTGACCAACGCGCTCAAGCACGCGCCCGGCGAGCGCACCGTGGTGACCGTGCGGCACGCCGACGCCTGGCTGGAACTGGAAATCGCCACGGACCAGGCCGGCCCTACCAATCCGGACCAGGCCGACCGTCCCGGGCTGGGCCGAGGCAGCGGACGCGGCCTGACCGGGCTGCGCGAAAGACTCAGTGTGGTCGGCGGCGAGCTGCGCTCCGGGCCGCGCACGGACGGCGCTTTCTCGGTCTGGGCCCGGATTCCGGCCGACTCGCTCACACCGCCAGAAAAGCCGGGCTGAGGTTCAGCTTCAGCCACTCCGCTTCGTCCAATTCGGACAGACCGGCCAGCCGCGCACGGTCGGGCAGCGCCACCTGGTCGGCGGTGGACAGCAACGCCACCGCGGCCAGCAAATGGCCCCAGCGCAACCGGGCCGCCTCGGGCAGCCCACGCAGCCGCGCGGACAGATATCCGGCCGCGAACGCATCCCCCGCGCCGACCGGCTCGACCACGGCCACCGCGGGCGCCGGGGAGAACACCGTCTCCGCGCCCGCGTAACTGGTCGCGCCGACGTCGCCGTCCTTGACCACCAGCCGGGGCACCTCGGGCAGCAGCGCCCGCACGTCCTCCGGGCGTTCGGTGCCCCACAGCCGGTGCGCCTCGTCCCGGCCGACGAACACCGTGTCCGCCTTGCGGGACAACGAAAGCAGCACCTCAGCCGCGGTGGACAGGTCCGGCCACAGCGCGGGCCGGTGGTTGACGTCGAAGGTCACCTCGGCGCCGTGCGCGCGCGGCTGGTCCAGCACGGCCTCCACGGTCTCCCGGCAGCTCGCGGACAGGGCCGGGGTGATTCCGGTCAGATGCACGATGCCGGTGTGCGCCAGCGCCGGCGCCACGTCCTCCGGCCGCACCGTGGAGGCCGCCGAACCCGCGCGGTAGTACAGCAATCGGGTCCGCCGGCCGTCGGAATCCTTGAAGTAGACGCCGGTCGGATGTTCGCCGTCCCGGTGCACCCGCGACACGTCCACCCCGGCCGCGGCGAACTCGGTCAGCAGCCGGTCGCCGAAGATGTCCGCACCCACCCGGCTGACCCAGCACACGTTGTGCCCCAACCGGGCCAGGTGCACGGCCACATTGGACTCCGCGCCCGCGGTGTGCACCTCCAGCAGGTCGGCCAGGGCCAGGCGCTCCCCCGCCCTCGGCGTCAGCAGCAACATGCTCTCGCCGACGGTGACCAGGTCGTAGGGCGAGCTCACGACCACGCTCCCGCCGCGGGCGACACCGCGTTCCCCCGCCAGCCCAACGAGCGGGACACCTCCTGCGCACCGGCCAGGACCCGGGCCCCGGCCTCGAACAGCCGGTCCGGGGCGAACCGCGAGGTGGGCGTGGACACCGACAGCGCGCCGACCGGAACGCCGTCGTGGTCGAACACCGGCGCGCCGACGCAGCAGATGCCGGGCTCGTTGCCCTCCAGGTCGGTGGCGAAGCCGTTGGCCCGCACCGCATCCAGCTCAGCCGTATCGTCCACAATGGATTCTAAGTCCGGAGAGAAAGCCAGGATGGCCTTGCCGATCGCGGTGCGGCCGGCCGGGTTGGTGCCGCCGATCCGGGACACCATCCGCACCGGATGGCGGCTGTCGATCTTGTCGATGTACACGATCAACGACCCGGCCAGCACCCCGAGGTGCACCGTCTCGCCGGTCTCGTCGGCCAGCCCGCGCAGCACCGGACGGGCCTGGGTGCGCAGATCCACTCCGTCCAGGAATGCCCCGGCCAGCACCACGGTGCCCACGCCGAGGGCGTGCAGCCCGTCCGGGGTCTCCCGGACCAGCCCGGACTGGCGCAGCACGCCCAGGATGCGGTGCACCGTGCTGGTCGGGTAGTCGGTGACCCGGGACAGTTCGGCCAGCGAGATGCCTGCCGGATGGCCGGCCAGGGTGGTCAGCAGGTCGGCGGCGCGTTGCACGGCGCGCAGCCCGTCCGGGCCGCGCTTGACGGCCTGCTCATCGGTCACCGCGACCCCGTCCGGAGATTATGGAAGACCGTTCCACAATATCCCAGACCGATCGCGACAGAACAGCGGGCGCGCGCCGGATCACGCCGGCACGCGCCCGCCCGCGTTCGACCAGCCGCCAGCGCCCGCCCGAGGTTCAGCGACCCCGAGCTCCAGCGCCGCCCAAGGTTCAGCGACCCCGAGTTCCGGCGCCGCCCGAGGTTCAATGACCCCGAGTTCCGGCGCCGCCCATGAGTCAGCGGCCGAGCGGTCGGCGCCTGCCCGGGCGAACCGGCCTCAGCGGCCGCCGAGGCCCTTGTCCAGCCCGGCCCGGCGCAGCGCGTCGGCCATGGCCCCGCCCGCCGGCGCGTTGGACCGGTTGTCCCGCCCGCGGTTCCCGCCACCCTGGCCACCCTGGCCGCCCTGCCGACCGGCACCGCCACCGCCACGGTTGCCACCGTCCCGGCGCTGCTGCCGGTTGTCCCGGTCGCCACCGCGCGGGCCCGACGGCGTCTCGTCGTCCAGCCGCAGGGTCAGCGAGATCCGCTTGCGCGGCACGTCCACGTCCAGCACGCGCACCCGCACGACATCGCCGGACCTGACCACCTCGCGCGGATCCTTGACGAAGTTGCGGGACATCGCCGACACGTGCACCAGACCGTCCTGGTGCACCCCGACGTCCACGAACGCGCCGAACGCGGCCACGTTGGTGACCACACCCTCCAGCACCATGCCCGGCTGCAGGTCGCCGATCTTGTCCACGCCCTCCTTGAAGGTCGCGGTCTTGAACGCCGGCCGCGGGTCCCGGCCGGGTTTCTCCAGCTCCTTCACGATGTCGGTGACCGTGGGCAGACCGAAGGTGTCGTCCACGAAATCGGCCGGCTTGATCGTGCGCAGCACCACGGCGTTGCCGATCAGGCCGCCGAGGTCGGTACCCGCCCGCTCCAGCATCCGGCGCACCACCGGGTAGGCCTCCGGGTGCACCGCCGAGGAGTCCAGCGGATCGTCGCCGTTGGGGATGCGCAGGAAGCCCGCGGATAGCTCGAACGCCTTGGGCCCCAGCCGCGCCACCTCCTTGAGTTGCAGGCGCGAGCGGAACGGGCCGTTGGCGTCGCGGTGCGACACGATGTTCTCGGCCAGCCCGGCGCCGATGCCGGAAACCCGGGTGAGCAACGGGACCGAAGCGGTGTTGACGTCCACGCCGACGCCGTTCACGCAGTCCTCCACCACCGCGTCCAGCGAGCGCGACAGCTTGCCCTCGGCCAGATCGTGCTGGTACTGCCCGACCCCGATCGATTTCGGATCGATCTTCACCAGCTCGGCCAGCGGATCCTGCAACCGGCGGGCGATGGACACCGCGCCGCGCAGCGACACGTCCATGCCGGGCAGTTCCTGGGAGGCGTATTCGGACGCCGAGTACACCGACGCGCCCGCCTCGGAGACCACGATCTTGGTCAGCTTCAGCTCGGGGTGCGCCTTGATCAGCGCGGCGGCCAGCCGGTCGGTCTCCCGCGACGCGGTGCCGTTGCCGATGGCGATCAATTCGACCCGGTGGGCCGCGGCCAGCCGGGCCAGGACGTCCAGCGAGGCGGCCCACTGCCCGCCCTGGCCCGGCCCGGCCCGCCGCTTGAGCTCATGCGGGTAGATCGTCTCCGTCGCGACCGACTTGCCGGTCTCGTCGACGACAGCGACCTTGACGCCGGTCCGGAAGCCCGGGTCCAGGCCCATCGTGGGCCGGGCGCCGGCCGGCGCGGCCAGCAGCAGGTCACGGAGGTTGGCGGCGAACACGCCGACCGCGTCCTCCTCGGCCCGCTGCCACAGCCGCATCCGGAGGTCGACGCCGAGCCGGACCTGGATGCGGGTCCGCCACGACCAGCGGACCGTCTCGGCCAGCCACGGGTCCGCGGGGCGGCCCTGGTCCGCGATCCCGACGTGCTCGCAGATCATCGTCTCGTAGTCGCCGGGCTGCCCGTCCGCGGCCGTGTCACCGGGCTCCAGCTCCAGGTCGAGGACTTCCTCCTTCTCCCCGCGCAGCAGGGCCAGGATCCGGTGCGAGGGCAGCCTGGTGAACGGCTCGGCGAACTCGAAGTAGTCCGAGAACTTGGCCCCGGCTTCCTGCTGGCCGTCCCGCACCTTCGAGATGACCCGCCCGCGGGCCCACACCCGCTCCCGGAGGGCGCCGATCAGGTCGGCGTCCTCGCCGAAGCGCTCGGCCAGGATGGCCCGCGCCCCGTCCAGCGCGGCGGCCGCGTCGGGCACGCCCCCCTCCGCCGCGATGTAGGCCTCGGCCGCGGCGGGGGGGTCCTGACCCGGATCGGCGAGCAGCGCGTCGGCCAGGGGCTCCAGCCCGGCCTCGCGGGCGATCTGCGCCTTGGTCCGGCGCTTGGGCTTGTACGGGAGGTACAGGTCCTCGAGGCGGGCCTTGGTGTCGGCGCTTTCTATCTGCGCGCGGAGGTCGTCGGTGAGCTTGCCCTGCTCCTCGATCGAGGCCAGGATCGCGGCGCGGCGCTCG
>DASZNF010000029.1:0-10001 GCA_035551355.1 Pseudonocardiaceae bacterium | reverse complement strand
TCCCGGGCTTCAGTGCAGGAGTCCGGCCGCCTCGGCCACCGCGGCCTGCAGCAACTCCCCGATCCGCCGCATGTCGTTGCGCCGGAACCGGGACACCGGGACGGCCACGTTGATCGCCAGCCGCGTCGAACTGGTCACCGGGAAGGCGACCGCGACCGCGGACACGCCCTCCTCGCTTTCCTCGCTGCTGGTCGCGTACCCGCGCCGCCGCACACCGTCGATCTCGTGTTCCAGTTCCGACCTGCTGCGAATCGAATTCGGCGTCAAACCGGCAAGATCCTCATTCGGATACAACCGGTACAGGTCAGCGGTGGACAATCCGGCAAGCATAGCCTTACCGGTGGACGTGCAACTGGCCGGCAACGAGAGCCCCAATCGAGACGCCACCCGCACCGCGCGCGGCGACTCGATCGCGTCGATGAACCGCACCATCGCACCGTCCAGCGCGGCCAGATGCACGGTTTCGGACAACTCGCGATTAATCCGCTCCAGGAACGGCCGCATCGTTTCCCGAACGTCGAATCGGCGCAGCACCGCGAAAGCTACGGAAGTCAGTGCGGTGCCCGGCAGGTAGAGCTTCGTGCGCGGTTCCTGGCGCACGAAGCCCCGGTACTGCAACATCGCCAGCAACCGATGCGCGGTCGACGAGGCCACCCCCAAATACTCGGCGACCTCGGTCAGCCGCAACTCGCTTTGCTCACCGAGCAAAAGCAGAATCTTCAGCGCGTTGTCGACCGATTCGATCGGGTACTGCGGGGAGGGCCCTTCGACCGCGAGGAATGGATGGCCGGAGGAGCTCATACCCCAATATGTTAGTGATCCGAGTGACCTTGTTGTTCGGCGAGGAATCGTTCGAACTCCGAGCCCAGCTCATCGGCGGTGGGCAACTCCTCCAGCGCCTCGGCGAGCAGGCTTTCCCGGCCTTCCGCTTCCACGAAAGTGTCGTACTGCCGCTCCAGCGCGGCCACCACATCGGCCACTTCCTCCGAGGATGAGACCTGCCGGTCGACTTCCGCCTTGGCCAGTTCCGCGGCCTCGCGCAGATCCTCGGTGTCGAACACCAGACCGGTCGCGATGGACAGCGCGTCGGCCAGGCTCTGCGCGGCCACCGGGTAGGCCGACTGGGCCAGGTAGTGCGGCACGTGCGCGATCAGCCCCATGGCGTCCTGCCCGGCCTGACCCAGCCGGTACTCCAGCAGGTTGGCCACCCCACCGGGCACCTGCAGCCGGTTGAACATGGACCGGTGCCCGGCGATCAGCTCGGGCCGGGTGCCGTGCGCGGTGATGGACATCGGCCGGGTGTGCGGCACACCGAGCGGAATCCCCCGGAATCCGGCGAACAGCCGCACCTCCCAGCGCTCCACCAGGCTCTGCACGGCGGCGGTGAACGCCTCCCAGGCGTGGTCCGGCTCCGGGCCGGTGAGCAGCAGGAACGGCTTGTCGTCCTCGTCGTGCAGCAGGTGCACGACCAGTTCCGGCGCCTCGTACTCGACCCAGTGGTCGGTGTCGAACACCATCGGCGGGCGGCGCGAGCGGTAGTCCAGCAGCTGGTCCACGTCGAACCGCGCGATCACCCGGTCGCCGTGCTCGCTGACCAGGTGGTCGGCCAGGATCTTGCCGGCCGACCCGGCGTCCACGAACCCGTCGAAGTAGTGCAGCAGGACCGCCCCGCGCAGGTCAGGCACATCCGAGTCGACCTCGTAGAGACTCTCCGGATCCAACACGATGGCTGCCTCCCAGCAGTCGAAGCTTGTTCCTCCGGTCAACGCCGACCAGACGCGAATAAATCCCGGGTCCGGCCGGTCTGGCAAAATCGCCTGGTGCCCGCCGTGCCCGCTTCCGACACAGCGCCCGCGATCGACCAAGATCCAACCGAAGCGCCGCAAACCCTACTGCGCCGCCCCGCCGTGCGGGCGGGCGTGGCGATCGGCCTGCTTGTCGCGCTGATCGCGGTCGCCGTGCTGGTGCCCATCCCCGGCGCGGGCGAGCTGCGGTCCTGGGCCTCGGCCGCCGGTCCGGCCGCGCCGCTGCTGCTGTTCGCCGCCTACGCCCTGATCACCGTGGCCCCGGTGCCGCGCACGGTGTTCACCCTGGCCGCGGGCCTGCTGCTGGGCACGGTTACCGGCACCGTCGTGGCCCTGGCGGCCACCGGGGTGAGCGCGGTGCTGGGCTTCGGCCTGGCCCGCTGGCTCGGTCGCGGCCTGCTCACCAGGACTCTGGACCGGTCGGTGGTGCGCACGGTGAACAACCGGCTGGCCGAGGGCGGCTGGCTCGGCGTGGCCTCGCTGCGGCTGATCCCGGTGGTGCCCTTCTCCGCGCTGAACTACTGCTGCGGGGTGTCGGCGGTGCGGTTCCGCCCCTACCTGGCCGGTTCGGTGCTGGGCAGCCTGCCGGGCACCATGGCCGTGGTGATCTTCGGCGACAGCCTGGCCGGCACCACCTCTCCGGCGATGCTGGCCATCTCCGGCGGCTGCACCGCGCTGGGCGGACTGGGCCTGTTCCTGGTGCTGCGCCGCCGCTGACCCACATCTCCGCGCGATCACGGGACGGTGACGGCCTGATATACCGACCGAGTACTCGGTCGGTCCGGTGGTGGGATGGCGGACATGAGCCACAGCGAGGTGGAAGCCCGGATCGAGACCGCGATCGGCGCCCTGGACCTGCCGGCCAAGGTGCGCCTGCTGGCCGGGGCCGCACTGTTCGCCCTGCATCCCGAACCCGCGATCGGCCTGACCGAACTGGCCATGTCCGACGGCCCGACCGGGGTGCGCGGGCCCCAGTTCCGCGGTGGGCCGATCAGCGCCCTGCTGCCCAACGCCAGCCTGCTGGCCCAGTCCTGGAACACCGAGGTCACCCACGAGGCCGGCGAACTCCTGGCCGAGGAGGCCATGGCCCAGCACGTGCACGTGGTGCTCGGACCGACCATCAACCTGCACCGCACCCCGCTGGGCGGACGTCTGTTCGAGGCCTACAGCGAGGACCCGCTGCTCACCGGCGCGCTGGCCACCGCCTACACCCGCGGCCTGCAGGGGCACGGCATCGCCGCCACGCTCAAGCACTTCCTGGCCAACGAGTCGGAGACCGAGCGCACCACCGCCGACTCGGTGGTCGACCCGGCCACTCTGCGCGAGGTGTACCTGCTGCCGTTCGAGATGGCGGTGGCCGACGCCGGGCCGTGGGCGGTGATGGCCTCCTACAACCGGATCAACGGCACCACCGCGACCGAGCACGGCGAGCTGATCGACGGGGTGCTCAAGGGCGAGTGGGGCTACGACGGACTGGTCATGTCCGATTGGTTCGCCACCACCTCCACCGCGGCCAGCGCCAACGGCGGACTGGACCTGGTGATGCCCGGCCCGGACACGCCGTGGGGCGACAAGCTGCTGGCCGCGGTGCGGGCCGGCGAGGTCAAAGAGTCCACAGTGGATGAACACGTGCGCCGGGTGCTGCGCCTGGCCATCCGGGTGGGCGCGCTGGGCGGCCGGGAGTGGCCCACGGACCTGCCCGCACCGGCCGACGAGCGGCGCCGCGCCCGGCTGCGCCGGCTGGCCGCAGGCGGAATGACCGTGTTGGTCAACAAGAACGACACACTGCCCCTGTCGGCCGAGCACGCCAACGTGGTGCTGGTCGGGCGGCACGCGCTGGCCACCATCGCCCAGGGCGGCGGCTCCGCCCAGGTGCGTCCGCCGCACGTGGTGACCGTCGCCGAGGGCCTTGTCGACGCGCTCGGGCCAGACCGGGTGTCCATTGTGGACGGAGTGGAGGTGCGGAATCGGCCGGAGAGCGCGAATCCGGACCTGCTGTGCGATCCACGAACCGGCCGCGCCGGCCTCCGGGTCACGGCGCTGGACGCCCAGGGCGATGAGCTGGAGTCCCGGCAGCTGGATGCCACCGAGACGATCATCGAGCCCGGCGACTGGCTGGACCGGGCCGCGACCGTGGAGCTGACCGCCGAGTTCGTGCTGGACGCGCCCAGCCGGTTGCGGGTCGGCCTGCGCGGGCTGGGCGACTGGGAGTTCCGCCTCGGCGAGACCAGCCAGACCGTGCGGCACGAGCACACCGGCGACCTCGGCGAGGGCCTGCTCACCCCGCCGGACTGGACCACCGACCTGCTGGTCTCCCCCGGGGACCGGATCATCGCCCGGCGCACCGGGCACACCCCGCACACCATGGCCAGCCTGATCGCCCGGCCCGCCCCGAAACCGGCGGCCGAGGTGATCGCGGCCGCGGCCCGGGCGGCGACCAATGCCGAGGTGGCCGTGGTGGTGGTCGGCCTGACCCAGGAGCAGGAGACCGAGGGCGTGGACAAGGCCACCCTGGCCCTGCCCGGAGAACAGGACGACCTGGTCGCCGCGGTGGCCGGGGCGGCCAAGCGGACCGTGGTGGTGGTCAACGCGGCCACCCCGGTGCTGATGCCGTGGCTGAGCGCGGTGGACGCGGTGCTGTGGGCGGGGCTGCCCGGGCAGGAGGCGGGCCCGGCCGTGGCCGACGCGCTGCTGGGCCTGATCGAACCGGCCGGACGGCTGGTCACCACCTTCCCGGCCCGCGACGGCCAGGGCCCGGCCTGGTCCACCCAGCCGGTCGAGGGCCGGCTGCCCTACACCGAGGGCCGCGCGGTCGGCTACCGCGGCTGGCACGCGCGCGGTGAGCGGCCGCTGTTCTGGTTCGGTCACGGCCTTGGTTACACCACCTGGCGCTACGACGCGGCCGAGCCGGCCGGGGCGGTGGACACCGTGCGGGTCACGGTGACCAACACCGGCCTGCGCACCGGCCGGGAAACCGTGCAGGTCTACCTGGACCCGGGCGATCCGGAACTGCCGGTGCGGCTGATCGGCTGGGCCGGGATCGAGCTGGCCGCGGGCTGCTCCGGCACGGTCGAGGTGGCCTGCGATCCGCGGGCCCAGCGGATCTGGGACACCGAGGCGGGCGGCTGGCGGCCGCTGCCCGCGACCGGCACCGTGTTGATCGCGCGCGGACTGGGCGACGTGCGCATTACGCTCCCGGTCACCCGGACCTGACCCCGACCGCCAACCGCATCTCGACGATCGCCCCACCGAGGAGCCCGCGAATGTCCTTCCCCCCGCGCTACGCCGCCGCCCGCCCGCGCAGCGAGGCGGCCGGGGCGCAGTCGCGGGACCGGGCGCTGCGCGCGGCCACGGAACTGTTCTCCGCCAACGGTTTCCACGGCACCTCGGTGGCCCTGGTGGCCGCCCGCACCGGGTTGTCCCAGTCTGGGCTGCTGCACCATTTCCCCAGCAAGGCCGCGCTGCTGGCCGCGGTGCTGGAGCGGCGCGACGCCGAGGACGGCGAGTTCCTGGCCGGCTCCGCGGCCGGTCCGCCGCTGGGCTGGGCCGCGTTCGACGCGCTGGCCGCGCTGGTGGCCCGCAACTCGACCCGGCCGGAACTGGTGGGCCTGTTCGTCCGGCTGTCGGCCGAGGCGATCGAGCCGGACCATCCCGCGCACACCTGGCTGCGCGGCCATTACGCGGGCATCCGCGACTGGCTGACCGAGGCGGTGCGCACCGGTCAGGCCACCGGCGAGATCGCCGCCGAAGCACCGGTCGACGAGCTGGTGCGAACCACCATCGCGGTGCTGGACGGGTTGCAGCAGCAGTGGTTGCTGGATCCGGACGCGATGTCCATGGTGTCGGAGTTCGCGTCCTTCGTGGCCACCCTGCGCGCCCGCTGGGCAAGGGGGTTCACCGGATAGGGTCGCAGGCATGAGCGATCACTTCGACGTGGTGGTGCTGGGCGCCGGTCCCGGCGGATACGTGGCCGCGATCCGGGCCGCGCAGCTGGGCTTGAAGACGGCGGTCGTCGAGGAGAAGTACTGGGGCGGTGTCTGCCTGAACGTGGGCTGCATCCCGTCCAAGGCGCTGCTGCGCAACGCCGAGCTGGCGCACATCGTGACCAGGCAGGCCAAGACCTTCGGCATCTCCTCCGACGCCGAGATCACCTTCGACTACCACGCCGCCTTCACCCGCAGCCGGTCCGTGGCCGAGGGCCGGGTCAAGGGCGTGCACTACCTGATGAAGAAGAACAAGATCGCCGAATACGACGGGCGCGGCCGGTTCACCGACCCGAACACCATCGAGGTGGCCAGGTCCGACGGGAGCAGCGAGACGCTCACCTTCGACCACTGCGTCATCGCCGCCGGGGCCACCACCAAGCTGCTGCCGGGCACCGCGCTGTCCGAGCGGGTGGTGACCTACGAGGAGCAGATCCTGTCCGAGGAGCTGCCGGACAGCGTGATCATCGCCGGGGCGGGCGCGATCGGCGTGGAGTTCGCCTACGTGCTGCACAACTACGGGGTGCGGGTCACCATCGTGGAGTTCCTGGACCGGATGGTGCCGCTGGAGGACGCCGAGGTGTCCGCCGAACTGGACAAGCAGTACCGCAGGCTGGGCATCGAGGTGCTCACCTCGACCCGGGTCGAGGGCATCGACGACTCCGGTGACAAGGTCCGGGTGACCGTCACCACCAACGGCGAACAGCGCGTGCTGGAAGCGGACAAGGTGTTGCAGGCCATCGGTTTCCAGCCCCGGGTGCAGGGCTATGGGCTGGAACACACCGGGGTCGGGCTGACCGAGCGCGGAGCCATCGCGGTGGACGGCCGGTGCCGCACGAACGTGCCGCACATCTACGCCATCGGCGATGTCACGGCCAAGCTGATGCTGGCCCACGCGGCCGAGGCCATGGGCGTCATCGCGGCGGAGACCATCGCCGACGCGGAGACCATGGAACTGGACTACGTGATGATCCCCCGGGCCACCTATTGCCAGCCCCAGGTGGCCAGTTTCGGCTGGACCGAGGCGCAGGCCCGGGAGCAGGGTTTCGACGTCCGGACGGCCAAGTTTCCGTTCACCGCCAATGGAAAGGCCCACGGCCTCGGCGAGCCGACCGGCTTCGTCAAGATCATCAGCGACGCGACCCACGGCGAGCTGCTCGGCGCGCACCTGATCGGCCCGGAGGTCACCGAGCTGCTGCCCGAGCTCACCCTGGCCCAGCAGTGGGATCTGACCGTCACCGAGGTGGCTCGCAACGTGCACGCCCACCCCACCCTCGGCGAGGCGGTCAAGGAGGCGATCCACGGCCTGGCCGGTAACATGATCAATTTCTGAACACCTGTGGTGATCCGGCGAATGCGCCGCTGGTGTTCATTCGCCGGTGACGTATACGACGATTGAGACACCGTGTGACCTTGTAGCATCCCGCCCATGGGGATACGCAGGCGCCTCGTCGGGTGGTTGGGGCGCAGATATTTGAAACGGGCCGGTAAGAAAGGCCTCGACCTGTCCGCCCTGCCGGACGCCGCGCTGATGCCGCTGCGTCGCGATGGGCTGGACCCGGTCGCCGAACTGGGCAGCGTCCGGGAGCGGGAGCCGATCAGCAAGCTGTCCCTGCCGCTGGGCATCAACGCCTGGCTGGTCACCGGGTACGCCGAGGCCAAGACCGTGCTGGGCAAGGCCGACGGGTTCTCCAACGACTTCACCAACCTGATCGGCAACATGGGGGTGTCGGCCGACCAGAACCCGGGTGGCCTCGGGTTCGCCGACCCACCGGTGCACACCCGGCTGCGCAAGCTGCTGACCCCGGAGTTCACCATGCGCAGGCTGGCCCGGCTGCAGCCGCGCATCGAGGCCATCGTGGCCGAGCAGCTGGACGCGATGGCCGAGGTGGACGGCCCGGTGGACCTGTGGCAGATGTTCGCGCTGCCCATCCCCTCGCTGACCATCTGCGAACTGCTCGGGGTGTCGTACGAGGACCGGGCCGACTTCCAGCGGCTGAGCACCGCACGGTTCGACCTGTTCGCCGGGGCCGGGGCCTCGTTCGGCGCGATCTCCGAATCGCTGTCCTACCTGTCCGACATCGTGAAGAAGCAGCGCGAAGAGCCCGGCGACGGCCTGCTGGGCATGCTGATCCGCGAGCACGGCGACGAGATCGACGACCCGGAGCTGGCCGGGCTGGCCGACGGCGTGCTGACCGGTGGGCTGGAGACCACGGCGAGCATGCTGGCGCTGGGCGCGGTGGTGCTCACCAAGGACACCGAGGCGCGCAGGCAGGCGCTGGGCGACGCCGACCAGGTCAACCGGCTCACCGAGGAACTGCTGCGCTACCTGACCGTGGTGCAGGCGGCGTTCCCGCGGTTCGCCAAGGAGGACCTGGAGGTCGCCGGGAAGCGCTTCGGCAAGGGCGACACGGTGATCGTCTCGCTGTCCGGCGCGAACCGGGACAGTGTGCTGGGCGAGGACGCCGAGACGTTCGACCCGACCCGGCAGCCCGCCCCGCACCTGGCCTTCGGCTACGGCATCCACCGGTGTGTGGGCGCGGAGCTGGCCCGGATGGAGCTGCGCACCGCGTATCCGGCGCTGCTGCGCCGGTTCCCGCACCTGCGGCTGGCCGAGCCGGACGCCGACCTGGCCTTCCGCCGGACCTCGGTCGTCTACGGCGTGGACGCCCTGCCCGTCCTGCTCGACGAGCCGAAGTAGCGGCTCACCCCACGAGCAGCATCCCCCGGGAACGCCGTTTCATGTCGGAACCGCTCACTCCGCGGTTTCCACGCCGAAACAGTGGACTGTGGCGGGGTGATTCCCGATCGTATTGTCGAATTCACCGAAATTCGTGGCCGATTCGGACCATGCCGGCGATTGGCCGAAGGGGGCCGGATCAGGAGTAGCGCACGTCTTCCTGGTATTTGGCCGCCAGTTCGGCCACCGAGCCGGGCAGCCGGCCCGCGGCCAGATCGGCCACGCTGACTTCCTCGAACACGTTGCGCAGACTGGTCCGCGCCGCCCGCCACACGTCCAGCAGCGAGCCGGCCGGCCCGGGGTAGGACAGCGTGCCCAGGCTGGTGTCGTGCACGTTCATCAGCGGGCCGTCCACCGCGCGCAGGATGTCGGCCAGGCTGATCCGCTCGGCCGGGCGGGCCAGTTCGAACCCGCCCTCCGGGCCGCGGGTGCTCCGCACCAGCCGGGCCCGCTTGAGTTCGGTGAGCACCGCGTGCAGGAATTTCACCGGGATGCCCTGCTCCTCGGCCAGCCGCGGCGCGGTGACCGGGCCGTCCGCGCCGTCGGCGGCGAGCTGCGCCATGGCGCGCAGCGCGTAGTCGGCCTTGGTGGACACCCTCACGCGTTCATCTTCCCTGATAGCCGGCTGTGTGTGCGACACGCCCTTCCCTGTCGGTGACCGATGTACTACCGTGACTGCATGGTGACGATTAAGTCTACTGACTTTATAGAGATATGAGTCGGCCCGAGACGAAACCGGTCGAGCTGGCCGAGCCGCCCGCGGCGCACGGGGTCACCGTGTGGCTGACCGGCCTGCCCAGCGCCGGAAAATCCACCATCGCCCGCGGCGTGGCCGACCGGCTGCACACCTACGGACAGCCGGTCGAGGTGCTCGACGGCGACGAGATCCGCCGCAACCTCACCCGCGATCTCGGCTTCTCCCGGTCCGACCGGGAGGAGAACGTGCGGCGCATCGGTTTCGTCGCGCAACTGCTGGCCGGGCACGGCGTGGTCACCCTGGTACCGGTGATCGCGCCCTATGCCACCAGCCGCGCCCAGGTGCGGGCCGAGCACGTGGCCCACGGCGTGGACTTCGTCGAGGTGTACGTCGCCACCCCGACCGGTGTGTGCGCCCGCCGCGACGTCAAGGGCCTGTACGCCAAGCAGCGCGCCGGGCAGCTGCGCGGACTGACCGGAGTGGACGATCCGTACGAGCCGCCGGAGGTTCCGGATCTGTCCATCCCGGCCCACACCCAGGACGTCACCGAGTCGGTGGACACGGTGTTCTCCTTTGTGCACCAACGGATCGCGCCATGACCGCGACCGCACCGGCCCAGCCGAACGCGGCGCTGTCGGTGGACAATCTCGCCGCGCTGGAATCCGAAGCCATCCACATCATCCGCGAAGTCGCCGGCGAATTCGACCGCCCCGCCATCCTGTTCTCCGGCGGCAAAGACTCCACCCTCCTGCTCCACCTCGCGATCAAAGCCTTCC
>DASZNF010000028.1:0-47831 GCA_035551355.1 Pseudonocardiaceae bacterium | reverse complement strand
GGCCGGCTCGCGCCCAGACACACGAACGGTCTGCGCAGCGGATCGACCGCGGCCGCCTCGGCCAGCGCGACCGCGGGTTCCGAACCGGCCGCGAGCAGGCGGTGGTAGTCGGCCATCGCGGCCGCCGCGGCCTGGTCGCCGACTCGGGACACAGCCGCGGTCACGGTCCGGCCGCCGGACGCCAGCAGCGCGCCGGCGAAGCCCAATGCCTCGTCACCGGGGCGGATGCGGGACAACGCCAGCTCGCACGCGGCCAGCACCACGTGCTCCGGCGGCCGGCGCAGCCGGGCCGTCTCGTGCGCGTACAGCGCGCCGTCGACCAGCTCCAGCTGCGAGAACAGCGCGTTCTCCGGTTCGTGCGAGCCGTGCGCGGCCACGTGGGCGAGGCTGGCGCCGTCGAGGACGTCCAGGACCGCGGGGACGGTCGCCGAACCTGACTCCAGCAGCACGGCATCGGGGTGGTACCGGCGCAACCCACCGACCTCACCCTGCGCCGCGGGTAAACCCGGCCCGCCCACCAGCACGGTCCGCCCAGCCGGCGAATTCGAGCCCCCCGAACCCGAGCCACCCGAACCCGAGCCACCCGAACCCGAGCCCCCCGAACCCGAGCCCCCCGAACCCGCGCGACCCGACTCGCGACCCGACCCGGAACCCGACCCCGAGCCAGAACCGGCCCCCGAAACAGAGCCAGAACCCGACTCCGAGCCGGAGCCAGGCAACCCCATGGCCGCCAGCCACGCCGTCGCCGACGGCGCGATGGACACCGGTCGTCCCCGCAACGACGGCAGCACCCCCCACGCCACCGCGTACAGCGACCCGGTCGGCACCACCACCAGTTCCCGGTCACCGATGACCTTCTCCAGCGGCCGCACCAACTGGTCGTCCAGCCGCTCGGCCCGCGTTCGCGCGGAACGGGCAACGGCCTCGGCCAGCGGGCCGCGCAGGTAGTCCGGGGATAGCGCGTCCAGGTCCGCGTGCAGCTCACCAGCCGAGGCCGCGGCACTGGCCACCCGGCCCAGGCGCAGCAGCCGCGCCCGGCCGGCCACCACGACCACGGCCAGCATGTCCTGCCGGCTGGCCACGAAACTCACCAGCGCCCGGTCCTCCAGGCCCTCCGCGACCTGCGTGAAGCTCGCGATCGGGCGCGGCCGGCCCCACGGCCGGTCCCGCCAGCCCAGCCGCATCACCTCACGCTGCAGCGCCGCGTGCCGGGAGCGCATCTCGCGCACCGGCCGCCCGTCCCGCTCGGCCTCGGCCACCGACCGGCTCAACAACCGGTATTCCTGCACCTTCTCGGTCAGCACCGGATCGTCCAGGCTGGGCAGCGGCTCGTAGCGATACACCTGCGCCCGGGTCTTCTCCGACCAGGTGAACAGCTGCCGCGCGCCAGACCCCCTCCGGTCGACCACCAGACGCACGGCCAGCTCGCCCAGTTCCCGGCCGTGCACCGCGGTGCCGCTGACCATCTCCAGGCCGCCCATCCGGTCGCGCACCCGGCTCAGTTCGACGAGCCCGGCCCGGGCCTGCGCGAACGCCCGGGCGAGCCGGTGTTCGGCCACGGCCAGTTCGGCCCGGCACAGCCAGCGCAGCATGCGGTGGTCGACCGGGGTCACCCGGCGCGGCGCGGGCACCTCGGTCAGGTGCCGGGTCGCCTGCTCCACCTCGCCCCGGCGCAACATCAGCCGCACGGCCAGCAACCGGGCCACCGACGCCTCGTCCACCAACCGCAGTTTGCCCAGCGCGTCGGCCAGTTCCAGGGCGCGCTCGGGCAGTTTGGCACCGGGCTTGCGGTTGCCGTCCAGTGCCGCGGCCACCTCGGCCCGCAACCGGGTCAGCGCGGCGATCGCGGCCCAGGCCTCATTGCCCCGGCGCAGGAACCGGCGCCGCGCCGAGTTGGCCATCCGCCGGGCCAGCGTTTCGTCTCCGGTCACCAGCGCCGCTGCCGCGCGCAGCGACTCCGCCTCGGCCAGATCCTGGTAGTTACGCAGCCGACGCAGTTCGGGCAGCGCCTCGTCCAGCAGGGGCGCGGCCTCGTCGGCCATTCCGGCGGCCAGCAATGCCTCGGCCTGATCGCGCCGGATTTTCGGCAGAATACTGGGCGCTATTTCCCGGAAACGCTGGCTCGCTTCTTCGTAGTATTTCAACGCGCGCGGCAGGTCGCCCACCCGATAAGCCAGCGAACCCAGATTCTGCCGGGCCCTCGCGGCCAGTACCGCCAGCCGCTGCGAATCGTCTTCCGACGCGGATTCGACCAATGCGGTTTCCGCCATCGCCGACACTCGCCGCAGGTCACGGCCTGCCGGGCCGGGATGTCCCATCGCGGTGTGGACATGGGCGCGATTGGACAGATCGATCACGAACGCCACGAGATTGGGATTGCCCTGCGCGTGCAGCTGTTCGCGCAGGGCAACGGTCTCGTTGAGTTCGGAGATGCTGGCCGCGTGCTGCCCGGCCCGCATCAGCATGATGCCGCGCTGACCGCGGATCACCGCGTCCAGATCGATTCGCCGGAACTCGTCGGAAATCGCCGGCAGCGACGCCGTCGCGGCGACCAGATGCGGCAGTCCGTGTTGGAGGGTGTTGAGCTCGGCGTCGTTGTACGCCAACGTGATCAGCATGCGGATGCGCAGTTCCGCACCCTCGGCGTCCCGGGCGCCGCCGAGCAGTCGCAGGCCCCGGCGCAACTTGAGTACAGCCTCGCGCGGCCGGTAGGCGTTGGACGCCCGGCTCGCGGATTGGTACAACTCCTCGGCGCGCCGGCGCACGGGCAGGCTCGGTCCGAGAACAGCGTCCATTGACCAATGTCACCACAACCGCGTTTCGCGGTGACATCCACCCTCCGGGTGATCTAGCCCACCCGAGTAGGAAAATCAGCGCAGGATTGTCGGGGTAACCACCGTTCGCTGTCTGTGGCCGACCGGCGCGGCCATATGGACCACAATCTGGGTGAAACCCTTGGGCACATCGTCGAGCATGAACCGGCCGCCCTGATCTGCGGTGGTGGTGCTGGCTTCGTGCCCTTCGACGCGCACCTCGATGGTGTGCGGACCACCGGGTACCAGCCAGCCGTCGAACCGGTGCCCGGTCACCCCCGGCGCGAGGCTGACCATCACGGTCAGGTCCTCCACCGTGAAGGTGATCGTGCTCGGCCCGGCGTGGCTGCGCACTCCGGCCATGTGGTCGATGGACTCCCACCGGGCCACCTCGACGTCGAAGTCCTCCAGATCGACCGCGAAATGGATGCGGTCGACGAGGTCCGCGGGCACCGGGTCGGCGAGATCCAGCAGGGAATCCAGGTCCTCCAGCAGTTTGGTCTCCTGGAGGGTGGCCAGGTTCGCCGGGTCCCGACCCGCCGATGTGCTGCCGGGCGGACGTTCAGTCGGGCTCACGGCGAGCCTCCTTCCGAAATCATCATGTCGCGCAGCCGGCCAAGGCACCTGCCGCGGGTTGGACCGATACTTCCCCGGGGGATCCGCAGGACCTCGGCCACCGCGCCGTATTCGGCGCGGCCGGCCAGCACGGTCAGCCGGATGACGTCCTGGCAGCGTGCGGACAGCCGGCGGAACGCGGCCCACAGCTGCCGGTCCCGGTCGTGCCGCAGCGCTTCCGGTTCCGGCAGACCGTTGTCGGTCGGGAACTGGACCAGCACGTCGTCGTCGACCGGCTCGGTCCGGGTGTTCACCTTGCGGACCCGGGCGGCCTCGCGGCGGGTCGTGGTGATCAGCCACTGGGCCAGCGCCCTCGGTTCGGCCACCGAGTTGAGGTTGCGCAGCAGCGTGAGCCACACGCTCTGCACCACATCCTCGGCCGCGGCCGAATCCAGCACATAGGACCTGGTCACGTGCCAGACCAGTGGCGTGAGGTCGCCGATCAGCACTTTGAGGGCTTCGCGATCACCGGAGCGTGCGGCTATGAGACACGCGGCGTGTCGCGCATGCCCCTTCAGCTCCCACCAGGGTGGGTCGTCGCCGTCGAACGGCCTCTCGTCGCTCATCTCCGCATCCCGTCCCGAAAAAAACGTCCAGCGCGGATTCTTCGCCGAACCCGCGTCCCTGACCGTCTGGGATTGTCCCCCTCCGGGTGGTGGTTGGTGCGGCCGCCGGGCAGTGGTCGACGGTCGCACCAACTCACCCTCTCAAGAGACGCCAAGGGCGTCGCAGATACGTATCAGCCGGAAGATTTTTTCCACCGGCTACCGGCAGGTCAGCGACCTGCCCCGGTCACTCGGCCGGCTCGTCGTGCGGTGAGGCGCCACCGCTGTCCATCGGCCGGGCGCCGGTCGGCGGCGGGGTGTGCGGTGAGGCGCCACCGCTGTCCGCCGGACGCGCCGCGCCCGCGGTGGGCACGTGCGGGGAGGGCCCGCCGCTGTCGTTGGCGCGCACGCCATCACCGGTGTGCGGCGAGGGTCCGCCGCTGTCGGCCGGATCGTCGTGCGGCGACGGGCCACCGCTGTCCCGGGGATCGAACTCCTCGGACTTCTCGGCCAAGGACGTGGCGGCGTCTCCGGCGAATTCCTTTTCCGCCTCGTCGAAACCGTCGAGGCCGGGCTCGCTGACAGTGCTCATCTGTTCCCCTCAGTTGTGGTGGCCGCGAGCGGCGCGTGAGACCGGATCGGTGGTCCGTCCGCCAGCGCGGACTGCGTCCCTTCGCGGGATTGCCGAGCAGGTGTTCACTCGTACTGTCGGCACAGCGTTAGCAGCAACGCAAGGACGACCCGCCAAGTGGGTGAACACGACCACAAGAGGTCACACAGAGGTGCCAGATACGCCGGACGGCAGATTTTTCCGTCCACTGCGTACGGTCAGCGCCCGGAAACGCAGTGTTCCGGTACGCAGTGTTGCGGACGGAAAGACAGCCCCCTGTCCTCCCGTCCGCAACACCCGCGCGTGAGCGCGGTGGAGTGGCTCACGCAAGGTCCCTTCGCACCCCCAATCAGGCGAAGGGGCCAATCGTGGCGAGCGGCCCCGCGGCACGGTTGCCTGGTCCCCCTCCGGTCCAGGCAACCGTTGCGGCCCCCACTCGCCTGTCGAACCATGCTGGTCGGTGGCATCGGCTCGACATGGATCAGGAGCCCTCTGCCGGCCCGGAGATACATCAACTCGAAGTTTTTTCCGGTGTCTCCCGGATCTCCTCGATCCGCACCGGCCGGCCCTGCCGCCGGGAGGCGTCGCAGGCCTCGGCCACGTACAGCGCCTCCAGTGCCTCGGCCGGCCCGCAGGGGCTGGTCAGGTGGTCGGCGATCACCTCGGTGAACCGGGTCAACTCGGCCACGTACGCGTCTTCGAACCGCTCCATGAAGGTCTGATATGGCCGCTCGGCGCGCTGCCAGGACAGGTGCGCCTCGGCGGTGGGCAGCGCGGCCCGGTCGTCCAGGCCGACCACCAGCGCCCCGGCCGACCCGCACACCTCCAGCCGCACGTCGTGGCCGGCGCCGTTGTACCGGCAGGCGGTGACCGTGGCCAGCGCGCCGTCGTCCAGGCGTAGCAGGGCCGCGGCGGTGTCCACGTCACCGGCCTCGGCGAAGAACGCCTCGCCGAGGTTGCCGCCGTCGGCGAACACCGAGACCACCTCGCGGCCGGTCACCCACCGCAGGATGTCGAAGTCGTGGATGCTCACGTCCCGGAACATGCCGCCGGAGGTGGGGATGAACGCGGCCGGCGGCGGGGTGGCGTCGGCGGTCACCGCGCGCAGGGTGTGGATCCAGCCCAGTTCGCCCGCGCGCACCGCGTCCCGGGCCCGGGTGTACCCGGCGTCGAAGCGCCGCTGGAAGCCGATCTGCACCGGCACCGTGGCCGCCGTGGCATGCGCGATGACCTCCCGGGTGCGCGGCACGTCCAGGGCGACCGGTTTCTCGCAGAACACCGGCACCTCGGCGTCCAGCGCGCGGTGGATGAGCTCGGCGTGCGCGCTGGTCGCGGCGGTGATCACCACGCCGTCCAGGCCGGCGGCGAACAGCTGGGGCAGATCCGGCGCCAGGCCGATGCCCAGTTCCTCGGCCACCGTCCAGGCCCGGGCCGGGTCGACGTCGGTCACCACCAGGTCGTCGACGCCGGGCAGCCGGGACAGCGTTGCGGCGTGGAACGCGCCGATCCGTCCGGCGCCGATCAGCCCGATCCGCATCCCCGTCTCCTTCGCTCCACCAGTCGTGTTATCGCTCCCAACTATCGCGCGCGCCGGCCCGTTGACCAAAATGTCCAAAGCGGACACATGTGTACCTCCACCATGGACTCTCTTTCACGGCACCGAAGTCATCTGTTAATGAGTGGAATTCCCGGAACCGGGTGGTGCGCCGCAGAGGTCTAGACCTACCTAACATCGCCTCATGAGCGCCCAATCGACAACGTCATCGCGATCGTTCTTCCGATCGCGACGGCCCCTGCGCTGTATTGTCGCCCTGGCCGCACTGACTCTCGTGGTGGGCACCTCCGCCGCGACCGCCTCCGTGCTGCCCGCCGCGGGCGAGTCGGTCAACGTCTGGCTGACCACCACCTCCGACTCCGGCGGCCGCACCGTGACCCGCGGCCTGCAACAGCAGACGCCGGTGACGTTCGCCTCGGGCACCGCGAGCGGGGCCGACACCATCGACGTGAACGACAACCAGACCTACCAGCAGTTCACCGGCGCCGGCGCGTCGTTCACCGACACCGCCGCCTGGCTGCTCAACAGCAGCGGCGCGCTGAGTGCCAGCACTCGCAATGCGGTGATGACCAAGCTGTTCGATCCCACCAACGGCATCGGATTGTCGTTCCTGCGCAACCCGATGGGCGCCTCGGATCTGGCCCGCACCGCCTACACCTACGACGACCAGCCGGCTGGTTCCACCGACCCGAACCTGACCGGTTTCTCCATCTCCCACGACCTGGCCGATGTGGTGCCGCTGACCAAACAGGCACTGTCCCTCGACCCGAGCCTGAAGGTGATGGCCACGCCGTGGAGCGCACCGGCCTGGATGAAGGACGACGACCAGCTGACCCAGCCGGGTTGGTTGCAGTCCCAGTACTACGCGGCCTACGCGCAGTACTTCGTCAAGTACATCCAGGCCTACCAGGCCCAGGGCATCCCGATCTCGTTCGTGTCCGCGCAGAACGAGCCGACCTGCTGCGGCGGTTACCCGTCGATGAGCTGGAACGGCTCGGGCCTGGACTACTTCGCGGCCAACGACCTGCTGCCCGCCTTCCACGCGGCCGGGATCTCCACCAAACTCCTTGCCCTGGACTGGAACTGGGACGACTACGACAGCTACGGCGCACCGGTGGTCAATGACAGCTCCGTCGCGAACGATTCCGATTTCGGCGGCATCGCCTGGCACGCCTACTCCGGTGACGTCAGCGAGCAGACCACGGTCCACAACCAGAATCCGAAGGTCGACGCCTACGACACCGAGCATTCCGGCGGCACCTGGATATCCAACCAGCAACAGCAGGACATGCTCGACATCATCGATTTCACCAGGAACTGGGGAAAGACGGTGACCAAGTGGAGCCTGGCGGTGGACCAGAACATGGGCCCGCACGACGGCGGCTGCGGCACCTGCACCGGACTGGTAACCGTCCACAATGGAGACAGCAGAAGCGGCCAGGTCGACTACACCATCGAGTACTACGACATGGGGCAACTGACCAAGTTCGTCCGGCCGGGGGCCTACCGGGTGGCGTCCACGGCGAACGCGAACGTGCCCAACGTGGCCTTCCACAACCCGGACGGCTCGACCGCTTTGGTGGCCTACAACAACTCCGGTAGCACGCAGACCGTCAAGGTGAACTGGGGCAGCGAGAACTTCTCCTACTCGCTGCCCGCGCAGACCACCGCCACCTTCACCTGGTCGGGCACGCAGAGCGCCAGCGCGGCGAGCACCGGCAAGATCACCGGGATCGGCGGCCAGTGCGTGGACGTGACCGGCGGCAGCGCGGCCGACGCCACCGCCGTGCAGCTCTACACCTGCAACGGCACGGACGCGCAGAACTGGACCCAGGAGACGGACGGTTCCCTGCAGGCGATGGGCAAATGCCTCGACGTGCCCGGCGGCGGCACCGCCAACGGCACCGCGGTGCAGCTGTACTCGTGCAACGGAACCGGTGCGCAGCAATGGGAACACAGCGGCACGGAGTGGGTGAACACGACGTCGAACCGATGTCTGGACGCCACCGGGAACTCCTCGGCCAACGGCACCAAGTTGCAGATCTGGGACTGCACCGGCGGCGCCAACCAGCAGTGGAGTGCGCCATGACTCCACAGTAGACAGTCAGGGACGGGCGGCCCACCGAATCACCGATGGGCCGCCCGTTCCCTTGCGCTGACTGGGTTTCACTGACCGGGCGCGGACACTTCGCGGCGCAGGATCTTCCCGGTCGGCCCCTTCGGCAGCGCGTCCACGATCCACACCCGGCGCGGGTACTTGTAGGCGGCCAGCCGCTCCTTCACGAAGTCCCGCAAGGCTTCCGGTTCCGCGCTCTCCCCCGGTTTGAGCGCCACCGCGGCCCCGATCTCCTCGCCCAGCTCGGTGTCGGCGATGCCGACCACCGCGGCCTCGGCCACCGCCGGGTGCTCGTAGAGCACCTCCTCCACCTCACGCGGATACACGTTGTACCCACCGCGGATGATCAGATCCTTCTTGCGGTCGACAATCGTGTAGTAGCCCTCGGCGTCCCGGGTGGCGATGTCGCCGGTGCGGAACCAGCCGTCCGGGATCGCCGTCGCGGTGTCCTCGGGCCGTTGCCAGTAGCCCTTCATCACGTTCTCGCCGCGGACGGCGATCTCCCCCGGCTCGCCGTCGGCCACGTCCGCGCCGGAGTCGTCGACCACCCGCATCTCGCACCCGCGCACCGGCAGGCCGATGGTGCCCGGCTTGCGCTCGTGCCCGGGCTGGTTGAACGAGACCACCGGCGAGGTCTCGGACAGCCCATACCCCTCGTACACCGCGCAGCCGAACTGCTTCTCGAACTCGCGCAGGATCTCCACCGGCATGGCCGAACCGCCGGTGATGCAGGTACGCAGCGAACCGAGGTCGGCCGAGTCGGCGTCGGCGTGGTGCAGCATGGCCGCGTACATGGTGGGCACGCCCTCGAACACGGTCACCCGGTCCCGGCCCACCATGTCCAGCGCCTTGGCCGGGTCGAACCGGGGCAGCAGGGTCAGGCAGGAGCCGGCCACCACGGCGGCGTTGAGCCCGCAGGTCAGGCCGAACACGTGGAACAGCGGCAGGCAGCCCATGATCACGTCGTCCGGGCCGATCTCGATCAGCGTTTCGGTGGTGGTCCGGCAGTTGGAATCGAGGTTGTGGTGGGTCAGCTCGGCGCCCTTGGGCGTCCCGGTGGTGCCCGAGGTGTAGAGGATCACCGCGGTGTCCTGGGCGTCCCGGTCCACCGGCTCGGTCAGCGGGGTGCCGGTCAGCTCGACCGGACCGGCCGCGGAGACCACCACGCCGGGAATGCCCGCCTCCTTGGCCGCCTCGGGCACCACGTCGCCGCCGCCGTCCCAGCCGTAGACCAGCGACATCCCGGAATCCCGCAGGTAGTAGCCGACCTCGCGCGCCTTGAGCAGCGGATTCATCGGCACCACGGTGGCACCGGCGTAGAGCGCGCCGTAGAACAGCACCGGGAAGGCGGGCACGTTGGGCAGCACCAGGCCGACCCGGTCGCCGGGTTTGACGCCCCGGGCGTGCAGATCCCCGGCCACCGCGGCGGCCGCGTCCCGCAGGTCGGCGTAACTGAGCACATGGTCGTCGAGGCGGATCGCCGCCCGGTCGCCGTGTTCGTGGGTGGTGGCCACGAGATTGACCGCCAGATTGGTCATCGCGCTCTCCGGTTTCTGCTGGTCGGACGCTGTCGGGTTATGCATATCATCGCGGCGCTCATCCCGGAGGTCGGCGTGAAATCGCTCGCTTGCGCGGCCGTGGGCAGGGCATCCTGAGGGCCGGGAGTACACGATGCCTCGTAGCTACCTCATCACCGGCTTCACCGGCGCCGACCGGCCATCCGACCTGGCCGTTGCCCGGCGGCTGGTGTGCGCCGACGTGCTGGCCCGGCACCGCCGGATGCGCGGCGACCGGGTCCGCTTCGCCCTGGGCGACCACGTCGAACTGCGCGAACCACTGTCGCTGTCCTCCACCGATGTGCTGGCCGACTCGGGCTGGCAGCGCCGCTGGTCCGATGCCGACCGGCGGATGGACGTACGGCCGGCCACCGACAACGACCCGTGGCCCGCGCGGTTGCCGCCGCCCACCGAGGTCGTGCTGGTCGACGCCCCGGCCGCCGCGGGCGACCCGGCCGGACTGGTCCGCGAACACGGCACCGACGCGGTGCGCTGGTGGCTGCTGCGGGTGCAGGGCACCACTCTGCCCCGCACCGCGAAGGACCTGAACCGTGGGCTGGGTGCCCTGGTCGACCGGATCGCCGTGCTGGTGCACCGCTACCGCCAGGGCCACCAGCCCACCGCGGCCCCGGCTCCCGACCTCGACCCGATCCGTCGATCCGCGCCCGACCGGATCGCCGAGGCTTTGGCCGCCGCCGACTTCCCCGGTGCGACCGAAGCGGTGGCGCGGATCGTGACCGAGGCCGACCGCTACTTCGACCGGGTCCGGCCGTGGGAACTGGCCCGCGCCGAACGCGCAGGCGATCACGCGGCCGGCCGGGACCTGGACGCGATCCTGGCCGCGCTGCTGGCCGTCGCCCGGGTGCTGGCCACCGAACTCACCCCGTTCCTGCCGGACGCGGCCGCCCGGATCACCGGGCGGTGCGTCAGCCTGGCCGGCCCACTGGCCCAGCCGCGCCCGCTGTTCGGCACAACGCGCGCGGGCATCGGCTGACCGGCATCACCCGGGCGCGGACCGGGCTCACCCGCGCGGCGGTTGCCGGGCGTCACCTGGTCAAGAAACGTGGACCGAAACTCGGCGCACACGGGGGTGGCGATGTCGCAGGCTCGGCAGAAACACCTCAACCAGGCGCTGATGCGCATCGCCCGGCGCGCCGAAAGCACCGACCGGTACACGCTGGCCACCACCTATGTGGGGGCCGGTTCGTTCTCCGCGGTGCTGAACTCGGCCGACCACCAGATCCTCTACGGCCGGCGCGGGACCGGCAAAACCCATGCCCTGCGCTACCTCAGCGATCTGGTGGAGAACACCGGCGACCTGTTCGTGTACATCGATCTGCGCACCATCGGATCGGCGGGCGGGCTGTACGCGGACAGCACGATGAGCACATCGGTGCGCGGCACCCAGCTGCTGGTGGACACGCTGGAGGCCATCCACGAGGAACTGCTGGAGATCGCACTGGAGCGGGAGGGAGCCGACCAGGACCGGTTGCTGCGCGCGCTGGACGCACTGGTGGACGCGTCGACCGCGGTCGAGGTGGTCGGCGAGGTGCAGCGAGAGACCACAGTGGACGATGCCACCGAGTCAGGCCGCGGCATATCGGTGAACCTGTCGACTCACCCCTCGGTCACGGTCTCCGGGAAGAAACGTAAGGCGGTCACCGAGCAGAACCGGTTGCGCCGCACCGGAATCGAGCAGCACCGGGTGTTGTTCGGCCGGCTGGGCCGGGCGTTGCGAGCACTGACCGATTCACTGGCGCCAGCGAGATTGTGGCTGCTGTTGGACGAATGGTCCAGTATTCCGCTGGACCTGCAGCCGCTGCTGGCGGATCTGTTGCGGCGCACGGTGTTGCCCGTCGCCGGGATCACCGTGAAGATCGCCGCGATCGAACGCCGGTCGCGGTTCTTCGCTCCGGCCGAGGGCGGTGACTACCTGGGCATCGAGGTCGGCGCGGACGCGGCCAGTGCGGTGAGTCTGGACGACATCATGATCTTCGACCACGAACGGCACCGGGCCGAGGAGTTCTTCGGACAGCTGTTCTTCAACCACACCAGCGGAAAACTCGCCACCATGATCGGCAACCCGCCGGCCGACGCGACGGTGTTCGTGGCGGAAACGTTTCAGGGCAACGCCTTCGCCGAACTGGTCCGGGCGGCCGAGGGCATTCCGCGGGACGCCATCAACATCGCCGCACTGGCCGCCCAACACGCCAACGGCGACCCGATCGGCCTGGCCGAGGTGCGCCGCGCCGCGCGCGACTGGTACCTGCGCGACAAACAGGCCGCGATCAACACCAACGAACCGGCCCGCCGGATGCTGCAGTCACTGATCGACGAGGTGGTCGGCCGGCGCCGGTCCCGGACGTTCGTGGTCGACCAGTCGATCGGCGGAAGGCACGCGATGATCGACTCGCTCTACGACGCGCGCCTGCTGCACGTGTTGCGGCGGGGCCTGGTCGACCGGCACAACCCGGGCAAGCTCTACGACGGATTCGCCGTGGACTACGGGTGTTACGTGGCGTTACTGCTGGAGGGCGACCCGCACTTCCGCCCGCGCGACCGCGGCGGCTGGCTGTCCTCCCCGCGCAGCGTGCCGCCGGAGGATTTCAGCTTCGCCAGGACCGAGGTCGACCTGTCCGCGCTCGGTTCGTGAACCCGGTCAGTCCGCGGCCGGCTCCCAGCTGGAGTTGTAGGCCGTGGAGCGGGGCTGCGGATGCGTGGCCAGCAACCGGGCGGTGGCCCGGCGGCGCACCAGCCGGGCGAGGTCCGGCGAGATGTTGGCCACGCTGACGAAGTCGATGATGGCCTGGGTGACTGTGGCGTGCACGGAATCCTGCGACAGCTCAGGGAACCGTTGGGTCAGTTCGCCGGTCACCTCGGCGAGAATCCGTGCCACCCGCGCAGGGTCGAGCGCCGACCGCTCGTTCGCACTCATGTCCGCCTCCTGATCAGCCCCGTGCCCTCAACATTTCCGCACGCCCCAGGAAGCGGACAGCACCTCAGCAGAGTAGAACGACCACCCGTTCGTCAGCGGCCGTGTTACGCCCTTCGGACGAGAGCTCACACCCGGTCGGTGTGAGCTGTGACGATGCGGCTTCAGCCGCCGGCGTTGCCGCGACAATGCGGCCCGCGTCACACAAAAACAGGCCCCATCCACGATGGATAGGGCCCGACCTGGATTGTCTGCTCCCCCAGTTGGACTTGAACCAACAACCCTGCGATTAACAGTCGCATGCTCTGCCAATTGAGCTATGGGGGAATGCTCACCTAACTCGCCCGGCCTCCCGGACGAGAAGAAGTCTAGCGTACGTCCGGACGGTCCCACGTGGGCCCCCGGCAGAGCTCGTCCGGATGCGCGACAATGGCCAGATGAAGGCGTTTGTCCTGGGTTTGGCCGCCGGGTACGTGCTGGGTGCGCGTGCCGGCCGCCAGCGGTACGAGCAGATCGTCCGCGTCTACCGCAAGCTGGCCGATCATCCGATGGTGCAGGGGGCAGCGGGGGTGGCCCGCGGGAAGCTCACCGAACTGGTCGGGCAGCGCACCGAGCGCTGAGGCCCGTCCACCGGTCCTCGGAGACGGCTCCTCCTCCGTCCCGGAGACACCTGTCCAGCCGGCCCAGAGACGCTTCGGCCGGTCCGGGGGCGACCCCTCAGCCGGTCCGGGCGACCAGAAAGACGCGGCGGAACTCGAACCAGGTGACGCCGTCCGCGCGGGCCGGGTAGGCGGTGCGCAACCGGGGCGCCAGGTCGGCGCGGAACCGCTCCCAGCCGTCGTCGTCCAGCGCGGCCCGGATCGGACGCAGCGCGGTGCCGGTGATCCATTCCAGCACCGGGTCGGGCCCGGTCATCCGCTGTAGGTACGTGGTCTCCCAGGCGTCGACCCGGCACCCCGCGTCGGTCAGCAGGTCGGCGTACTCCTTGGGGTCGCCCACCGAGTTGGTGTGCCGCAGGTCCACCTCGGCCAGCGCGTCCCGCCAGTTCGGCGAGCCGGCCAGTTCGCGGGTCAGCCGGTGCGAGGGCGCGTCCAGGTTGCCGGGCATCTGCACGGCCAGCCACGCGCCGCCGGGCAGCGCCCCGGCCCAGTCGCGGAGCAGGTCCCGGTGGTCGGGCACCCACTGCAGCACGGCATTGCTGATCAGCACGTCGGTGTCCGGCTCCGGTCGCCAGTCGTGCACGTCACCCAGCCGGGCGGCCACGCCGTTGGCCCGGGCCGCCTCGACCATCTCCGGCGACGAGTCCAGCGCCTCGACCTGGGCGTCCGGCCAGCGGCTGGGCAGCAGGGCGGTGAGATTGCCGGGCCCGCAGCCCAGGTCGACCACGCGGCGGGGTTTGTCCGCGTCGATCCGGCCGATCAGCTCATGGAACGGGCGGCCGCGCTGGTCGGCGTACGCGAGGTATTTCGTCGGGTCCCACATCGCGCCTCCTCAATAAACCGTACGTACGTACTTTATTGAAGAAGGAGGCGGTTGACCAGGTCACTCCGCGGCGCGCACCCGGTTGATCTTGACCATCATCTGTGCGGTCAGCGAACGCACCGCGTCCTGGCTGGTCCCCGGGTCGGCCCGCACCTGCACCACGATCCCGTCCCGGCCGGCCACCTTGCGCTGCACCACCCACACGCCCCCACCCGGCAGCTCCCGGCGATGACTGGACTTGATCGACCCGGTCACCCGGGCGTGCACGGACTCGGGCAACGTGCCCCGGCCGGCCAGCCGGAACCGGCGCACCGGGCGGTCGGCCAGCAGCACCGCGCCGTCCACCGTGCCGGTCTCCTCCGACTCGATCACCGCCAGCGTGCCGTTGTCCCAGGTGGCCTTGCTGATCAGGTGCCAGCCCACCCGCCTGCTACCCGCACCGTCCGGCAGCCACAGGCCCAGTGAGGTGGCCACCAGCGCGCCACCCTCCCGCTCCCGGCCGACCGCCAGCACCCGCTCCTCCGCGGTCAGCTTGCCCGGGAAGTCCTTGGGCAGGTCGTCGCCGCCCAGCCGGCCCAGCAGCCGACGTCCCCAACCGCTCACTCGAACGCTCCGGATGCCTGGGTGCCCAGCGCCCGGTGGTACTCCTCGAAGGCCACCAGATCGCCGAACGCCGCCCGGTACTCGTCGGCGTTGGTCAGCGGGTTCAGCCGCTGCAACCGCGACTTCATCTCCGCGATCTGCCGACCGACGAACTCCTTCTGCAGCGCGGCCAGCATGCTGTTGACGTATCGGGTGTCGGTCTCGTCCTTGGTTTGCAGCACCTCCACGGACAGCTCGCTGACCAGCCTGCGCACCGAGTCGTTCGGGCAGTGCTCGGTCACCGCGGACACCAGCGCCGGCCCGGCCAGACCGGACCCGGTCCCGCCCGCGGCCTGCACCGCCTGGTGCACGGCCAGGTAGGCCGGATGCGGAAAGGACTCGTCGGGCAGCGAGTCGTACACCGGCCCGGCCAGCGCGGGCAGCTGCAACGCGGCCTTGAGCACCTCGCGCTGCGCCTGATAACGCTGGTCCCGCGGATCCGGCCGCGGTGGCCCGTCCGCGCCCACGTCCAGTGCGCCCTGGTTCGGATCGGCCGGGGCCGGCCTGCGGTTGGACCGGCGTCCGTTGGTCGGCGCCTCGCCCGAGCTCTCCCGGACCCGACGCACCACGGTCGCCTCGTCCGACCAGCCCACCCACCAGGCCAGCTTGGTCGCGTACCCGTCCCGGCTGGCCCGGTCCTTGATCCGCGCCACCAGCGGCACGGTGCGCTGCAACGCCGCCACCTGGCCGTCCACCGAGTCCAGGTCGTACTCCTCGAGCATGCTGCGGACGGCGAACTCGAACAGCGGCTGGCGGCGGGCCACCAGATCGCGCACCGCGACCTCGCCCTTGGCCTGCCGCAGCTCACACGGGTCCATCCCGGCCGGCGCCACCGCGATGTAGGTCTGGCCGGCGAACTCCTGGTCGCCCTCGAACGCCTTGAGCGCGGCCTTCTGCCCGGCGGCGTCCCCGTCGAAGGTGAAGATCACCTCACCGCGGAAGGCGTCGTCGTCCAGCATCAGCCTGCGCAGCACCGACATGTGCTCGTCGCCGAACGCGGTTCCGCACGAGGCCACCGCGGTGGGCACCCCGGAAGCGTGCATGGCCATCACGTCCGTGTAGCCCTCGACCACCACGGTCTGGTGCCGCCTGGCGATCTCCCGCTTGGCCTTGTCGATGCCGAACAGCACCTGCGACTTCTTGAAGATCGGGCTCTCGCTGGTGTTGAGGTACTTGGCCTGGATCTGGTCGTCGTCGAAGATCCGGCGCGCGCCGAAGCCCACCACGTCCCCGCCCAGATCCTTCAGCGGCCACAGCAGCCTGCGGTGGAACCGGTCGATCGGGCCCTGCCTGCCCTCCCGGGACAGCTGCGCCTTGTACAGCTCGTCCAACTGGAAACCCCGGCCCAGCAGGTGTTTGGTCAGCTTGTCCCAGCCGCTGGGCGCGAACCCGCAGCCGAAGTCGCGGGCCGCGGCCTCGTCGAAATTGCGCTCGGCCAGATACTCCCGGGCGAGCTGCGCCTCCGGGCTGGCCAGCTGCTCGGCGTAGAACTCGGCGGCGGCCCGGTGCGCGTCGATCAACCGGGTGCGGGTGCCGCGGTCGCGCGCGACGGAGGGCACGCCGCCCTCGAAGTTCAGCTGCACGCCTACCCGGTCGGCCAGCCGCTGCACCGACTCGACGAACTCCAGGTGCTCGATCTTCATCACGAACGCGATGACATCGCCGCCCTGGCCGCAGCCGAAGCAGTGGAACGTGCCGTGGCTGGGCCGCACGTTGAACGAGGGGGTCTTCTCGCTGTGGAACGGGCACAGACCCTTCAGCGCGCCGCCGCCGGCCCGGCGCAGGCCGACGTACTCCCCGATCACCTCGTCGATCCGGGTTCGGTCGCGGACCAGCGCGATGTCACTTTCCCGGATACGACCTGCCACGGCACGAGTCTAGAGCGTCAGGTGCCGAATCCCTGGCTGCCCTCGGAGGAGCCGGTCCCCGACCCGCCGCTGGAGGACCCGCTGCCCGACTGACCGCTGCCCGACTGACCGCTGCCGGACTGGCCGTCGCCGAAGCCGCCGCTCCCGCCGTTGCCGAAGCCGCCACCGGGGAACCCGCCGCCATAGCCATTTCCGCCGTAGCCGTTGCCGTTGGAGCCATTGCCGGTGGAGCCGCTGCCGAACGGGCTGACCTGATTCTGCGACGTGCTGCTGTTGGCGTGGTAGTCGATGAACGCGACCGTGCCGCCACCGATGATCGCGCCGACGGCCAGCGCCGCGGCGATCTGGGTGAGCCGGTTGCGCGCGAACCGGCCGAACGCGCCGACCGGCTTGGGCTGCCCGGGCATCGATCCCCAGGGCGCACCCGGCACGCCACCGGGCGGCGGCAGCTCGCCGGCCAGGGACTCGGCCGACCCCGTGTCCGGCCCCGCTGCCTGCGCGTCGGCCGCCGCTGCGGTCTGCTCGCCGCTTGGGGCGGCCCCGGCGGACGTGTCCGCCGGGGGCGTGGGCTGGTCGTCCTGTGCTGCCATGATCGCGCTCCACCTGATTGCTCCGCTGTCCAGTCAAGGATCGACCGGGCATCTGAGTAATCGCTGAGGCGTGGCTGAGCGCTGCCCGTCAATCGGGCCGACGGTTACTACGAACCGGTGAACCGGGTGAGGAAGTACACCGCGCCGGTGGCCCGGTGCCGCACCAGGAACAGGAACGGCCGGTCGACGCGCACCACGATCGGCGGGTCCTGGCGGACCGCGGCGGCCATCCGCATGACCATCGCGGTGGCCGCGGCGCCCTCGAACCCGTGCTCGTCGACCTTGAGCACCGCGTCGTGCAGCACCTTGTCCACCGCGAGGGGCACCTCGCTGATCCCGGAGAACTCGGCCGCGTCGGTGAACATCCGGTGCACGCCCAGCTCCTGCAGGGCCTGGGTGAGCGGCGAGCGCACCTTCACCCGGAACCGCGGCAGGTACAGCTCGAGCCGGGCGGGGGCAGGCGCACTGAACAGGTCGGCCAGGGCGGCCGCGTCCAGCGCGGGTTCGGCCTGGCCGAGTTCGGTATCGGGCAGCAGGGTGATGGCGTCCAGGCCGCCCAGCGCGGGCAGCACCACGACCTGCCAGCCGTTGCGGTGGGCGTAGCCGAACTGCTTGACCAGCCGCATGGTGGGCAGTTCGAGCTGGCCGCCGGGCGCGTGGAACGGGCCGGGCGCGGTGGCGCCTTCGGGGAAAGCGTTGCGCCAGGACGACTTCAGGTACAGCGCGTTGACCAGCGCGGCCACGGTTTTGCTGTCGAGTTCGCCACGCCGGACCAGTTCCGGGATGAGGCCGCGAGTGGTGTCGTCGACCTCGGCGTTGATCATTCCGCGCGCGGTTTCGGAGTCGGTGGCGAACGGGGCTTCCCGGACGGTTCCGTTCGGCCAGGACCGGACGTCGTCGGTGAACTGCGCGGTGATCGGCAGGTCCGCGCGAGTCCACAGGGTGTTGGACACGCCGAGGAGGGGCGGCTCGGAGCGGCCCGGTTCGTCGTCGAGTTCCGCGGCGGCGGAGAGCATGGCCGCCTGCTCGGCCAGCGAACCGGCCGGGTCGCCGAGCAGGAGCTGGGCGATCTCGTCGCGGGTCTGCCCGCGTGCGCCGGTGCCGGCCAGGCCGAGCGCGCTGGCCACCGAATACGGCGACCAGCAGGCGGGCACGGTCGGATCGGGCGCGACGCCACGGTGCACGGCCAGGGCGAAGGCCAGATGGGCCCGGTCGAGGGCGGCGGTGGTGGCTGGACTCACGGGCGATTCACTGCCGGGGATCGGGAAGTGAGGCGGTCAGCGGCAGCCCGGGCAGCAGCGGCGCGCCCGAGCCGGACACCGGCCCCTTCGGCTTGGGACGGCGTGGCTCGCGGACCCCGGCCGAGCCCTCGCTGTCCGGGCTGTCCTGCCCGAAGTCGATACTGCCCGGGTCGGCCGACACCATTCCGCGGATCGTCCGCGCGACCTTGCGGCCGCCCGGACGACGCTGCGCCTTCTCCTCCGCCATACCTTCGAGTGTGCCACCAGTCACACAGGTTCGACATTCGTTCGCCAGCAGCGGAATCGGCTGTCAGCGCAGCCGTGGCCAGCCAGTCTCGGGGCTGTGTCTGCGTTGACCCGGTCTGCCCGGCGTCGTGTTTGCGTTGACCCCGTCAGCCCGACGTCGTGTTCGCGCCGCCCGGTCAGCTCTCGGGCCGCTTTCTTTCCGGCCCGGCCGGTCAGTCTGGCGAGGTGTTCGCGCCGGCCGCCCGGTCCGCCCTCGGCGCCATGCTCGCGCCGGCCCGGCCGGTCAGCCCTCGGCGGGGCAGAGACGGCGGTGCCAGCGGATCGCCTGAGCGTCGGTCAGCGAGGCCACCTGGTCCACCACCACCCGCAGCCGCTGTGTGTCGTCCTCGGCGGCCGCCCACGCCGGACGGAACGCCGGATCCAGGGTGCCCGGCGCCAGTTCGCGCAGTGCCGCCACCAGCTCCGCGAGCAGCCCGCGCTGGCCGCGCTGCAGCTCCAGCCGGTCCGGATCGCTCATCACATAACGCAGCGCGAACGCCTTGAGCAGCGCGACCTCGGCCGCCACCCGCGCGGGCACGGCGAGGTCGGCGGCGTAGCGGGTCAGCCGCCCCGAGCCGTATCGCGTACGGGTCTCGGTGACCGCGGCCGAGGCGAACCGGCCGACGAGTTCACTGGTCAGCCGTTTGAGAGCCGCCTGGGCGATCAGCGAGCCGTCGTAGTCGTGCTCGACCAGCGCGGCCACCGCGGGCAGCCGCAGCAACCCCAGCGCGGCGTCCTCCAGCGCCGATACCGGTTCGGTCGAGAAATGCTTCGCGGCCAGCTCGGCCACGGCCGCCCGCTCGGTCGGATCGGCCAGCACCTTCATGGCGATGCGGTGCGACAGCACCCCGTCCTCGACGTCGTGCACCGAATAGGCCACGTCGTCCGACCAGTCCATCACCTGGGCCTCCAGGCAGCGCCGCCCCTCCGGGCTGCCTTCCCGCATCCACTCGAACACCGGCAGATCATCGGCGTACACGCCGAATTTCACGGTGCCCGCCACCCGTGGCCACGGGTATTTGCACGCCGCGTCCAGGCTGGCCCGGGTCAGGTTCAGGCCGAAACTGATCGAATCGTCGACCAGCACCTTGGGTTCCAGCCGGGTCAGAATGCGCAGCGTCTGCGCGTTGCCCTCGAATCCGCCGCACGGCTGGGCGATCTCGTTGAGCACCTGCTCGCCGTTGTGCCCGAACGGCGGATGCCCGATGTCGTGGGCCAGTCCCGCAGTGTCGACCACGTCCGGATCGGCGCCGAGATCCTCGGCGATGCCCCGGCCGATCTGGGCCACCTCGATGGAGTGGGTCAGCCGGGTGCGCGGCACGTCGCCCTCGCCGGGCCCGACCACCTGGGTCTTGCCGGCCAGCCGACGCAGCGCCGCGGAATGCAGCACCCGGGCCCGGTCCCGCGAGAACGCGGTGCGCGCGTCGGACACGGCGCCGGGCAAGGCGGCCCGTTTGGCCGTCTCGGCAGCGGGTCTGGCGAGATCGTGATCGGTGTACCCGGGAGTCACCGGCCAAGTTTAAGACGCTCCACCGGCGAAATCGCTATTCGTATCCGGCCGGCGATCAGCGGAATTCGATCAGCCCTCAACCCAGACCGGTGCCGATGTCGTCGGCCGGCGCGTTGGTGGCGCGGTAGTACAGCATTGCCGCGGTTTCCCGGGCGATGTACTCCGCCTGCGTCTGCCTGGTCTGCACGGCCGGACCGCTGTGCGTCGGTGAGGTCCACGCGTCGATTCCGGAGTCCATGGCCATCGTCTCGGAGCGGTACATGTGCCAGGGGTCGCTGACCAGCACCGCGGTCGACCAGCCGTGCTGATGCAGCACGGACGCGGCGGCCCGCATGCTGTTGAGCGTGTCGTTTCCGGTGTTCACCGCGAGGATGCGCGACGTGGGAATCCCGTTGTCGGCCAGGTACATATCGCTGGCTTCGGCCTCGGTGAACTGGTCACCGGGTTTGCGGCCGCCGACGGTGACGATCTGGGTCGCGACGCCTTCCTTGAACAGCGCGGCCGCGTGATTCAGCCGCGCCGTCAGGATCGGCGACGGGTGTCCGTTGTACTCGGCCGCGCCGAGCACCAGGATCACGTCGGCATGGTCGCGGTCGTCGATCCGTCCGTACTGCCATACCCGGAAAGCCGTGCCACCGATCACCAGCAGGCCGATCAGAAAAACCGCGAGCACACCGCGCACCAGCCACCGACGCAGCATCGGCCAGAACGGGGAGCGACTCACTGGACCCATAGTGGCAGAACCCATACCGGCGCCAAAGGCAGGCACACCTTTGACAATCGGTTAAACCCATTGTTCACAACCAGCCGCAATCCTCCGCGATTCGGGCCGCCTCCGCCCTGGTCCGCGCGCCGGTCTTGCCGATGGCCGCGGACAGGTGGTTGCGCACCGTTCCCTCGGACAGATGCAGCGCCCGGGACACGTCGGCCACCGTGCCGCCGTTGCGCGCCGCGCGCAGCGCGTCCTGTTCCCGGTCGGTCAACGGGCTGGTGCCCTTGGCCAGCGACTCCGCGGCCAGCGCCGGGTCGACCACCCGCAGCCCGTTGTGCACCCGCCGCACCGCGTCGACCAATTGCTCCGGCGGCGCGTCCTTCACCACGAACCCGACCGCGCCGGCGGCCATCGCCCGCGCCAGGTAACCGGGCCGCCCGAACGTCGTGCACACCACGACCCGGCAGGACGGCAACGCCGAACGCAGCTCGGCCGCGGCGGCCAGCCCGTCCTTGCCGGGCATCTGCACGTCCAGCAGGGCGACATCGGGCTGACTGTCCCGGGCCGCGGACACCACCTCCTCGCCCGAGCCGACCTCGGCCACCACCTCGATGTCGGCTTCCAGGCTCAGCATCGCGGCCAAGGCACCCCGCACCAGGGCCTGGTCGTCGGCCAGCAGCACCCGGATCACGCCAGGCCCACCGAGGGCCGGGCCACCACGCCATTGCCCGGCTCGGCGCCGGCCCGCTCGGGCGGCTTCCCGGACTGCTCCGGTGCGTCCACCCGCAACAGGAATCCACCGGTGGGCAACGGCTGTGCGTCCAGTTCGCCGCCGCACTCGGCCACCCGCTCGGCCAGCCCGGACAGGCCGTGCCCACCACCGGACTCACGGGAGCTGGTCACACAGTCCACCGATGCCTTCCCGTTGTCCCGCACCTCCAGCCAGTTCTTGCCCAGCCGCACCTCGCACCGGCTGGCCCCGCTGTGCCGGATCACGTTGGTGACGCCCTCCCGCAGCACGTAGGCGAACGTCTCCTGTAAACCGGCCGCCACGTTGTCCACCGCCCTGGGCAGATCGGCCGCGATACCGGCGGCGTTCAGCGCGGCCCGAGCGCCCACCAGCTCCGCGGGCAGGGTCGCGGTCCGATAGCCCGACACGGTCGCCCGCACCTCCGACATCGCCTGCCGGGCCAGCTCCTCCACGTCCCGCACCTCGGCGATGGCCCGGTCCCGGTCGGCCGAGGTCTCCAGCACCCGCCGGGCCAGCCCGGCCTTGACGGTGATCGTGGTCAGGCTGTGGCCGAGCACATCGTGCAGGTCCCGGGCCAGCCGGGATCGTTCCTCGGCCACCGCCAGCTTGGCCATCTTGTCCTGGGCCCGCTTCAGCTCGCTGATCGTGCGCAGCAGCGCGCCGAAGGCGGCCATGGCCCCGGTCAGCACGGCCAGGGTCAGCCCATCTCCCCAGGCGGTGTGCCCGTCGTGAATCCGGGTCGCGATGAGCACCCCCGCCGCGGTGGACAGTCCGTAGAGGACGCCAGCGTTGCGCGGCAGCGTCATCAACGCGGTGGACACCGCGTAGGTGAACAGGATCAGGTCGTCCGGGCCCAGGATGATCGAGAGCGCGATCGGGAAGATCGACAGCCACACCACCGCCAGCACGCGGTGGCGGTGGCCGCAGCGACCGATGGTGCCGGCGATCCGCATGTAGCTCGCGCCGTAGACAACCACCAGCACCACCACGGTCGCCTTGATCAGAGGGGACCGATGGCTGCTGAGCACGTCGGTGATCGGCGAGATGAGAAAGACCAGCCACACGCCCGGCCCGAGGATCCGGCTGATCCGCTCGCGACGAGTCGGCGGGTGCGGGTCTTCCTCGCCCCACATAGGCCAGGCCCACCCGTCGTGCTGTGTCGGATCCTTCATCTCCATGCCAACCTCCGGCAGTCATTCTCGCGCAATCAGCAGCCCGGGTCAGGCCCTGGCACTGTCCCGCTGGTAGCGGCGGACCACCACGAAGGCCAGGGCCAAGGTCCAGATGCCCAGCACCTCAGCCGCGCGCCCGAGATCGTGCGTGCCCAGCACGGCCGCGTGCCCCACGTCGGCCAGCCAGTAACTGGGCAGCACCTTGGCCACGCTGGCCAGCCAGTTCGGGAACACCGTCACCGGGATCCACAGCCCGCCCAGGAGCCCGAACAGGAACATCAGCCCGCTGGTGTAGACCTGCATGCTCTCCGCCGTGGCCAGCTGCCCGATCAGCAAGCCCAGCACGGAGAAGGGCAGGGTGGCGATCCATACCCCGACCACCACCTGCACCCAGCCGACCGGCGAGAGGGACACCCCGGAGAACACGCCGGCCAGCGACACCAGCACGATCGAGGGCAACGCCACCAGCATGCCCACCGCGGCCTTGGCGAACAGGTAGCCGCGCGGGGTGAGCGGGGTCAGCCGCAGCTGCCGCTGCCAGCCCGCGGACCGTTCGATCGCGGTGCGCGCCCCGGTGCTCATCGCCGCCATGAACCCGCCGAAGGCGGCCATGCTGCACATCAGGTACGCGGTGTAGGTGATGTCGGTGCCCTGCACCTTGGCACTGCCGTACAGGCCCTTGTAGACCAGGAACAGCACCACCGGGAACACCAGGGTGAAAATCAGGAACCGGGGCGAGCGCATGGCTCGCTTCGCTTCCAGGGCAAGGTATCCGGTCTTCATCGGGTGGCCTCCTCGGCGTCGGCGGTCAGCGCGAGGAAGGCTTCTTCCAGGCCGACGGCCCTGATTTCGATATCGCGGGCCTGCGGGTAGGCCGACAGCAGCGCGCGCACGGTCGCGTCGGAGTTCGAGCAGCCCAGCTCCACTCGTTCGGCCCGCATCTCGACCGTGTTCACGCCGGGCAGCCCAGCGGCCGCCGCCTCGGTCAGCCCGGGCACGACCGCGCGCAGCGTGCGCCCGGACACCGCGGCCCGCACCTCGGCCACCGAACCGTCGGCCACCACCCGGCCGCCGCGCATCAGCACCACGCGGTCGGCGAACTCCTCGGCCTCGTCGAGGTAGTGGGTGGCGAACAGCACGGTCTTGCCGGCCGCGGTGAACTGCTGCATGGACTGCCAGAACTCGCGACGGCTGCCCACGTCCATCGCCGAGGTCGGCTCGTCCAGCACCAGTAGGTCCGGGTCGCAGACCAGGGCGACGGCGAACCGGACCCGCTGCTTCTGGCCGCCGGACAGTTTGGTGCAGCGGCGCGAGGCCAGGTCGGCGATGCCGGCCCGGCCCAGCGCCTCGGCCACCGGCATCGGCCGGCGGTGCAGGGAGGCGATCATCGCCACGGTCTCGCCGACCGTGGCGTCCTCCAACAACGATCCCTCCTGCAACATCGCGCCGACCGTGCCGGTGCTCACCGCCTCCCGCGGTTGCTGGCCGAAGATCTGCGCGCTGCCGCCGTCCGGCTTGCTCAGGCCCAGCAGCATGTCCACCGTGGTGGATTTGCCCGCGCCGTTGGGCCCGAGCAGGGCCACCACCTCGCCCGGCGCGATGACCAGGTCGACCCCGTCCACCGCGCGGACCTCGCCGTAGTGCTTACGCAGCCCGCTCAGCGTGACCGCGGCCCCCGCGGAGACCGCGGACCGATCCCCTGCCCCCGCCGCGTGCCGGGAGGCGCCCGGCGCACTCATCTCGTTCATACGGTCGATCATTCCGGCGGATCGGGGCCGGTATGCAGTTCAGACGTCACGATCTACCCATGACAAACGTCAGTCCTCCAGCGGGTGGCATCCGGCAGAGGGACCTGAAACCATCCTCTTCCATGCCTGCTGATCAACCAACGATTCTGGCCACGTCGGGTGGATGGCGCGCGGGATACCGGGTGGATCTCGCGTTCGCTCCGTTGATCCATTACGCCTTGGAACTGTCCGGGGTGCAGGGCAGACGGCCGAGACTGTGTCATGTCGGCACCGCGTTCGGCGACCAGCGATGGTTCAACGCGCGGATCTCCGAGGCCGGCGAGGTGGCCGGGGTGGAGGTGTCGCACCTCAATCTGTTCACCATGCCGCCGACCGACGATCTGGACGGTTATGTCGGCTCGCACGACGTGGTGTGGGTCAACGGCGGCTCGGTGGCGAATCTGCTCGCGGTGTGGCAGGTGCATGGCCTGGGCGAGGTGCTGCACCGGGCCTGGCAGGCCGGGGTGGTACTGGGCGGTATTTCCGCGGGTTCGATCTGCTGGTTCGTGGGCGGGCCGACCGACTCGTTCGGGCCGGAGCTGCGGCTGATCACCAACGGCCTGGCCTTCCTGCCCTACGGCAACGGCGTGCACTACGACTCCGAACTCGGCCGCAGGCCGCTGGTGCACGACGCGGTGGCCACCGGGCAACTGCCCGAAACGCACTGCACCGACGACGGCGCGGGACTGCTCTACCACGGCACCACGCTGGTGGAGGCGGTGTCCGAGCGGCCGTCCGCGCGCGCGTTCGTGGTGCGCCGTGATCCCTCGACCGGGACCGCCGTGGAAGACGAGTTGGACATTCGCCGACTGCCCGAGTGACGGGCTTATACCAGCATTCGCGAGTTCGTGACGTGAGTTGTCCACAGTGGATTTGGTTGTCCACAGGCCGAGCAAGACCGGTGCGCCGGGCCTTTCAGAACTGATGAGCTTGACGTCGTGCTGCCAACCGGCAACACGACGTCACTCCTGAAAGGACGGTTCACCATGAACAAATTCGTCTCGGCGGCGCTGATCGGCGGTACCGCGATCGCGGTCGGTGTACTTCCCGCGGCCTCCATGGCATCGGCCGCCACTCCGCCCGCGCCGAACCCGAACCCGGCGCCCACCGCGCCGGCGGCGCCCGGCGGCACTCACCACGCCCCCGGTCACCACGCCCCGACCCACCACCGAAAGCCCGGCAGCGGCCACACCTCGGGCAGTCACAAGCCCACCGGTGGCCACCGCACCGCCAAACACAAGCCCGGCAAGCGAAAGCCGGGCCGGCATCACGCGGGCAAGCCGGGCGCCGGTCAGCCGGGCACCGGCAAGTCCGGTCCAGGCACCGGAAAGTCCGGTCCGGGCGCACCGGTGGTCGCGCCGGTCGCGCACAAGCCGGTGCGCCACCGGCCGATCCAGCACCGGCCGGTGATCGGCAAGCCGGTGGGCAAGCCCGTGACGGGCAAGCCGGTGATCACGCCGGTCGCCGGCAAGCCGATGCCGCGGATCATCGGCGGTCAGAACGCCACCGACGCCCCGTGGGCGGCCCAGGTCTACTGGGACGACATGGGATTCGAATGCTCCGGTTCGGTGATCGCCCCGCAGTGGGTGCTCACCGCCGGGCACTGCGTCAACGACGGCGGGATGAGCGTCGAGGTCGATTCGCTGAAGCTGGGCGGCGGCACCGAGATCGAGGTGGACAGCACCCAGGTCGACCCGAACGGCGACATGGCCCTGCTGCACCTGGCCCAGCCGGTGAAGACCACCTTCGCCAAGCTGGCCGATGCCGACCCGCAGGTCGGTGCGGAGAACCAGATCTACGGCTGGGGCAAGACCAGCCCGAACGGCGGCCCGGCCAAGCGGTTGCGGGTGGCCAATGTGAAGGTCACCGACCTCAACTGCGTGGATGGCAAGCAGGGCAAGGCGATCTGCAGCGCGGCCGAGGACGGATCGGCGTTCAACGGCGACTCCGGCGGCCCGGAGATGTCCGACGGGGTCGAGGTCGGCGTCTGCTCCACCGGAGACGACCAGGCGAAGACCCAGCAGTACGCCAGCGTCGCGGCCAACCGGACCTGGCTGCGTCAGGTCGCCAGCGTCTGATCCGGTCGCACTGTCCCTCCGTTGACCGCGGCAGCTTGCCGGGGCAACAAGCTGTTTGACAATTCCACAGAGATGCCCGGAAAGGAGGCGGATTCGCCGGGGGCCGATGCGCGCGATCGGCCTCCGGCGAACGGGCTCAGCAGCCGAGCAACCGCGCCGCGAGGTAGCCCTCGACCTGGTCCAGCGAGACCCGCTCCTGGCTCATGGTGTCCCGCTCGCGGATGGTCACCGCCTGGTCGGTCAGGGTCTCGAAGTCCACCGTCACACAGAACGGCGTGCCGATCTCGTCCTGCCTGCGGTAGCGGCGGCCGATCGCACCGGCGTCGTCGAAGTCCACGTTCCACGACCTGCGCAGCTGCGCGGCCAGGTCCTTGGCCTTCGGCGAGAGATCGGCGTTGCGGGACAACGGAAGCACCGCGGCCTTCACCGGAGCCAGCCTGCGGTCCAGCTTGAGCACCACACGGGTGTCCACGCCGCCCTTGGCGTTGGGGGCCTGGTCCTCGGTGTAGGCCTCCAGCAGGAAGGCCATCATCGGCCGGCCGACACCGGCGGCCGGCTCGATCACGAACGGCCGGTACCGGGTGCCGCTGGCCTGGTCGAAGTAGGACAGGTCGACGCCGGAGTGGTTGCTGTGCGTGGACAGGTCGAAGTCGGTGCGGTTGGCGATGCCCTCCAGCTCGCCCCATTCCTGGCCGGCGAAGTGGAACTTGTACTCCACGTCGACGGTGCGCTTGGAATAGTGCGACAGCTTTTCCTTGGGGTGCTCGTAGTGCCGCAGGTTCTCCGCCGCGATACCCAGATCGGTGTACCAGCGGGTGCGCTCGTCGATCCAGTACTGGTGCCAGTCCTCGTCGGTGCCGGGCTCGACGAAGAACTCCATCTCCATCTGCTCGAACTCCCGGGTGCGGAAGATGAAGTTGCCCGGGGTGATCTCGTTGCGGAAGGACTTGCCGATCTGGCCGATGCCGAACGGCGGCTTGCGCCGCGAGGTCGTCTGCACGTTGAGGAAGTTGACGAAGATGCCCTGCGCGGTTTCCGGCCGCAGGTAGTGCAGGCCCTCGTCGGACTCCACCGGGCCGAGGAAGGTCTTGAGCAGCCCGTTGAACATCCTGGGCTCGGTGTACTGGCCGCGGGTGCCGCAGTTGGGGCAGGGCACATCGGACAGATCGTCTTCGCGCACCGCCTTGCCGGTCCGCTCGGCGTATTCCTCGGCCAGGTGGTCCTGGCGGAACCGGCGGTGGCAGGAGGTGCACTCGATCAGCGGGTCCACGAACTCGGCGACGTGGCCGGAGGCGACCCACACGTCGCGCGGCAGGATCACCGAGGAGTCAAGACCGACCACGTCCTCGCGGCCCTGGACCATGTACTTCCACCACTGCCGCTTGATGTTGTCCTTGAGCTCAACGCCCAGCGGACCGTAGTCCCACGCCGACTTGGTACCGCCGTAGATCTCTCCGCTCGGGTACACGAAGCCACGGCGCTTACACAGGCTGACGACGGTATCGATGCGGTCGGCGGGCACGGAAACTCCATACGTTGAGCACAGATTCTGGACTGGATTGCGACGGCCACAACTTCGGCTCGCACTCTCCAGGGTAGCCGGGCGCGCGGTGTGGGTCACACGCGGACCACAAGCCGGCCACGACTCGGTCGCCGCTGTTGCCAGCCGATCATCGGAGGTGCCGGTGGGTGCGCGCCCCCCGGCCGCGTACCGTCGCCTTGGCTGGCGCACGCCGACGCGGGCCGGTGAGGAGGAACGCCATGCGACCGCGCAGGTCCTTCCGTGCACCCCTGGTGAACGGCAGCGGCCCACTGGCCCGGGTGCCACCGGCCGCGGCCTTCCTGGTGGTTCTGGTGTTGTTCGCCGTCGGTGTGTGGATGCGAGGCCCGGTGGGCGCCGGGCTGCTGTTCCTGCTCAGCGCGGGCGTCGTGGTGCTGCTGGTGGGCACCTGGCAGGCGCTGCGTCCACAGGAGCGGATGCTGCGGGTGCTGGTCGTGTTGATACTGGCCGGGGTCGCGGTGAGCGTGCTGCGGTAGTCGATCGTGCGCATCCCGGAGGGTGGCGACGAACGCCTAGGATGAATGCGACGAACGCCGGTCGGAGAGCAGCGGTCGGCGGCAACGCACGAACAACCGGAAGGTCGGGGCGTGACCGGGTTGGCGATCCGGCGGTGGAACGCAACCGCGGCCGCCCATGTCCAGGTGCGGTCATGAGCGCCGAAACGTCCGTGCACACCGCCGAGGACCACGTCCACTCCCCTGGCCGCAGCGACCCCACACCGGTCCAGCTCCAGTCCGCGCAGACACTGACCGCGGCCGGGGATCTGCTGCGGGCGCTGGCCGCGCCGGTGCGCATCGCGATCGTGCTGGAGCTGCGGGGCGCGCCCCGATGCGTGCACGAGTTGGTCGCCTCGCTCGGCGTCACCCAGCCGCTGATCAGCCAGCACCTGCGGGTGCTCAAGTCGGCCGGCGTGGTCGCGGGCGAGCGGCACGGCCGCGAGGTCGTCTACCGGCTCGTGGACGAGCACCTCGCGCATATCGTGGTGGACGCGGTCACGCACGCGCAGGAGGGCGGCGAGGCCGACCGGAGGAACCGCTCGTGAGCAGGCAAGGGGTGAGCATGGCCATGGCCGACAAGAGTTCGACAGTCGTTCCCGGGCTGCGATCGACTCGGCAGCGCACGGCCATCACCAAACTGCTTACCCAGATCGACGACTTCCGCTCCGCCCAGGACCTGCACGAGGAACTGCGCAAGCGCGGCGAGGGCATCGGCCTGACCACCGTGTACCGGACCCTGCAGTCGTTGTCCGAGGCGGGCGAGGTCGACGTGCTGCGCACCGGCACCGGCGAGGCCATCTACCGGCACTGCTCCAGCCACCATCACCACCATCTGGTCTGCCGGCACTGCGGCAGCACGGTGGAGGTGGAGGGCCCGGCCGTCGAGTCGTGGGCCAACAAGATCGCCGCCGAACACGGCTTCTCCGAGGTCAGTCATACCGTGGAGGTCTTCGGCACCTGCGCCGACTGCACCGCGGCGGGCAAGCGGCTGGCCGACGGGACCGATCAGTACTCGTAGGGATCGGCTGGTTCCGCGATCCGGGTCAGCGAGCTGACCCGCAGGGTCGGGGTGTACTCGTTGGCCTGCGTGGCCGATCCGGGGCGCAGCAGGCCATCGGACTGAATCCACTGGTCATCGGCCAGTCCGGCGGTGTCACCACCGGCCAGCGCGACCTTCATCGGCGTGGCGTCGGCCGCGCAGCAGGTGATGACCAGCCGGGCGAGGTAGAGCACGCCGTGCTCGTGCACCACGAACCCGGTCAGCGCGACCACCCGGTTGTTCAGTGAATTCGTCGAGTCCCAGACGCTGCGGGTGATGAACTCGCTCAGCGAGATGGGCACGACCGCGCCCCGGGGCAGCGGCGGGAAGGCCGACGCGCCCTGCTGGGTCACCACCGGTGCGGTGCGGCCGGCGTCCCGGGTCACCGAGTCCGCCCCCAGAGGGGGTGGCGCGACCAGGAAGATCGCCAGAATCGGCAGGAGCAGCAACAAAACCGCCCGCGAACCGTGCTGGTGATCATGCTCGTCGGGCGCGGATCTGGCGCCGCCCGCGCGGATATCCTGGACGATCGCGATCAGGCCGAGCAGGACCATCACGACACCGGCGATCAAGGCCCACGGCCGCACACTCGGCTTCACATAACGCAGATAGGTGCCATTGACGGTGATCTTCACCAGTGCCCCGCCGACCAGCACCAGCAGGATGTTGGTGGTCTCCCGCCGCACCCCCGGCCCGCTCATCGATAGCCGCCCAGCACGCACAGCCCGACCAGCACCGCACATCCGGTGGCCACCACGAAGGTCGCCGGGGCGAACCGGGCCGCGAACGCCCGGCCGAAGGTGCCCGCGTGCAGGGCGATCAGCTTCACGTCCACCGCCGGCCCGACCACCAGGAACACCAGCCGGGGCAGCAATGGCAGCGCGGACAGGGACGCGGCGACGAACGCGTCCGCCTCGCTGCACAACGCGAGCACCACGGCCAGCACCGCCAGCACCGGAATCGCGACCAGCCCACTGCCGCCGATCGCGGCGTACCAGGAGGAAGGCACCAGCACATTCAGCGCGGCCGCGGTTAGCGCACCGATGACCAGAAACCCGGCGGCGTCGGCCAGATCGGCCCGGGCGGTCTCGGCGAACACCGCCCACCGCGACACGCCCTCGCGCATCCGGAACGCGCGCAGCGCTCGTTCGGCGATCCATTCCGGACGCCCGGAGCACGACCACACCCAGCCCATCACCATCGCGGTGAGCAGCGAGCCGAGAAACCGGGCCAGCACCATCTGTGGCGCGGTAGGGAACGCCACCGCCGTGGCCACCAGCACCACCGGATTCACCGCCGGCGCGGCCAGCAGAAACGTGATGGCCACCGCGGGCGGCACGCCCTGCTGCATCAGCCGGCGCGCCACCGGCACCGAGGCGCATTCGCAACCGGGCAGCGCGACCCCGGCCAGCCCGGCGACCCCGACGGCGGCCGCGGTGTTACCTGGCAGCACCCGGCGCAGTATCCGCGCCGACACGAAGGCCGCGATGGCCCCGCTGATCAGCACTCCGAGCACCAGGAACGGCAGGGCCTGCACGCAGACCGCGACGAACACCGTCGCCCCGGTGCGCAACGCGGGCACGTCCAGCACGCCGGCCAACCAGCTCTGGCCGATCACCGCGAGCACCAGCACCGCGCACACCAGCTGCAGCGAACCGATCCGCCGCCGCGGCCCGCCGGTCGAACTCGCCTGTTCCTCGACCGCGGTCACCCGCGGGATTGTGTCAGCAGCCTGCGCTGCCCGAACGGGTTACCGGCCCGCGTCGGTCAGCAGTTCGGTGCGCAGCTGGGACGCGGTGGACACCACGAGCATGAACAGCGTGCCCAGCGGTGTGATGGCCAGGCCCGCGGCCGGGAAGGTGTACCGCAGGGTCACGTCCAGGCCCTGCTCGGTGTGCACCACACCGAGCGTGCCGAACAGTCCCTGGCCGGCCCGCTCGGCGGCCGAGGAGGCCAGTTCCGGTGAGTCGGGCAGGTCCCAGGCCACCACGCAGGTCAGGCTCAGCACGGCCAGGCCCTCGGCCAGCTGCATCGCCTGCACCGCGCACGGGACCTCGTTGTGCCGGAAGGTCAGCGCGCCGTCGTCGTCGACATGCACCTCGTGGTAGCGCTCCAGCGCCGCCTTGGCCGCGGTCAGCAGCGTCGCGGTCGCACTCGCCTCGCCCGCGCTCATGAGTGCGCCTGCGCGGTCTCGGACTCCTGCGCGGCGGCCTTCTCCTTGGCCGCGTCGATGGCGCCACCGAACCGGCGGTCACGCCGTGCGTAGTTCTCGCAGGCCTGCCACAGGTCCCGGCGGTCGAAGTCGGGCCAGAGGATGTCCTGGAACACCAGCTCGGCGTAGGCGGACTGCCAGAGCATGAAGTTGGATGTGCGCTGCTCACCGGAGGGCCGGATGAACAGATCCACGTCCGGCATATCCGGCTGGTACAGGTACCGGGCCAGGGTGCGCTCGTCGACCTTGTCCGGATTGATCTTGCCCGCCGCGGCCAGCCGGGCGATCTCCCGCGCCGCGTCCCCGATCTCGGCCCGGCCGCCGTAGTTCACGCACATGGAGAAGTTGAGTACGCCGTTGTTCCTGGTCCGCTCCTCGGCCACCCGCAGCTCGTTAACCACGCTGCGCCACAACCGCGGCTGCCGGCCCGCCCAGCGCACCCGCACGCCGAGTTCGTCCAGCTCGTCCACCCGCCGGTGGATGACATCCCGGTTGAAGCCCATCAGAAAGCGCACCTCGTCCGGGCTGCGCTTCCAGTTCTCGGTGGAGAACGCGAACAGCGACAACCACTTCACGCCGATCTCGATCGCGCCGCGGGCCACGTCCAGCACGACGGCCTCACCGCGTTTGTGGCCCTCCACCCGGGGCAGCCCGCGCTGGTTGGCCCACCGGCCGTTGCCGTCCATCACGATGGCCACGTGCTTGGGCACCAGGTCGGCCGGGATCACCGGCGGCTTCGCGCCGGAGGGATGCGGATCGGGAGGCCGGACCGGCGTGGTGCGCGCGGCCACGGCGCGACGCCGATTGGTCAGCATGCGATCAATGTCTCCTTCGAAAACCGAACTGGATCGGCGCGGACGTCGGCGACGAACCCGCCCAGCAGCGACCTTAGTCGCTCGCCGCGCCCACCTCGGTCCGTTGGTCGGGCTCGGTGGCTCGGCCGGCTGGGGCACGGCGCTCCACCAGCGGCAACGAGCGCAGTTGCCGTTCCAGATGCCACTGCAGCAGCGCGGCGACCAGTCCGCTGGCCTCTCGCCTCGGCGGCGCGCCGATGGCCTCGGCCACCGGCCAGTCCCCATTGAGCAGCGCGTCCATCAACGTGATGGTCTCCCCGCCCGGGCTGCCCGCGCCGGTGGGCCGGCATCGCGGGCACACCGCTCCGCCCGCGGGCACGCTGAACGCCCGGTGCGGCCCGGGTTGCGCGCAGCGCGCGCACTCGGTGATCGCCGGCGCCCAGCCGGCGTAGGCCATCGCCCGCAGCAGGAAGGCGTCCAGCACCAGCGAGGGATCGCGCTGCCTACCGGCCAGGGCGCGCAGCGCACCCGCCACCAGCAGGTACAGCTTCAGCGCCGGCTCGCCCTCCTCCACCGCGAGCCGGTCGGCGGTCTCCAGCACCGCGCACCCTGTGGTGTAGCGCGAGTAGTCGTTCACAAGACCGATCCCGAAGGCGTCCACGGTCTCCACCTGGGTGACCACATCCAGTGTGCGCCCGGTGTAGAACTGCACGTCGACATGGCAGAACGGCTCCAGCCGCGCGCCGAACCGGGACTTGGTGCGCCGCACCCCCTTGGCCACCGCGCGCACCTTGCCGTGCCTGCGGGTGATGAGCGTGACGATCCGGTCGGCCTCACCCAGCTTGTGCACGCGCAACACCACACCGGTGTCGCGGTACAGGCTCATGTCCTCCATCGTCCCACGAAAGGCGGACAGTACGGTCCCACCCACGCGCGGACCGACGACAACCGACCGACGCGAAAGGGGCGGCGGATCAAGCGATCCACCGCCCCGTCGACCAGCGATCAGGTCAGCTGCCGGTCTTGCCGACGCAGTAGATGGTGCCGGTGACGCCGTTCTCGTCGCCGTGCCACATCGGGAAGTAGGTCTGCGGCACGTCGTTGCACGGATCCTCCGAATCGCTCTCGAACTCGTCGTGCGTGGAGTTCTGGAAGATGGAGAGGATCTTCATGGTCGCGTCGCTGGACGAGCAGTCGGCGTTGCTGTAGCCGCTCAGGGTGGTCGCTTCCGGGTCGCCGGCCATGCACGAACCCACCTGCAGCTCGTCGAAGTTGATGTTCGTGGACGAGCTGCCACTACCGGTGGATTGCGAGGGCTCCTCGCTGCCGCTGCTGTTGTCGCTGGAGGAGTCGCTGCTGCTGCCGCCGTTGCCGTTGTTCATGACCGGCTTGAGCTTGGTCAGGTCGACGCACCAGGACCCGTTGTTGTTGTTCAGCTGGTACTGGTACTCGACATTGGAACCGTTGACGGTGCCCTTCGCCTTGCCGGTGGCGGTGTTGCCGCTGACCGTCGGGTCACCGTCGAGCTGCAGGTTGAACTTCTCCTGCGGAATGTCGGTGGGCACCACGCCGGTGGGCACCGTGCCGGTCGGCTGGCTGGGCACCGAGCAGGCCAGCGACTTCATGGTCGAGGAGTCGTTGTTGTTCAGCGCCGTGACGTACGCCTGGGCAACGTCTTTGGGGTTGCTGGTGTTGGCCCCACTACCGCCACCGAAAACCCCGAACACGAACAGCAGCAGAATCACGACGCCGACGACCAGCACCCCGCCGCCGGTGAGGATCCACGGCAGCGCGGACTTGCGCTGCGGGGGCATCCCGCCGGGGAAACCGGGCTGGAAACCGCCCATGCCGGGCTGCTGGTAACCACCGGGCTGCGGATATCCCGGCTGGTAACCACCGGGCTGCTGCTGGTATCCGCCCGGCTGCTGATATCCGCCCTGCTGCTCGTACCCGCCACCGGGCGGGTAACCGCCAGGCTGCTGAAAACCGCCACTCTGCGGGTTGGGCTGGTAGCCACCCGGTTGCTGGGGAAACCCGCCAGACTGTGGGTAGCCGCCACCCTGGGGGTCATTGGGCCCTGGTTGCTGCGGCGGATAAGTCACGACAGCCTCTCTCTCACGCGGGGGCGCGACGCACCCGTGGCACTACATTGCACTTCACGGGTGTTTGACGGGTACTACGCAGGTTTGGTTCCAACCGGACGTTAGCGGGTGAACTGCCTGCCTGAACACGGAACACCGAAAGTGACCCGAAACGGTGATCGTCAGAAGCCCAGCTTACGCAGCTGTTTCGGATCGCGTTGCCAGTCCTTGGCGATCTTGACGTGCAGGTCGAGGTAGACCTTGGTGCCCAGCAACGCCTCGATCTGCTTGCGTGCGGTGGTGCCGACCTGCTTGAGCCGTTCCCCCCGATGCCCCAGCACGATCGCCTTCTGGCTGGACCGCTCCACGTACAGCTCGGCGTACACGTCGATCAGATCGTCCCGGCCCTCGCGCGGATTCATCTCCTCGACGGTGACCGCGATGGAATGCGGCAGCTCATCGCGCACGCCGTCCAGCGCGGCCTCCCGGATCAGCTCGGCGACCAGCGTGGTCTCCGGTTCGTCGGTCATCTCCCCGCCGGGGTACAGCGGCGGCCCGGCCGGCAGCCGGCCAACCAGCAGATCGGCCAGCAACCCGACCTGGTAACCGTCCACTGCGGACACCGGCACCAGCTCGGCGAACTCCAGCACGCCCTGCAGTGCCAGCAATTGCGCGGCCACCTGCTCCTGGGGCACCAGGTCGGTCTTGGTGACGATCCCGATCACCGGGGTCCGCCTGGCCACCTTGGTCAGCTCGGCGGCGATGAACTTGTCCCCCGGGCCGACCTTCTGGTCCGCGGGCACGCACAGGCCGATCACGTCGACCTCGGACAGGGTCTGCATCACCAGATCGTTGAGCCGCTGGCCGAGCAGGGTGCGCGGGCGGTGCAGGCCGGGAGTGTCCACGATGATCAGCTGCGCGTCGGGCCGGTGCACGATGCCGCGAATGGTGTGCCGGGTGGTCTGCGGCTTGTCCGAGGTGATCGCCACCTTGCCGCCCACCAGCGCGTTGGTCAGCGTCGACTTGCCCGCGTTGGGCCGTCCCACGAAGCACGCGAAACCGGATCGATGTCCCTCGTCTGCACCTGTCACCAGCCCATTGTTCCCGCCGGCCGGGCGGCTCACCGACGCGGGGACCTCAGGGCAGGTCGCGGGCCAGCACGGTGCCCCGCGGGTCGGCCCGGAACACCGGTGCGGCCGCGCCAAGATCGCGCACGGCGGCCACCGAGTCCGCGGCCAGTTCGCCCGCCTCGGTGACCACGGCCGCGGCCTCCAGCCCTTCGGCGCCGCTGGCCACCGCGGCGGCCACCGCGGCCTGCAGCGCGGTCAGCTTCAGCGAGGGCAGATCCACGGTGCACGCGGCATAGGTCCGGCCGTCGGTGTCGCGCACCGCGGCGCCCTCGGCGGCGCCGGTGCGGGCCCTGGACGACCGGGCCAGTGTCACGATCTTGGTGTCCTCGGCGTCCAGCGCGTCCGGCTCAGCCACGGTCGGAGTTCCTCTCTCGCTGCTCGTCGTCGTCCATCTGCCCGACGTCGGACATCGGCTCCTCCAGCGGCCGCACCAGCACCGAGCTGATCCGCATCCGGCCCCGCCGGTCCTTGCCGCCCTCGGCCCGCAACCGCAGCCCGGAGATCTCGGCCTCCGCGCCCGGCAACGGCACCCGGCCCAGCTGCTGGGCGAGCAGACCGCCGACGGTTTCCACATCGTCGTCGTCCAGCTCGACCTCGAACAGTTCGGCCAGGTCCTCGGTGGGCAGCCGGGAGCTGACCCGGGCCTGGCCATCCTCCAGCATCTCGATCGGCGGACGGTCATCGGTGTCGGACTCGTCGGTGATCTCCCCGACGATCTCCTCCAGGATGTCCTCGATGGTCAGCAGCCCGGCGGTGCCGCCGTACTCGTCGACCACCACGGCCAGGTGCGTCCGGTCGCGCTGCATCTCCTTGAGCAGCTCGTCCAGCCGCTTGGTCTCCGGGATGAACAGGGCGCTGTGCATCAGCTCGCCGACGGTCGGCTTGGCCTCGGTCTCCAGCGTGGTGCGCACCAGATCCTTGAGATTCACCACGCCGACGATGTCGTCCACGCTCTCGTCGATCACCGGGACCCGGGTGAAGCCGGTGCGCAGCGACAGGGCCAGAGCCTGGCGGACCGACTTGGTGCGCTCGATCCACACGATCTCGGTGCGCGGCACCATCACCACGCGGGCGATTGTGTCCCCCAGCTCGAAGACCGAGTGGATCATCTCCCGCTCGCCCTCGTCGATGCTGCCCCGTTCACCGGCCAGGTCGACCAGTTCGCGCAGCTCCACCTCGGAGGAGAACGGGCCCTCGCGGAACCCGCGGCCGGGAGTGATCGCGTTGCCGACCTTGATCAGCAACCGGGACAGCGGACCCAGCACCAGCCCGAGGGCGCGCACCGGTCCGGCCGCGATCAGCCCGACCCGGTACGGGTGCTGGCGGCCGATGGTGCGCGGGCCGACGCCGACCAGCACGTAGGACACCACCACCATGACCACCGCGGCGACGAGCACGGCCAGCCAGTCCTCGGCGATCAGCTGCAGGCAGACCACGGTGACCAGCACGGTCGCGGTCAGCTCGCACGCCAATCGCAGCAACAGCAACAGGTTGATGTGCCGGGGCCGCTCGGCCACGACCGCGGCCAGCTGCTTCGCACCGAACCGGCCCGCGCGCACCAGCTCGTCAACCCGGGCCCGGGAGATGGCGCCCAGGGCCGCGTCGGCCCCGCCGAACGCCCCGGCGGCGAGCACGCCGACCAGAGCCAACACCAACAGCGTGGCCGTGGTGGCCGGACCTGCCATGCCTGCCTCTCGTCGGCGCGCCTACGGCGCCTGCGTGGCGCCTGGATCCTCGGTCGAGGACTCCGGCGCGCCCCCAGTGGCCTGCCGGTCCAGCCCGACCGTGCCCAGCACCCGGTCGTCGGCGCTGCGCTGGGCGGCCAGGCGCGCGGCGTCGACCCGGGCGGTGTGGAAGTCGGTCAGGATGCGCCGTTGCAAGGTGAACATCTCCCGCTCTTCGGCGGGCTCGGCGTGGTCGTAGCCGAGCAGGTGCAGCACACCGTGCACGGTCAGCAGGTGCAGCTCGTCCAGCAGACTGTGCCCGGCCTTGCGGGCCTGTTCCTTGGCGAACGCCGGGCACAGCACGATGTCACCGAGCAGGGCCGGGCCCAGGTCGGCGGCGTCGGGCCTGCGCGCGGACTCCAGTTCGTCCATGGGGAAGGCCATCACGTCGGTGGGGCCCTCCAGATCCATCCACCGCTCGTGCAGGTCGGACATGGCCTCAAGCTCGACCAGCAGCACGGACAGCTCGGCCAGCGGACTGACCCCCATCCGGTCCAGGGCGAACCGGGCCGCGGCCACGATCGAGGTCTCGTCGACGCCGACCGAGGACTCGTTGGCGATCTCGATGCTCATTCGGTCACCGTCCCCGCCGATGTCCGGCCGATCGCGCGTCACCCTTGGGTTCCAGCGCGTCCTGCCGGGCGTGCCAGCGGTCGTAGGCGTCCACGATGTCCCCGACCAGGCGGTGGCGGACCACGTCGTGGCTGGTCAGGGTGGCAAAGTGCACGTCGTCCACGCCGCCGAGGATCTCCCGCACGATGCGCAGGCCGCTGCGCTGCCCCTCGGGCAGATCGACCTGGGTGATGTCGCCGGTGACCACGATCTTCGAGCCGAAGCCCAGCCGGGTCAGGAACATCTTCATCTGCTCGGGCGTGGTGTTCTGCGCCTCGTCCAGGATGATGAACGCGTCGTTGAGGGTGCGGCCGCGCATGTAGGCCAGCGGGGCCACCTCGATGGTGCCGGCCTGCATGAGCCGGGGAATCGACTCGGGGTCGATCATGTCGTGCAGCGCGTCGTAGAGCGGGCGCAGGTACGGGTCGATCTTCTCGTACAGCGTGCCGGGCAGATAGCCAAGCCGCTCCCCTGCCTCCACCGCGGGCCGGGTCAGGATGATCCGGTTAACCTGCTTGGCCTGCAACGCCTGCACGGCCTTGGCCATGGCCAGATAGGTCTTGCCGGTGCCCGCCGGGCCGATCCCGAACACGATCGTGTGCGTGTCGATGGCGTCAACGTAGTGCTTCTGGTTCAGCGTCTTGGGGCGGATGGTGCGCCCGCGCCGGGACAGGATATCCAGGCTGAGCACCTCGGCCGGGGATTCGGAGTCGCCAGTGGACAGCATGGCCACGGTGCGCCGCACGGTGTCGGTGCCGACCTGCTGACCGCGCTCGGCCAGGGTCACCAGTTCGGTGAACACCCGCTCCGCGAACGCCACGTCGGCCGGATCACCGGACAGCGTGACCTCGTTGCCCCGGACGTGGACGTCCGCGGCGAGCAGATTCTCGGCCGCGCGGAGGTTCTCGTCCCGCGAGCCGAGCAGCGTGAGCACGGCGTTGTCCGGCACCGTGAACCGCGAGGACGCGGTCCCGGCGCCGTTTCCGGCCACCCCTGTCTGCGTTGAACCATCGCCGCCCCGGCTGGGGCCTGATGTGGTGGTCGCCGATCGGGTCTGGGCTGATCGGGCAGCTCCACCTTGTGTGGTGCCGGCCACGTGCGCTCGGGCCTACTTCCTGCGCATGTGCGCTGTTTTGGCTACCCGTTCAACGGCTGCCGAACGGTTCGCGGTGAACACCTGCGAGTTTAGTCGTGCGGGCCGACAGCGTGCACCGGATAACCCGGTCACCGGCCCGGCCTGCCGAACAACCCGAGCTGCTCACCACCGAGCACGTGCAGGTGAGCATGAAAAACGGTGCGGCCGGCGTCTGGCCCGGTGTTGAACACCAACCGGTAACCGCTCTCGTCGATGCCATCGGCCTTGGCCACTTCGGCGCCCGCGATGAGCACGTCGGCCAGCAGCTGGGGGTCCGCGGCGGCCAGCGCGGCGGCGTCCTCGTGATGCTGCTTGGGCACCACAAGGACGTGCGTGTCCGACTGTGGATTGATGTCTCGGAAGGCCAGGGTGCGCTCGGTCGTGTGCACCACGGTCGCGGGGATCTCACCGGCGACGATCTTGCAGAACAGGCAGTCAGGCTGGCTCATGGCAGGCAGGCTAGCGGGCTGGCCACGACCCCGGTTAGGGGCTGCGTCGCGGTGAAGTCTGGGGGTCACTCCACCGCGACGCAGCAGGCGCCGGACCGAGGGGGGAGGTGTCCGGCGGGCCTGAGTGGATTTGTCCGTCCAGCAGGAAACTCGCGCTGGCGAACAGCCCCATCGCGACAGAGGTTAGCTCGTGAACCCGGCCTCGCGCCACCGGCTTGACCGGTGTTTCCCCGATATGCGCTGAGCACACCGGCCGAACGGCCGAAGGTGGCGCTGCCCACACTCACGACCAACGCCGCGTCAGCGCACCCAGTGCCCCCAAAGCGACCGCAGCCGCGGTCGAAGCGCGCAAAACGGACTTCCCCAACCGAACCGGGACGGCGCCCGCGGCGGACAACTGGTCCAGTTCCGCGTCTGTGATCCCGCCCTCAGGGCCGACCACGATCAGCAGGTCACCGGACTCGGGCAGGGTGAGCTCCGCCAGTCCTTTGTCGGCGGATTCGTGCAGTACCAACGCGATCGCGCTGTCGCGCACCCGGTCGGCCAGGCGCGCCGTGCTCACCGGCGCGCTCACCTCGGGGCACCAGGCCCGGCGGGCCTGCTTGGCCGCCTCCCGCACCGTGCCCCGCCAACGGTTGAGCGCCTTGGCGCCACGCGGGCCGTCTTCCCAGCGCGCCACGCACCGGGAAGCGCGCCAGGGCAGCACCTCGTCCACCCCGGCCTCGGTGGCCAGTTCCACGGCCAGTTCCCCGCGCTCGCCCTTCACCAGCGCCTGGGCCAGCACCACGCGCGGTTGCGCGGCGGGCTCGGCCCAGCGCTCGGCCACGCTCAGCCGGACCAGGTCCCGTTCGGCCGCGGTCACCTCGCAGCGGGCCAGACCGCCGCTGCCGTCGGAGAGCACCAGTTGCTCACCGGGGCGCAGCCTGCGCACAGTGGCGGCGTGCCTGCCTTCCGGACCGTCCAGCACGGTCTGTCCACCCGCCGCGGGCAGCCGGTCGACCAGAAAAACCGGCAGCGTGCTCATCCAGCCGTCACCGGGTGTGCCGGGACCGCAACCGGGAGAACAGACCGCCGTTGCCGCGGCCATTGGTGGCCAGCTCCGGCTGCTCCTCGCCGCGTAGGTCGGCCAGCTCGCGCAGCAGCTCGGTCTGCCGGACGTCCAGCTTGGTCGGGATGTCCACGTCCAGGTGGACGTGCAGGTCGCCGCGGCCGTCGATGCGCCCGGAGGACCGCAGCCGGGGCAGGCCGCGACCGGTGAGCACCAGTTCGGTGTTGGGCTGGGTGCCCGGATCGATCTCCAGCTCCTCCGAGCCGTCCAGGGTGTCCAGCGGCAGCACCGCGCCCAGCGCGGCCGCGGTCATCGGCACCCGGACCGTGCAGTGCAGGTCGGCACCGTCGCGCTCGAACGTCGGGTGCGGCAGTTCCTCCACCTCGACGTACAGGTCGCCGGCCGGGCCGCCGCCGGGGCCGACCTCGCCCTGGCCCGCGTGCCGCACGCGCACCCCGTCGGCCACGCCCGCGGGCACCTTGACCGTGATGGTGCGCCGGGCCCGCACCCGGCCGTCGCCGCCGCAGCGGGGGCACGGGTCGGGGATGACCTCGCCGAAGCCGTGGCAGGTCGGGCACGGTCGGGCGGTGACCACCTGGCCGAGGAACGAACGCTGCACCGACTGGATCTCGCCGCGACCGCCGCAGGTATCGCAGACCTGGGTGGTGGTGCCCTCCCGGGTGCCGTCACCCGAGCACAGCTCGCACAGGATCGCGGTGTCCACGGTCAGCTCCCGGCTGACCCCGGTGGCGCACTCCTCCAGGCTCAGTGTCAGCCGGATCAGCGCGTCCGAACCGGCCTGCACCCGGCTGCGCGGGCCACGGGTGGCACCACCACCCCCGCCGGCCGCGCCGAAGAACGCGTCCATGATGTCGCCGAGGCCGAAGCCTGCGAACGGATCGCGGCCGCCGCCTCCGCCGTTGCCGCCACCGGTGCTCAGCGGGTCACCGCCGAGGTCGACCATCTGTCGCTTGCGAGGGTCGGAGAGCACCTCGTAGGCCGCGGTCACGTCCTTGAATTTCTGCTGCGCGCCGGCATCCGGATTGACGTCGGGGTGCAGTTCCCGGGCCAGTTTCCGGTAGGCACGCTTGATCTGCTCGGGTGTCGCGTCCCGTTCCACCCCGAGCGTGCCGTAGTAGTCCCTCGCCACAGTGTCCCGTCCTCCAGCCGCGGCTGGCCGCGCCGACCGCGGTCCGCTGTCGTTCGTCCTTGCAAAGTCCTGCCCGCCGGCCTATTCGCCGGCGAGGATGTCCCCCACGTAATGGGCAACGGCCCGCACCGCGGCGATCGTTCCCGGATAGTCCATCCGGGTCGGTCCGACCACACCCATGCCGCCGAGCATGGTGGCACCGGTGCCGTAGCCGACCGACACCACCGAGGTGCTGCGCATCTCCTGAGCCTCATTCTCCTCACCGATGCGCACCGTGACGGTACCGGCATCCCGTGACACCGCGAGCAGCTTGAGTACCACCACTTGTTCTTCCAATGCCTCCAGCACCTGACGCAGCGACCCCGGGAAGTCGGCGACGCTGCGGGTCAGGTTGGCCGTGCCGCCCAGTACCAGCCGCTCCTCCGGATGCTCGACCAGCGACTCGATGAGCACCGAGCACACCCGGGTCATCAGGTCGCGCATGTCGGTGGGCGCCTGCTCGGGCAGTTCGGCGACCTTGCTGGTGGCGTCGGTGAGGCGCTCGCCGACCATGGTCGAGTTGAGCACTGTACGCAACCGGCCCACCGCGTCGTCGGTGACCACGTCGCCCAGTTCCACGATCCGCTGGTCCACCCGGCCGGTGTCGGTGATCAGCACCAGCATCAGCCGGGCCGGCGTGAGCAGCACCACCTCGACATGCCGGACGGTGGATTTGCTCAGCGTCGGGTACTGCACGATGGCGACCTGTCGGGTGAGCTGCGCGAGCAGCCGCACGCTGCGCCGCAGCACGTCGTCGAGGTCCAGTGCGCCGCCGATGAACGACTCGATGGCCCGGCGCTCGGCCACCGACATCGGCTTGACCTCGGAGAGCCGGTCGACGAACAGCCGGTAGCCCTTGTCCGTGGGGACCCGGCCGGCGCTGGTGTGCGGCTGGGCGATGTAGCCCTCCTCCTCCAGCGCGGCCATATCATTGCGGACTGTGGCGCTGGACACCCCGAGGTTGTGCCGGTCGACGATCGCCTTCGAACCGACCGGTTCGTGGTTGGACACGTAGTCGGCGACGATCGCGCGCAACACCTCGAACCGGCGTTCATCCGCGTTCACGTGCACCTCCAACGTCGGGCCGGCGATCCTTCTCACATCAAGTTTACGGAGCCTTGCCCGACGATCGTGCCGTCGTCCGGGGGACGTGCGTCAAGCGGGCTCAGGTCAGCCGTCTGACCACCGCGTCCGCCAGCAACCGGCCCCTGCGGGTGAGCACGCAGCGGCCGGTCGCCAGCGCCGTGGCGTCCAGCAGCCCGTCGGCCACCGCTCCGCGCGCCTGCGCCGAGGCAGTGCCCTCCAGCGCGTCCAGCGCCAGGCCGTCGGACAGCCGCAGCTCCAGCAGCACCCGTTCCAGCCTGCGGTCGTCCACGGTGAGCGTTTCCCGGCCCGCCGCCGGGGAGGTGCCCTCGGCCAGCAGTCCGGCGTAGCGGGCCGGGTGCTTCACGTTCCACCAGCGCACCCCGCCGACATGGCTGTGCGCGCCGGGCCCGGCGCCCCACCAGTCGCCGCCCAGCCAGTAGCCCATGTTGTGCCTGCACCGGGCACCCGCGTCGATGGCCCAGTTGGACACCTCGTACCAGCGCAGGCCCGCGGCGGTGAACGCCTCGTCGATGCGCTCGTAGTACTCGGCCAGCCGGTCGTCGTCGGGCATGGGCAGTTCACCGCGGGCGATGCGCCGGTGCAGCGCGGTGCCTTCCTCCACGATCAGCGCGTAGGCCGACACGTGGTCCACGCCCGCGGCCAGCACCGCGTCCACGGTGGCACGCAGATCGGCCGGTTCCTCGCCCGGGGTGCCGTAGATCATGTCCAGGCTGACGTGCTCGAACCCGGCCGCCCGGGCCTCACCGGCCGCGGCCACCGCTCTACCCGGGGTGTGCCTGCGGTCCAGCACGGCCAGCACGTGCGGCGCGGCCGACTGCATGCCAAGGGACACCCGGGTGTAGCCGGCCGCGCGGATGCCGGCGAAGAACTCCGGCGAGGTCGACTCGGGATTGGACTCGGTGGTCACCTCCGCGCCCGAGGCCAGCCCGAACGTGTCGCGCACCACGTCCAGCACCTCGGTCAGGCCCTCGGCGCCCAGCAGCGACGGCGTCCCGCCGCCGACGAACACGGTGTCCGCGGCGAGCGGGCGGTCCAGCACCCGGGCGGCCAGTGACAGCTCCGCGCGCAGCCCGGCCAGCCAGGATTTCGGTGAGGCCGAGCCGTCCAGCTCACCCGGGGTGTAGGTGTTGAAATCGCAGTAGCCGCACCGAGTCACGCAGAACGGCACGTGCACGTAGACGCCGAACGGGCGGTTGCCCAGGCCGTCGAGGGCGGCCTGGGGCAGGGCGCCGTCGGCGGGCGCCGGGTCACCGGTGGGCAGGGCGGAGGGCACCGCACCAGTGTCCATCACCGCCCCCTCTACTCCACCGGGACGGGAGCGTGACGCCTGTCCCACGATGCGGATGGCGGTGGACCCTGCCCAGGTCGCATGGCACGCTGGCAAACATGTCTGCGACCGAAGTACGTCTGGTGGCCCGCCGCCACGTCGACTTCCGTCGTGTCTCCAGCGCAATGTGCCGACACAGGCGCTAACCGCTGTCGAGCTGTCTCTCAAGCCGGCGCGGGACGTGCCGACTTTGAAGATTCCCCCGCGCTAGGGGGACTTCACCGGCCGTCCGGCGCCCCAACCACCGGAGGACGCCGTGGTACCGCCGACGAGTGAGCCCACCACCCGGAGTGCACCCCGTAGTGCTCCGAAGCGGGCCCACGCCCGACGCGGCGAAGGCCAGTGGGCACTTGGCTACCGCGAACCGCTCAATCCCAACGAGCGGTCCAAGAAAGACGACCACCCGCTCAACGTCCGCGACCGCATCGTCAACGTCTACGCGCACGGCGGGTTCGCCTCGATCGACCCGGCCGACCTGCGTGGCCGGTTCCGCTGGCTGGGCCTGTACACCCAGCGCAAGCCCGGGATCGACGGCGGCCGTACCGCGGTGCTGGAGCCCGAGGAACTGGACGACGAGTACTTCATGATGCGGGTGCGCGTCGACGGCGGTGCGCTGACCACCGAACAGCTCGCGCTGCTGGGCGAGATCTCCCAGACCTACGCGCGGGACACCGCGGACATCACCGACCGGCAGAACATCCAGTACCACTGGATCCGGGTGGAGGACGTGCCGACGATCTGGCAGCGGCTGGAGGACGCCGGGTTGACCACCATGGAGGCCTGCGGCGACTGCCCCCGGGTGATCCTGGGTTCGCCGGTGGCCGGCATCGCCGAGGACGAGGTGCTCGACGCCAGCCCGGCGATCGAGGAGATCCGCCGCCGCTTCCTCGGCGATCGCCAGTTCGCCAACCTGCCGCGCAAGTTCAAGACCGCGATCTCCGGCCTGCCCGATGTGACGCACGAGATCCACGATGTGGCCTTCGTCGGGGTGAACCACCCCGAGCACGGGCCCGGCCTGGATCTGTGGGTCGGCGGCGGACTGTCCACCAACCCCAAGTTCGGCCAGCGGCTGGGCGCCTGGGTGCCGTTGGACGAGGTGCCCGACGTGTGGGCCGGGGTGGTCGGCCTCTTCCGCGACTACGGGTACCGGCGGCTGCGGCACCGCGCGCGGATCAAGTTCCTGGTCGCCGACTGGGGCCCGGAGAAGTTCCGCGAGGTGCTGGAGAACGAGTACCTCAAGCGGCCGCTGATCGACGGCCCCGCACCGGAAGTGCCCGCGCAGCAGCGCGATCACATCGGCGTGCACCGGCAGAAGGACGGCAACTTCTACGTCGGCGTCGCGCCGATCGCAGGCCGGGTGTCCGGCTCGACTCTGGTCGAGGTGGCCAAAGCCGCGCAGCGAGCTGGTTCCAACCGGGTGCGGTTGACCCCGTTGCAGAAGCTGGTGGTGCTGGACGTGCCCGAGGCCGAGGTGGCCGGGTTGTCCGCCGAGCTGACCAAGCTGGGCCTGCAACCGGAGCCCTCGCCCTGGCGGCGCGGTGTGATGGCTTGCACCGGCATCGAGTTCTGCAAGCTGGCCATTGTGGAGACCAAGAAGCGGGCCGCGCGGCTGGTCGCCGAACTGGAGGAACGGCTGGCCGATGTGCAGGCCGGGATTAAGAATCCGGTAAGCGTCCACCTCAACGGCTGCCCCAATTCCTGTGCCCGGATCCAGACCGCGGACATCGGTTTGAAGGGTCAGATCGTCACGAATTCCGAAGGCCAGCAGGTCGAGGGATTCCAGGTGCACCTGGGCGGCGGATTGGGCCTGGACACTGGTTTCGGCCGGAAACTGCGGGGTCACAAGGTGACCGGCACCGATCTTGTCGACTACGTGGAACGGGTCGTGCGCAATTACGTCACTGACCGGGAGACCGACGAACGGTTCGCGCAATGGGTCGCCCGGGCCGAGGAAGCCCAGTTGCGATGAACCGGTACACAGGTAGCGAACAGGGACCGCACAGGTGGCGCGGGGAGGGTGTTCATGAGTGAGCGCGCGACCGTGTCGTGTTGTCCGTACTGCGGTGACGAGGATCTGCGGCCGCAGCCCGAGCCCAGTGGCGCGTGGCTGTGCACGGCCTGTCGCCGGGTGTTCACGGTGAAGCTCGTGGGATTGCTGGTGGAAGGAGTGGCGCGGTGACTGCTGAGACGGCGGCGCGCACGCGAGAGGACCTGCGGGCCATCGCGGAGCGGGCCGGGGCCGAGCTGGCGCAGGCCAGTACCGAGGAGGTGCTCGCCTGGACCGCGGCCACGTTCGGCGACCGGTGGATCGTCGCGTCGAACATGCAGGACGCGGTGCTGATCGATCTGGCCACCAAGGCCAAGTCCGATGTGGACGTACTGTTCCTGGAGACCGGCTACCACTTCGCCGAAACCATCGGCACCAAGGACGCGGTGGCCACCGTGTACCCGGAACTGAACATCGTGGAGGCCAAGGCCGAGCAGTCTGTGGCCGATCAGGAGGCGGAGTTCGGGCTGCTCAACCAGACCGACCCGGACCGCTGCTGCTTCCTGCGCAAGGTGACGCCGCTCAAGCAAACCCTGGCCGGATACGACGCCTGGGTCACCGGGGTGCGCCGGGTGGACGCGCCGACCCGCGCGAACACGCCCCTGGTCACCTGGGACGAGGGCAATCAGATGGTGAAGATCAATCCCATCGCGGCGTGGTCGGACGAGCAGTTCAACGACTTCATCGCCGAACACGGAATTCTGGAGAATCCGTTGGTGGCAGCGGGTTATCCGTCGATCGGATGCGCACCGTGCACCGCGAAACCGTTGCCCGGTACGGATCCGCGCAGTGGACGATGGGCCGGCAGGGCCAAGACCGAATGTGGGTTGCACGCATGACAGCGGAAACGATCGCTCCGACCAGTTCGCCGGCATTGGCGGTGGACAATCTCGCCGCGCTGGAATCCGAAGCCATCCACATCATCCGCGAAGTCGCCGGCGAATTCGACCGCCCCGCCATCCTGTTCTCCGGCGGCAAAGACTCCACCCTCCTGCTCCACCTCGCGATCAAAGCCTTCC
>DASZNF010000027.1:0-14176 GCA_035551355.1 Pseudonocardiaceae bacterium | reverse complement strand
GCCTCGGTGTCGTTCTTGACGGTGGCCGCGTAGAACGCGGTGTCGCTGGCGCCGACCGAGATCACGCAGTCGCCGGAGGTCTCGTCGGCCGCGCTGATCACCGCGGGCTGGCCTTCGATGTCGGGGATGCGGTCCGGCGTGCTGCCCCCGCCGTAGAAGAAGCCGAGCCCCTCCTTGTCGGTGGTGAACGACAGGCTCAGCCCGACGTTGTTGCTGGTCAGCCAGGTGCAGTCGACGCCGAGTTGGCTGTTGTTCTGGCCGAGCATGGTGCCCTTGGTCCCGGCCTGCCCGGTCGTGACCTGGAAGGACAGCAGCTCGGTCGGGGTCAGCGCGCCGCACGGGTTCTGCTGGTACCGGCCGATGTCCACCGGGCTGGTCACCTTCGGCGCACCGTTGCCCGGCGTCGACGGGGCGGCCGACGAGCTGGGCGCGGACCCGCCGCTCCCGCCGGACGAGCACCCGGCCAGCACGAGGAGCGCGGCCACGCCTGTGCCGATCCGGACAACTGCTGATCGCACCTGATTACCTCCCTGCGGCTGAGGCAGGCCACGGTAGCGACCATCGCGCTCCCCGGTGTTTTGGCCCATCAGGCCAGCAGCTCAGCCGGTCAGCCGCCCGGCGTGCTGGGCCACTCGGCCAGCCGCCGCACCGTCTCCTCCCCGCGCACCTGGACCGGCTCTCCGTGCGCTGATCGCCGCGCTGGGTTAGAACAGGAGGGTCATACCGGCGAGTACTACTCGTGCGACGTGCACCACGCCCCGGTGGTTACTCGTCGGTAACGTGGCGTAGGCTCCCCGGAACGCAACACATTCCGGCTTACCGGAGGATTCGTGATACTTCGACTCGTGCTCGGGCTGCTGATCACCGTGGTCGGCCTGGTCATCGCCGGCCGCCGGGTGTGGTGGCTCTACCGGCTCATCTCCTCCGGCCAGCCGGTAAGCGGCCGGATCAAGGAACTCGGCGCCCGGGTGAACACCGAGCTGCGTGAGGTCGCCGGCCAGCGCAAGCTGCTCCAGTGGTCGGTGCCCGGCATCGCGCACTTCTTCACCATGTGGGGCTTCGCGGTCCTGCTGTTCACCATCGTGGAGACCTGGGGCGCGCTGTTCGACCGGGACTACGCGTTCTGGTGGTTCGGCCACGCCCGCTGGCTGGGCTTCGTGGAGGACTTCTTCACCGTCGCCGTGCTGGTCGCCCTGGTGACCTTCGGCATCATGCGGGTGCGCCAGGCCCCGGAGCGGCGCAAGCGCCAGTCCCGGTTCTACGGTTCGCACACCGGCCCGGCCTGGCTGGTGCTGTACCTGATCGCCTCGGTCATGGTGACCCTGCTGATCTACCGGGGCGCCCAGTTCGCCACCGGGCACTTCCCGTACGGCAAGAGCGGCTGGCCGTTCGCCTCCTGGCTGGTCGGGCACGCCCTGTCCGGCCTGGGCACCGGCGTGAACGGGGTGCTGGAGACCCTGTTCATCCTGCTCAACATCGCCGTGGTCGTCGGTTTCCTGGTGCTGGTGGTGCACTCCAAGCACCTGCACATCTTCGTCGCGCCGATCAACGTCGGCGCCAAGCGGCTGCCCGACGGCCTCGGGCCGCTGCTGCCGATGGAGTCCAACGGCAAGCCGATCGACTTCGAGGATCCGGGCGAGGACGACATCTTCGGTCGCGGCAAGATCGAGGACTTCACCTGGAAGGGCATGCTCGACTTCGCCACCTGCACCGAGTGCGGGCGCTGCCAGAGCCAGTGCCCGGCCTGGAACACCGGCAAGCCGCTCTCGCCCAAGCTGGTCATCATGGACCTGCGCGACCACCTGTTCGCCAAGGCGCCCTACATCATCGGCGGCCAGGAAGCGCCGGAGGAGGGTTCGGTCGAGATCAAGGCGACCGAGCACGACGGCCACGGCGTGCCGGAATCCGGCTTCGGCCGGGTGCCCGGGTCCGGTCCGGAGCAGGCGGCTCGTCCACTGGTGGGCACGGCCGAGGAGTTCGGCGTGATCGACCCGGACGTGCTGTGGTCGTGCACCAGCTGCGGCGCCTGCGTCGAGCAGTGCCCGGTGGACATCGAGCACGTCGACCACATCATCGACATGCGCCGCTACCAGACGATGATCGAGTCGAACTTCCCGTCCGAGCTGGGCGGCATGTTCAAGAACCTGGAGAACAAGGGCAACCCCTGGGGCCAGAACAACAAGGACCGGCTGGCCTGGACCGAGGGTCTGGACTTCGAGGTCCCGGTGTTCGAGGGCGAGCTGGCCGAGGACACCGAGTACCTGTTCTTCGTCGGCTGCGCAGGCGCGTTCGAGGACTCGGCCAAGAAGACCACCCGGGCGGTGGCCGAGCTGCTGCACACCGCGGGCGTCAAGTACACCGTGCTGGGCTCGGAGGAGGCGTGCACCGGTGACCCGGCGCGCCGCGCGGGCAACGAGTTCCTGTTCCAGATGCTGGCCCAGCAGAACGTGGAGATCCTCAACTCGCTGTTCGAGGGCCGCGAGCCCGCCAAGCGCAAGATCGTGGTGACCTGCCCGCACTGCTTCAACACGCTGGCCAACGAGTACCCGCAGGTGGGTGGCGAGTTCGAGGTGGTGCACCACACCCAGCTGCTGAACAAGCTGGTGCGGGAGAAGCGGCTGGTGCCGGTTGCCCCGATCGCCGAGGACGTCACCTACCACGACCCGTGCTACCTCGGCCGCCACAACAAGGTGTACGAGGCCCCGCGTGAGCTGGTCGGCGCGACCGGCGCGAACCTGCGCGAGATGCCCCGGCACGGCGACCGGTCCTTCTGCTGCGGCGCCGGTGGCGCGCGCATGTGGATGGAGGAGCGGATCGGCAAGCAGATCAACCTGGAGCGCACCGACGAGGCGCTCGGCACGGCGCCGGAGAAGATCGCGGTGGGCTGCCCGTTCTGCAAGGTGATGCTCAACGACGGCGTCACCGCCCGCAAGAACGAGGGCGTGGCCAAGGACAGCCTCGAGGTGCTCGACGTGGCCCAGATGCTGCTGACCGCGGTCAAGCGCGCCGACGCCTGACCCGCCGGAAACGCACGAAAAGGGGCGTTGTCCGCGACAATGCGGGCAACGCCCCTTTTCGCCCGAAAAGCCTTTTTTGCGGGCGAAAAGTGGATCAGCAGCTGAGCATCGGGGCCAGGAAGGTCCGGGCGAACTCCCGCATCGCCTCGTCGTCCTCCAGCGGCAGGCTGCTCTGCGGGGTGAGCACCAGCGAGACGCCCAGCCGCACGATCACCTCGGCCACCTGCTGCGGCCGCTTGCCGTGCGTCTGCCCGGCCCCCTCGGCGCTGGTGAGGTACTGGTGCACCAGGAATTCCCGCAGCACCGCGAACAGCGGCCCGCCGTCCACGGTCAGCTGGGGCAGCGCGTCCCGGGTCTCGGTGCTGATCAGCCGGGACAGCAGCGGCTGCCTGCGGGCGTTGCGCACGCCGACCACGAACCCCTCCACCAGCCGGTCGGCCAGGCTGGGCAGCGACTCGGTGGCCGCGGCGAGCTCGGCGAAATAGCGCCGACCCTCGCGCACCAGCACGGCCTGGACCAGCTCGTCCCGGGTGGCGAACCGCCGGTACACGGTGGCCCGGCCCAGTCCGGCCGCGCGGGCCACGTCGTCGACGCTGGTCCGGCGCAGTCCGTGCGCGAGGTACTCGGCGAGCGCGGCATCCATTATGCGGACGGTCACTTCATCCGTTTCGGGTTCGCGCAGCACCTCGTTGAGCAGAAAAGAGGTTTTGATCATCGCGTAATAAGGCTAGCAATGATCCGGAATCCGTTTTGACTCGGGCGGGAGCTCAGCCGCCGAACATCGGCTCGTGCACGTCCCGCACGATGCTGGCCAGGGTGGTGCACAAGATCGTGCGCACCTGTTCCCTGGTCAGCGTGCCGCGCAGCATCCACTCTCCGGTGACCGACTTGGCCATCGTGTTGTAGCAGCGCAGCATGGCCCGCAGTTCCTCGCGTCCCTCCGAGATTTCGGTCAGGCCAAGGGTTTCCAGCATTCGGTCGGCGGTGTCGGCGTCGGCTTCGGCCAGGATCGCGGCCACATCCGGGTCGCGTCCGTAGCCGCCGGTGCCGATCATCCCGAGCCACATCTTCCGATTCCGCTCGATCACTTCGAGGAATCGATCGATGCTGGCGGTGATCCGTTGTTCCAGGGTGCCGTGCGCGAGCCGTTCCACCGCGAAGTCGGGAATGAACACCAACTGCCGGATCACTTCCAGGTACAGCTCGCGTTTCGTGCCGAAATAGTGGTTGATCAGCCCACGGGCGACGCCGCTCTCCCGGGCCAGTTCGGTGGTGGACACCGACTCGTAGTTGCGCTCGCCGAACAGCCGCCGCGCGCAGGCCAGGATCTGCGCCCGGCGTTCGTCGGGTTCCAGGCGGCGCCTGCGCGGCCCGGCGGCGGTGCTCGTGTCGGCGGTCATCTGTCGCACGGTATGCCGCCGGTCACGCTGTTGACAAGCCGCCAATAAGCGTGACAATGGAGTTCGGCGAAGTTACCCGGTGGTAGACCGGCCTTGCGCCGGTTGGTCCCAGGCACGAGCAGTCGCAAGGTCAGAGAGGACCCGTTCGCATGAGCGACGAGGCATTCATTTACGAGGCGATCCGCACCCCGCGCGGCCGCGGCAAGGACACCGGGTCGCTGCACGGCGTCAAACCGGTCTCCCTGGTGGTGGGCCTGATCGACGAGCTGCGTCAGCGGCACCCGGGGCTGGACCCCAACCAGATCGACGACATGGTGCTCGGCGTGGTGTCCCCGGTCGGCGACCAGGGCGGCGACATCGCGCGCACCGCGGCCATCCAGGCCGGCCTGCCCGACACGGTGGGCGGCGTGCAGCTCAACCGGTTCTGCGCCTCCGGCCTGGAAGCGGTGAACACCGCGGCCCAGAAGGTGCGGTCGGGCTGGGACAACCTGGTGCTGGCCGGCGGCGTCGAGTCGATGTCCCGGGTGGCCATGGGCTCCGACGGCGGCGCCTGGGCGCTGGACCCGGAAACCAACTACGACACCTACTTCGTGCCCCAGGGTGTGGGCGCGGACCTGATCGCCACCATCGAGGGCTTCTCCCGCGACGACGTGGACGAGTACGCGCTGCGCTCCCAGGAGCGTGCGGCCAAGGCGTGGTCGGGCGGCTACTTCACCAAGTCCATCGTGCCGGTGACCGACCGCAACGGCCTGCCCATCCTGGACCGGGACGAGCACATGCGCCCGGAGTCCACAAAGGACAGCCTGGGCAAGCTCAAGCCGTCCTTCGCCGGCGTCGGCGAGATGGGCGGATTCGACGCGGTGGCGCTGCAGAAGTACCACTGGGTGGAAAAGATCAACCACGTGCACACCGCGGCCAACTCCTCGGGCATCGTGGACGGCGCGGCCCTGGTGCTGGTCGGCAGCGAGCAGGCGGGCAAGGACGCCGGGCTGACCCCGCGGGCCCGCATGGTGGCCACCGCGACCACCGGCGCTGACCCCACCATCATGCTCACCGGCCCGACCCCGGCCACCCGCAAGGTGCTGGCCACCGCCGGACTGTCCACTTCGGACATCGACCTGTTCGAGCTGAACGAGGCGTTCGCCTCCGTGGTGCTGAAGTTCCAGAAGGACCTGGAGATCCCGGACGAGAAGCTCAACGTCAACGGCGGCGCGATCGCCATGGGCCACCCGCTGGGCGCCACCGGCGCGATGCTGGTCGGCACCGTGGTCGACGAGCTGGAGCGCCGGGACGCCCGCCGGGCCCTGGTGACCCTGTGCATCGGCGGCGGCATGGGTGTCGCGACCATCATCGAGCGGATCTGAGGACGAGAGAAAACATGACCGAGCAGAACATGTTCGAGTGGGCCAAGGACTCCGACGGCGTCGTGGTGCTCACCATGGACGACCCCGGCCAGTCCGCGAACACGATGAACGACACCTTCCGCCACTCGCTGACCGCGACGGTGGACCGGCTGGAAGCCGAGAAGGACGACATCACCGGCGTGGTGATCACCTCGGCCAAGAAGACCTTCTTCGCCGGCGGTGACCTGAAGCTGATGAGCCAGGCCACCCCGGCCGACGCGCAGTCGATCCTGGACACCACCACCGGCATCAAGCGCGACCTGCGCCGGCTGGAGACCCTGGGCAAGCCGGTGGTGGCCGCGATCAACGGCGCGGCGCTGGGCGGCGGCTACGAGATCTCCCTGGCTTGCCACCGCCGGATCGCGCTGGACGCCAAGGGCAGCCAGATCGGCCTGCCCGAGGTCACCCTTGGCCTGCTGCCCGGCGGCGCCGGCGTGGTCCGCACGGTGCGTCTGTTCGGCATCCAGAACGCGCTGCTGAACATCCTGCTGCAGGGCCAGCGGCGCAAGCCGCGCGAGGCGCTGGAACTGGGCATGGTCGACGAGGTGGTGGACAGCAAGGACGACCTGCTGGCCCACGCCAAGGCCTGGATCGCCGAGAACCCCGAGGCCAGCCAGCCCTGGGACCGCAAGGGTTACAAGATTCCCGGTGGCACGCCGTCGAATCCGTCGTTCGCGGCCAACCTGCCCGCGTTCCCGGCCAACCTGCGCAAGCAGCTCAAGGGCGCGCCGATGCCCGCCCCGCTCAACATCATGTCCGCGGCGGTCGAGGGCGCCCAGGTCGACTTCGAGACCGCGCAGGCCATCGAGGGCCGCTACTTCGTGGAACTGGTCACCGGCCAGATCTCCAAGAACATGACCAAGGCGTTCTTCTTCGACCTGCAGCACATCAACTCCGGCGGCTCCCGCCCGGACGGCTACGACAAGCACACCGCGCACAAGGTCGCGGTGCTCGGCGCGGGCATGATGGGCGCGGCCATCGCCTACGTGTGCGCTCGCGGCGGGCTTGAGGTCGTGCTCAAGGACGTCTCCGACGAGGCGGCCGAGAAGGGCAAGGGCTACTCGGGCAAGCTGCTGGACAAGGCGGTGTCCCGGGGCAAGATGACCCGCGAGGCGGCCGACGAGGTCCTCGGCCGGATCACCGCCACCGGCACCCCGGCCGACGTGGCCGGCGCCGACCTGGTGATCGAGGCCGTGTTCGAGAGCCCCGACCTGAAGAAGAAGGTGTTCGCCGAGATCGAGGACCTGGTCGCGGCCGACGCCGTGCTTGGCTCGAACACCTCCACGCTGCCCATCACCGACCTGGCCGAGGGCGTCAAGCGCACCGAGGACTTCATCGGCCTGCACTTCTTCTCCCCGGTGGACAAGATGCCGCTGCTGGAGATCGTGGTCGGCGAGAAGACCAGCGATGCCACCCTGGCCAAGGCGCTGGACATCGCCCAGCAGATCAAGAAGACCCCGATCGTGGTCAACGACAGCCGCGGGTTCTTCACCAGCCGGGTGATCGGCACCTTCCTCAACGAGGCGGTGGCCATGGTCGGCGAGGGCGTGCCCGCCCCGTCCATCGAGCAAGCCGGTTCGCAGGCGGGTTATCCGGCCCCGCCGCTGCAGCTGATGGACGAGCTGACCTTGACCCTGCCGCGCAAGATCCGGCTGGAGACCAAGTCCGGCGTGCAGGCCGCGGGCGGCACCTGGGTCGATCACCCGGCCGACGCGGTGATCGACCGCATGGTCGAGGAGTTCGACCGCAAGGGCCGCTCCACCGGTTCGGGTTTCTACGACTACGCCGAGGGCAAGCGCACCGCGCTGTGGTCCGGGGTGGCCGAGCACTTCACCAAGCCCGGCACCGAGATCCCGTTCACCGACATGCAGGAGCGGATGCTGTTCGCCGAGGCGCTGGAAACGGTGAAGTGCTTCGACGAGGGCGTACTGCGCTCGATCCCGGACGCCAACATCGGCTCCATCTTCGGCATCGGCTTCCCCGCCTGGACCGGTGGTGTCATCCAGTACATCAACCAGTACGAGGGTGGCCTGGCCGGATTCGTTGCCCGGTCGAAGGAACTGGCCAAGCGCTACGGTGACCGGTTCACTCCGCCACAGTCCCTTGTGGACAAAGCGGAGCGTGGCGAGAGCTTCACGTGACCGGCCCGCTGGCCGGCCGGACGGTGCTGATGTCCGGTGGCAGTCGGGGGATCGGGCTGGCCATCGCGGTGCGCGCGGCCTCCGACGGCGCGAACATCGCGTTGATCGCCAAGACCGACCAGCCCGACCCGCGGCTGCCCGGCACCGTGCACACCGCGGCGGAGGAGATCACCGCCGCGGGCGGCAAGGCGCTGCCGATCGTGGGTGACGTCCGGGACGAGGCGCAGGTCGAGGCCGCGGTGGCCAGGACCGTCGAAACCTTCGGCGGGATCGACATCGTGGTGAACAACGCCTCGGCGATCAACCTGTCCGGCATCGGCGACCTGCCGGCCAAGCGCTACGACCTGATGCTGGACATCAACGCCAGGGGCACGTTCGTGTTGTGCTCCCTGGCGTTGCCGCACCTGCGCCGCTCGGCCAACCCGCACGTGCTCACTCTCTCGCCGCCATTGGACATGGATCGCCGCTGGCTGCGCGAACACGCCCCGTACACGGTGAGCAAGTACGCGATGACCATGCTCACCCTTGGCGTGGCCGAGCAGTACCGGGAGGCGGGCGTGGCCGCGAACTGCCTGTGGCCGCGCACCACCATCGCCACCGCCGCGATCCAGAACATCGTCGGTGGCGACGCCGCGATGGCGGTGTCCCGGCGGCCGGAGATCATGGCCGACGCGGCCTACGAGGTGCTGACCAAACCGGCCCGCGAGTACACCGGCCAGTGCCTGATCGACGACGAGGTGCTGCGCGCTTCCGGCGTCACCGACTTCGCCCGGTACCGCTACGAGGGCGTGGCCGAGGACGACCTGAATCCCGATATTTTCCTTGGCTAGCTTTTCCTTGTCCGGCAACGAATCGTGCGGGTGGTCACCAGCCGGTGACCACCCGCGCTTTTCATGGGTAGACCCAGATCTGGTGCGTGCCGGTCCCCGCCGGTGAGGTGGACTCGAACGGTTCCTCCCGATCCAGCCGGTAGCCCAGTTTCCTCGGCACCGCGGAACTCGCGGTGTTGGCCACGTCGATATGGATCTCCACCCGAGCGATGTCCGGCAGCGCCAGCGCCGCATCGGTCAGCGCCTTGGTCGCCGTGGTGACGTACCCGCGCCGGGTGTGCGCGACGTGCGTCCAGTAGCCGATCTCCAGGCCGCCCGGCCCGACCCGCCGGTGCAGCGCGACCGCCCCCAGCAGCGGCTCCTCCCGCCCGGCGGGCAGCACCAGGTAGTCGAACGTCTCGCCCCGCTCCCATGCCTGCGACCGCTCGGTCAGCCGTTCCCGCTGGGCGTCCACCTGCCCGGCCAGGTCCGTGGCCCACGGGATGAACGGCCGCAGATGCTCGAGACTCTCGGCCACCGCCGTGGCCAGCCCGTCCGCGTCCGCGATGTGCGTCCGGCGCAACGTGATCTGTCCACAGTGGATCTTCTCGGGCGGCAGCGCGATCTCGGTCATGCCGTCTCTGTTTCGCATCATGGGAAAAATTTCCTGGTATCTGGACGCTGGAGTTAGGGTTCAGGCATCGTGCCAGGAAAGGATCATCGATGTCCGCCGATATCGTCTACACCCACGGCCATCACGACTCGGTGCTGCGGTCGCACCGCACCCGCACCGTGGACAACTCGGCGGCCTACCTGGCCGGACAGCTGACGCCCGGCACGACCGTGCTCGACGTGGGCTGCGGCCCCGGCACCATCACCGTGGACATCGCCGCCCGGGTCGCCCCGGGCCAGGTCACCGCGATCGACTCCGCGGCCAAGGCCGTCGACGAGGCCACCGCGCTGGCCGCCGCCCAGGATGCGACCACCATCGAGTTCGCGGTGGCCGACCTGTACGCGCTGCCCTACCCGGACGGCAGCTTCGACGTGGTGCACGCCCACCAGGTGTTGCAGCACCTGGCCGATCCGGTGGCCGCGCTGCGCGAGATGGGCCGGGTGTGCAAGCCGGGCGGCGTGGTGGCCGCCCGCGACGCCGACTACGCCGCGATGACCTGGTACCCGGAAAACCCCGTCCTGGACGACTGGCTGGCCACCTACCGCGCGGTGGCCCACGCCAACGGCGCCGAACCGGACGCGGGCCGCCGCATGCTGTCCTGGGCCCGCAGCGCCGGTTTCACCGACATCACCCCGACCGGCTCGTTCTGGTGCTACGCCACGCCCGAGCAGCGCGCCTGGTGGGGCGGCATGTGGAGCGACCGCATCCGCAGCTCGGCCATCGCCGAACAGGCCGTATCCAGCGGCCGGGCGACCCGGGAGGACCTGGAACGCATGTCCCGGGCCTGGCGCGACTGGGCCGCCGACGAGGACGGCTGGTTCGGCATCCCGCACGGCGAAATCCTCTGCCGCAAGGCCGAATGACCTTTTCGCCCACGGCCCGGCCGGGCGCGCGCCGGTCGGCCTACGATGAGCCGTGCCCGCACCTCGACCGCGCTCCGCGCTCGACGTCCTGTACACGACCTCGCCCCTGCTGCTGAGCACCCCCAACACGCTGCTGGCCGGCGACCGGGTGTTCACCGGGGCACAGACCGACGAGTTCGCCGTGGCCGGCCTGCTGGCCGCCACCGACCGCGTCTGCCTGCTGGGGCTGGCCTACGGCGCGGCGATCCGCACCCTGCACACGTTCCTGCCGGACGTGCACGTCACCGCGGTGGACATCGACGCGGTCAGCGGCACCATCTGCGTCGAGCTCTACCGCAGGCACTTCCCCCGGCTGCCGTTCGACTTCGTGCACCAGGACGCGCTGGAGTTCCTCCTTGGCGGCGCCGAGAAATTCGACGTGATCTGCGTCGACCTGTACCTGCCCGAGGGCTACGCGAACCTGCTCAGCCGCCCCGGGTTCTGGACGGCGGTGCGCGACCGGCTCACGCCGAACGGGGTGGTGCTGGTCAACGCGGGCGGCCTGCCCATCCACCTGGAACCGCTGCGCCCGCCGTCCCCGCAGGCCGCGCTGCTGACCCTGCTCACCCGCTACTGGCCGAATCCGCGTTACCTGGCCAACAAGCGGAACTGGACCATCATCTTGGAATCCGCCCCAACTCCGGACCACACCCTGGCCGACCGGGCGTTGCGCGCCAACGGTTTCACCGGCGCCGATCGCGCCATCGCCCAGCTCCTGCCGCTGCGCCTGCGCGCCGCGCCCCGGGTGGGGGAGTTGCCCGACATCGAACCGGAATCCTTTACCCGCCAACACATCGACGCGGAGATAGAACGCCGCTGGCCCACCCTGACCGCCGCCCTCCGTCAAGCCGGCGCTGCGCGCGGCATCGCCCCATCCCGAACCCGGCCCGACGTGGTGGTCGCCGACCCGGAAACCGGCCCGACGGTCCTGACCACCCTGCTGGAACAGGGATCGATCGTCGCCGATTTCTTCGCCTCGGCCGCGGCGTCGCTGGCCATGACCCGGGAACCGGAGGTGGGCTGGTTCGGCCAGTGGCTGTGCGACCAGGCCGACTGGCTGACCGAGAAGCACTCCGACTGGCTGTTGCGCGCCGGTTTCCCGCAGGCGCTGGCCATGCTCGCCTGCCCCCTGGCGCCGCGCTGGCCCTGGGAGGACACCCTGCTCGAGCTGACCGCCCGCTTCGTCGAGAGTGACGAAAACCGCAGGTGACCACCCCAACGGGGGACGCCGTTCGCAGTTGGTCATGATCGCCCGCCGGTATGCTGGGCTGCTCAGCAACCAGGGGAAGAGCATTGGGCACCGAAACACTGATCTGGTCGCGCCCCGAGCGCGGCGCCCGCGGACCGAGGCCGACGCACACCCGCACCACCATCGCCGCGGCCGCGGTGCACATCGCCGACACCGAGGGCGTGGAAGCGGTCTCCATGCGCCGGGTGGCCGCCCACATCGGCGCGGGCGCGGCCTCCCTCTACCGCTATGTGTCCACAAAGGATGATCTCTACGACCTCATGCTGGACGCGGTGGCGGCCGAAGACGCCCCACTGGCCCGAACCGGCGACCTCCGCACCGACCTGGCCGCTCTCGCGCACCGCCAACGAACCGGCGTCCTCCGCCACCCCTGGGTCGCCACCCTGTCCGGCCTCCGCCCCAGTTTCGGCCCGAACACCCTGCGCAGCATGGAATCCGCGGCCGCCCTGATCGACGGCCACGACCTCACCGCGAACGAAACCCTGCTGACGATCGAAACCCTGACCGCCTTCGTCACCGGTTACGTCCACGCCGAACTGGCCGAGCACGAGGCCAACCGCCGCTCGGGCATGACCGTCGACCAGTGGACCGAGGCCCGAGCCGAATACGGCCGCACCATCATCGGCAACCCCGATTTCCCGACCCTGACCCGGATCATGACCGAGGCGACGGCCCCGCTCGCCGAGGACAGCTTCGAGCAGGGGCTGGCCCGAGTCCTGGATGGCCTGGTGGCGGCTAGAACAACGCGCTGTAGCCGTTGATCGCCGGCTGCCCGCCCAGGTGCACGTAGAGCACGGTCGACCCGCGATCGATCTCCTCCAGTCGCACGAGATCGATCAGCCCCGCCAACGACTTCCCCTCGTAGACCGGGTCGGTGATCATCCCCTCGGTCTCCGCGCCCAGCCGCATGGCCGCCACCGTCTGCTCATCCGGGATGCCGTAGGTCCCCGCGTGATACCGCTCGTCGAGAATGATGTCCTCATCGGCGATATCCCGTTGCACCCCGATGAGTTCCGCCGTGTTCCGGGCGATCCGCCCGACCTGTTCCCGAGTGGCCTTCGGCTCCGCCGAAGCATCGATCCCGACGATCCGCCGCCCAGGAGCCCCGTCCTCCTGAAGCGCGGCAAACCCAGCGATCATCCCAGCCTGCGTGCTCCCGGTGACCGAGCAGACAATGATGGTGTCAAAGAAAACCCCGAGCTCCCGCTCCTGCGTGGCCACCTCGTAAGCCCAGTTGGCAAACCCCAGCCCGCCCAACCGGTGATCCGAGGCCCCCGCCGGAATCGGATAAGGTTTCCCGCCGCCGGCCTCGATCTCGACGATCGTGCGAGCCCAACTCTCCTTGAACCCAATCCCGAACTCCGACTTCACCAGCCGGACATCAGCTCCCACCATCCGTGACAAGAGAATGTTCCCCACCTTGTCGTAAACGGCGTCCGGCCAATCGACCCAGCTCTCCTGCACCAGCACGCACTTCAAGCCCGCCCGCGCCGCGACCGCGGCCACCTGCCGAGTGTGATTGGACTGCACGCCCCCAATGGAAACCAAGGTGTCACACTCAGCGGCGAGCGCGTCCGCAACCAGATACTCCAACTTGCGGGTTTTGTTGCCGCCAAAGGCAATCCCCGAGTTGCAGTCCTCCCGCTTGGCCCAGATCGCCGGGCCGCCCAACCGCTCGCCGAGTCGCGTGAGCGGGTGTACGGGGGAAGGCCCGAACAACAGCGGATACCGATCGAAGTCCTGAACCGGCATGATCAACCTCCTTGTGGCGTAACAATTTCCGAGCCGACGACCGGATCGTCGAGCAGCGTCCCCAAGGCGCCCCAGATAGCCGCCGTAACCGCCGCGGCTTCCCCGGCCCGCCCCGCCGCGCAATGCCGGATCAGCTCGTCGTGCGCGTGGATCGACCGATAGGCCGCCAAACTCCCAAACCGTTGCCGCTCGACGCGTTCGATGAGCGGGCTGTACCGATCGATGGTGTCCGCCAACGCCCGATTGCCGGCGGCGTCAACCAAAACCTGGTGCAGCGCCCCATCGGCCGAGAGCGCGTCGTCGGTGTCGCCCTGCCGTACAGCCCTCGCAAACCCCCGATTGGCCTTTGACATGGCGTCGATCTCGATCTTCGAGAGTCGCGGCACCGCGACCCGAGCAGCCAGCGAATGCATGGCCCCCACGACAGCAGTGGCATCCAGCACGTCGGCCATCTTGAGATGGGTGACCCGGGTGTAACTCTGCGGCTTGGCCTCCACCAGCCCGTTGGCGGCGAGCCGCTGCAACGCGTCCCGCACCGGCGCCCGGGACAGTCCCAAGGTTTCGGCCAGCTCCGCGTCCCGCAACACGGTCCCCGGCTCCAGCTCCCCGGCCACGATGGCTCGCCGAAGCGCCCGATAAGCCTCGTCCCGCAGGAGCGTCCGAGGCACCCTCGTTAAGCTCACATCTAACATGTTAGCGACAACGATGGCTGTGTGGCCAGCCACCCCCAGAATCACCCGGTAGGAACGTGCTTTGCGGAGGTGACATCCGAGAGGCTGTGCGTGGCCGGGAAACCACGTCCACCCCTTCCTCCTGCGATCGGGGCCCGG
>DASZNF010000026.1:0-11902 GCA_035551355.1 Pseudonocardiaceae bacterium | reverse complement strand
TAGGAGTGGAGCTGAGGGGGTTCGAACCCCTGACCCCCACACTGCCAGTGTGGTGCGCTACCAGCTGCGCTACAGCCCCGCCAGAGAACCAAGGCCCTCCGTTGAGTACGTGAGTACTCTACCTGACCGCGAACGATGGTCGAAATCGGGGTGACCATCGTTGGTCACCCCGATCTCCACCGGCTCAGGCGGCCGCTTTGACCAGGTCGGACAGCCAGGTGCCGTCCTGCTGCCAGTTGATCGTCTTGCCGCCGGAGACCACCGTCGGGGTGCCGAACCCGGTCCCGGAGGAGCTGGTCTGCCACAGTGACTTGTCGTTCTCGGCGGTGTTCAGGTTGGTGTTGATCTGGTTGTTGTAGGTCTTGTTGTTGACCAGAGTGTCGAACTGCGAGCCGCTCACGCCCAGCCGGTTGGCCAGGTTGCTCAGCTGCGCCTGCGACCAGCCCTGCACACCCTCGGCGGGCTGCTTGTGGAACAGGCTGTAGTGGTAGTCGATGAACTTGCCGGGCGCCACGGTGGCCACGGCCAGCGCGGTGTTGGCCGACATGACCGAGTAGTCGCCGGGGTTGTTGCTGTTGTCCAGCAGGTTGATCATGTGGTAGCGCACCTTGATGGCGCCCGCTTCGAGCTGCTTCTCGATGTTGTCGAAGTTGGTGCTCTCGAAGTCACCGCAGATCGGGCAGCGGAAGTCCTCGTACAGGTCCACCGTCACCTTGGCGTTGGGCTGTCCGACCAGCACGGTGGCAGCCGTCTTGTCCACCGACACCGGGTACTTGCTCGACCCGGACACGGTCAGCGCCGGGATGACGGTCTGCGAGGCCACGCTGGCCTTGTGCTGCTCGTAGAGCACGCCACCGATGACCGCGCCTGCGATGACCACGACCACGATGATGGCCACGACCAGCCTGCTGCGGTCCTTCTTGCTTCCCCGCGCTGCAGCGACGGCCCTGGCCGCGGCCGCCGACTGCTTCTGCTTGCGATTGCGATCGTTTCGCTGGCCGCCGCCCACGCTCATTCTCTCCCTACTGCCGAGGACGCCGACCCGCTGTCCGCGCTGCTCGTGCTCGATTCCCGCTTGTCGTCGTCGCTGCCGACCTCGTCGGCAGCGCCGTCGAGCACGTCCTCATCATCCGCCTCATCATCCGCGCCCCGGTGCAACAGGCCGTCCACCGCGAGGAAGGTCCGCGGCCGGATGGACAGCCACAACGCCAACAGGATGAACCCGGTGTCCCGCGCGATGTCCTGCGGATACTGCGTCTGCCCGGCCGCCACCTGACCGCCGGTGCCGAAGCAGCCGCAGTCGATGGTCAGCCCGCGCGCCCAGGACTGGGCGATCCCGGCGATGTAGACCAGCAGCAGGACGATGGACAGCACACCGACCAGCCGGGTCCCGATGCCCAGCAGCACCAGCAGCCCCAGGGCCAGCTCCAGGAACGGCAGCACGGCGCCGATCAACGACGCCATCCCGTCCGGGAACAGCTGGTATGCCCGCACCGACGCCGTGGTGCTGTCGATGTCGACCACCTTGATGGCACCCGAGATCAGCCACACCGCGGCCAGCCCGAGGCGGGCCAGGGTGCCGATCCCGTCGAGCACCTTGGATGAGGAACGCGCCACGGCGCACAGGCTACCGTCAGCGCCTGAGACCCGGCTGAGACCGCCGGAATTACCGGGAGCAATCGTGACCTGCGGTTGGGGTAATCGTGACCCGATCGAATTAGGTGAGGCGTACCAACGGAAGGCGATCCTGAGTAAAACCGTCTCCGACCAGGCGATTTACCCTTCTCTCCATGACCGAAACCGTCACCGTCGGGCCAGCCGAAATCGGCCACACGCACTCGGATGTGTCGGGCGGCTGGCTGCGCCCGGCGGTGTTCGGGGCGATGGACGGACTGGTCACCAACATCGCGCTGGTCGCAGGCGTCGGCGGCGCCGGGCAGTCCGCGCACGTGATCGTGCTGACCGGGATGGCCGGGCTGGTGGCCGGGGCGCTGTCCATGGCCCTCGGCGAGTACACCTCGGTCAGCACCCAGAACAACGCGGTGGCCGCGGAGATCGCGGTGGAACGCGAGGAGCTGCGCACCAACCCGGCCGCCGAGCAGGCCGAGCTGGTGCAGATGTACGTCGACATGGGGGTCAGCCGGGCCACCGCCGAGCAGGTCGCCGAGGAGATCCACGCCGACCCCGAACGGGCGGTGCGCGTGCACCTCACCCAGGAGCTGGGCGTCGACCCGGAGGAGCAGCCCTCCCCGGCGGTCGCCGCGGTGTCCTCGTTCCTGTGCTTCGCGCTGGGCGCGGTGTTCCCGCTGCTGCCCTACCTGCTCGGGCTGAACTCGCTGCTGCTCGGGCTGGGCGTGGGCGCGGTCGGGCTGTTCACCGCGGGCGCGGTGGTGGCCCGGTTCACCACCCGTTCGTGGTGGCGCAACGGGCTGCGGCAACTGCTGTTCGGCGCGATCGCGGCGGCCGCCAGTTTCGGGATCGGTGCATTGATCGGCACCACCACGGGTTGACCGGCAAGGCGGCTGGTCACCGGTGAAGTGAACGCCGCGTTATCCGGGGCGGTGATAATGGCCGTCATGTCCCGCAGTCGACTCGGGTCGGGTTGCGCACCCGCGCTGCCGGCCACGCTGTCTCCCGCGCGACCCAAGGGCGACCAGCTCCGCGAGGTGCTGGAGCGGCTCGCTGCCGAACTGGGGCCAGGGCAGCCGATCCCGTCGGAGCGGTACCTGGCCGAGCACTTCGGCATCGCCCGGGGCACCGCGCGGCAGGTGATCGCGCAACTGGTCGCGGACGGGGTGCTGTTCCGCAGGCCGGGCACGGCGACGTTCACCGCGCACCCGCCGTCGTCGGACATGATCACCTCGTTCACCGCGGACGTGCTGGCCCGGGGCCTGGTGCCGGCCACGGTGCTGCTGTCCACCCAGGTGCTGCCGGCCGACGCCGAACTGGCGGCCCGGTTGGAGGTGCCGCCGCACGCGCCGGTGTTCCGCCTGGAGCGGTTGCGGCTGGTAAACGGCGAGCCGCTGGCGGTGGAACGGACGAACGTGCCGGTGCGCCGGTTCCCCGGGATCGAGGTGCTGGACTGGCAGACCCGGTCGCTGCACCAGACGCTGTGGGAGCAGTGGGGCGCGCGGCCGGAGCGCAACGAGAGCACCATCACCGCGCTGCTGCCCTCGACCGAGGACGCGGAGCGGCTGGAGCTGGACACCGGTGAGCCGTGCCTGGTGATCGCGGCGGTGGCCAAGTCGGCGGACAACGAGGTGCTGGAGGCGGGCCGGTCGTTCTACCGGGCCGACCGGCACGCGGTGCTGGCCCGGTTCCACCGGCCACCCGGCCAGCCGGCGACGACACTCCCGGAGACCCGAGATGCCGCCGCCGCGATGGCAGGGGCCCTCGACCGATCATCGACCCACGGTGGCGCACCCCTCGAACCCCACATGTAAGTCGCTTACTGGTATGTACCAGTAAGCGTGCATTCTTCACAACCCCTACCCACCGGTACCCTGGACTCACAAGTAGTAACGATTCATGCATCCTTGGTTACTCAATGATGCATTCGAGTGCCCTTCAGCGTCTTGTCCACGGCATTCCGCGGTCCGTGCACCGCCAGGCCGACCAGATCCAGCTGATCCCGGGGCACCGCCCGCACCGCCGCCCGGTTGTCCCGGTCGTTGCCGGTGGTGAACAGATCCGAGGTGAACACCGACAGCGGCAGCCCGCGGGACACCGCCCGGGAGTGCGCCGCGGTGAGCACCTCCTTGGTCGCGGCGAACACCAGCACCGGCTGGGCGAACATGGCCAGATAGGGCGTGCCGTCGGCGTCGGCGTACGGCTCACCGATCAGTTCCGGGACGGCGGCGGCGATTCCGCTGACCAGGAACGAGCACACGTTCAGGCGCTGCCATTCCAGCAGGTCATCGCGCAGCACAACGGCGATCTTGGTGTCGAAACGGGTGGGTTCCACGCCCTCAACCGTGCCGTTTGGCCAGGCCACGCGTCTTGTACATTCCTTGCGTGCCCGCCGGCGAGAAAATCACCGCATGGCGGCCCCCGATCGAGGGCCTGGCCGAGGTCTTCCACGCCCATTTCGTCGAGCACGTCTACCCCATGCACACCCACGATGCGTGGACCTTGCTGATCATCGACGACGGCGCGGTGACGTTCGAACTGGACCACCGCGAGCACGGCGCTCTGCGCTCCCTGGTCACCCTGCTGCCCCCGCACGTCCCGCACGACGGCCGCGCGGCCACCCCGCTGGGCTTCCGCAAACGGGTGCTGTACCTGGACGACACCGTCCTGGACCCGGCGCTGGCCGGTTCGGCGGTGGACCACCCCGGCCTCACCGACCCGGTGCTGCGCACCCGCATCCACCAGTTGCACGAGACCCTCGTGCGCCCCGGCGAGGACCTGCAGGCGCACAGCCGGCTCACCCTGATCGCCGACCGCCTCGAACAGCACCTACGCCACCGGGTCGGTCCGGTCCCCCACCGCTCGGACCCGCTGCTGGCCCGGCAGCTCCGGGACCTGCTGGACGCAAACGTTTGCCACGGCCTGTCCCTGTCCGCCGCGGCCGCCGACCTGGCCGTCCACCCCGCCCACCTGATCCGGGTCTTCAGCCGCGAGTACGGCATAGCACCCCACCAGTACCTGACCGGCCGCCGAGTCGACCTGGCCCGGCGCATGCTGCTGGCCGGGGCGCGCCCGGCCGCGGTGGCGGCCGACACCGGCTTCTACGACCAGGCCCACCTGACCCGGCACTTCAAGCGCATGGTCGGCGTCAGCCCGGCCCGGTACGCGCGGGCCCGCTGACCGGGACCGGTCCCCCGGCGCTCCTCCAGAGCTCGGGTGGGTCACGAAACCCACAGGCCGATCGGCAGCCCGTCGCCAGTGCCATATTCGCAGGTCAAGTCGGCAGAGGGACTACCGATCGGGTTGATCAGCGGGCCTGACATGGCACAACCCGAACTCTTCGATGCTGGTCGACAACCAACGCGAACACACCTCGCCCGAGCGAGTGGACCTAACGCGACAGCATACGAACCGCGAGGGCGCGCAGCGCCCGAGCCTGCGGGGGTCTGGAGGTCGTCCCCCCAGAAGACACGACGAGCGACGTGGTTCGCGCTTTCCGCGAACACACGTCGCCCGAGCGAGTGGAGGTGCCGGGAATCGAACCCGGGTCCTCTGTCGCCTCACCAGGACTTCTCCGTGCGCAGTTCACTGTGCCTCTACTTGACCCCACCGATCACGTGAACAAGCCGGTGTGACGGGCCCAGCCGCTGTTTGCTTCCCGATCAGCACCCGCGGCCGGTGCTGAAGGTGAGCCTCCTAGCTGATGCCGGCAGACCGGGGCGGAGGCGCCCCCGGGCCGACAGACTCGCACTCGCTCAGGCAGCGAGGGCGAAGTCGCGCTTGACGTTAGTCTTGGCGCTTATTGGTTTGCGATGACGCTTGAGGTGGTCTCTCGCCTGCACCTGCACGCTTCTCCTGACTCAACGTCCAGAGTCGAAACCGTTCACCCCCTGGTTGGTGGGACTGTCTGACCAGCATAACGCGCCAGCCCGCGCCGATCATTCCGATTACCCCCGTAGGGCCAGCCCTACCCCGATCCGGGTGGCCGACCTGATGGTCCCGACCGGGCGAAACGGGCATGCTCTGTCTGTGCCCAGAACGCCCCGAACGCGCAAGCCCAGCCTCGGTGGTGCGCTGGCCTACCTGCTGCTCGCGTTGTTCAACGGCCTCCCGTGGTTCCTGGTGCTGCTGGTTCTGACCGTGGCCGGGCTCGGGCTGTCCGTGGTCTGGATCGGCATCCCGATCCTGATGCTGACCACCACCGGCTGGCGCGGCGCGGCCCGGATGGAGCGGCGGTGGATCCGCCGGTCGCTGCGCACCGAGATCGCCAACCCGTACCGGTCGCTGCGCGAGGGCTCGGTGTTCCGCCGCTGGCGGGGCAAGATGGTCGAGCCCGCGACCTGGCGGGACTTCGGCTACCTGGTGTTGCGGCTGCCGCTGTGCATCGCCGAGTTCGCGCTGACCATCGCGCTGTGGTCCTACTCGCTGTTCTTCATCGCGCTGCCGATCATCGTCGCCCTTTTGCCCACCGACTCCGGCTTCTCGGTGCCGTTCATGCACCACGCAGGCAGCGCCACCGAATCCGACACCCTGCCCTACGCCATCGTCGGCCTGGCCGGGCTGCTGCTGGCCATCGTGGCCACCCCGCGCCTGGCCCAGTTCCAGGCCTGGGTGGCCAGCCTGCTGCTGGGCCCCACCCGCTCCTCGGAGCTGGTCGCGAAGGCCGAGCACCTGCAGGCCAGCCGGGCCCGCGGGGTGGACGCGGCCGAGGCCGAGCGCCGCCGCATCGAGCGCGACCTGCACGACGGCGCCCAGCAGCGGCTGATCGCGCTGGCCATGACCCTGGGCCGGGCCAAGAACAAGCTGGACACCGACCCGGACGCCCTGCGCGAACTACTGGACGAGGCCCACACGGACGCCAAACTGGCCGTGGCCGAGCTGCGCGACCTGGCCCGCGGCATCTACCCGGCGGTGCTGGGCGACCGCGGCCTGGATGCCGCCCTGTCCGCGCTGGCCCAGCGCTGCGCGGTGCCGGTGGACGTGCTGGTCGAGGTCGATCCCCGGCCGCCGACCGCGGTGGAGAGCACGGCCTACTTCATCGTGGCCGAGGCGCTGACCAACGTGTCCAAGCACGCCCGGGCCGAGCACGCCCGGATCTGGCTGCGCCGCACCGGCGAGCAGGTGCTGCTGACCGTGGCCGACGACGGGCAGGGCGGCGCCGAGCTGCGGCCCGGGGGCGGGCTGGCCGGCCTGGCCGACCGGGCTGCCACCATCGACGGTGTGCTGACCGTGTCCAGCCCACCCGGCGGGCCCACCGTGTTGCGTGCGGAGCTGCCATGCGTGTGGTGATCGCCGAGGATTCGGTGCTGTTGCGCCACGGCGTGCAGCGGCTGCTGGCCGACGAGGGCATCGAGGTGGCCGCGGCGGTCGGCGACGGGGACGCGCTGGTCGACGCGGTGGTGGCACACCGCCCCGACCTGGCCATCGTGGACGTGCGGATGCCGCCCACGTTCACCGACGAGGGCCTGCGCGCGGCCATCGCGGCCCGGCAGCGGGTGCCGGGCCTGCCCATTCTGGTTTTGTCCCAGTACGTGGAGGAGCGCTACGCGGTCGAGCTGGTGGCCGACGGCGCGCACGGCATCGGGTACCTGCTCAAGGAGCGGGTGGCCGACGTGGCCGAGTTCGTGGACGCGGTGCGCCAGGTCGCCGCCGGGGGCACCCGGATCGACCAGGAGGTCATCGGCCAGTTGCTGGCCCGGCGGCGGCGCAACCCGATCGACGAGCTGAGCCCGCGCGAGCGCGAGGTGCTCGGACTGATGGCCCAGGGCCTGGCCAACGGCGCGATCGCGGCCCGGCTGGTGGTGTCCGATGGCGCGGTGGAGAAGCACATCGGCAACATCTTCGCCAAGCTCGGCCTGGACCCCAGCGGCGAGGAACACCGCCGGGTCCGGGCCGTGCTGGCCTACCTCGGGTACTGAGCGGCTACTGGTAGCGGCCCTTGAGCGCGCGGCCGTGGGCCCGGGCCATCTCCCGCTCGGCGTCCCGCTTGGCGATGGTCTGGCGCTTGTCGTAGGCCTTCTTACCGCGGCCAAGGCCGATCTCGACCTTGACCTTGCCGTCCTTGAAGTACATGGACAGCGGCACCAGGGACAGGCCGCTCTCCTTGGTCTTGCCGATCAGCTTGGTGATCTCGTCCTTGTGCAGCAGCAGCTTCCGGGTCCGCCGGGGCTCGTGGTTGGTCCACGTGCCCCGGTCGTACTCCGGAATGTGCAGGCCTCGCAGCCACACCTCGCCGTCGTCCACCGTGGCGTAGGCGTCCACCAGCGAGGCCCGGCCGAGCCGCAGGCTCTTCACCTCGGTACCGACCAGCGCCACCCCGGCCTCGTAGGTGTCCAGGATGGCGTAGTCGTGCCGAGCCTTGCGGTTCGACGCGATGACCTTCTGACCACGCTCCTTGGGCATAGCGACAACTTTACGTGAGCAGGGAAACCGATTTGCCGACTACAGCCGCACGTACATGCGCAGCGTCAGATAACCGGTGAGCGCGGACACCCCGACCGCGGTCAGCAGCATCCACGGGGACACCGCCACCACGTCCAACAGGCTGATCTGCGGGATGATTCCGGACTGGAACAGCGACCCAAGGGCCTTGTCCAGGAACGCCACCTTCGCCACCATCAAGCCGCCCACCGCGAGGACGGCGCCGATGACGCCGGCGACCACCGCCTCCAGCAGGAAGGGCAGCTGGGTATACCACCGCGTCGCGCCCACCAGGCGCATGATGCCGACTTCCGTCCGCCTCGTGAAGGCGGAGACCTGGATGGTGTTGGAGATCAGCATCAACGCGGCGAGGGCCTGGATCAACGCGATCACGAAGGTCGCGTTCCGCACCCCGTTGAGCGCGTCGGTCAGCCGGGCCACGAACACGCCCTGGTCGTCCACACTCTTGACGTGCGGCTTGTTGGCGAAGGCCTGCTCGATCGCGGCGGAGCTGTCCGGGCTGTTCAGGGTGACCCGCAGCGAGGCGGGCAGCGCCTCCGGCCGGGCCAGCGCCTCCAGCTCCGGCATCGCCGAGAACTCCTGCTTGAACCGCTGGTAGGCCTGGTTGCGGCTCTCGAACTGCACGTCCTTGACGCCGGGCGTGTTCTGCAGCTCGGCACGCAGCGTCTGGCAGGCGTCCTGCAGGCAGTTGGGGTCGTTGGCGCTGATGTCGTCGGTCAGGTTGACCGCGACCTCCAGCTGCGACAGGAACAGGTTCTGCATCTTGTCGATGGTCCGCACGATGAGCAGACCGCCGCCGAGCAGGCCCAGCGAGATCGCGGTCGTGAGAATCATCGCGACGGTCATCGTGACGTTTCTACGAAGGCCGGTGATGACCTCGCTGAACACGAAGCTGGCGCGCATCGGAAGGATGTCCCTCGGGGGGTTGGTGAAGCCGGATTAGGGGAATTCAGCGGCCGACGCCGTAGACACCGCGGGCGTCGTCGCGGATGACCTTGCCCAGGCTCAGCTCCACCACCCGCCGCCGCATGGAGTCCACAATGGAGTGGTCGTGGGTGGCCATCAGCACGGTGGTGCCGGTGCGGTTGATTCGTTCGAGCAGCAGCATGATGTCCTGGCTGGTGTCCGGGTCCAGGTTTCCGGTCGGCTCGTCGGCCAGCAGCACCAGCGGCCGGTTGACGAACGCGCGGGCGATGGCCACCCGCTGCTGCTCACCACCGGACAGCTCGTTGGGCATGCGAGTCGCCTTGCCGTCCAGGCCGACCAGCTGCAGCACCTCGGGCACCACCTTGCGGATGGTGTGCCGGGGCTTGCCGATGACCTCGAGCGCGAACGCCACGTTCTCCGCGACCGTCTTGTTGGACAGCAGACGGAAGTCCTGGAACACGCAGCCGATGGACTGGCGCAGCCGGGGCACCCGGCGACGGGCCATCTTGGCCACGTCGAAGTTCGACACGTACACCCGGCCCCTGCTGGGCACCTCTTCGCGCAGCAGCAGGCGCAGGAACGTGGACTTCCCCGACCCGGACGGGCCGATGAGGAACACGAACTCACCCCGGTCCACATCGACCGACACGTTGTCCAGCGCCGGCCTGGTGGAACGCTTGTAGGTCTTGATGACGTGCTCGAGGCGAATCACGAGCGGCGAGTCTACCGGTGCCCCATGTGAAGTCTCGGTCTCCCCCGCCTCGCCACGTGGTCAATCACCGAAATGTGTCTGTGAACGAATCGCTACCAGGGTGTTATGCGACGTCACGCACGGATCGCACGCGGCCTCCGAGGTTGCCGGTCAGCGCAGGGTGACTACTCGCCCTGCTGCCGCCGCCAGCGGATGCCCTTCTCCAGGAAGCCGTCGATGTCCCCGTCCAGCACCATGCTCGGGTTGCCCACCTCGTACTCGGTGCGCAGGTCCTTGACCATCTGGTAGGGGTGCAGCACGTAGGAGCGCATCTGGTTGCCGCAGCTGGACCCGCCGTCGCCCTTGAGGGCGTCGAGCTTGGCCTGCTCCTCCTGCTGACGCCGGGCCAACAGCTTGGCCTGCAGCACCACCATGGCACTGGCCTTGTTCTGCAACTGGCTGCGCTCGTTCTGACAGGACACCACGATCCCGGAGGGAATGTGCGTGATTCGTACCGCGGAGTCCGTCGTGTTCACACCCTGGCCACCCGGACCGGACGACCGGTAGACGTCGATGCGCAGTTCCTTCTCATCGAGGTCGATGTGGTCGGACTGCTCGACGACGGGCACGACCTCGACGCCCGCGAACGACGTCTGCCGGCGACCCTGGTTGTCGAAGGGGGAGATCCGCACCAGCCGGTGCGTGCCCTGTTCGACCGAGAGGGTGCCGTAGGCGTAGGGCGCCGCCACCTTGAAGGTGGTCGACCGGATACCGGCCTCTTCCGCATAGGACGTGTCGTAGACGTCGGTCGGGTAGCCGTGCCGCTCCGCCCAGCGCAGGTACATGCGCATGAGCATCTCGGCGAAGTCGGCCGCGTCGACGCCACCGGCCTCGGACCGGATGGTCATCAGCGCGTCCCGCTCGTCGTACTCGCCGGAGAGCAGCGTGCGCACTTCCAGCGAGTCGATGTCCCTGGTCAGCTTGGTCTGTTCCTCGGCGGCCTCTTCCAGGCTCGACGAGTCGCCCTCATCGGAGGCGAGCTCGTAGAGCACCACGACGTCATCGAGCCGCTGTCGCAGATCGGTGACCCGGCGCAGCTCCCCCTGCGCGTGCGCGAGCTGGCTGGTGACCTGCTGAGCATGATCCTGGTCGTTCCAGAGATCAGGCCGAGCGGTCTCCTCCTCCAGCGTCGCGACTTTTCCGCGCAAGCCGGGGAGGTCCATCACCATCTCGATGCTGCCGAGGGTGTTGGACAGTTCTTTGAGCTCCGCTGCGATATCCGGGTCCACGTCTGACAACGTTACTTGACGGCGCGGACAAACCACGCGGGCCATGCCCGGATGCCGACCGGGTGGCCGGCGTCCGGGCAGAGCCGGCCCGATCAGCTGACCGGCACCGCGTCCAGAAGCTTCAGGACCGCCTTGGCGTGCGCGACCGCGAATTCGGCGACGGCCTTCTCGTAAGGGTCGGCCGCCTCCTTCGAGGCGTTGCGCGCCGCGTCCTGCCCTGCCGCGTACGTGGCCTTGGCGGAGTCCACGAGGCTGACCCGTTGTTTCGCGGTCAACGATCCCGCGTGGACCAACCGCAGGATCAGCGGACTGCGCAGGTGATCCGGACCCGGTTCACTGACCAGCCAGGACTTGAACGCCTTCTTGCCGGCAGCCGTGATCACATACTGCTGGCTGGAACGCGGTCCCTGCTTGCCAAGGCGAACGAGGCCGGTTTCGGCCAACGCTGGCAATTCTCGATAGACCTGGCTCCGCGTCACGCTGAAGAACGCGCCGAAACGCGAACGCGCCGCGCTGACCAGGTCGCCACCCGTTTGGGCACCGTCGTGCAGCAGGCCGAGAAGCGCTGCTGCCGTTGCATTGAGCTCAGACACGTTCTCCACGGTGCCACGACGAGGGCCACGCTGTCCACAATGGTCACCAGTTCAGTCCAATGTGGCTGATCAAGACAGGTAGAATCGTTACGCCGTCCGGAGCAACGGGACGGTACTCATGACACCCCTCGAATCGTCCGACACGCCGATCATGGCCCAATACCGCCACGTCCGGCCTAATCCGACACCCTTGGCACTGTCACCCTCTGTCACGGCGTCACTGATGAATGACGCTACGTTACTGCGAACCGGTACATTTTGCTTCGAGGTAGGGACCTGAGCCCATTTTCGCCTCACCATCGACATCAGTGGGCGCCGGAATCGCCCACCCG
>DASZNF010000025.1:0-36577 GCA_035551355.1 Pseudonocardiaceae bacterium | reverse complement strand
CAGGAGTTCGAGGCGGCCCGGCCCGCTTCTTTCAATTGGTCTGGACCTTTTCGGGTCCGTCGCACTGTCGTGTCCACCAGGAGCGCACTAGGTTCGTGCTAGCCGACCGCGGCAAGCGTCCACCCAGCACTACCGGGTAGTAAAACAGGAGGTCCCGCACCATGACCGAGCAGTCAGCGTCGTCGGGCCAGGGCGGCAGCCCCGCTCTGGACAACCTGCTCACCGAGAACCGCACCTTCCCGCCCAGTGCGGAGTTCGCCGCGGCCGCCAACGCCAAGTCCGACCTGTACGACCAGGCCGCGGCCGACCGGGAAGCCTTCTGGGCCGAACAGGCCGATGCCCTGCACTGGCACGCCCGCTGGAACCAGGTGCTGGACTGGAGCGACGCCCCGCACGCCAAATGGTTCACCGGCGGCAAGCTCAACGTCGCCTACAACGCCGTCGACCGGCACGTCGCCGCGGGCAACGGCGACCGGGTCGCGTTCTACTGGGAGGGCGAGCCCGGCGACACCCGCACCGTCACCTACTCGGAACTGCTGGCCGAGGTCAGCAAGGCGGCCAACGCGCTGACCTCGCTGGGTCTGCAGGCCGGTGACCGGGTGGCCATCTACATGCCGATGATCCCGGAGACCGTGGTCGCGATGCTGGCCTGCGCGCGACTGGGCCTCACCCACAGCGTGGTGTTCGGCGGGTTCTCGGCCGAGGCGCTGCGCACCCGCATCGAGGACGCCGAGGCCAAGCTGGTGATCACCAGCGACGGGCAGAACCGGCGCGGCAAGGCGCTGCCACTGAAGACCGCGGTGGACGAGGCCGTGGCCAAGACGCCGACCGTGAAGAACGTGCTGGTGGTGCGGCGCACCCGCGGCGAGGTCGACTGGACCGAAGGCCGCGACCTGTGGTGGCACGACCTGGTGGAGGGCCAGTCCGACCAGCACACCGCCGAGCCGTTCGACGCCGAGCACCCGCTCTACATCCTGTACACCTCGGGCACCACCGGGCGGCCCAAGGGCATCCTGCACACCACCGGCGGCTACCTCACCCAGGTCGCCTACACCCACCGCAACGTCTTCGACGTCAAGCCGGAGACCGACGTGTACTGGTGCGCCGCGGACGTCGGGTGGGTCACCGGGCACAGCTACATCGTGTACGGGCCGCTGGCCAACGGCGTGACCTCGGTGCTCTACGAGGGCACCCCGGACACCCCGCACCAGGGCCGCTGGTGGGAGATCGTGAACAAGTACAAGGTCTCCATCCTCTACACCGCGCCGACCACCATCCGCACCTTCATGAAGTGGGGCCAGCAGATCCCGGCCGAGTACGACCTGTCCTCGCTGCGGCTGCTGGGCAGTGTGGGCGAGCCGATCAACCCAGAGGCGTGGATCTGGTACCGGGAGAACATCGGCGGCGGCCGTACCCCGATCGTGGACACCTGGTGGCAGACCGAGACCGGCGCGATCATGATCTCCCCGCTGCCCGGGGTGACCGCGACCAAGCCCGGTTCGGCCCAGCGCCCGCTGCCCGGCATCTCGGCCAAGATCGTGGACGACCAGGGCAACGACGTCGCCCGCGGCGGTGGCGGTTACCTGGTGATCGACCAGCCGTGGCCGTCCATGCTGCGCACGGTGTGGGGCGACGACGAGCGGTACCGGGAGACCTACTGGTCGCGCTTTGCCGACAAGGGCTACTACTTCGCCGGCGACGGCGCCAAGTACGACGACGACGGCGACATCTGGCTGCTCGGCCGGGTGGACGACGTGATGAACGTGTCCGGGCACCGCATCTCCACCACGGAAGTGGAGTCGGCGCTGGTGTCTCACCCGACCGTGGCCGAGGCGGCCGTGGTGGGGGCGTCGGACGAGACCACCGGGCAGGGCATCGTGGCGTTCGTGATCCTGCGCGGTGGGATCGCGGAGAACGAGGCCAAGGGCGAGCAGGCCATCCAGGCCCTGCGCAACCACGTGGCCAAGGAGATCGGGCCGATCGCCAAACCGCGGCAGATCATGGTGGTGGCCGAGCTGCCCAAGACCCGTTCAGGCAAGATCATGCGCCGGTTGCTGCGCGATGTGGCCGAGAACCGCGAGGTCGGCGACGTGACCACGCTGGCCGACTCGACGGTGATGGACCTGATCAAGAGCGGTCTGCAGTCCGGCAGCTCCGGCGAGGAGTGACATACCGGACGAGTGACGTACTGATCGGCTGAACAACTGATCTACTGATCTGCTGAACAACGCGAGTGTGGGGCGGGCGCCGGATCCGGTGCCCGCTCCGCTCCGCGCCATGTCACCCGTTGGTGAACCGGTCGCCGGGCCGGGCAGACGCCGCGGTCGGCACGGTGATCAGCGGCACAAGCACGCCGGCGACGACGAATCCGGCCAGCGTCTTTTTCCGCACTGCTCCCCCTCGGTCCACCCGGCCGAGCCTGCTCGAACCGCGGCCGGCGGACCAGCCGGAACGCCCCCAGCACGCCGATGGGGACAGCAATACCCCCACCCCCCTGCACAACCTCGAACAGGTGTTCTAGCATGTGCCCCACCGTCGATCACCCGGTTGACGCGGAACGCCCGATTCGATCCGACAGGGAGTGCAGTGGACACCATGGCCGTGGACCAGGACCTGTCCAACGCAGCATCGACCGACACGCCGGCGCCGGCCACGACGACCCCGGCCACGCAGGCGGCTGCCCCGGCGGCCGCGGGATCTTCGGAAGAGGCCGACAAGCCGGCTGAAGCGCCCGCGGAGAAGCCCAAGCGCAAGCCCCGCACGCAGAGCTCGGCCAAGAAGACCCGCACCGTGGAGCTGACCCTCACGGTCACCGGCACCGCCGACGGTGAGTGGCAGGCCGAGCTGGTGCACGGTGGCAAGCGCGTGGTGGCCGGACTCGCCGTGGCCGCGGCCGCGGTGTCCCGGGCGGCCAAGGAGCTGCACCCGGACATCGCGGGCGGCATCGACGAGGTCATCACGGCGGCCCGCGAGCAGCACCAGAAGCGCGCCGCCGAGCTGCAGGCCGAGCTGGAGAAGGTGCAGGCCGCCCTGGCCGAGCTGGAGGACTGAGTCACCGGTCCAACCCGGTCAGGCCGCTTGCGGGCCCGGCGTCGAGCGAACCGCCCGACGCCGGGTTCGTCGTGTTCGTGGCCCGGCGAGCCGGCGACCTGGCCGGACTCGCGGCCGCGCGGCGAACCGGCGATCGAGGACGAACCGTGATCCGCCGACGTACCCCGTAACCGAGCTGACTGAATCGGCACGTGGCACGATGACGGGCGTGACCAGCGTCCCGCAGCCAAACAACGGTGACGGCCACTCGCCCGTCGCGTCCATCCCGCTCACCGAGGACGGCTCCGCCAACGCGGCCGCCGGCCAGTCCATCGGCGCGTTGGTCAGAGAAGCCACCGTGCACCTGTCCGCGCTGCTGCGCGCCGAGCTGGAACTGGCGCGCGCGGAGATAACCGCCGAGGTCAAGAAGGGCCTCACCGGCAGCGTGCTGTTCCTGGTGGCCCTGACCCTGCTGCTGCTGTCCTTCCCGTTCGCGCTGACCGCCGCCGCCCTCGGCATCGACAAGGGGCTGTGGGACTGGGCGCAGCCCTGGGGCGGCTTCCTCATCGTGTTCATCGGCATGCTGCTGATCGCGGTCGTCTCGGTGTGGCTGGGCATCAAACGGGTGAAAAAGATCCGCGCCCCACAGCGCACCATCAGCTCGGCGAAGGACACCGTGGCCGCGCTGAAACGCGGCGGCGACGCCGAGCGCTCGTAAGCCGTCCGCGTCCACTCCCGTGTCCGCCGCGATCAACGTGCCCGCACCCGACCCGTCCACCGTCCGCATCGCCGGGCCGTGGACCCACCGGGACGTGTCCGCCAACGGCATCCGGCTGCACGTGGCCGAGGCCGGCAGTGGGCCGCTGGTGCTGCTCCTGCACGGCTTCCCGGAGTTCTGGCTGGCCTGGCGCAGCCAGCTCACCGCACTGACCGAGGCCGGCTACCGGACCGTCGCGGTGGACCTGCGCGGCTACGGCGACTCCGACAAACCACCCCGCGGCTACGACGGCTGGACGCTGGCCGGGGACGTCGCGGGACTGGTCAAGGCGCTGGGCGAGGCCAAGGCGCACGTGGTCGGGCACGCCGCGGGCGGACTCATCGCGTGGACCGTGGGCACCCTGCACCCCCGGCTGGTGCGCTCGGTGTCGGTGCTCGCCGCGCCGCACCCGCTGGCCCTGCGCCGGGCCGCCTGGCGGGGCGGGCTGCGCCGCCGGGACAGCCAGACCCGCGCGCTGGGCCAGGTGTTCTCCGCGCAGGTGCCGATCGCGCCGGAACGTGGCCTGGTCGCCGAGGACGCGGCCGAGGTGGAACGGCTGCTGCGCGGTTGGTCCGGGCCGGACTGGCCGGACAGCGCGGAGTTCGCCGAGGTGGTCGCGGCCGACCGGGCGGCCATGCAGGTGCCCGGGGTGGCGCACAGCGCGCTGGAGTACTTCCGCTGGGCGGTGCGCTCCCAGCTGCGCAGCGACGGCCGCCGCTACCGCGACGAGATGGACCGCAGGCTGTCCATGCCGGTGCTGCAGGTGCACGGCGCGGCCGACCCGTACCTGCTGGAGTCCACCGCGCTGGCCTCCCGGCCGTGGCTGGGCCCGCACTCGGCGTACCGCAGCCTGGCCGGCGTCGGGCACTTCCCGCACCACGAGTGCCCGGACACCGTGTCCGAGCTGCTCATCGAGTTCCTGCGCAAGCAGGACTGAGCCGCCCGGACCTCAGGAAGCGCACTGATCGGTGGAGACCGTCTGGTAGAGCGAACTGACATCCGCGGGCAGCACGCTCTTGACCTGTTGCGCGGTCAGCGCGAACCCGGTCTCGGAGTTGTTCACCGCGGCGCCGAACACCACCCCGATCACCTCGCCGTTCGGCTCGATCAGCGGACCGCCGGAGTTGCCGCTGCGCACGATCGCGTACACCGTGTAGACCTGCCGGGTCACGTTCTGGCTGTCGTAGATGTTCGGGCCGGGCAGTTCCATCTGCTCCCGCACCCGGGCCGCGGACGCGGTGTACGGGCCGTCCAGCGGATAGCCCAGCACGATCGAGTCCTGGCCGCTCTGCGCCTGCGTGGTGTCCAGTTGCAGCGGGGCCGCGGTCAGGCTCGGCACGGCCAGCACGGCGATGTCGGTGTTGTAGTCGTAGAACACCACGTGCGCCTCGAGTTCGCCGCTGCCCACCTCGACCGACACCTGGCTGGTGCCGGCCACCACGTGCGCGTTGGTCAGCACCCGCTGCGGCGCGATCACGAATCCGCTGCCCTCCAGCGCCCGCGAGCAGGACGGCGCCTGGCCGCGGATCTTCACCACGCTGGGCTGCACGTCCCGCACGATCTGCTCGTTCTGCAGCGCCGTGTCCGGCGGGCTGACCTCCTGGATCGGGGTGTGCGAGAAGGGCGCCACCACGTCCGGCAGGTCCGGCACGTCGAATAGTTTGCGCAGGTCGGCGGGCAGTTGCTTGGCCGAGGCGGGCATCACCGAGTTCACCGCGCCCAGCACTGTGGAGTTGCTCACCGCGCTGGCCAGCTGCGGCATCTCCTGGGAGGTGGCCAGCGGCAGCCCGATCATCCAGGCCACCACGAACACCACAAGACCCTGCAGGATCGCGCCCAGCGCGTTGTCCACCCCGGCCAGCTTCGGGTTGCGGATCTTGGACTTGATCGTCCGGCCGAACCACACGCCCAGCGTCTCGCCCAGGGCGACCAGCAGGATCAGGATGGCCACCGCGAACGCCACCCTGGTGGCCACGCTCTGGAAGTTGCGCACCAGAAGCGGCGCAAGGCGCACGCCCAGGATCGCGCCGATCAGCACGCCAAGGAACGCGGGCAGGGCGATCACCAGGCCCTGCCGGGCGCCGGAGATCGCGGCCAGCACCGCGAGCAGCACGACCAACAGGTCCACCCAGTTCACGAAGCCTCCTCGTCCGCGTCCGTGCTGGTGGCGCGCACAGTACCGGCGGCCGCCCTGATGGCTTGGTCGAGGTCCCGCACGTCCGTGGTGTCCCACGGCCGGTCCCAGCCACCCGCGTGCAGCAACATGGTGACCAGGCCCGCCGTGAAACCCCAGACCAGCATGCCGGGCAGGAGGTAACCGGGAGATACAAAACCGCGGGGCGCGCGCACCATGATTCGGTTGGCCGGGTCGGTCAGCACACTGATCGGCACCCGGGCCACCGCCGCGGTCTCGGCCGGGTCCACCGCGCGCACCGGGGAGGACGTCCGCCAGTAGGCCAGCACCGGGGTCACCCGGAAGCCGGACACCGGCACGTAGAGCGCGGGCAGCAGGGCAGCCGGGGTCACGCCCGCGGCGTCCACCCCGACCTCCTCCACCGCTTCCCGCAGTGCGGTGGCCACCGGCCCGATGTCGTCCGGATCGGCCGCGCCGCCGGGGAAGGCGACCTGGCCGGGATGTTTGCCCAGGGTGTCCGCGCGGCGCAGCAACAGCAGGTCCGGCCCGTGCTCACCCTCGCCGAACAGCATCAGCACCGAGGCCGGGCGCGCGCCGGCCGGCGGCGGGCCGACCGCGCGGAACGGCCGCATGTCCTGCTCGATCATGCGCTCGACCAGGCGGGCCAGCCAGTCCGGTAATTCCGCCGGGTCGACCAGCGGGCCCCAGTCCTCCCCGGTCATCGCTGGGCCGCCAGCAGTCCGGCCACCGTGGTGCTGATCTGGTCGGCGGAGGTGAACACCAGCGGGTCACTGATCCGGGTGATCGTGCCGTTCGGGGTCACCAGGTAGGACACCGGTCGCACGTCGGGCAGTTTCAACGCCTTCTCGGCCCCGCCCGCGCCGTCGTACACCGTGGGCAGCTTGACCTTGAGCTCGGCCAGCTCGTCCAGGCCACTCTTCTGGTCGCTGTCGACCTGCAGGGTCAGCACCCGGACAGCACCCGCCGAGGCGGCATACCGGGCCAGCGCGGGCAGCTCGGCCCGGCACGGCGCGCACCAGGTGGCCCACACGTTCACCAGCACCGGTCCGGCGCCCACCACCCGGGCCAGGTCCACCGGGGCCCCGGTGGCCGCACAGATCACCGAAGTGCCGGACAGCCCCACCGGGCCGGTGGGTGAACTCGGGCAGCCGGGCAGGGCGGCGGCCGCCCGATCGGCGGTGAGGTTCTGCGGGGGCGCGGGAGCGGCCGTGCCGGTCGGCGTGGCGGAACCCCGCGGCCACCAGATGGCCGCGGCCACGGCGGCCAGCACGACCACCGCGACCAGTCCCCACCGCACCCGGTTGGTCACGCCTGGCCCGGCGCCGCGGCCTTGCCCGCTTTGCCCTTGCCCGACTGGCTCGCCTGCCCCTTGACCGGCTGGCTCGCCTGCCCCTTGGCCGTCTGGTTCTTGGCCGCCTGCCCCTGGTCCGCCTCGATCTTGGTCGCCTGGTTCTTGACCGCCTGGTTGACCGCCTGGTTCTTGACCGCCTGGTTAACCGCCTGGTTCTTGACCGCCTTGCCGTTCGCCGAGCCGGGCCGGCCCGCCGGGGCCGTGCTCATCGCGGCCCCGGGGCGCCGCTTGGGTGGGCCCAGCCGCTGCGCCATGTCCCGCAGGTGCTCGGCCTCCTCGCCCTTGACCAGCGGCGCGGCCTGAGCGAAATCGGTCGGCCCGGCGCCGTAGGACGGGCAGTCCGCGGCCAGCGGGCAGGCCCCGCAGGCCGGTTTGCGGGCGTGACACACCCGGCGGCCGTGGAAGATCACCCGGTGCGAGAGCAAGGTCCACTCCTTGCGCGGCACCAGCTCGCCGATGGCGTGCTCGACCTTGACCGGGTCCTCCTCCTCGGTCCACCCCCAGCGCCGCACCAGCCGGCCGAAATGCGTGTCAACGGTGATGCCCGGCACGTCGAACGCCTCGCCCAGCACCACGTTCGCGGTCTTGCGGCCGACCCCCGGAAGAGTGACCAGGTCGGCCAGCTTGCCCGGCACCTCGCCATCGAACCGTTCCACCAGCGCGCCGCCCAGCCCCATCAGCGAGCTGGCCTTGTTGCGGAAGAACCCGGTGGGCCGGATGTACTCCTCCAACTCGGGCCGGTCCGCCCCGGCGTAGTCGGCCGCACCCCGGTAACGGGCGAACAGGGCCGGGGTGACCTCGTTGACCCGCTTGTCCGTGCACTGCGCGGACAGGATCACCGCGACCAGCAGCTCCAGCGGGGTGCCGAAGTCCAGCTCACAGTGCGCGCCGGGGTAGGCATCGGCCAGGGTTCTGGTCATCCGGCGGGCCCGGCGCACCAGGCCAAGGCGGGTCTCGGCGGGGGTGGTCGACGCGGCGGGAGGCACCCGTCCAGCGTACGGGCGACACGCGCGGGACCGACCGGCGGTCGACACGCCGATGGGTGACCCCGAAAGAGTCGTCCGGGCCGGGGTAGGGAAGAATCTGCCGCACCATGACTTACTGGTTCGTCATCATCATCCCGCTGGTGATCATGCTCTTCGCCCTCGGCATGGAGCGCGTCGAGGCACGGCTGAAGAACCTGACGATCCGGGAGAACGAGGTCGAGGAATTCCTCGAACAGGCTCAGCCCGACGAGATGCGTGCCCTGGCCGGGTACGGTATCGGTCGGGCACTGGAGCTGTTCCGGCTGCGTCGCGGAGGCCGTACCGGCCGGGCGCGTCCCAAGCGGCCTCGTCCCCGCGACTGATTCGGCAGGTGGCGTGACTGGACGCGAATCCGCTGGCCGCGTCGGTCGCGCCGGGGTGCCGTGAGCCACATCCACGGCGGTCGCTCCGGTACTGTTCCGGCGTTTCGTGCGGTTGCCCGCGCGAGGCTGGCCGTAACACGATCTAAACTGCAGCAATGTCCGCGGCACGAAGCTGTCGAGCGGCGGATAGCGGCGGCCGAGGAGGGCAGCCGTGAGTCGACAGGAGGGATGACGTGGACGAGACCCTGGCCCGGGCGGGCATCTTCCAGGGTGTTGAGCCCGCCGCGGCGGAGGCGCTTGCCCAGTCGCTGGAACCGATCGAGTTCTCCCGTGGCCACGTGATCTTCGCCGAGGGCGAGCCTGGGGACCGGCTCTACATCATCCTCTCCGGCAAGGTGAAGCTTGGCCGCAAGTCCCCTGACGGCCGGGAGAACCTGCTGGCCATCATGGGCCCCGGCGACATGTTCGGGGAGCTGTCCATCTTCGACCCCGGTCCGCGCACGTCCACCGCCACCACGGTCACCGAGGTGCGGGCGGTCAGCATGGACCGGATGGCGCTGCGCGAGTGGATCAACAAGCGCCCGGAGATCGCCGAGCAGCTGCTGCGAGTCATCGCCAGGAGACTGCGCCGGACGAACAACATGCTCGCCGAGCTGATCTTCACCGACGTGCCCGGCCGGGTGGCCCGTGCGCTGCTGCAGTTCGCGCAGCGGTTCGGCAGCCAGGAGGCCGGTCTGCTGCGGGTCACGCACGACCTGACCCAGGAGGAGATCGCCCAGTACGTGGGCGCGTCGCGGGAGACGGTGAACAAGGCGCTGGCCGACTTCGCCCACCGTGGGTGGCTGCGGCTGGAGGGCAAGAGCGTGTTGATCCTGGACCCGGAGCGGTTGGCCCGGCGCGCGCGGTGAGTCCTGCTCACCGCGGGAGGAGCTCGGCCCAACCGCCGGGTTGCTCGGGAGACTGACCACAGCAGCCTCGCGAAGCGCGGCCTCCTACCGCGGCCCTGCTGACGAAGGTCCGCCGCCATGCTCATGGCCAGGGCATTTGCCGCAAGGCAGCCTTGGCCATGAGCATGGCGGGAAGCCATGAGCATGGCGGGAAATCAGCCGGCTCGCCTTGGGCCCGATGGCAGGTTGCCGGCGTGGCGGGAAGTCGCCCCGTTTCGGGCGTGGCGAGAGGTGTCCGTCCGCTTCGCCTGATCTTGTGACTGGGTTGTCCACCCGCGGTGCGGGCTGGAGCTCTTTCCGGCGAGCAGGACTCGCCGGGCAGTCACGGCGCCGTCAGGTGGTGGTCCTCGTGCGAGGAGCAGGACTCCTCGCACACCAGGGGCCGGGCGCCACCCCCGACGTAGCGCACCGGCCCCTGGTCTGCGCGGACCACGCCCCGATTCGGGGTCCGCGCTCCCCCCAGTACCTCCCGATCAGGGCCCCGACCCTGTTGACCGGGAAGCAGCGAGGGAAATCTGGGTGACTGAAATTGTCTGCTTGTCACTCACCAGAGCATCACGAACAACAGCACAGCCCCGATCACCGCGAGCGGAGCGACCGCGGCGATCATGGCGACCCAGGTGCTCGCCGTCTGCGCCCGTTCGACCCGGACGACGCCCCCGGTCTGGTGGTCCTGCTGGTGCTGCTCGGCAAGTCGAACTCGGTCGACGCGCGCGGTCCGGTCGGCCTGTTCGGTCCGCTCGCTCGATTCGGTCATCACAACCATGGCACGACCCCTCCCCTTGAGTTCAAGTCCTTTCACCCTGAAGGACTGCTGACAGGAGCCGGCGTTGCGCTGAAGTGTCGCCGCGAAGGCATTCCGTTATTGAAACGATGCCGGATGCCGCCATTTGGGTAATGACGGTCACACAGAGTCGACCTTGCTGGGAGCGGTCACCGACGGTCCAGGAACACCGGGTTGGTCAGTGCCACCATCGTGTCCACCGTGGTCGCGGTCGGCACCGCGCGGCGCACCTCCACCCGCACCCACTCGGTGTACCGGGGCAGCGCGGTCCAGGTCACCGTGGCCGCCCCGGAGGCGGGCACGGTCGCGGTGTACTGCGGACCGATCTGGTCGATGAACCGCACCTGGGTGCCCGGCACCCCGCCGAGGATCACCGTCACGGTGACCGGCGTGCCCGCGCCGGTGCGCAGCCGCTCCCCGATGCCCGCGGTGCGCACCCCGTCCGTGGCGTTCATGGTCAGGTCTACCGCCGAGGACTCGGCCAGCCAGTTGTGCCCGGCCCGCAGGCCGTCCATCAGCGCCCCGGCCCGGAGGTCATCGGCCAGCACCACGTTGTGCGGCAGGCCGACCACCTGATCGGGGTTGTGCGCGTCCGAATCACCCACCGCGGGGATCCACCGGCCGGTGCGCAGCATGCTGTCCCAGGCGGTCACGGTGGACTCGTCGTCCAGCGTCCACGGGCCGTTCCACACCTCGATCAGGTCGGCCTGCTCGTAGTTGAACTCCCAGGAGCAGCCCAGGCAGGTACCGAACGGGTGAGCCGCGGTGACCAGTCCCCCGACCGCGTGCACCTCGTCGACGAACCGGGCGAAGTCGGCCGGGTCGTCGGCCCGGTAGCGCCAGTCGATCCAGTGCCCCACCGGCAGGTTGCTGGCCGGCCAGTGACCGGTCCGGGTGGTGACCTCCTCGCCGTTGACGATCAACAGGTCGTCGGTCGCCACCGTCCCCCAGTTGAGTGATCCACTGGGGGTGTTGTGCTCGGTCGACACCACGAAGTCCAGCCCGGCCGTGCGGGCGTCGGCCACCAGCTCGGCCTGGGTGCGCCTGCCGTCCGAGTACACGGTGTGCAGGTGGCCGTCGCCGCGGTACCAGGACCGGCCCCTGGCCCGGGCCGGCGCGGTGGTCGGCGCCGGGTTCGGCACGAAAGCGGTGCCAGCCGGGCCGAAGGTCAGGGTGACATTCACCGTGTAGTGGAGTCCGGCCGGAACCACCGTGTAGGGGCCCAGGATGACGTGCCAGGTGCCCGGGCTGACCGGACCGGCCAGGTACCCGGGAGTGGCCTCGGACGCGCTGATCTCGAACGAGGTACGCGCCCCACCGGACCAGCCGCGGAAGCCGCGCCCGTTGCCCAGCTGGTAACCCTCCGGGCCGAACATGCCGATGTCGCAGGCGTTGCCGTTGAACCCGGCGGGCGGGGTGGGCTTGTCGTAGCTGTAGTCCACCGCGATCGTGTTCGCCCCGGCCGGGATCTCGATGGGCAGGTAGTACCAGTCGGCCGCGTCGGCCGGGATGGTCCCGGTGATCGTCCGGGTCTGGGTGCTGCCGCTGTCCCCGTTCGGGTCGGCCGTCGCATCCGATTCGGGCGCGGCGAAGGCGACCTTGGGCAGGAACACCTCGAACGCCCCGGCGGTGGCCAGCGCCCCGCCCGCGGTGAACAGCCGTCGCCTGCTCAGGTCCGCCGATTGTCCCTCGGACATGTGCCCACCCCGTTCGTGTCAATTGGTGGCCGGTTCACCTGAACGTAGGCCAGTTGGTTGGCCGACAACACGACGAGGCGTGAACGGTAAATGTCGGACCGGCGGGCTAGCGTGCGCGCCATGGACTGCACCGCGGGCACGGCCGCGCTGGGCTCCGTCGTGACCGACATCGGTCGGCTGCTGCCCGGCCGGTTGCTCGACCCGGTGCTGGGCGGCGTGCTGATCCAGGCCCGGGCCGATGGCCTGGTGCTGGCCGGCACCGACCGGGAACGGGCGGTGCGGCTGCCCGCGTCCGCCACCGTGCACACCGAGGGCACGGTGCTGGTCCCCGCGCGCCCGCTGGCCGAGACCCTGCGCGCGCTGGACGCGCCACTGGTCCGGCTGGTCGTGGAGGGCTCCCGGCTGGCCATCCGCACCGATCGCGCCCGCTTCGCGCTGCCCCTGCTGGACGTCGACCTGCACCCCGGTGTGGCCGAACCCCCGCCGCTGATCGGCGATGCGGCCGCGGCCGATCTGCTGCCCGCCCTGGCCGCGGTCTCCGGGGCGGCCTCCAAGGACGACGCTCTGCCCCTGTTCACCGGTGTCCACCTGCGGTCGATCGGGCCCTCACTGCGCCTAGTCGCCACGGATCGGTACCGGTTGGCAATAGCCGAGTTGTCGTACTCTCCCGCCGAGGGGGCGGGAGAGTACGACGTGCTGGTGCCCGCGAACCTGGCCGCCGAACTGGTCCGCCAGGCCGCGGGCGCGCAGCGGATCGCGCTGCACGCCGACGCCGATCGGGTGGTGTTCGCCTGGGCACAGGCCCAGATCGGCAGCGCGCTGCTGGCCGCCCCGTTCCCCGCCGAAGATCGTTATCTCGGCGACGAGTGCGACGCGACCGCCGAGGTGTCGGCCGAAGCCCTGGCCGCCGCGGTGAGGCGGGCCGGTCTGTACGCCGACGGCCGCGGCTCGATCGTGGTCGAACTGGGCGAGGGCGAGCTTCGGGTGCGCGGTGAAAGCCCCGATGTGGGCGAGGCCGAGGAATCGGTGAAGGCCGAGACCACCGGCCGCCTGACCCAGACCTACCGCGCCCGCTACCTGCTGGATGCCCTGCGCGCGTTCGGCAGTCGGGAGATCCGGGTGGCGCTGAAGCAGGGCCTCAAATCCACCGTGTTCACCCCGGTGGGTGAGGCAGGCCTGCGCCTGCGCTACGTCGTCATGCCCATCCTGCCCCGCACGACCTGACCGCCGGCCGGCACGCGCCCAACCAAGAACCGCCTTGCCGGGGACCGTCGCGCAACCAGGGTCCGCCACGCACCGCCAATGGCGCCACCGCCGCAAACGCGGCGGCGACCAACCGGCGGCCACGCTCCCGCCCTTACCGCGCGCCACCAATGGACACCGTCACTCCGGGCATGGCCGCAGCAAACCACTCGCCGCACCGCGCCCGCCTGCGCCACCGCTCCGGCCACAGGGAACCGTTCGGCCGCACCGCGCCACCACTCCGGCTCGGCCACGGGGAACCGTTCGGCCGCACCGCGCCTTACCGCGCGCCGCCGAGCCCTATCCGGCCTGCTCCCGCAGGTAGTCCAGCTGAGCCCGCACGGACAGTTCCGCCGCGGGCCACAACACCGGGTCCACGTCCGCGTACACCCGCTCCACCACCCGCCGAGCCAACGACGGCGACCCGCCAAGCTGCTCGCCAGCCCCGCCAGCCCCGCCAGCCCCCCTAGCCGCCCCAGCACCCTCGGCCGGCTCCAAACCGTCCAATTCGGCCAGCGCCGCCCGCACCTGCTCCAGCCGCTGCTCCCGGTGCGCCAGGTACTGCCGCGCCACCGTGCCCGCGTCCGGCAGCTCCGGGCCGTGTCCGGGCAGGACCGCCGTGCCCTCCGGCAACTCGGCCAGCCGCCGCAGCGACACCAGATAGTCGGCCAGTCGCCCATCCGGGTGAGCCACCACGGTGGTGCCCCGCCCGAGCACGGTGTCCCCGGTCAGCACCGACGCCCCGCCCGGGCCGTGCAGCACGAAGCTCAGCGAATCGGCGGTGTGTCCCGGCGTGCCGAGCACCCGGATCTCCACCCCGGCCGCCGCCACCACATCGCCGTCGGTCAGCCCTTCCTCGCCCAGCCGCAGCGCCGGATCCAGCGCCCGCACCGGCGCGCCCACCAGCTCACCGAACCGCCGCGCCCCCTCGGCGTGATCGGGATGCCCATGAGTCAGCAGCACGGCGCGTACCGGCCCGTGTGCGGCCACCCGGGCCAGGTGCGGCTCGTCCAGCGGACCGGGGTCGATCACCACGCACCCGGCCTCGCCCGGCGCGCGCAGCACCCACGTGTTGGTCCCCTCCAGGGTCATCGGCGACGGGTTGTCCGCCAGCAGCACGGACGCGCTCTCGGTGACCGCCCGCAGTTCGCCGTAGGCCGGGTGCCCGGCCGCCCCGGTCACGGGCGCCCCCGCCCTTCGCCCTGTTCCGCGCCCAGACGCCCGGCGGCCGCCGCCGATTCCGCGTCCAGTCGCCCAGCCACCCCGATCACGACCGCCCTCGCCGGTCGCCTGCCATCGCGCCCCGCCGCCCCGGTCACGGGCGCTCCAGCCGGTCATCCGGCCCGGCGTCCAGGTGCCCGGTGGCCGCGTCCCAGCGCGGATCGCCGGGCAGCACCGCGCGCAGCACCGAGCCCTCCCGGATCACCTTCGGCATCACCTTGTCGATGGTGCGCGGCGCGGCCATCGCCGCGGCCACCGTGTCGAACTCGGCCAGGTCGGCCAGGGTCATCCAGGTGGGTGGCAGCAGTCCGCACTTCCCGGCCCGCCAGTCGTCGATGGCCGCGGCCGGCCGCTGCCAGCTCGCGTGGTCGGCCTCGGTGGTGATCCCGTCGGCCCACTGCCCGGCGGGCAGTTCGGCCAGGAAGAACCGGGTGTCGTAGCGGCGCGGTTCCTCCTCCGGGGTGACCCAGTTGGCCCACGGGCGCAGCAGGTCGGCGCGCAGCACCAGCCCGGCTCCGGACAGGAACTCGGCCAGCGAGTGGGCCCGCGCCTCCAGGTCCCGCCGCGCCCCGGCGAACTCGGTGGTGTCGGCGACCACGGCGTCCGACCCGGACCCGGCCAGCAGCACCCCGGACTCCTCGAAGGTCTCCCGCACCGCCGCGCACACCAGCGCCCGGGCCAACCCGATCGGGGCATCGAACCGCTGCGCCCACCATTCGGGTGACGGCCCGGCCCAGGCCACCGACGCGTCCGCGTCGCGCTTGTCCACGCCGCCGCCGGGGAACACCGTCATGCCCCCGGCGAACGCCATGCCGACGACTCTGCGCAGCAGGAACACCTCGATCCCGGCCGCGCCGTCGCGAGCCAGGACCACGGTGGCCGCGTCCTTCGGGGTGACGGGCGTACGGCCGCGCTCGATCGTGACGCCGTCGGCGGGCAGGACCAGTTCTTCGGGCAGTTCACGCACGAGACCCGAGCTTAGATCCCCGATCGGGTGAGATCACCATGCGGGAACGCAGAAGTGGCCCGGAAAACGACCCCGGGCCACTCCGCACGCAACATCCAGCCTCGGCCGGATGTCAGCTCTGGGACATCCCGTACGGCGGGATGCCGTTCACCTGTGTCTGTTCGGTGGTGTTCTGCCAGGACGCGCCGTACTCCATGCTCGGCGAGGAAGAACCACCGTTCGGCCCGGAGCCTGCCGAGTGCCCGGACCGGTCCACGGTCCAGCCGAACGGCTCACCGGACGGCTCGGGCATCTGCTCCTCCCGCTTGGCCAGCTCCTCGTGCAGCTGACGCAGCAGTTCCTGCTCGCGCAGGCTCAGGTCGGAGTCCTTGCCCCCGGTCTCCGCGGGCTCCGGGCGGGACCGGCCGGACGAAGCGCGATCGGAGCCCTTCGACCCGTTGGTGCCCGCGCTCGACTGCGGGGCCGGGTTCGGCGGGGGCGGGGGCACCGGGGTCAGCCCGGTGCGCGAGTCGCGGGACCGGCCGGCCGGCGGCTCACCGGTCATCGCGGGCGGGGTGGGCAGCTCGGGCATCGGCGGGATCTGGCTGGGCCGGGGCGCGCTGCGCTCCTCCGCCTTGCCCGCCGAGTTCGCCGAGGCGTTGCGATCCGGCTCGGGCACCGGGGTCATCGACCCGGAGCTGGCCAGCGGACCGGATGGAGGCATCGGCCCGGTCATCCCGCCGCCGTTCGGCCCGGACGCGGTGGGCATCGGTCCCGGCGGCGGGGGCACTGGCGCGCTGGGCGCGGACCGCGGACCCGAGCTGGGCATCGAGCCGGTCGGCGCGTTGTCCACCGGCGGCGCGGGGGCGGCCGACTCGGCGCCGGAAACCCGCTGCTGCCAGCGGCCGGACGCGGACTCGCCGCTGTGCTTCTCCGCGTGCGCGGCCCGCCGCCGGGTCGAGGTCACCGACCGGGGCGCGGGCTGCTCGTACATGGGTTCGGCCACCGAGGACGAGGTGGACACCGACGAGGCGGGTGTGGACGCGGTGGAGCGCCGCCGCATGGGCAGCCGCCTCCCGGCGTCCAGCGCCTCCCGGTGGTACATGCCCAGGTCGGAGCCGGCCACCAGCACCTCGACCGCGGCCCGGATACCGGCCCGGCGCAGCGCCTGCTCCACCCGGTAGGCGGTGGACGTGGCGAACCCGTCGGGCCCGGTCTCCACCAGCACCAGCCGCTGCGGCACCGGCCCGGCCGGCATGCCGGCGGGCGAGACGCGCCACACGCAGGTCAGCGCCCGGATGTCGGGCAGCACCTCCATCACCCGGTTGAGTGCCTCGGACACGCCCGCGTCGGGGGCGGGGTCGTCCTCGGTGCCCACGGTGAACCGGTGCCGGTTGGGCAGGTTCAGATCGTCGATCACGATCCGGTCCGCCAGCGCCTGGTTGCTGCGCGCCGCGTCGAGCAGGTCACGCAGATCGTCGCGCTCCTCGGCGGTGAGCGGGATCCGGCCGGCGACCAGGCTGGCCGCGAGCAGTTCGACGGCCCGGTCCAGCTCGGCGACGGCGAGGAACTCGCGCGCGTCGGTCAGTACATCGTCATCGACCCGGCCGGCGCAGGCCAGCAGGAACTCGTGGACGCGGATGGGGAGGGCTATACGGTCGGACGCTTCCGGCACGCCTCGTCTCCTTCCGGTTGGAATCGACCGGCTTCGATGGAAATCGACCGGGGTCAGCTGTGCGCCAGCTGGGCGTACTCACCCGCACCGGTGCACAGCAGCTCGCTGGCCGCGAGCGCTGCCCGGTGGTACACGGGCGGTTCCATGTCGGTGGGCAGCACCTCGACGGCGGGCTCGGGCTCACCGATGGCGCGTTGCACGCGCTGCAACTCACCGGTCAGCTCGGCCCACCCCGACGCGGCGCCGACCACGAGGATCCGCTTGGCCGCGGATCCACCAGTCGCACCGGACCGGGCGACGCGCCAGGTGCTGCGCACCTCGCCCACTCCGGACCGGCCGCTCAGGAACGCGCCGAGCAGCACGGCCAGCGGATCACCGAGACCCGGTCGATCGACCGAGCCGGGCGGGTCCGCGGAGAACGTGTAGTCGGTGTCGACGGGCTCGTCGATCTCCCGGATCGAGTTGAGCAGCCCCAGATCGACCCCATCGGCCCCCTGGCCGGTCACCGCCTCCTGCGCCAGCTCCAGTTCGGCCAGCGTGAGGCCGATCCGCTCGCGCAACAGGGTCAGCGGCAGGACGTGCGCCAGTTCGGGCAGCGCGCCTGAGGCCAGCCAATCCCGGAATCGCCACAGTTGGCGATCGGGCAGTCGCCCGGCCAGCCTGAGCAGCAGCTCGTGGCACGCCGACTCGGCAGCATCCCCCATCTGTATCACCGTCCCTCGAATGGGTGACCCGAGTGTGCCATGGTGACCAACCGTGCTGCGTCCGGTCCGAGAAAATACGCGCTGCGTAACCGCGGAAAGATCACTTTCTCCCAGCTCACCGGACCTCGACGAGCAGCTCGACCTCGACCGGCGCACCCAGCGGCAGTTCGGCAACGCCGACCGCGGATCGGGCGTGCGCGCCTGCCTCGCCGAACACCTCGCCGAGCAGCTCAGAGGCCCCGTTGACGACTCCGGGCTGCCCGGTGAACCCCTCGGCCGAGGCGACGAATCCGGTGACCTTGACCACCCGCACCACCGAGTCGATGCCGACCAGGGCGTGCACCGCGGCCAGCGCGTTGAGCGCACAGGTCCGGGCGTGCGTCTTGGCCTCCTCCGGCCCGATCGCCTCACCCACCTTGCCGGTGGCGGGCAACTGCCCGGACACGAAGGGCAACTGGCCGGAGGTCTGCACCTGGTTGCCCGAGCGCACGGCGGGCACGTAGGCGGCTACCGGCGCGGCCACCGTGGGCAGCTCGATGCCCAGCTCGGCCAGCCGCGCGCTCGGCGAGTCAGCCACGCTCACTGCTCCTTCGGACGCTTGAGGAACGCGACCAGCTGCTCACCGGTCGGCCCCGGCTGCACGGCCACCAGTTCCCAGCCGTCCTCGCCCCACTGGTCGAGGATCTGCTTGGTGGCGTGGGTCAGCAGGGGGATGGAGGCGTACTCCCACTTCGTCATGCGCGGGAGTTTAGTGTCCGCCGGGCACAGTTCCGCGCCGAGCCGTTACCGAAAACGCGGCGTCTCGTTGAAGCGCATGCAGTGATCACGCAGTGACGAAGGAGTCACCCCATGCGCATCCGGCTGCCGCGCCTCGCCGCCGCCGCGATCGGCACGGTGCTCGCGCTGAGCACCGGTTTCGCCGCGGCCGCCGCCCCGCTGCCCACCGCTTCGTCCACCGAGCAGTCGACCGCGCAATCCGCCGCGTCCGGCGCCCGCTACCCGGTGCCCTACACGTTCGCCGCGGCCATCCCGGCCGCGCTGAACGCCTACGGCAACGCCCCCGGTTCCAACGACTGGTCCTGCAAACCCAGTGCCGCCCACCCCGAACCGGTGGTGCTCACCCACGGCCTGCTGGGCAACCGCAACGACAACTGGCAGACCTTCGCCCCACTGCTGGCCGACGAGGGCTACTGCGTGTTCGCGCTGACCTACGGCACCGACCCGGGTGTGCCGTTCCCGGTCGACCAGGTCGGCGGCCTCACCCCGATGGAGGACAGCGCCGCCCAGCTGTCCACTTTCGTGAACCAGGTGCTGGCCGCCACCGGAGCCACCAAAGTGGACATCCTGGGCCACTCCGAGGGCACCGTGGTGCCCGAGTACTACGTGAAATACCTCGGCGGCGCCCCGAAAGTGGACAAGTACGTATCCATCGCGCCGATCTGGCACGGCACCAGCCCGGCCGGTCTGGCGTCGCTCGATCGGTTCGCGTCGATCTTCGGGTTCTCCCCGGTGGTGAACGGGACGCTCAACCCGCTGTGCGGGTCCTGCCAGGAACTGCTGGCCGGATCGAGCTTCATGACCAAGCTGCGCGCGGGCGGCGTGGTGGTGCCCGGGGTGGCCTACACCAACATCGTCACCCGCTACGACGAACTCGTCGTCCCCTACACCAGCGGCATCGAGGCAGCGCCGGGTGTGACGAACATCGTGGTGCAGAACCAGTGCGGTCTCGACTACTCCGAGCACCTGGCCGTGGTGGCCGACCCGGTGGCCGCGGCCGACGTGCTCAACGCGCTGGACCCGGCCCATCCGCGCGCGGTGCCGTGCACGTTCGTCGCCCCGTTCGTGGGCTGACCGGAAATGAGGGCCACCGCACGGTCGCACCGCTGGTTCGCACAACGGCCAACATCGGCACATACCCTGAGAGGGTGACGCCTCCCGACACCGGTGACCTCGGTCGAAACGGCGGCCGCACGGTCGGCGCCGCCAACGGCCGGGCCGAGGGCTGGACCGACGAGCTGACCCGCGTGCGGCTGCACGTGGTCACCGGCAAGGGCGGGACCGGCAAGACCACCATGGCCGCCTCCCTCGCCCTGGCCCTGGCCGCCCAGCGCGGCGGCCGGGTGCTGCTGGTCGAGGTGGAGGGCAGGCAGGGCATCGCGCAGCTGTTCGACCGGGCCCCGCTGCCCTACGAGGAGGTGCGCATCGCCGCCGCGCCCGGCGGGGGCGAGGTGCACGCGCTGGCCGTGGACGCCGAGGCCGCGCTGCTGGAGTACCTCGACATGTTCTACAACCTGGGTTTCGCCGGCCGGACGCTGCGCCGGATGGGCGCCATCGAGTTCGCCACCACCCTGGCCCCCGGCCTACGCGACGTGCTGTTCACCGGCAAGGTCAAGGAATGCGTCGGCCGTACCGACGAGCACGGCAGGCACCGCTACGACGCGGTGGTGCTGGACGCCCCGCCGACCGGCCGGATCGTGAAGTTCCTCGACGTCACCCGGGCCATGATCGACCTGGCCAAGGTCGGGCCGATCAAGGGGCAGAGCGAGGGGGTGGCCCGGCTGTTGCACTCCGGGGACACCGCGGTGCACCTGGTCACTCTGCTGGAGGAGATGCCGGTGCGGGAAACCCTGGACGCGGTGGCCGAACTGGACGCGGCCGATCTGCGGCCGGGCACCGTGTTCGTCAACCGGGTGCGCCCGTCCAGGTTGCCCGCGAAGCTGGTCGGCGCGGCCGCCAAGGGCGACGTGGACACCGGTGCGGCCGCGGCCGGACTGCGCGCGGCCGGGCTGGACCTGGACGCCGAGGCCATGGCCGATCTGGTCGAGGAGACCATCGATCACGCCATCCGGCTGGAGGCCGAGACCCGCGCCCGCAAACAGCTGCGCAAGGCCGGGCTGCCCGCGATCGAACTGCCCGACCTGGCCGACGGGGTGGATGTCGGCAGCCTCTACGAACTGGCCGAGCAGCTCGTCGAGCAGGGGGTCCGGTGACCACTTCGAACGTGCGCACGCCACCGAAGGTGGACATCGACGGCCTGCTGGACGACCCGGACACCCGGGTGATCGTGTGCTGCGGCTCCGGCGGGGTGGGCAAGACCACCACCGCGGCCGCGCTGGCCGTGCGGGCCGCCGAACGGGGCCGGCGCACCGTGGTGCTCACCATCGACCCGGCCCGCCGCCTGGCCCAGGCGCTGGGTCTGCGGGAGCTGGGCAATCAACCGAAAGCGGTACGCATCCCCGGGTTCACGCCAAAGGGTGAACTCGCCGCGATGATGTTGGACATGCGTCGAACCTTCGACGACATGGTGCTCGCGCACGCCGGCCCGGACCGCGCCGAGCAGATCCTGGCCAATCCGTTCTACAAGACCATTTCAACCTCGTTCTCCGGCACGCAGGAATACATGGCCATGGAGAAACTGGGCCAGCTCGCCGCGACCGGAACCTGGGACCTGATCGTGGTGGACACCCCGCCCAGCCGGTCCGCGCTGGACTTCCTGGACGCGCCGCAGCGGCTGTCCACGGTGCTGGACGGCCGGATCATCCGGATGCTGTCCGCACCGGCCCGGGCCGCGGGCGGGCTGGGCCTGCGCAAGATCGTCGGCGCCGGATTCGGCCTGTTCACCAAGGCCGTGTCCACCATCATCGGCGGCCAGCTGCTCAACGACGCGTCCGCGTTCGTGCAGGCCTTCGACAGCATGTTCGGCGGATTCCGGGAGCGCGCCGACAAGACCTACACGCTGTTGCGCAGCCCGGGCACGGCGTTCCTGGTGATCGCCGCGCCCGAGCCGGACGCACTGCGCGAGGCCTCCTATTTCGTGGAGCGCCTGGAACACGACGGCATGCCGCTGGCCGGTCTGGTCGCCAACCGCACCCATCCGGTGCTGGCCTCACTGCCCGCCGGACGCGCGCTGGCCGCCGCCGAGGAGCTGGACCGCGCCGAGAACGAACACCTTGCCGCCGCGATGTTGCGGCTGCACGCGGACCGGATCGCGGTGGCAGGCCGGGAAAAGCGCATGCTGGCCCGGTTCACCCGGGCCCATCCCTCGGTGGCCGTGGTCGGCGTGCCCGCACTGCCCGCCGATGTGCACGACATCGACGGGCTGCGCGAGATCTCACTCCGGCTGGCCGGCAAGGATCGCTGACCGAGAAGTACCCATCCGGCCCGAATCGGCCGAAGGCCACCCGATCGGGTCAGCTGACCCGGACGTCCTCCTCCGGGTCGGACTCCCGGCGGGCCGCGGTCAGCAATTCCTGCCACGACGACACGTCCGGGCGACGCCGCAACAGCGCCCGCCGTTCCCGTTCGGTCATCCCTCCCCAGACCCCGAACTCGATTCGATTGTCCAGCGCTTCGGCCAGGCATTCGGTCCGTACCGGGCAGCCGATGCAAACCACCTTGGCCCGCCGCTGCTCGGCGCCGCGAACGAAGAGGCCGTCGGGGTCCTCATCGCGACAGGACGCGCTGACCCGCCAGTCGGACTGGTCGACGAAAATCATCTTCCCCCAGCTCCTAGCGTTGTCCCGACACAACCCACCGCCCCCGATGGGTCGCATGGGCCGGCCACCTGATTGGCCGGGCCCAAACTCGTATCTGTCGTGGACGTTGACGGACACTAGAGGCGATCGGTTCCATTGCCAACTGCGTGATATCGAAACGTGATATGGACCTGTTACCTCATTGACGCTGCTCGAGTGACCTTGATCCCAGCACCGCGTATGTGTGCGGACCCCCTGTGACAACACGGGGCTCACCCGGGGTTGGCTACTCTGACAGGCGTGCGTGTACCAGGTGGCTTGGTCAGGATGGTCGGTCTGTGTCTGCTCGCCGGCGTGTTGCTCGCCGGCGTGATGGCCCCGGTGTTCATCGGGGTGGGCAGTCTGTCCAACCAGGTGAGCGATTCGGTGGACAGTATCTCCGCGGACTTCGCCACCGCCCAGGTTCCACTGGTGACCACCGTCACGGACAGCACGGGCGCGCCCATCGCCTACCTGTTCGACCAGTACCGGCTGCCGGTCACCTTCAACCAGATCTCGCCGAACATGAGTTCGGCGATCATCGCGGTCGAGGACAAGCGCTTCTACTCGGAGTCGGGCATCGACTTCAAGGGCGCGATGCGCGCCGCGCTGAACAACTCCTCCGGCGGTGACACCCAGGGCGCCTCGACGATCACCCAGCAGTACGTGAAGAACTACCTGGTCAACATCGTCGACCGGAACGACAAGGCGGCCCAGGCCCAGGACCAGGCGGCCGACCTCGCGCGCAAGATCCGCGAGGCGAAGATCGCCATGCAACTGGACCAGACGATGTCCAAGAACGACATCCTGACCGGGTACCTGAACGTGGTCGCGTTCGGTTCCGGCGGGGTCGGCCCGTTCGGCGTCGGCGCCGCGGCGAAGGCGTATTTCGGCACCACCGCGGACAAACTGACCGTGCCGCAGGCCGCGCTGCTGGCCGGCATGGTGAACAACCCGATCCTGTACAACCCGTACAAGTTCCCACAGGAGGCGCTGACCCGGCGCAACCTGGTGATCGACCGCATGGTCCAGAACAACGCACTGTCCGAACAGGACGCGACCGCGGCGAAGGCCACCCCGCTGGACGTGCTGCCGGGCGGGCCGGACATCCCGTCGTCCACCTGTTACGGCGCGGCCCCGGACGCCGGGTTCTTCTGCGACTACGCGCTGGAGTACCTGGAAGAGGCCGGTTTCACCAAGGATCAGATCAACTCCGGCGGGTACACCATCAAGACCACGATGGACCCGAACATCAGCAACATCGCCAAGAACTCGGTGGACGGCCGGGTCGCCACCACCGCCAACGGCGTGGCCAACACCTTCGTGATCCTCAGACCGGGCAGCACGTCCCATGATCTGCTCGCCTTGGTGGCCAACAGAAACTACGGCACCGACGCGTCGGCCGGCGAGACCACGACGAATCTGCCCGCGGATGTCAGCGACCCGTTCGGCGCCGGTTCGACATTCAAGCTGACCACTCTGGCCGCGGCCATGGAAAACGGCGTGATCGGATTGAATGATTCGACGCCGAACCCGAAGTCCGGTTGTTTCCAATTCCTCGATCCGCGGTACAACAAGCCCTACTGCGCATCCAATGACGACGCCACGAATCCGGATCCCATTCCGATTCGCGTGGCGCTGGCGATTTCGCCGAACACCGCGTTCGTCGGCCTTGAGCAGCGCACCGGAATGGCCAAGGTGCTGGACATGGCCTACCGGCTGGGGCTGCGCAAGAGCCTGGACGCCAACTGGGTGGGCGGCGATCCGAACAGCGCCACCAGCAAGTCCGAGGGCGGCGCGTACGCCATCCCGCAGATGCAGTACTTCCAGACCAAGCCCTCGTTCACCCTGGGCACCGCGGCGCTGTCGCCGATGGAGCTGGCCAACGTCGGCGCCACCCTGGACAGTGGCGGCATGTGGTGCGCGCCCAATCCGATCGCCTCGGTGACCGACCGGTACGGCAAGGCGGTTCCGGTGCAGCAGCAGCCGTGCGAGCAGGTGATCCCGGCGGCCGAGGCGAACACCATCGTCAGCGGCATGGGTCAGGACACCACCAGCCAGGGCACCTCGGGCGCGGCGGCGGCGGCCGCGAACTGGACCCGCCCGACCGCGGCCAAGACCGGTACCACCCAGCAGAACGAGTCGGTGGGCTTCCTGGCCATGGTGGACGGCTACGCGACCTCCTCGATCGTGTTCGCCGACGGATCGCACCCGGGCAAGATCTGCAACACCACGCCACCGAGACTGGCCACCGACGGCAGCTGTGGCGGTGGCGCGTTCGGTGGCACCGTGGCCGCACCGACGATGTTCAACGCGTTCAACCAGATCCTGGCCGGGCAGGGCGATATCGGGCTACCCGGCGCCGATCCCGCCTATCTGAACGGAAGCTCGGGCAAAGCGCCGATCGTGCCGTACGTGGTCGGCCAGCAGGCGGCCGCGGCCACCCAGGCGCTACAGGCGGCCGGGTACACCGTGGTCACCAAGGAGTACGGCTCGTCCGCGCCCAGCGGTCAGGTGGTCGGCCAGACACCACAGGGCAACACACCGACCGGCACCCAGATCACGCTCTACGTGAGCACCGGCGCGCTGCCGGTGATCCAGAACGCCGTGCAATCACCGGCCAGCGGCAGCAGCACACCATCGACCAGTCCCAGTAGCGGCGGCGGCTGACCCGCCGGCCGAGAACAGCAATCGGGCCGGGCCCGTTCCCACTCGGGGACGAGCCCGGCCCGTGTTCTGAAGTGTCAATGGCAGACCGGGAATTGCCGCCGCGCCGAAGTCGTCGCGGCAACCCGGCGGTGGAATCATTACCAACAAAGCGCGGCAACCGGCCGGTCATTCACAAAGATGGCGGGCTTGTCCCGTTCCGCGGACAAGCCCGGCCATTGGTCCGTCCGCGCAGCCGCTTCGTCGCCGCGCGGGGCGCGTACGGTTTCGCCGAACGCCGGTTTTCTTTCAGCGCCGCCGTTTCAGGCCAGCGCGGCCTTCACCGCCGCCGCCACCCGGGCCCCCTCGGCGCGACCGGCGATCTTGGCGTTCGCCGCCTTCATCACCTGGCCCATCTGCCGCATCCCCGGCTTCTCGCCCAGCTGCTCGGTGACCTCGGCCACCGCCTGACCCACCAGCTCGGTCAGCTCCGCGTCCGCCAACTGCGCAGGCAGATACCCGGACAGCACATCCGCCTCAGCCCGCTCCGACGCCGCCTGATCCGCCCGGCCCGCGTTCGCGAACGCCTCCGCTGCCTCCTTGCGCTTACGCAATTCCCGGGCCAGCACCTTCAACACCTGGTCATCGGTCAGCTCGTGCGACGCATCCCCCGCGACTTCCTCCGTGCTGATCGCGGCCAACGCCATCCGCAACGTGGCCACCGTGGTTTTGTCCCGGCTCTTCATGGCCGTCGTCAGATCCGCACGCAGCCGCGCCTTCAGCTCAGTCACGCCCGATAACGCTACCGGCAGGGCACCCGTAGGCTTGAGGGGGTGAAAACCTTCGTGCGGATCGTGGCGGGCACCGCGGCCATCGGCAGTGCGGGCGTCGCCTACGCAGCCGGAATCGAACGTCGGCACTGGACACTGCGCCGGGTCACCCTGCCGGTACTCGCCGAAGACGCCCGGCCACTGCGGGTGCTGCACATCTCCGACATCCACATGCTGCCCGACCAGAAATCCAAGCAGCGTTGGATCGCCGAACTCAACGACCTCGAACCCGACCTCGTCGTCAACACCGGCGACAACCTCGCCCACCAGCAAGCCGTCCCCGCGGTCATCCGCGCGCTGGGCCCTCTGCTGGAACGCCCCGGCGTGTTCGTGTTCGGCAGCAACGACTACTTCGCACCCCGCCCCAAAAACCCGGTGCGCTACCTCATCAAAAGCAAGAAACGCATCCACGGCATCCCGCTGCCCTGGCGCGACCTGCGCGCCGCCCTCGTCGAACACGGCTGGCAAGACCTCACCCACGTCCGCCGCGGCTTCACCGTCGCCGGCCAGACCATCGTCGCCGCCGGCGTCGACGATCCCCACCTGCGCCGCGACCGCTACGCCGAAATCGCCGGCCGCCCCGCGCCCGACGCCGCCCTGCGGCTGGGCCTCACCCACTCCCCCGAGCCCCGGGTGCTCGATGCGTTCGCCGAAGACGGCTACGACCTCACCATGGCCGGACACACCCACGGCGGCCAACTCCGCCTCCCCGGATACGGCGCCATCGTCACCAACTGCCAACTCGACCGCGCCCGCGCCCGCGGCGCCTCCCGCTGGGGCGCCCACATGTGGCTGCACGTTTCCGCAGGCCTGGGTACCTCCCCCTACGCCCCGGTGCGCTTCGCCTGCCCCCCGGAAGCCAGCCTGCTCACCCTCGTCCCCCGCCCAAGCACCACCAACACCCCGAGCGCCGACGAGATAGCCTCGGCCCGATTCGGAGCCGGCGCCGACGTCCGCTAAACTGTCCACGAAGCATCCGGGCACCCCTGGATGTGTCGCTCGGGGTGTGGCGCAGCTTGGCAGCGCGCCTCGTTCGGGTCGAGGAGGTCGTGGGTTCAAATCCCGCCACCCCGACGGGCGATTGGGCGATCCCTGTCTACGGAGAGCGCAGACAGGGATCGCCCGTTGTTATGTTGGGGGGCCGAGCCCCCCATGCCCCCGCGGTGCTTGCTTCCTCACTTTTGGCCGTGGTCGCGGTCGGCCTCACCAGCTTTTGGGGCTTCGCCCCTCGCCCCCTTGGGGCTTCGCGCCTTGCCCCCGGGCGTGTGTTGTCTTGCCCCGGTGCGTGTGTGTTGTCTTGCCCTCGAGCGCTTGTTGCCTTGCCCTCGTGTCACACCAATGAGGTCATCGGTTGTGTCCTTAGTGGACCGATAACTTGTTTGTGAGTGGTTGGTTGCGGAAGGTCGCTGTTGGGCTCGGCGTTGTTGTGCTCTCGGGTGCGGGGAGCGGGTGGGCGCATGCGGACTCCGGCTCCGTCACCTTGCCCGGCTGGCATCCTGAGCTGGACTTCATGGGGTCGACGATCGTGGCCCATGAGGGGGAACTGCCGCAGGTCCAGGATCTTCCGCTGGACTCCTCGGCGGGGACGATCGGGATCGACGTCAGCCACTATCAGGGAGACATCAGCTGGGGTGCGGTGGCCGGGGCGGGGGTTCGGTTCGTCTACATGAAGGCCACCGAGGGGAGCGGGTTCGTCGATCCGGCTTTCTCCGCCAACTACACCGGGTCGACTGGGGCGGGAATGGTACGCGGGGCGTACTCGTTCGCGTTGCCGGATCGGGCTTCGGGTGCGGCGGAGGCGTCCTACTTTCTCGCACATGGGGGTGGGTGGTCGGCGGATGGGCGGACGCTGCCGCCGGTGCTTGATATCGAGTACAACCCGTACAACGCGCAGGCCGTCTGCTACGGACTCAATCAGCAGCAGATGACGGGTTGGGTGCAGGATTTCGCCAACACGGTGCACAACCAGATCGGGCGGTGGCCGGTCATCTACACGACCACCAACTGGTGGACCATGTGCACTGGCAACACTTCCGCGCTCTCACGGTGTCCACTGTGGATTGCCCGGTACAACACCGCCGTGGGGCAGCTGCCTGCCGGGTGGGCGGACTACACGCTCTGGCAGCACTCGGATGGGGCGCCGAATCTGCCTGGCGATCAGGACTACTTCAACGGGTCGGTGAACGACTTGGCGGGGTTTGCGACCGGATCGGAGAGCGACTCGCTGCTTGGGCTGCCCTGACTGGGTGGCGGTCGGTAAGGCAGGATCGAAGGGGTGACAGACCAGCAGGCCAAGGCACCCGAAACGCTGTTCGACGACCCCGAGCGGGAGGCCCGGTGGCGGGCCCGGTTCACCGCGGCGCGTATCTCGGCCCCGGAGTGGGCGCTGGATGCGGCCGACCGGAGTCTGTACATCTCCAACGCCAGCGGCGTGTGGGAGGTCTACGCCTGGGACCGGGCCAGTGACACGCACCGGCAGGTGACCGACCGCGCCGAAGGAACCTCGCATGCGGCCATCAGTCCGGACGGCAGGCACATCTGGTGGTTCGACGACACGGCGGGCGACGAGTTCGGGAACTGGATCAGCGAGCCGTTCGATGCCACCCGGAAGGGTGAGCAGGCGGTGCCGGGCACCCATCCGGGCTATCCGGCCGGTTTGCATCTCGGGCATCGGGTGACCGCGCTGGGCACGGCGACTGACGATGGGACCACGATCTGGCTGGCCCACCAGGGACGCTCGGCCGAGGTGTTGTACGCCAGTGAGCACCAGTCTGGGGTGAGCGCGCTGTCCCGGGACGAGCAACTGGTCGCGGTTGAGCACTCAGAACACGGGGACAGCAGGCACCCAGCGCTACGGGTGTACGCGGCCGATTCGGCCGAGGCCGTCGGCGAGAAGTGGGACGGACCGGGGAAGGGACTGGACGCGCTGGCGTTCTCGCCGGTGGCCGGGGACGCGCGATTGCTGGTCGCGCACGAGCGGCGGGGGCGCGACGAGCTGCTGATCTGGGATGTGCGGGCCGACACCGAGCGGGTGATCGAGCTGGATCTGCCCGGGGACGTGACCGCCGACTGGTATCCGGACGGCAAGTCGTTGCTGGTCGTGCACACCCATCAGTCCCGCAACACCGTTCACCGGTGGGACATCGAGAGTGGATTGTTGTCCACTTTGGATAGTGCGGCGGGGACCATCGGTTCGGCAGGGGTGCGGCCGGATGGGACGGTGGAGTACTCCTGGTCCAGTGGCGAGCTGCCGCCGCAGGTCCGAGCGCTGTCACCCGATGGTGAGGACCGGGTGCTTCTCACCCCTCCGGGTGACCCGGCGCCGCCGTCGGTGCGGCTGACCGACGCGTTCGTGACCGGGCCGGGCGGGCCGGTGCATGCGTTGATCGCGCGGCCGGAGGGGGTCGACGCGCCGCTGCCCACCCTGTTCAGCGTGCACGGGGGTCCGCATGCGGCGGACGAGGACCGGTTCTCGGCCTACCGGTCGGTGTGGGTGGACGCCGGATTCGCGGTGGTGCAGGTCAACTACCGGGGTTCGACCGGGTACGGCTCGGCCTGGCGGGACGCGATCGAGGGGCGGCCAGGGGTGACCGAGCTCGAGGACATCGCCGTGGTGCGGGAGTGGGCGGTGAGCAGCGGGCTGGCCGATCCGCAGAAGTGCGTGGTCGAGGGCGCGTCCTGGGGTGGATATCTGACGCTGCTGGCACTGGGCATGCAGCCCGCCGCGTGGGCGGCGGGGATCGCGGTCGTGCCGGTGGCCGATTACGTGGCGGCGTACGAGGACGAGATGGAGCCGCTGCGCGACTTCGACCGGGCGCTGTTCGGCGGGTCGCCGGAGGAGGTCCCGGACCGGTATCACGAGTCCTCGCCGATCACGTATGTCGACGAGGTCGCCGCACCGGTGCTGGTGCAGGCGGGTGAGAACGACCCGCGGTGCCCGATCCGCCAGATCGACAACTATCTGGCCCGGTTGAGTGAACGAGGTGCGCCGCACGAGGTCTATCGCTACGACGCCGGGCATGGTTCGTTGGTCGTCGCCGAGTTGGTCAAGCAGACCGCGATGTCGGTCGATTTCGTGCGGCGGACGCTGGCCGAGAAGGCCGCCGCGCTGGCCGGCTGAGGCGCCGGGGCCCTTGAAGCGCCGGTTGGGCTGTGCGGCGGCCGGCTGAGGCAGCCGGTGGCTGAGGGTTCGGTCAGCAATAACGGCAGCTGGCTGAGGCAGCGGCTGGTCGCGGTGGGCCACCAACCCCGGTGACCGGTGACCGGTGACCGGTGACCCAAAATACCGGCCCCAGCCTCCGCTCGCCGCCACTTGTCCACAACCCAGCGAACTATCCACAGCCCCAGCTCAAACCCCCGAAACCCCACCCTCCGCTGAATAGACTGGCCAGGGGCCGTCCCCCCGGGAGGGTGGGGGTCTGCGCTGGGGCCTGTTTTGGCAGCCGCGCGGGAGGTTGGGGCTGGGGCTTCGCGAGTGCGGGCGCCTGCGCCGCGGTTGCGATCAGCTCGGCTTGATCTGCTGGTCGGTGAGGGCCTGGGCCAGTTCCGGGTGCTGGGCCTGGCCGTCGAAGGTGACGGTGTAGTGGGTATATTCACGCGTTCCGTTCACCGTTTGGATATCGCTGAGCACGATGTGCGCGGAATACGTGTCCGGGTGGCCGCTGGCGCAATCGGGGGTGCAGTCGTTGTCACTCAGCACACCGTTCCCCTGCGCGGTGTCGCCGCCCCAGGACGACCAGGTGATTCCATCCATCTCGGTGTTCTCGTAGAAGTCGAGTTCTTTCGGATTCTGCACCGTGGCATTCGGATCGAATGTTTGCACGTACACCGGAGTGCTGGCCGATTCGGTCGCCGACGTGGCCTCGGAAGTGGTCGACGGCGCGGCGGTCGTGGCGCCGCCGATGGCGGCAGCCGCGCTGGTCGTGGGCGGTTCGGACCAGTTGCCGTTTGCGTTGAAGTTTCCCTGGCAGGCGGCGGTCATGACGATGGTCAGTGCGCCACCGGCCAGCAAAAGGGTAGGACGAACCAGACGCTGAATAGCCATGATTGGAAAATCCCCGTTCCACTTGCCAGGAGTTTGTCTACCCCCATGAAGACGCTCCCGATCCGGGATGGTTGCGTCTCGTTTGGCGAGGATTAGTCGATAACGATCAGATAAAGCGGGGCAACGGCGCCGGTCCGGCGGCTTGGTAGCCGATGTCGAGTTCGGCCCGCAGACGGTCGCGGTCCACCGCTTTCTCCCACTTCCCGACGATCAGGGTGGTCACGCAGTTGCCCGCGATGTTGGTGAACACGAACGTGGCGAACAGGATGCTGTGCACGCCCGGCACCAGCGCGACGCCGCTGACCGGGATGGTGCGCGTCGCGCTCAACGCCAACGCCAGCACGGCGATCGCCGATCCGGATACTCCGGCGCCGCCTCTGGACGTCAGCAACAGCACGAGCAGCAGGCCCAGTTGCGCCTGCCAGCCCAGGTCGGTTCCGGTCGCCTGGGACAGGAACACGCTGACCGCGGCGAAGTACAGGCAGGTGCCGTCGTGGTTGAAGCTGTACGCGGTGGGCAGCACCACGCCGACCACCGGCTCGTCCACGCCGAGCTTGGTCAGTTTCGCGGTCAGCTGCGGGAACACGCTTTCCGACGAGCTGGTGCCCGGCACCAGCACCGGCCCGGTAGGGGGCGGCCGCCGGAGCGGTCGGGGCGGGCGCAGCGGTCCAGCAGCACCGCACTTTCGGGTAGCGGTCCAGCAGGCGGCGCAGCGCGGGCAGGCATGGACGGTCATCTGCAGGCACACCAGGATGTCGTGCTATCCGGCGAGATGACGTGGGTGTGGGTGTCGACGATGTCCACCGGTCCTCCCGGCCGGCCGATCAAACTGGTGGTCTGTCCATCAGTCCGCGTGCGGGCGGAGCCCGGGCCGGTGCCCGGGCACGACAAAGCCCGCGGGTTCCGGCGAACCGGGCCCGCGGGCTTGAGTCGACGCTGGTCAGACCGAGGTGGTGAGGGTGACCTCGATGTTGCCGCGAGTGGCGTTGGAGTACGGGCAGACCTGGTGGGCCTTGGCGATCAGCTCGTCGGCCCTGGCCTGCTCCAGACCGGGCAGGTGGGCATGCAGCGCCACCTCAAGGCCGAAGCCGCCGGCGTCGTTCGGGCCGATGCCGACCTTCGCGTTGATCGTGCTGTCCTCGCCCAGGGTCACCTTGTCCTGGCGCGCCACCGCGCGCAGCGCGCTGTGGAAACACGCCGCATACCCGGCCGCGAACAGCTGCTCGGGGTTGGTGTGCAGGCCGCCGGGCCCGCCCATCTCGGCCGGGATGGCCAGCTTCTCGTCCAGCACCCCGTCCGAGGAGTGGACTTCGCCGTTGCGGCCGTCGCCGACCGCGGTGGCCTCGGCGGTGTACAGGATCTTCACGTCGACCCGCTCCTTCGCGTTCACAGGCGTTCCCGCACACACCAACCACGGGTTACCCGCGAGTAATCCCGATCAGGTCCGGTTCTTGGCGAATTCCACGATCTGCTCGCCGATGGTGCGCAGGGTCTGCTCGACCTTCTCGTCCGAGCACCCGCCGTCCGCGTCGAACTTCACCTGACCGGAGTTGACCGCCGCGCCCAGCGGGGTCGGCCAGCCGCGCAACGCGTGCACGATCGAGCGCAGCGCGGTCAGCGTGGTCACCGCCGCCTGCCACCCGTACGCCGCGGCCACACACCCCACCGCCCGGCCGTCCAGGTAGGGGCGGGCGTCCTCGCGCAGGTCCTCCACGTAGTCCAGGGCGTTCTTGAACAGCCCGGACACCGTGCCGTGGTAACCCGGCGACACCAGCAGCACCCCGTCGGCCGCGCGCAGCTCCTCCACCAGGCGCACCGCCTCGGGCGGCCGCTCGGCCACGGCCGGATCGTAGAAGGGCAGCAGCAAGCCGGATCCGCTGATCATCGTGATCTTGGCGCCCGCGTCCTCCGCTCCGGCCAGCGCGATCCGCAGCGCTCGCTCGGACTGGGAGTCCGCCCGCAGGGAACCTCCGATGCCCACCACCCGAACCGTCATGAGCACCGATCCTTCCATCACGCCACCGTCACCGACACCGTCCGCGACCGCCGTCCGACTATGTGGACGCCGCCTCGGCTTCGCCCCGACCGTATGACCTCCAGCTAGGTGCAGGTCCACCCGCGGTGAGACAGAACACACGCACCGCACACCCCACTCGCGCACCGTCTGCGGACACGCGAGAGCCCCGAGGGATGGGGCTTCCCTCGGGGCCCTTCACCGGGCCGCCCCGGCGCGAGCAGGACGGTCCGTTCGCCGACGGCCGGCTCGGCGTCAACCGGCCGGGCGGATCACCTCCGTTGCGTCGTTCCCGCCGTCACTTCACCGGCAGAGCACTGGTCGGCACAGCCGGCACACCGGGCACGCCGGGGACACCGGGCAGGCCCGGCACCGGCAGGCCACCGAGCAGGCTGGTGACCAGCGACAACACCGTCTGCAACAGGGAGCCGACCAGGCTGGTCACCGAGTCCAGCACGCCGGTGGGCACCGCCACCGGCAGACCGTCCTGGGTGGCCTGGCCGAGCTGCTCTATCAGCTGCCCGGTCAGCTGCTGGGCCCGGGCCACCAGGCTGGTGGTGTCCGAGGACATCGCCGCCTTGGTCGCGGTGCCCCGCACGGCGACCAGCTCGGTCGCCAGCTGCTGGGCCGAGGACTGCACGCCGGACACGTCCTTGTTCTTGAACGCGTTCTGCAACTGGTCGTGCAGGTTCTGCAGATCGCCCGCCTCCGTGCGGACGGTCGAGGTCGACACCGTGGGCGCCGACGGGCTTGGCGAGGCATTGGCCAAGCCGAGGCCCACCACCGAAAGCACGCTGCTCGTGGCTACCACCGCAATGATTCCGACCGCGGTCTTTCGCATTACTGCCCTCCTGTCGGGCTGGGGAAACAACCGGAGATGCGTTGAGAAAGGGGGACCTCGTCGGCCTCTCTCTCGCCATCACCGTCATCGTGCGCACACATCGGCAGCCCCGCTACCAGTGACTACCCAGCGACCGTGATCGCCGGTCGCGCGCTGTAGATGATCTCCAGGGCGCGCCGGACCCGACTCACACAATGTGGCGGACTACACCGGAATTCCGAACACGGAGGGGTCGAAAAAAGATGAGAACCGTTACACGTTCAACCTCGTCCGAGCGAATGCGGTAACCCATAGGGCGTACTTGTGAATCGCAAGCGCAGACACGCCGATAATGCCAGAAAAGTCACTCGAACGAATGGCAGAACCCGGGAATTGCGGGTTTCCCGGTCAGGAAGTTGCTGATATCCCGGGTGCGCCGATCGCGGCTCGGCAGTCCGGGCACAGGCCCCAGAACACCACCTCGGCGTCGTCCACCAGGAAGCCGCCGGACTCGGCCGGGTCCAGACAGGGCGCGGGCCCGGTCACGCAGCCGGTGTGCCGACTGCGGCCGCACTCCCGGCAGACCAGGTGGTGGCGCCGGCGCTCCCGCGTCGTCGCGACGGAAACCGAGGACTCCTGGTTCATGGTGACCCCCATCAGATCAGGTAATCTGGAGTCAGTCAAGAAAACGCCGTCCCCTTTTCGAGTGGCCGACCGATGAAAATCGGTTGTAGCGGCAGTACGGACAGGATCAGATCGTGGGTGTGACGGCGAAACGGGGCGACTACTTGGGCAACTACCGGCGGGTGCTCACCATCCCGGGCGTCCGCAGGCTACTGCTGATCATGTTCGTCGCGCGCATCCCCATCTGCGCCATCGAGATGGTGCTCACCCTGCACGTGGTGCTGCGCCTCGGGCACGGCTACGCCGCGGCCGGCATGGTCGGCGCGGCCGGCACCATCGGGGTGTCGGTCGGCGCGCCGCTGATGGGCCGGGTCACCGACCGGTTCGGGCTGCGGGCCACGGTCGCGGTCACCACCATCGGCTACGGCACGTACTGGCTGACCGCCTGGACCCTGCCCTACTCGGCCCTGCTGGTGCTGTCCTTCGCCGGCGGGCTGGTCGCGCTGCCGGTGATGACCATCGGCCGCCAGTCGCTGGCCGCGCTGGTGCCTGCCGAACACCGCAAGGCGGCCTACTCGCTGGACTCCGTCTCGGTCGAGCTGGGCTTCATGGTCGGGCCCGCGCTGGGCGTGCTGGTCGCCACCCGGGTGTCCACGGTGGCCGCGGTGATCGCGCTGGGCTGCCTGATCATCGTCTCCGGCGTCTGCGTGTACGTGCTCAACCCGCCGATCCGCGCCGCGCACGAGGAGAACCCGCTGGACCTCATCCGCCCGCCCCGGCGCAGCTGGCTGGACCGGCGGATGTTCGCGGTGCTGGTGATCTCCTGCGCCGCGGTGTTCAGCCTGGCCGGGGTCGAGGTGGCCATGGTGGCCGCGCTGCGGGCGTCCGGGCAGGTCGGCATGACCGGCGTGGTCACCGTGGTGTGGTGCGTCGCCTCGGTCACCGGCGGGGTGATCTACGGCGCGCTGCGCCGCACGCCCCGGTCCATGGTGCTGCTGCTGTTGCTGACCGGGCTGGCCGTGCCGATCGGCCTGGCCGGCGACCAGTGGTGGGCACTGTGCCTGGCGATGTTCCCCAGCGGCCTGATGTGCGCGCCGACCCTGGCCGGCACCGGCGAGGAGACCAGCCGGCTGGCCCCGCCCGCGGTCCGGGGCGAGGCCATGGGCCTGCAGAGCTCCGCGATCACCCTGGGCGCCGCGCTGGGCGCGCCGCTGGTCGGGCTCGCCGTGGACCGGTTCGGCGCGGGCTGGGGCTTCGCCGCGTCCGGCCTCGGCGGGCTGCTGATCGGGTCGCTGGCGCTGCGCGGCGCGTTCGCCCGCCGGCCGCCCGCCGCCGGGGACTACCAGCTCGCGGCAGGCGAAGGCCCGACCGCCTGAGGGCGAAGGCCCCTCGGCGACCGGGCCCCGGTGCGCTACTTCAGTTCGTGAACTCGCCCGCGATGGTCTCGGCGATCTCGTAGGTGTTCAGCGCCGCGCCCTTGCGCAGGTTGTCCCCGCAGACGAAGAAGTCCAGCGCATTGGGGAAGTCCAGCGCCTGGCGAATCCGGCCTACATAGGTGGGGTCCGCTCCGACCACCGCGGCGGGGGTCGGCCACACGCCGGCAGCCGGATCGTCGGCCAGCACGATACTCCGCTGCGCGCCGAGCACCGTGCGGGCACCCGTCACGGTCACCGGCCGGGCGAACACCGCGTGCACGACCAGCGCGTGGGTGGTGACCACCGGGACCCGCACGCAGGTGGCGGACACCTTGAGGTCGGGGATGCCGAGGATCTTGCGCGACTCGTTGCGGACCTTGAGCTCCTCAGAACTCCAGCCACAGTCCTTGAGCGATCCGGCCCAGGGCACCACGTTCAGCGCCAGCGGCGCCGGGAACGGGGACTCCTCCGGCAGACCCGCCGCGGCCAGCGCGGCCGCCACGTCCCCACCTCGAATCCCCACCGGCTGGCCGGCCACCGCGGCGAGCTCGGCGTAGAGCCGGTCCACACCGGGGCGGCCGGCACCGGAAGCGGCCTGGTAGCTGGCCACCACCAACTCGGTGAGCCCGAACTCCCGGTGCAGGGCACCCACCGCGGTCATCATCGACAGCGTGGTGCAGTTGGGATTGGCGATGACCCCCCTCGGTCGCTCCGCCGCGGCCGCAGCGTTGATCTCGGGGACCACCAGGGGCACGCCGGGATCCATCCGGAAGGCACTCGAGTTGTCCACCACGACGGCACCCCGCTGAACCG
>DASZNF010000024.1:0-8187 GCA_035551355.1 Pseudonocardiaceae bacterium | reverse complement strand
CAGAGCCTGCAACAGCTCGATCAGACGATCCAGCAGCAGTTGCAAGCCATCGGCGTCAACTGGCAGAGCACCGCCTCGGATCTGGCCCAGGAGATGACCTCGACCTCCGCGGCCTACGGCGGCTCGGTGAGCAACGTGGGGACCCAGGCCGGTGGCTCGATGAACAACCAGGGCGAGGCCTACTCCTCGGCCAAGAACAGCAGCGCGACGCCGCAAAACCTGCAGCCGCTGGCCCAGGGCCCGGCGCTGCAACAGATCACCTCGCATGCCACCGACATGGTCCCGCTGATGAACCAGACCAACGCGGCCCGCAACCAGACCGTGGACGCGTTGAACAACTACGCGCAGTCCAGCCAGACGAACCTCAATTCCTTCCACCCCCTCCCCGCCCCGCCCGCGATCAACCTGACCACCGCGCCGGCCGCGACCGGCACCAGCTCGGTGACCCAGGTGTCCGCGTTCACCCCGTCGGGGCCTTCGTTCGCCGGTGTGAGCGGCGGCGGGGCGCCGGGCGGCTCGAACGCGCCGGGCGCGAATACCGCGTCGGGGCCGGGCTTCCAGTTCCCGGGCGGCGGGAACACCGCCGTGCCCGGGTCGCCGGCGCCGGGAACGCCGGTGCCGAACTCGCCGGTGGCACCGGGCCCGGTCAGCGGGGTCGGCCCCGGTGTGTCACCGGCCGCGCTGGGTGAGGCGCAGGCGGCCGCGGGCGCGGGCAACGCGTTCGGCGCGCTGGTCGAGGATGCCTCCATCGGCGCTGGCATCGCGGGTGGTTCGGTGGCGGCCGGGATCGCCGGGTCGGCCGGGGCCGAGCGGGTTGTGCGCGGGCCCAGCACCACCGGCGAACCCGGCGAGGGCGCGGCCCGGTCGGGCGCCAACGCGCTGGCCGAGCTGGACGAGGAGGAGGCCGCGGCCGCGCGGGTCACCTCCCGGATCTCCGGCCCGCCGCCGGCCGAGTCGCCCTCCATGATGGAACCGGCGGTGGCCTCTCGCCGCCGCGACGAGGACGACGAGCACGACCGCCGCTACGTGCTGACCTCGGACGAGATATTCGGCGACGACCGGATGGTCAGTCCGCCGGTGTTCGGGGCCACCCCGGAGCCGGAACCGCCCGCCCGGTCGCGCCGGCCGGAACCGGAGGCGCCGTTCGGCATGGACGCGCTGCGCGACCCGGACCCCCGCTCCGAACGGGACTGACCGGTGACCCTTTCCAGCAGCGTGGTGTTGTCCACGCTGGAGTTCGATGTGCTCTGGGAGAGCGAGCGGTTCCCGCGCCGCCACCTGGCGCTGGACGTGCCGAGCCCGGGCATCACGCACACCCAGCGCCGGGAGCTGGTCCGCCAGGCCTGGGCCGGGCTGGCCGAGCGCGGCCTGGCCGACGGCGACCGGGCGGTGCCGGAACTGGCCGACCGGCTGGCCCTGCTGGCCCACCCGGCCCGGTCGGTGGACGTGTTCGTGCGGGCCGACCGGCAGGTGCGCGGGCTGGCCGCGGTGTCCGGGCGGGATGCGCAACTGGGCGTGGTGGACGGCGACCAGGTGTGGCTGATCCCGGCCCGCGACTCCTCGTTCGTGGAGTCGGCGGTGTCGGTGACCGGGGACGTCCCGGCCGGGTACGGGCGGTCGGTGAGTGTGCCGCTGGCCGCGTTGCACAAGGCCGACGAGAACTCCGGCGGCGACCCCAAGGCGCTGATCACGGAGCTGGAGAACGAGAACCTGCCGCTGTCCGAGGCGCAGCTGCTGGCCACCATGCTCGCCGGCATCACGGTGCGCGGCCAGTTCGGGGTGGAGCGCGCGGGCCGGGACGGGCGGATGACCCGGGCGCGGCGGATCATCGCCTTCCACGACACCGACCGTGGCCGCTACCTGTTCACCACCCGGCGCAGCCCGGACGGTCAGGAGTGGGTCACCCTCACTCCGGCCGACAATGCCCGGCTCGCGGCCAGCGTCATCGAGCTGTTCGACGAGATCTGATTCGACGAGATCTGAGCGGCCCCGGACGGAGTTTCCCCCGTTCGGCACCCGGCAGAGTGAGGCTGACCGGGCACAATATGGGCGAAACCCGCGCGAGCGGGAACCGTTGGGTGTGGACTTACGTCACAGTTGTGACAGGTCGCGTGGTGGCAAGGGGGTCCTCGGCATGGCAGCCACGAACTACAACAAGCAGGACATCGACACCGCGGCCTCGGCCATCGGCGCGGAGGCGGGCAAGTTCGGCGCGGTCGGCGACCAGGTGCCGCAGAACGTCAGCGCGTCGATGTTCGGCACGGCGGCCAGCTCCGGGGCGGTGGCCTCGGCGGTCACCGCGCTGTGCACCGCGCTGCGCGGCGAGTACTCGGCGGCGGAGAACCTGGTCGGCGGGATCGAGCGGGCGCTGGACGCGACCACCCAGAACAACAGCAACACCGAGGACGACAACCAGCGTTCCTTCCAGGTGGCGCCGCAGGTGCAGCAGGTATGAGGACGCGGGCGATGACGGCACGGCAGAGGACACGAGGATGACCGCGAGGGACGATGTCGCCGCGCTGCCCGGAGGTGCGGGCGCGGGCATAGCCGCCGACGCCGAGGGCGTGTACAAGGCGGATCCGGGTTCCATCCAGGGGTTGGCCGATTCGCTGACCACCGCGGCCGGCGACGCCGACGGCTGCAACACGGCGGTGACCAACGCGATCAACGGGCTGCATGCCTGGACCGGGGACGTGGCCGACGCGTTCCGCGGCTACATGGGCAACTTCACCGGCGCCGGCACCGCTACGCACACCGCGCTGACCGGCGGGTCGACCGCGATCGGGGAGGCGTCCAAGGCCCTATCGGACGGCCGGACCTCCCTGGAGAAGCTGTACGACCAGGTGATCTCGGACTACAAGCGCAACGTGGCCACCTACGGCACGACCGCGCCGCATCCCACGCCGGACGAGAAGTCCGCGGCGGCCACCAAGGCGGTGTCGGACAACAGCGCCTCGATCACCACCGAGATCACCAACATCAACACCGCGCTGAGCAAGGCCGCCACCGACATCACCGCGGCGACCAACGGGCTGAACCCGAAGTTCTCCACCATGAAGGCCCCCGGCGGTGGCACGAACACCACCAACCCGTCCTCGGCCACCATTCCCTCGGCCGCGCCCGGTTCGACCACCGCGCCCGCGGGCACGCCGGCCGCGGCCAGCTACTCGGGCGGCAGCAGCAGCCACCACAGCAGCTACGGCGGCGGAGGCGGCGGTGGCTACTCCGGAGGCGGCGGTGGTGGTGGAGGAGGTGCCGGCGGGGGCATGGGCTCCAGCGGTGGACCGCCCGCGACGACCCCGCCGGGCAACGTGGAGCAGTGGATCCAGCAGGCCATCCAGATCCTGGAGGCCAACGGAGTGCCGGCCAGCGCGCTGAGCGAGCAGGACATCTGGACGATCATCCAGCACGAGTCCGGCGGCAACCCGAACGCGATCAACCTGTGGGACTCCAACGCGCAGGCTGGTCACCCGTCCAAGGGTCTGATGCAGTGCATCGACTCGACCTTCAACTCCAACTCGCTGCCCGGGCACACCAACATCTACAACCCGGTGGACAACATCATCGCCGGGGTCCGGTACGCCCTGGGCCGCTACGGCTCGATCGGGAACGTGCCGGGCATCCGCGCGGTGCACTCGGGCGGCAGCTACGTCGGGTACTGATTCCGCGGGTACTGATTCCGCCCGGCCCGCGACCGGGTCGCGGATGGGGGCGGCGTGATCGGCGGGGCGGCGGATCTACCCTGGTCGCATGCTGGAGCCTCTGGCCGGGTTGCCCGCCGCGCGGCGCGCCGCGGTACCGCCGTTCTACGTGATGGATGTGCTGGCCGCGGCCGAGCGGCGGCGGCGCAGCCACGGGGACCTGGTGTCGCTGGCCGCCGGTCAGCCCTCGAGTCCGGCGCCCGAACCGGTGCTGGCCGCGGCAGCCGCGGCGTTGCGCGGCAACGTGCTCGGCTACACCGAGCAGCTGGGTGTGCCGGAGCTGCGGGAGGCGATCGCCGGGCACTACCAGCGCCGTTACGAGCTGGCCGTCGACCCCGAGGACGTGGTGGTCACCACCGGTTCCTCCGGCGCGTTCCTGCTGGCCTTCCTGGCCGCGTTCGACGCGGGTGACCGGGTGGCGCTGGGGCGGCCGGGCTATCCGGCCTACCGCAACATCCTGACCGCGCTGGGCTGCGAGGTGGTGGATCTGCCGTGCGGGCCGGACACCCGGTTCCAGCCGACCGTGGAGATGCTGGAGGAACTGGACGAACCGGTGCGCGGGCTGATCGTGGCCAGCCCGGCCAATCCGACCGGCACCATGCTGTCCCCGGCCGAGTTGCACGCGCTGTCGGCCTACTGCGACGAGCACCAGATCCAGCTGATCAGCGACGAGATCTACCACGGGATCTCCTACGGCGCGGACTACGACTGCGCGTGGCGGTCCGGCCGTGAGTCGGCGGTGATCAACTCCTTCTCCAAGTACTGGTGCATGACCGGCTGGCGGCTGGGCTGGATGTTGCTGCCGGAGCGGTTGCGCACCGCGGTGTCCAGCCTGACCGGGAACTTCACCATCTGCCCGCCGGCGATCGCGCAGCTGCCGGCGATCGCCGCGTTCACCGACGAGTCCTACGCCGAGGTCGACGCGCACGTCACCCGCTATCGGGCCAACCGGGACCTGCTGCTGCGCGGGCTGACCGAGCTGGGCATCGACCGGCTGGCCCCGGCCGACGGCGCGTTCTACGCCTACGCCGAGGTCAGCCACCTCACCGATGATTCGATGCGGTTCTGCCAGGAGCTGCTGGCCGACACCGGGGTGGCGATCGCGCCGGGCCTGGACTTCGACACGGTGGCCGGGGGACAGTTCGTGCGGATGTCCTTCGCCGGGTCGGGCGAGGACATCCAGCGGGCGCTGGACCGGCTGGCCGTCTGGCTACCGGCTCGAACTGGCCGCTAAGCCAGGAGCTGACACGGGAACCTCAACGCGAGCACAATCGTTTCAGCTACTAAGAGAACATTGGGGAGGCGGTCGGAGATGCTCCTGCGCATCATCGGCGCACTGCTGGTCATCTGGCTGGCGTTCGTCGTCATCGGTTTCGTCGTCAAGAGCCTGTTCGCCATCGCCGTCGTCGGCCTGGTGCTGTTCGTGGGCACCGCGGCCTACGGCGCGATCCGCAACAACAAGCGCAAGCAGCTGCCCTGACCAGAACCCCGGTCACAGGTAGTCGGCCAGCAGTTCGCGCGCCGCGTCCGCCCCGGTCCAGCGGGCGGCGCGCAGCCCTGCCCGCTGCGCCCCGGCCACATTGTCGGCCCGGTCGTCGAAGAACAGGCATTCTGCCGGCCGGGCGGCCAGCCGTTCGGTGAGTTTCGCGTAGATCCGCGCGTCCGGTTTGACCAGGCCCAGGTCGCCGGAGAACACCAGGTGCTGGAAGTGCCGGGCCCAGGCCTGCGCCTCGGCGACCCGGCCGAACGAGCAGGGCGCGTTGGACAACAGCGCCAGCCGGGCCCCGGCCTGGTCCAGTTCGGCCAGCAGCGCGGTGGTCTCGGTCCGCAGGTGCAGCCAGCCCGCGATGTCCAGCTCGGTCAGCTCGACGCTGGTGTCCGGGTCGAGGCCACCCACACCGCAATCGTTTGCGATGACCCGCCAGAACCACTCGTCGGACTCCCCGCCGTCGTAGCCGTCGCGGTGGGACCAGTAGGACGCGGCGAAGCGCTCCGGATCGGCGCCCATCCGCTCGGCCAGCGTCGGTAACGCGGTGGTGGTCGCGCCGATCACCCCGCCGAAGTCGAACACCACCCAGCTCATGCCAGTCCCCTGACCCGGCGCAGCACCTCGTCGATGTCGGCGGCGGGCACGTCCCGGTGGGCGATGAACCGGACCTGTCCGGCCATCGGCACCGCCAGCACCCCCACCTCGCCCAGCCTGGCCAGCGTGCCGGGCAGGTCGGGCACCGTGGCCAGCAGGATGTTGGTCTGCGGGTTGGTGGTCGACCAGCCAAGTTCGGTCAGCCCGGCGGCCAGCGCCGCCGCGTTGGCGTGATCGTCGGCCAACGAGTCGATCCGGTCCAGCGCGACCAGCCCGGCCGCGGCCAGCACCCCGCCCTGCCGCACCCCGCCGCCGAGCATCTTGCGCACCCGGCGGGCCTCGGCGATGAACTCCTCGCTGCCCGCGACCACCGACCCCACCGGCGCGCCCAGCCCCTTGGACAGGCAGACCTGCACGGTGTCCACGCCCGCGGTCAGCTCGGCCGGGGTGACCCCGAGGGCGACCGCGGCGTGCCAGATCCGGGCCCCGTCCAGGTGCACGGCCAGCCGGGCGGCCCGGCCCGCGGCGACCAGCTCGGCGTGCTCGGCCACGCCGGTGACCGTGCCGCCGGCCGCGTTGTGCGTGTTCTCCAGGCACAGCAGAGTGGTGTTCATGGCGAAGTACGGCCCGGGCCCGCCCGCCACGGCCCGGATGGTCGCCGGGCTGGGCCGGCCCGGCCCGGCGCCGTCCCAGGGCAGCGGCTCGGGCATGCCCCCGGCCAGCCAGGCCGCGGTGCCCAGCTCGTTGCCCAGCACATGCGCGGCCGTCGACGCGAGGAACCGGTCGCCGCGGTCGAGATGGATCATCAGCGCGATCAGGTTGCCCATGCTGCCGCTGGGCACCCACAGCGCGGCGGCCGTGCCGAGCAGCCCGGCGACCCGTTCCTCCAGCTCGCGCATGGTCGGGTCGTGGTCGAGCACATCGTCGCCGACCTCGGCGGCGGCCATCGCCGCGCGCATGTCCGCATCGGGTTTGGTCACGGTGTCCGACCGCAGGTCGATCGGTCGCAGCTCGGTCATGTCAGCATCACATCACACGCGTGATTGGATGTTTTCCGGCCGAGCGTGCAACCTCGGCCGCGGTCTGGTCCGTCCCTGCAACGTAAGCAACGACGAGCGGAGATCCACCGCGTGACCGAACGCGAGGAGCGGGAGTTCGCCGAGTACTTCGCCGCCCGGCTGCCTGCCGTGCGGCGCAGTGCCTACCTGCTCTGTGGCGATTGGCACCGCGCGGACGACCTCGCGCAGACGGCGTTCGTCGCGCTGCACCGGCACTGGCGCAAGGTGCGCGACCGCGGCGCGCTGGACGCCTATGTGCGGCGCACCGTGGTGCGCGCGGTGGTCGACGAGTCGCGACGGCCGTGGCGGAGGGAGCGGTTCACCGATGAGGTTCCCGAGGTCGCGGACACCACCGGCGGCGCGCCGGAGATCGCCGACACGGTGGCCACCCGCACGGCGCTGGTCGGCGCGCTGGCCAGGGTGCCGCCGCGGCAGCGGGCCGTGCTGGTGCTGCGGTTCCTGGAGGGCCTGGACGTCGGTGGCGCGGCCGAGGTGCTCGGCTGCACCGAGGGCACGGTGAAAAGCCAGACCGCCCGCGGACTGGCCGCGTTGCGCACCGAGCTGGGCGACGCGATCGACGACTTGCGACCGGCCTGACCGGGCCGGGCGGAAACGAAACGGAGGAGGTGACCATGGTGGACGAGCAGCAGCTGGCGGAGATGTTCCGCGCGGCGGCGGCCGACGCGCCGCCGGCCACCTTCGACGAGCATGACGTGGCCAGCGCGTCGCGGCGGATCGCCGCGCGCCGCCGGTCACTGGTCACCGGCGGTTCGGCGTTGGCCGGTGTGGTTCTTGTGGTGGGTCTCGTGGTTGGTTTCCTCGGGGTCGGGCACACTGGCGGTGGGTCTTCCTCCGCCGCGAGTGCGCCCGCGGCCGGGGTGGACCCGGGATCGGGGTCGAGCTCGTCCGGGATGGACCGCGCTCGGCCGATGCTCCCCGATGGGGGTACAGGCTTCTCGACCTCGACGCCGAAGCAGGGCGGCATCGAGAGCGGGGAGACCGGCAGCAACCCTGCCGGATGTGGCCCGACGGACGGAAAGCTCGCTGTCGCCCTCGCCAACGAGCTTCCGTCCGTCGGTGCCGGAACCCAGTCGCCGGATTCGGCGGTGCCGGCCACGATCGACTGCCCGGCCGGGTCCCGGTCGGCCGGTTACCAGCTGCGGGTGGGCACCACGGTGGGCACGGTCGGCGTGATCCTGCTGCCCGCCGATTCATCGGACACCGATCTGCGGTTCGGTCCCGACGTGGTGAAGAAGGCGACTCCCGCGGCCGGCGGCGGGACGCTGGTGGAGTTCAGCCAGCCCGCGGCCGGGTCCTCCGGCCCGCCCCTGGCGGACCAGTTGGA
>DASZNF010000023.1:0-7218 GCA_035551355.1 Pseudonocardiaceae bacterium | reverse complement strand
GAGGCCGTCTACCGGACCGACGTCGCCGAACTGGCTTCCAGCGCCCCGCGCCCTGGCGCGGATCAGCGCAGGTCGCTCAGCACCCTGGTCGGGCGCCGCCGTCCACCTCGCCGTGATCGTCCTGGCAGTCTCTGGCTAGAGACTGCCAGGGTTGCCTCAACTCCCCCAACATCGATCGGACCGTCCTCAAGTTCAGAGAAGCTGCGCACTTGGTCGATCGCCGCGCGTCCGTCGGACACCACGAGGACCGAATGGTCTTCGTGCCGCAGATAACGCCGGATGAGCTCGGCCTATCAGGTCGGCCTCGGGATGCCCGCCATCGGCACACCCTGATGACCAAGCCTGCCGGGAGTCCCGGGCATCACCGCTGATCCGCCGGCACCCGCCCACCGGGTGAACTGGCCTTCCACTACTGCTACGTACTGCCGGGCGGACCGTCAAGGGGATGACGCTGGTGCGGGTGGCCTGTCCGCGCTGCGGACTGGCCGTCGTCGCGCCGGTCACCCTGACCAGGTTCCTGGGCCAGGGTGACCGTTCGGCAGAGCGCTCTACCGGATCAGGTGCCGCTTCCGGTGCCAACGTAGGACCAGGGATAGGCGCCGGTCGGAACGCCGATGCCGGTCTCGGTGTCGAACCCCGGGCCGGTCGACGGGGTCAGCGGGCTCGGCGGCGTGACCGGCATCTGGCCGAGCATGCTGTACAGCAGCGGCACGTCGGTGCCGTTGACCTCGCGGTGCACCACGGCCACCGGCGCGGCGCCGCCCGGCAGCGTGTACTTGCTGATATCGCGGATCGCCGGGCTGCCCGCGCGTTGGTACAGCGCCGGGTTGGCGAAGCCGAGTGGCTTGCCGCCGCGTGCCTGCTGGGCGAGTGCCTGCACCGCGGCGAACAACGGGGTGGCCAGGCTGGTCCCGCCGATGCCGTACTCCACGTAGTGCCAGGTGCTCGGGTCCGTGGTCGGTGAGCCGTCCAGCGGTGTCCCGCCGACCAGCATCCCGGTCGCGCCGTCGGCGTCCATGGCCACATCCGGCCCGACCCGGTCCAACTGGCCGTCGGGCCCCTTCGCCAGACTGTCCGGGACGATTCCGCGTTGGTACCAGGGCTCCGGTTCTCCGGTGGCCCAGCCGCCGCCCGCACCCCCAGCCTGCTGGATCGGCTGCTGCCAGGAGGTTCCGTCCGAGGACAGCGTATTCACGCCGTCGCCCCAACCGGTCTCCCACTCGCGCGAGCCGCCCGGCCCGATCGCCAGTGAGGTGCCCCCGACCGAGGTCTCCCACACGCTGCTCGACGCGGGGTTCAGGAAGCTCCCGGTGTCGTTGACCGTGCCGCCGTCACCACTGGCGAAGTAGAAGCCGACGCCCTGCCGCGCGCCCTCCTGGTACACCTGGTCATAGGCTTGTCGCATACCGGGTGTGAGGTAGAACCCCATCGACACCGACACGATGCTCGCGCGGGTGCGTTCGAGAATGTAGACCAGGCTGTCCAGCGCGGCTCCACCCTCCTGAGTGGACAGTCCGACCGAGATGATGTCGGCGCCCGGCGCCATGCCATGCACCGCCTCGACGTCCAGGGTGTTCTCGATCATGCCCCCGAGTCCGCCGCTGCTGGGGCTGGCTGCGGGCGACCCGTCCGGGGTGGGCACCACAGTGAGCTGGCCGGGCCGCAACGGCGGCGTGCCGATGTGCTCGGACCAGGTGTTCACGTCCTGTTCCAGGGTGTCCATCGCCGGCGTCACGACCGCGATTGTCTGCCCCTGGCCGGTCAGGTTCACCTTGTCCAGGCCGTAGGCGTGGCGCAGTTGGCTGGGGGTGTAACCGCACGGCGCCTGCGGCGGGGTCGCCCCGTTCACGACGGGTAGCCCGGTCGCCGGCAGTTCGCCCCAGTACCGCGAACAGGTCGAATCGGCGGACCAGGCGGTGCCGTTGGTGTGCGGGTAGGTCACCCCGCCCAACTCGGCCGGGTGGTTCACCGTCGCGGCCGCGGCGTTGGCGGTCGCGTTCCCACCGGTCTTGGCTCGGGCGAACGTGTTCGTCCCGATGCCCAGCACCAGGCTGCCGAGGTTGGCGGGCACGCTCAGGTCGGTGGACGGGATCAGGAAATGGTAGGGGTAGTTCCACGTCGAAGGCGGGTAGTAGTCGTCGAAGGTCACGTCGAACGCGCTGGCGAGTTGACCGAGGGTGCCGGTCACCCGAAGTATGCGCCAGTTCGGTTGGCTGACCGTCAGTCCCGCAGCGAACAACCAGTCCCGGACTTGTGCGATCTGTGCCGGGTCGAGTTGGCTGTCGGCCTGGATCCGGTCGGGAGTGGTGTATCTCCCGTAGTTCGGACTGCCCGGCGTGGATACCGACTTCGCCTCCGCGGCCAGGGCGTCCGGATCTCGGACGGAAAGGTAGATGTTGTCGGACACGGTGTCGCCGGTCGCCGCCGGACCGGTGTCGGTCAACCCGTCTGACGGGTCGTAGCCGGTGTCGGCGAGCGGGGCCCGCGATTCCGCCGCCAGCGCCACATCGGCGCCGGCCGCGATGAGTGCGATCGCGCAGGTCGCAGCCACCGCCCAGCGGTATCTGACTCGTCGCATGCTGACCTCCCGGAGATCAAGGGGAACGGGACCCGGCCAGCCTGTCCGGGCGGTGATCAGGACGGCGCTAGCGCACCGCTTATCCCGTCCTTATGCGTCTTCGGGTAGGGAGATCACCATGCGGGTGTTGGTGGTGGAGGACGAGACCATGCTCGCCGAGGTGATCGGGGAGGGACTGCGCGACCAGGGGTTCGCCGTGGACGTGGTGTACGACGGGGCGGCGGCGCTGGAGCGGTGTGCCGTCAACGACTACGACGTGGCCGTGCTGGACCGCGACCTGCCGGTGGTGCACGGCGACGAGGTCTGCCGGACCCTGGCGTCCGGGCCGCGCACGACCCGCATCCTGTTGTTGACCGCGGCGTCTGGCGTGCCCGACCGGGTCGCCGGCCTCGAACTCGGCGCGGACGACTACCTGCCCAAGCCCTTCGCGTTTACCGAACTGACCGCGCGCGTGCGCGCCCTGGGCCGCCGGTCCCGTCCGGCCGCGCCGCCGGTGCTCACCCGCGCTGGGCTCCGCCTCGACCCGGCCCGGCACGAGGTGACCCGCGACGACGTGCCCGTCCGGCTGTCGCGCAAGGAGTTCGCGGTGCTGGAGGAGTTGCTGATCGCGGCGGGCACCGTGGTTTCCGCGGAATGGCTACTGGAAAAGGCGTGGGACGAGCACACCGACCCGTTCACCAACGTGCTGCGGGTGACCATGACCGGGCTGCGCCGCCGGCTCGGCGAACCCTGGGTGATCCAGACCGTGCCCGGCGTCGGATACCGGATTCCGTAATGCGGACCACGATCCGGGTGCGGCTGGCCGCCTGGTACACCGCGCTCACCGTGCTGACCGGCCTGATCCTGCTCGCCGTCACCTTCCTGTTCGTGGTGCCCGCGCTGCCCACCCTGATGGCGCCCGCGATGACCAGCGCCGGGTTGGCGCGCCGCGACCAGTTCGTCCGGCTCCCGCAGGCGGTCACCGAGGTCGTCAACGTTCGCTCGCAAGTCGGGGCATCCCTGCTGACCTGGGGTGGCCTGACCCTGCTGGGTCTCGCGCTGGCCAGTGCGTGCGTGGGCTGGCTGCTCGCCGGGCGGGTTCTGCGGCCGGTGCGCGCGGTCACCGACACCGCCCGCCGGGTCGCCGAGCGACACCTGCACGAGCGAATCGGGTTGACCGGCCCGGCCGACGAACTGAAGGAACTCGCCGACACCTTCGACTCGATGGTGGAGCGGCTGGAACGGTCCTTCGACGGCCAGCGCAGGTTCATCGCCAACGCCTCGCACGAACTGCGCACCCCGCTCACCACGACCAGGGCGCTGGTCGAGGTCGCGGTCGCCGCCGAGGGCAGTTCGGCTGACACCCTACGGCTGGGGGACAAGCTGCTCACGGTCATCGCCGGGCAGGAACGGCTGCTCGACGGCCTACTCGCGCTCGCACACAGCGAAACCACCATCGACCGGGACACTCGGATCGACCTTGCCGAACTGGCCGCCGAAGCGGCACACACGCACACCGGCGCCGCGCTCGACGCGGGCATTGATCTCCGCACCGCATTGTCCCCAGCCCCGCTGCATGGCGACCCGGCACTGCTGGGCCGGGTGGTGCACAACCTGATCGACAACGCGATTCGCTACAACGTCGCGGCCACCGGCTGGGTCGCCATCCACAGTGGAACAAGCCCGGACGGCGCGGCAACACTGACCGTTGCCAACTCCGGATCCGTCATCGAGGCTAACGAGGTGGATTCCCTGTTCGAACCGTTCCGCAGAGTGCGCTACGACCGCACCCACCAGCCACGCGGCTCCGGGCTGGGGCTGTCCGTGGTCCGTGCCGTGGTGCGCGCCCACCACGGCACCGTGGAGGCCAGTCCCCGAAACGACGGCGGCCTGACGCTGCGTGTCACCATTCCGGCCCGTGCCGAGACACGCCGAACAGTCCTGAACAGCACTCAACGGCTCTGAGCTGACCCACGCCGACTTGCGGAAGTTACGTTTCCGCAGGTCAGCACACTATGCCGTTCCTGGTTCACACTGAAGTGCTCTTAGCTTGTTATTTAACCTGGTAGCAACAGTGCCAGACGCAGCCGCAGCACGGTGGCGATGACACGGTCGGGGAACGGGAAGGTGAGTGGCCGCCCTGCGCGGGGCCTGTGCCGGGCATCCTCGGCCGGGTGCTCACGTGCCCGCCGCGCCCGGTGTGCCTGCCACAGCCCGGCCAGCCGCGTGATCAACTCCTCCAGTTCGGGTGCGGTCATCCCGGTCAGCTCAGGCATCGTGGGCGTGCTGGGACCCCGGATCGGCGGGATCAGCCGGATCAGTGGGATCGGTGTGGGCCGTGGCGTCGGCGATGGTGGGGTGCAGGGTGTAGTTCCAGTCGGGACGCCCGTCGTGGCGGCTGATCGGCAGCGCGTCCATCTGGGCGTTGCGGACCTCGACCCCGAGCGCGTAGGTGTCGGTGTCCAGTTCGGAGTGGACCCTCAGCCCGGTGCGGGTGGTGGTCGCGGCGATGCTGTTGACGATGACCTCGTGGCTGGTCAGTGGCCTGCCCCGCCAGTTCATGGTGATATGGCAGAACAACCGGTGCTCGATCGTGTTCCACTTGGAGGTGCCGGGCGGGAAGCGGCAGACCGTGATGGCCAGGCCGGTCTGGGCGGCCAACGCCGCGAGTTCGGTTTTCCACGCACGGGTGCGGTAGCCGTTGGAACCACCGGCATCGGCGGTGACCAGCAGCCGGGTCGCGTGTGGGTAGGTCAACCTCCCAGCCCCGTGCCACCAGCGGCGAAGGGACTCCACCGCGAAGGTGGCGGTGTCGTGGTCGGTGCCCACGTTGACCCAGCCGGTGTTCGCGGCCAGGTCGTAGATCCCGTACGGGACGGCCTTGCCCAGTTCCTTGTCCGGGAAGTCGTGGGTGTCGACCTCGATCGGGTCACCGGCGGGACGCCATTCGCGTCCGGCGTTGGTGAACTCGCCGACGTTTTCCTTCTTTTTGGTGTCCACGCTCACGACCGGTTGTCCGGCGGCGTGGTGGGTCTTGACCTGCTCGTTGATGTAACGGAACTGGGCGTCCCGATCGGGATTCTGTTTACCTTCCAGGGTCTTGGCGTTGCCTTGCAGGCTGAAGCCCTGCTCCCGCAGCACGTCGGCGACGGTGTCGGCGGAGACCCGGTGTCCTTGGGCGGTGAGTTCGCCTGCCAGGTAGCGGGTCGAGAGCGTCGTCCACCGCAGTGGCGACATCGGATCGCCCCGCGTGTCTGGTTCGACCAGTGCCAGCAGTGCTGGGCGTAGTCCGGGGTCGGTGTCGACGACGCGTTTGCGGCCTCCGCCGGGGCGGCGGACCCGCCCCAGCGGAGGTGCTCCGGAGTCGAGTTCGGTGATGCCCAACGACACGGTGGCCTCGCGGGCACCTGCGGCGCGAGCGACGGTTCTGATTCCACCGTGGCCCAGGGATCTGGCTTCGGCAGCCAGCAGCAGACGCCGCTGACGTTCGTCCAGGTGCGGCAACAACACCTCGAACTTCGCCGCCAGCACTGCCCCGATGTCCTGTGCCTCGCGCATACCACAAGCATGACAGCTGCAACCGGAATCTACGGGTTATTCATCGACGCGCCCTTATTTCAACCATGCGCTATTCCCCACCGGAGACGATGACCCGACCCGTCGCTGGCAATGCGATCGCGGATGACAACGCCGGTTGCTGGGCAGCCAACACGTCCCATCCTCGTGCGTCGTCGACTCCTGCCGTCGTTCGAGCGTCCTCTTCTGCCGATGAGCCGATGGGTTCGGGCCGACACGCCCAACTCCCGGTGCGGAACCGTCCGACCGGCGCGCTGTCTCCGGCGGCATCACTGCGATCGCAGACCTGTGGCGGATGCGTCATCTCGGCACGTCGGTGACGACCGCTTGCGCGAGGGCTGTCTGAGAGCGGCGGATCTGCTCGGGGGTGCGTCCGCTGGCGAGCAATTCCTCGACAAGGTCGATGTGGATCGCGGCGAGCAGGACGTGGGCGGCGTATCCGGCATCGCCCGCCGTCGCCCCGGACATCGCCCCGGACATCGCGTCGGCGATCGGGTTCCGCAGTGGGTCCTGCATCCACCGGTAGCGCTCGGTTCGCAGTGTTCCGGCGGAGGCGACTTCGCGTGCGCGGATGAGGTGGCGGTTGTGCAGCTTGAAGGTGAGCGCCGTGTCGAGGAACGCGATGATCCGCTCCCGTGGTGGCGCCTCGGATCCCAGCGGCGGCTGCCCGTCCCTCCACGGCTTGGCGCACGGGCGTGAACTTCGCGTCCGACAGCGCGTCGAGCAGGGCATCACGGCTGCCGAAAGCCCGGAACAGCGTCCCCTTGCCGACGCCAGCCGCGGTGGCGACGGCGTCCATCGTGACCGAGCCCGGAGTGTCGGCATCGGCGAAGAGTGCCTCGGCGGCGGCAAGGACGCGCGCCAAGGGGACAGGGGGACGGCCGCGCCGGGCCCGATTTTCGGACCGTCGGTCCGAAATGCTGCTAAACTGTTCTGGACTCACAGTCCGAAATTCTAGTGGAGGATGCCATGGCACTCGTGTCCGTTGTTCCCGGCTGGCTGGCCGAGGCGTTCGACTGCCTCGCCGCCGGCGACGTCGACGGCTGGGCGAGCATCTACGCCCCCGATGCCGTGCACGAACTTCC
>DASZNF010000022.1:0-38682 GCA_035551355.1 Pseudonocardiaceae bacterium | reverse complement strand
GGCGATCTCGCGTACGGGCGGGCGGTTGTGGGCCCGCCTGCGGTCGAGGGCGCGCAACCGGAGCACGAGTTCCTGAAGGGCGAAGGGCTTGGTGAGGTAGTCGTCGGCGCCGAGTTCGAATCCGGAGGACTTGTCGTCGAGCCGGTCGGCCGCGGTCAGCATGAGGATGGGCATGCCGTTGCCGGAGTCGACGATGTGCTTGGCGATCTCGTCGCCGGACGGGCCGGGGATGTCGCGGTCGAGGACGGCGATGTCGTAGGCGTTGATGCTCAACATTTCCAGCGCGGTGTCGCCGTCACCGGCGAGGTCGGCGGCGATCGCCTCCAGGCGCAGGCCATCGCGAATGGCCTCGGCCAGATAGGGCTCGTCCTCGACGACCAGGACACGCATGGTTCGAGGCTACGAGTGACCGCCTATCGCCGGCATATCCAAAACCGTGTACGGGCCGGCAACGCCACGCTGCCTTGGCTTGAGGGCATGCCCTTCAGCGAATCGACCGTCCGGCCGCCCCTCGGCAAGTTACACGGCGCTGTCCCCGAACCCGTCCCGGTCTTCGACGACGAGACTCCGGCCGTGGCCAACCTTGACCCGGCTCTGCTCGCTGCCCTGCGCCAGGCGGCGAAGGATGCCGCCGACGACGGCGTCGAGTTCCGCGTCAACGGTGGCTGGCGTTCCCCGGAGTACCAGAATCAGCTGCGCCGCGAGGCGGTGTCCCGGTACGGCTCGGAAACCGAAGCCGCCCGCTGGGTGGCCACCCCCGCCACGTCCGCACACGTGTTGGGCAACGCGGTCGACATCGGGCCCGGCGAAGCCAAGGCGTGGCTGTCCGAGCACGGCGCCCGGTACGGGCTGTGCCAGATCTACCGCAACGAACCCTGGCACTACGAACTGCGCCCCGACGCCATCGAGCACGGCTGCCCGCCGATGTACCCCGACCCCACGCACGATCCGAGGATGCAGTGATCGGTCAGGACGCCCGTTCTGCTCCGGTGAACAGGGCGACCATGCTGTGCGGCGCGTCCGCACCGAACATGGTCCGGTAGCTGTCCTCGTCCTTGGCCTGCGCGGCGGCACGCGGGAACATGATCTGCTCGTATTCGGCGAGCGCGGCTTCCGGGTCGTCCGGGTGCGCGGCGATGGCCTGACCGAGTTCGGCGCCGTCCAGCATGGCCAGGTTGGCGCCCTCACCGTTGGGCGGCATGAGGTGGGCGGCGTCGCCGAGCAGCGTCACCCCCGGCGCGCGATCCCAGCGGTGCGCGGCCGGCAGGGTGTGCAGGCGGCGCAGCACCGGCGGGGTGTCGCTGCCGGTGATCAGGGCGGTGAGTTCGGGGGCCCAGCCGTCGAACTCGGCGAGGATCCGAGCGGTCAGGGTCGCGGCATCGGTGCCGGCGAGCCAGTCTCGCGGCTTCAGCAGTTGCGCGTAGCTGTGCAGGGACCCACCGGCTTCCCGATGAGCCAGGAATCCCTTGCCCGGCGCGAGGGCGAACAGCGACCCGGCCCCGACCGCCGCCGCGGTCGCGGGATGGCGGGTGTCCCCGTCGAACAGGAAGGTCTCCACGACCGAGAAGCCGACGTACTCCGGGGTGGCGTCGGAGAGCAACGGGCGAACCCGGGACCACGCCCCGTCCGCGCCGACGAGCAGGCTGGTGACGATGGTGGCGCCGTCGGCCAGGCGCACCTCGTGGCGGCCCTCCTCCAGCGCCCACACGCCGGTGACCTTGTGTCCCCAGTGGACGGTGCCCGGCGGAAGCGAATCGAGCAGCAGCTGCCGCAACTCGCCGCGCTGCACCTCGGGACGCTCGCCGGTGCCGTCGTCGGGCCGGTCGAGCAGCATGATCGCGTTCCGGTCGAGGACCCGGTAGGACTCCCGGCCGGCCAGGATGAGCTCGCGAAATCCCTCGGTCAGGCCGGCTGTCTCGAGCGCTGTCTGGCCGTTCCAGGGATGGATGTCCAGCAACCCGCCCTGGCGGCGCGCGGCCGGTGCCGGGTCGGCCTCGTGGACCGTGACCGGGATGCCGTGCCGGTGCAGAACGCGGGCCAGCACCAGACCGCCGAGGCCGGCTCCGATGATCGTGACCGGTGTCGTCATGATGTTCCCTCCACGCGCTCGTTGGATCGTCACTCCAATGAAGTTAGCACGGTTTTGGATCGGCGATCCAAACGTGTCATGATGAGGCCGTGGCGAAGAAGACTCGGCGGGCCCCGCGGCGCACGGACGGGCTGTCCAAAGAGGTGATCGTGACGGCCGCGACCGGCCTGCTCGACACCGGCGGCGAGGCCGCGCTGACCTTCCGGGCGCTGACCACCCGGCTGAGCACCGGCTACGGGGCGATCTACCACCACGTGGCGAACAAGAGCGACCTGCTCGCGGCGGCCACCGACGATGTCATCGCCCGCGTCCTGACCGGGGTGGTCGTCGACGCGGAGCCGAGGGACGGCTTGCGTGCCGTCGCGCTGGGCCTGTTCGACGCGATCGACGCGCACCCCTGGGTCGGCGCCCAACTCTCCCGGGAACCGTGGCGCCCGGCCCTGCTGGAGATCTACGAGACCATCGGCCGGCTGCTGGACGCACTCGGCGTTCCCGAGCGAGCACTGTTCGACGCCGCGGGCGCGCTGGTGAACTACGTCCTCGGGGTCGCCGGGCAGAACGCCGCGAACGCCCGCGTCCTGGCCTACGACGAGGCGGACCGATCGGCCTTCCTGGCCACCGTCGCCGAACAATGGTCGCGGCTCGGCCCGGACAGATATCCGTTCGTGCACAGGGCGGCGGCGCGGCTGCGCGAGCACGACGACCGCGAACAGTTCCTCGCCGGCGTCGACATCTTCCTGGCCGGTATCGCAACCCTCCGCTAGCCTGCGGAGTTCTCAGTCGCGAGTGGACAGTTCTCGGTCGCACTCGAGTTCGCGTTCCAGGCCGAAGTAGAAGTGCCTGCCGTTGGCCAGCACCACCGTCGGTTTGCCGTTCATCACGCCCATCAGGGTGTTGTCGTCCACCCGTTTGAAGTGGTCGAACACCGGCATTCCGTCGTAGACCATGGTCGCGGTGACCTCGCCGCGGAACTCGACCTGCCACAGGCTGGCCTCGCCCCGGCCGGCGGTGCTGTCGGAGTAGAGGCTGCCGTCCCCGGCCCGGCAGATCAGCGGTTGGGCGTCGTCCAGCGCGGCGAACCGCTTGCCGTGCCACCGGCTGGCCGTCAGCTGCCGCTCGATCGGATGGCCGGTCGGGAAGGCGAAACCGCGCCAGGAGCCGAGGATCGACGCCGCGTCGACGACGTCGAGATCCGCCCACAGGGCATCGAGCTGATCCGGGTCGAGCCGACCCGGCGCTGCGCGCAGGGCCTGCCACCGCGCGAGCGCGCTCGCTGTGCTGCTGCTCATCGCATCCGTTCCTCGCCCTTGCCGACGGGTGGCGTGCGTCGCTATGTTAATCAGAAATCACACAACCCGGCAAGCCGGAGCGGGTGTCGGGACCGGACCGCACAGCCAACCACAGAGGGCAACGAAGCCTACCTGGAGGCGAAGAAGTAAATGGAGAATCTCAGCAGGAGGAGTGTTCTTACCCTAGGTGCCGCGCTGGGCCTCGTCGGCTTGACCGGCACTTCTCAAGCCTGGGCGTGGTCACCGGCGGGCTCAGTGGCCGGCACCGGCACGGGCGCCGACCCGTGGTCGATCTGGGACGACGCGGCCGACCCGCTGCTGGCCTCCCTCCTGGACAACGGCCAGATTCCGGCGATCAACACCGCGTTCCAGAGCTGGGTCGACAACGGTGACCCACTGCCCAGCGGCCTGCCCGCCGACCTCACCACGTACCTGCAGCAGTACAACGCCCTGCCGTCGTGGGCCGACCCGAACAAACTCAGCCTGGCCGCCGACTTCAACCGGCGCATGAACCTGTACCTGTTCGTGTCCTACAGCCTCGGCAGCGGAATGATGAGCACGGTCATCCCGAACGAGGCCCGCAACGTCTACTACTCCGCGGGCGGCGCCGACATGAAAGCCCGCGCGGCCAAGACGTTCACCTTCGGCTACGACCTCAGCACCCAGGACGCCTTCCTGCCGACCGGTCACTTCGTGGTCACCGCCAACAAGACCCGCCTGGTGCACGCCGCGGTCCGCCACCTGTTGCCGCAGTCCAACCCCTGGGAGGCGGTCACCGCCGAGAAGACCCCGATCAGTCAGGGCGACATCCTGGTCACCTTCCACAGCACCGGCACCTACGCGCACAAGAATCTGGTCAAGTGGAACGTCCCGATGTCGGCCGCGGACGAGGACGCCTTCCTGCACAGCTGGCAGGTCGCCCTGCACCTTCTCGGCGTGCGGGACGAGTACATCCCGCAGAGCTGGGCGGCGGCCGACGCGCAGGCGGCGCAGGTCCTGACGCCGATTCTCGCCCCGACCTCCGAGGGCGTCTCGCTGGCCCACACCTTGCTGGACCTGATGTACCAGCCCACGCTGGGGCTGGACACCGGGCTGGTCAACGAGTTCGTGCGCTACCTGCTGTCCAACGAGATCGGCGACTGGCTCGGACTGCCCCGCGACTACGTGTCGGCCGAACTGATCAGCGTGGGCTGGCCGGCGTACGTCGCGTTCAGCTCGGGGCTGACGCCGGTCGCGCCGGTCGCGTTCGACGTGATCGACCAGTTCGTGCGCGGGATCGCGATGATGTACCTCAACAACGGCACCTCACCGACGCAAACCCCGATCACGCTGCCGACGGCGAACCGGCCCGGCACCTGAGGCACCGCTGGTGAGCTGCCCCGCGACGGATACTCCGTGGTGGGGCAGCTCGCGTGTGCGGCGGCCTTGTCTCGCGGCGAGCGTTACAGACCGAGGGCGCCGACGACCAGGGCGGTGACGACGTCGCGGTGCTCGTCGCTGTCCTGCCAGCGCAGCCGACGTCCGGCCTCGACCACCACGCCGAATCCCGCGTGCACCAGCACCCGGGCCTGCCGCGGGTCCAGTTCCGGGCGGGCCAGCCGCAGTTGCTGCTCCCAGATGGCGATGTGCTCGCGCTGCGCGAGCACCAGCGGGCGTTGCAGGCCGGCGGGCAGACCGGCCACCTCGGCGTCGGCGACGGTGGTGAGCGCGGTGTGCTCGAAGCTGTAGGCGACATAGGTCGCCGCCAGGGTGACCACCGCGTCGTGCGGGCGAACCACGCCGCGCAGATTCTGTTCCACCGCCTGCGCCAGCAGTCCGGCCGCCTGCAGGCAGGCCGCGGCCAGGATGTCGACCTTGCCCGGGAAGTAGCGGTAGAGCGCGGACGGGGCCAGCCCCACGACCTCGGCAATCCGGGCGTTCGTGACGTTGGCGAACCCGTCCCGTTCGAACAGCGGGATGGCGGCGGCGAGTATCTCCGCGCGCCGGGTGCGCGGCACCGGCTGGGCTGGCAGCTCGACCGAGCGCGCCGTCCCGGTGGCGGTCGCCGGGTCGGTCGCGGCCACCCGCGCAGCGGCCGCCAGCAGCAGATCCTCGGCCCGGCGTTGGGCGATGGAGGTGCGGTGCATCGTGATGGACCCGATCGCGCCCAGCGCCGCCACGGCCCGCAGTTGCTCCTCGGGCAGCGAGTACTCGCGCTGAGCCACCTCGGCCACCCGCCCGACGACGTGACCGAACTTCGCCCGCAGCAGCTGGCGATCCTCCCGATTGAGGTACCGCGCTTCCCACCGGTAGACGCCACCCGAGGCGCGATGGGCGACGGTGACCCGGGTGACCGCGGCCAGCACGTCGGTCAGACTCGCCTCGGGCGGTACCTCGTCGAGCGCGGCGACCAGCCCGTCCACCATGCCGGTCGCGCACTCGGTGAACAACGCGTACTTGTTCGGGAAGTGCCGGTACAGGGCCGCCGCCGTGATGCCCACGTTGGCTGCGATCTCCTCCATGGACGCCGAGTGATAGCCGCGCGCGCTGAACACTCGACCGGCCGCGTCGACGATCAGCTGCTTGCGGTTGCGCGGGCGGGTGCCCGCGGTCGACTCGGCGGTCACGGTGGCACCGCACCGAAGGCCCGCGGTGAGGAGTCCATGCCGGCCAGTCAATCACGAGCCGTGTCACCGGTCCGAGGCGTGATCCTTCCGGTTATCGGAAGGGTTCTGGAAATTCCGGCGAGCCGGGTCTGAGTTGTGGCGCACCGCGGTATCGCGGCCGCCAATTGCGGAGCTGGTCCTTGGCCATTGTCGTCACGTTCCCCTCTTCCTTGTTCCTTCACCAGTTAGTCGCGGGGAGCGTTGTCGCAGGTTCTCGACCAGAGTGTGGTCTGGGTCACTCGCAGTTGAGATCGCGGGGTCAAAGGCGCGCGGTGTCGATGATCGCCCGGCCGGCGTCGATGATCGACTTGGCCCGGGATTCCGGCACCCGGTCCAGGTAGCCGCCGATCATGGCCCCGTCCCGGAGCATGACCAGCTGATCGACCACTTCGGGAGCGTCGTCGATGCCCAGTTCCGACAGCATTTCGGCCAGGAAGGCGGCGAACCAGGCCCGGTGCTCGGCGACCGCGTGCCGGACCGGGTGCCCGGTATCGGCGTACTCGCCGCCGCGTTGATGAACGGGCAGCCGCGGAAATCGGACTGGCGGTTATGCCACGCTCGGCGGCATTTTCTTTCTCATCTCCGCGATACGTCTCGGTCGCGCCGCGAAACAACAACAAAAAATTCGTCAGCGGTCACTGGCTGGGTGAATGATCCGGCCGGTGGCCGCTCGGCGATTGCGGGGCCGAGCCACCGAGGGCGCCGAGCACGGTGCGGAACATCAGCTCGACCCGCGCGCCCATCTCATCGGCCGCGGGCGCCAGGTCGGGGGAGTCGGCGGGCAGCCGGTCGACCTCGTGCAGCAGGGCCAGGTAGACCCGGCGGCACCAGGCCGGGCTGGCGGCGGTGATCGCGCCCGCCTCGTGCAGCCGGGTGAACAGCAGATCCAGACCGGCCGCCGCCTCCGGGCTGAGCGCCGGAAACCCGGTGCGCGCGTCCGCCGTGAGTTCCATGGCGAACCGATGGCCGAGCTTGAGGTCGAACACGATCTCGGTCAGGCGGTACAGGGCGATCACCGGCGGTGCCGTGTCGACCCGGGCCTGGTCCAGGCCACCCAGGTAGCGCTCGTTGAGCTGCTCGGTCAGGGCGTCCAGCAACGCCTGGCGGGAGGCGAACCGGCGGTGCACGGTGGCCCGGGCCAGCCCGGCCTCGTCGGCGATCCGCTCCAACGTCGCGTTCGGGTCGACGGCGAGCACGTCTGCGGCCGCCGCCAGGATTCGGGCCGTGCTGCGCTCGGCGTCCGCTCGCACTCGCTTCGGCCGGATCTCCGCGCTCATCTCACCTCCGGTGGCACCGGTCAACCGTACTGAACCATAACTGAGAGTTCGGCGATGCGCTTGTTGACAGAAGTGAGACATCGGTGTTGCACTTAGTGCGTCGGGTCATCATCCAGGAGGGAAGTCAGTCATGGATCTACAGCTCGCGGGCAAGCGTGTCCTCGTGACCGGGGCGAGCCGGGGCATCGGCCTGGCCATTGTCCGGGCCTTCCGGGCCGAGGGCGCCTCGGTCACCGCGGTGTCCCGGAAGAGCACGCCCGAACTCGAGGCATCCGGGGCGGCTTTCGTGGCTGCCGACCTCGCCACCCCGGACGGTCCACAACGGATGGTCGACACCGTGCTCGCCGCCGAACCGTGGCTGGACGTCCTGATCAACAACGCCGGTGGTGGCGACGCGTCCCAGGCGGCGCTGAGTGATCCGCTCGGCGGCCGGGAAGAGGACTGGGCCGACGCGTTCGCGCTGAACCTCGACGCCACCGTGCGCACCACCCGGGCCGCGCTGCCCGCGTTGATCGCCGCGCGCGGCGCGGTGGTCAACATCAGCTCGGACAGCGCCCGCGAGCCGCATCGGGCGCCGCTGTCCTATGCCGCCGCCAAGGCCGCGCTCACCGCCTTCTCCCGTGGACTGGCCGAGAAGGTGGCCGGGTCCGGGGTCCGGATCAACGTGGTCACGCCCTCCGGCACACGTACGTCCCTGATGGAGGGCGCGGACGGCTTCGGCGCCCAGTTGGCCGCCCACCTGGGCGTCGACCACTCCACGTTGCTGGCCGCGCTGCCCGGGCAGTCGGGCATGCTGACCGGCCGCCTGATCGACCCGGACGAGATCGCCCGCGTGGTGCTGTTGTTGTCCTCCCCGACCATGCCCAGTGCGATCGGCTCGAACTGGGCGGTGCACGCCGGAGCCACGAAGGCCGCGTGACGGCCACGGGGTTCAGGAGAAGTCGAGGACGAGGCGGCCGCGCACACCGCCGGCTTCCAGTTGCCGGTGGGCCGCGGCCGCGTCGTCGGCCGGGAAGACCCGCGCTACCCGGAGGGTGAGGGCGCCCTCCTCGGCCTGCCGCACCAGTTTCGACAGACCTCCCGTGTCGGTGGCGGCGCCGCGCACGAACACCGGCCGCACGGTGATGCCGCGCTCGGCCGGACCACTCCAGCCCCGCACGGTCGAGACCACCCCGCCGTCGGCCACCGCCGAGACCACCCGCTCGTCGAGCACGGCGCCGTCCGCGAGGCCCGGCACGCCCTCCGGCGCCACCTTCCGGAACCGTGCGGCGACGTCGGCGCCGCGCTCGACGACCTCGGTCGCGCCAAGCCTGCGCACCAATTCCTCGTCCTCGGCCTTCGCGTCGGCCAGGACGATCAGCCCGTCGGCGTGGGCGAGTTGCACGACGTAGCCGCCGAACGCGCCGGCCGCGCCGGTCACGCCGATCCGGTCACCGGAAGTGAGGCCGAGCGCGTCGACGGCCAGCCGGGCGGTCATCGCGTTCATCAGCAACGTCGACGCCTCGGCGAAGTCCGCGCCCGCCGGGGCCGGCACCACCGAAGCCGCGGGCACCACGATCTGCTCGGCGTAGGCGCCGCGGGTGCCCTCCGGCACCACCAGCGCGACGACTCGCTGACCCACCGCCAGCCGGTCGCCGGTGCCCGGGCCGAGCTGGTCGATCACCCCGGCCGCGTCCATGCCCGGCACGTACGGCGGACTTCCGGGCAGTTCCCGTTTGCCGGCGCGGATGAGCGTGTCGGTCGGATTGACGGTGGCGGCGTGCACGCGGATGCGCACCTCGTCCGGCCCGGCCTGCGGTTCGGGCAGGTTCAGCACCTCGAACGCGTCCGGGCCGCCGAAGGTGTTCACTCCCAGAGCTCTCATGACATCCAGTTCTACCTGTGATCGGGCCCGGCGTCCTCGTGGCGCGGGCAGCGCGGCGCGGCAGACCACAGGGCGCAGGGCCAGCGGCTGAACCACTCGGCCGCCCGTCCGCCGCGGGTGCTGGTGGCCTGGCCGCGGCGGATCGCCGCGTTCTTCGGCCAGAAGGTGTGAGAAACCCTTGTGGGGCAAGAGGAATCGGAGCTGATCGGGGCTGGCGGGCCCCCTCCCCGCGGAGGCCCGCCGGCCGAAGTGTCACACCAGTGACGCGGTCAGTCCGCCGTCCAGGACGTAGTGGCTGCCGGTGACCCAGCTGGCGCGGTCGGAGGCGAGGAACGCGGCCACCTCGGCGATTTCCCGCGGAGTGCCCAGGCGGCCCTGCTTCATGGCCACCAGGTCGCCGAACGGGATCTGGGTCGCCGCCTCGAAGTCGGGGACCAGTCGTTCGACCATGGCGGTGTCGGCGAAGCCGGGGCAGACCGCGTTGACGCGCACCCCCGACGGGCGCATCTCCACCGCGGCCACCCGGGTCAGCTGGATGATCGCCGCCTTGGTCGCGCAGTAGGAACCCAGCAGCGGGCTGCCGCCGATGCCGGCGATCGAGGCGATGTTGACGATGTTGCCCTTGGACTCCATCAGGTGCCCGATCGCCGCCTTCATGGCCACGAACGCGCCCCGCACGTTGACCGCGAAGATCTTGTCGAAGCTGTCCGTGGACTGCTGCAGCAACGGCGAGGAGACCTCGATCCCGGCGTTGTTGACCAGCACGTCCAACCCGCCGAGCTGGTCGACCGCCGACTGCACGGCGGCCTGCACCTGTGCCTCGTCGGTGACGTCGCAGTTGGCGACGCCCGCGGCGCCGACCTCCTCGGCCGAGGACTTGGCCGCGTCGGCGTTGATGTCGCTGACCACGACCCGGGCCCCGCGTTCCACGAACAATGCCGCGATCGCCTTGCCGATACCGGCGCCGGATCCGGTGACGAAGACCCGCTTTCCGTCAAGCTCGGACATTTCTCTTCCTCTCACTTCACATCGCGTCGATCTTGGGCATGATTTCTTCCTTGAGCCGTTTCATGTCGTCGAGCGTCTTGGCCACCGGCACGTCCTGGAACGGCGGCCACAGGAACGGCATCGTCAGCCCGGCTTCCTTGTAGCGCTTGAGCATGTCGGTGATCTGGGCCGCCGTGCCCGCGAGCAGGTTGGTGCCCTTGCCCATGGGGGACTGGTCCATTTCCTGGTCGGTGATGACGAACCAGATCATGCTGGAGATTTCCAGATCGTCGACCGAGCGCGTGGTGTCCAGGGCGTCGAGTTCGCGCTGGATCTCGGTGCGCCATTTCTTGATGTCCTCGGGCGAGTCCTGGATGCCGATCCACCCCGACAGGTCGTACTTGGCGATTCGGCTGGCCGAGCGCTTCGGGTCCTTCAGGCCGCTGAAGAAGATAGGCGGGTGCGGTTTCTGCACCGGCTTGGCCCCGAACCCGCTGCGCTCGAAGTCGGCGAATTCACCGTGGTATTCGAACAGATCGTTGGTCCAGATTCCCTGCATGATTTCCAGGGTTTCTCGCACGTGCTTGTGCCGCTTCGGGAAGATGTGCGGCACGCTCGCGGCGGCGAATTCCTCGGGCATCCAGCCGGAACCGACCGCCACGTTGAGCCGCCCGCCGGCCAGGTGGTCGATGGTGGCCAGCTCGGCGGCCAGCACGCCGGGGGAGCGGTAGGGCGTGTCGATGATGCTCATGCCGATCCGCACCTTCGACGTCTTCGCCGCCAGCCACGGGATCAGCGGCATACCCTGGAGAAACTCACCCCGCGAGGTGACCGGCAGTTGCTTGGGGAAGCCGTCGATCATGCCGAAGGCGTACTGCATCTCCCCGTTGTCCGAGGCCTCCGGGACGATGATCCGGTCGAGCGTCCACACCGAGTCGAAGTCGAGGTCCTCGGCCAGGCCGGTGAGGTCTTCGAGCTCTTTCACGGTGACCTTGTCGCGGAAATTCGGCAGATAGAGCGCGAGTTTCATGACAGGACAGCCTCCTTGCTGTATTCGTGTGGTGCCGGTGAAATAATGCCGAGCTGATTCAGCTGCCGGCGAGGGCCGAGCGAATATCGGCTTTGAGGATTTTGCCGATGGTGGAGCGTGGTAATTCCGGCCAGACCTCGACCTGTTTGGGGGCTTTGACACTGCCGATGCGCTCCTTGACGAACGCGATCAGTTCGTCGACGTCGAGCTCGGCGCCGAGCTGGAGCTGGACGACGGCGGTGACCCGTTCCCCCCACTTGTCGTCGGGCAGACCGACCACGGCGCAGTCGCGGATCGAGTCGTGGGCCATCAGCGCCTGCTCGACCTCGGCCGAGTACACGTTGAATCCCCCGGTGATCACCATGTCCTTGGCCCGGTCGACGATGTGCAGATAGCCCTCCTCGTCGAGGAAGCCGATGTCGCCGGTGTGGTGCCAGCCGTGCGCGGAGGCCGCCGCGGTGGCCTCGGGATTACGGTAGTAACCGGCCATCACCAGCGAGCCCCGCACGCAGATCTCCCCGCGTTCGCCCCGCGGCACGGGCCGGCCTCGCGCATCGAGGATCGCCACCGTGACAAGGGGAGAGGGGCGGCCGGCCGAGGACAGCCGTCCGGTGTGGACGGTGCCGTCGGGCCGGCGATGCTCGGCCGGTGACATGGTGGAGATCATCATCGGGGCCTCGGACTGGCCGAACAGTTGCGCCATCGGCCCGATGCGGTCGAGGGCCTCGGCCAGCCGGGCCGTTGACATCGGCGCCGCGCCGTACCAGAAACACCGCAGCGACGACAGATCCGTGCGATCCAGCGCCGGGTGGCCGAGCACCATGTAGATCAGCGTCGGCGGCAGGAAGGTGTGCGTGACCCGGTGCCGCTCGATGAGTTCCAGGAACCGGCCGACGTCGGGCTTGGCCATGATCACGACCTCGCCGCCGCGGGCCAGGATCGGGAAGCACAGCACCCCGGCCGCGTGCGTCAGCGGGGCCTGGGCCAGGTACACCGGACGCTCCTGGAAGGGGTAACTCATCAGCGTGATCGCCGACATCGCCTCGAGATTGCGGTCGGTGAGCATGACCCCCTTGGGGCGCCCGGTGGTGCCGCCGGTACCGACCAGAGCCACCAGGTCCGCGGGCGGCGCGGCCTCGGCGGGAGGATCGTCCCGGGCGGCGTCGAGCCAGGTCCGGAAGCCGGGCGCGAGATCCGAGCCCGCGCCGAGCCGGACGAGGGCGGTCAGTTTCGGCAGCTTCGGGACGATCTGCGCGACCAGGTCGTCGAAGGCGGGCTGGAAGATCAGCATGGTGCAGTCGAAAAGATCGAGCAGTTCGGCGTTCTCGCCGGCCGCGTTGCGGGGGTTGATCGGGCACCACACGGCGCCGGCCCGGGCGATGCCGAACAAGCAGGCGAACGCGGTGGGGTCGTTGGCCGACAGGATGCCGACCTTGTCCCCGGGCGCGACGCCCGAGCGGCGCAGGGCCCGGGCGACGGCGTGGGTGAGCTCGACGACTCCGCTGTAGGACAGCGACACCCCGTCGAGGGTCAGGCAGGGCGCCTCCGGGTCCAGGGAGGCGCCCTTGTCCAGGTAGAAGGTCAGCGACATCGTTGTCTCCGGGTGTGCGGGGGCCGGTTTCGGGCACGGCGCGGCGGCGCGAGCGGTGGGGCGCTCGACGGCCCGGCCCATCCCTTCTGATCTTCGTTGTTGCGCCGGTATGGCCTGGTCACGACCCTGGCGCTTCTTTGGACAGTTGTCAAGAATTTTTTTGGACGACTGTCCAAAAAATCCATCGGGCGGTATCGTGGGACGGTGACCAGCGCACCCGCCATGAGACGACGGACTCGAGTCGACAAGGTCGAGGAGCGCCGCCGGGAACTCGCCGACGCGGCGCTGCATACCCTGGCCGACCTGGGCTATGCCCGCACCAGCCTGCGCACGATCGCGGACAACACCGCGTTCTCGCACGGGCTGCTGCACTACTACTTCGCCGACAAGGTCGAGCTGATCACCTACTGCGTGCGGCAGTACAAGGCCGACTGCGTGCAGCGCTACGACGTCGCCGTCGCCGAGGCGGCCACCCCCGGCCAACTCGCCGAGGCCTGCGCCGACGGACTGGCCGCCGCCCTCGGCGACGCCCCGCTCATGCACCGGCTCTGGTACGACCTGCGCGCGCAATCCATGTTCGAGGAAGCCTTCCGGGCCGACGTCGCCGAGATCGACGAGAGCCTGCAGAACATGATCTGGCGCAACGTCACCGCCTACGCCGACCTCACCGACGCGAAGCCGACCTGTACCCAGGCCGAGGCCTACGCCATGTTCGACGGCCTGTTCCAGCAGGCGTTGCTGCGCCACCTCGCCGGCTCGACGGAGGCGCTTGATGATCTGCGGCGCGGGGCCCGGGAACTGCTGCCCCGGCTCGTCGGCTGAGCGCTCACCCCAGCCGGTGGGTCGAGAGGGTCAGTGGGTTCAGGTAGTCGCGGAAACGCTGGCTACCCGATGGCCGCGTAGAGGGTGCGCAGGCACAGCGCCCGCAGCTCTTCGCGGGAAATTTCCTTGTGCTGCAACCATTCCACGCACAACGTGCGTACGAACGACAGCCAGGCCGGCAACGCCAGGGACACGACGGCTCGGCGCTGCCCGGCCACGTCCATCGCGGCCAGCATGCGGCCCCGGAGTTCGGTCAGTTCGGCCGAGATGATGTTCTGGATCACCGGGTCGCCGGCCAGGTCGCGGTTGGCGGCTAACACTGTGTGCGCGTTGGCCACGAAGTAGTCGATGTGGGCGTCCAGACCGGCCTCGACCCAGTCGGCCGCCGGAACGGCCGGATCGATTTCGGTCGCGGCCAGCAGGCTGTCGGCGGCCCGCTGGTAGATGGCCGCGAAGAGGTCTCGTTTGGTCGGGAAGTACCGGTAGACCAGCGCGCGGGACACTCCGGCCGCCGCCCCCACCTGCTCCATCATCACGTCCTCGTACGGACGATCGGCGAACAGCCGGGCGGCGACGTCCAGCAACTGGTCTCGTCGCTGTCCGGGTTCGAGTCGACGGCGTGCGGCGGGCATGGGTCCAGATTAGTTGACACGTGTTGAGTAGCTGCTAGCGTCGGCCTTGGTAGACGCGTGTAGAGCAACGGGGGTGGGTCGTGGTCGTCCGTAGGGTTCCGGTGCCCGGCGTCGCCGGTACGTTGTCGGCGCCCGACTACGGCTCGTGCTTCGAGGTCACCAGAAACGACGCCCGCTCGGCGCCGGAATGGGCGCGGGCGGTGTGGGCGGGTGCGCCCGCGCCGTGGCGGTGGGCGCTGGTCACCGGCTGGCGTCTCGGGCTCGGGCTGCGGCTCGAGTCGCGATCGTCCCCCGCCCAGATTCTGGGCTGGGCCATCGCGTCCTCGACCGAGGAGACCATCATTCTCGAAGCCGGCGGGGCCGGGCTCACCTGTCAGAACATCGTGTCCGTCGACGGCGATCAAGTCCGCTGGACCACGCTTGTGCGCTACGAACCGCACTGGTCACACCGGATGTGGTCGCTGGTCGCGCCCGTGCACCACCGCACCATCCCCTACCTGCTCACCCGCGCCGCGCGGACCAAGGCGAGGCCGCGCTGCCGGGAGATCAAGCATCGCGCCGTCATCTCGTTCCAGCGCTACGCGGGCAATCCGCTGTTGTCCCGGCTGCCCGGGCAGATCCTGCTGGAAACCACCGGTCGCCGCTCCGGCCTGCCCCGACGGACACCGATCGGCGGCGCCCGCGCCGACGGGTACTTCTGGTTCGTCTCCGAGCACGGCACCCGATCCCAGTACGTCCGCAACATCCAGGCCGACCCGCGGGTCCGGCTGCGCATCGACGGCCGCTGGCAGCACGGCGTCGCCGAGTTGTGCCCGGCCGACGATCCCCGTGCCCGGCTGGCCGTGCTGCCTCGGCTCAACAGCGCCGCCGTCCGGGCGCTGGGCACCGACCTGCTCACCATCCGGATCGCACTCGAGGGCGCGCACCCGGATGGCGAGCAACCGGCCGGTCAGACCGGAGATCCGCTCAGCTGAGCGAAATACCGGTCAGCTCGGTGATCCGAGGTGGCGGGCGAAGAACCCGGTGTCCACCTGCCGTCCTGGCACCGTCCTGTGCCCGCCCTGGAAGGCGTGCAGCGTCTTCTCCTTGGACCCCAAGGCATCGAACACGGTCAGGCCGGATTCGCGGTCGAGTTCCGCGTCGTCCCAGGGCAGCAGGAAGTCGACCGGAATGGTGATCCGCTCTGCCGCCCTCATCAACTCCGGGTAGACGAAGACCCCGCCGAAGATCGCGGCGGTGATCCGGGGATCCTCGGCCGCCAGCGGCAGCCCGATGTGAGACGCCAGCGTCATCCCGGAATAGCCGACCGGCCCCTCGCCGATCTCGGGCAATGCCTGGAGGGCGTCCACAGTGGCTCGCCATTCCGGCACGGCCCGCTCGGCCAAGGAGATGTTCAACTCGATGACGATCGGCTCGATCGATTCGCCCGCCGCCCGGGCCTGCCGGAGTGCGGCGACCCAGCGCCGGTCCCGCTCGTCGCGGGGCCGGTCGCCGTGGCCGGGTGCGTCGATGGCGGCGACCGTGAAACCGTGGTGGGTCACCGTGTCGAGCGCGCGGGCGACCAGCCCGGGCGCCCTCTTGTGCAGGCCGCCACCGTGACCCATCAGCACCAGGGGAGCGTGGTCGGCGCCGGACGCCGGTGACCACAGCACGCCGGGAACCTCGCCCAGCAGGAAGTCGCGCTCGACGACGCCGTTGGCGGTCGTCTCCGCGGTGAAACGCAAGGGATTCATGGTATTGCCTTTCGGGAGTGCGATGGCGCTCCCGGCGACACCTATCTCAGTCGCCCAGCCGTGACAGAGCGGGGAGCACCCACGTGCGTGCAGCGGTCATGGGTCCCACCTCCTCGCTCGGTGTCACGGTCCGGGGCAACCTATCAGCTCCTACGACGTCCGGCCCACTCCTTTTCCCGAGCGGGACAGCCGGGCCGCGATGCCGGGCGCCAGCAGTAGCAGGATCGCGAAGTAGCTGACGCCGGGCACGAATGCGGCCAGCAGCAAGGCCACCGCCAGCGACACCGTGGCGCCGACCGAGTCGATCCACCAGCTGTCGGAAATGGCATCGGGATCGCCGGTCAGTTCGGGATTCCCGCGCACCTTGGCCACCAGCGCGGTCAGGCACAGGCTGTTGGCCAGCATCGTCCCGATGTAGAACAGGCAGGTGAACTTGTCGGTGCCGAACGCGCCGACCATCTGCGTGGGAAACGGCATGACCACAACGGTGAGCAGCCACAGCAGGTTCAGCATGAACAGCTCGTTGGTGTAGCCGATCACCTGCGCGAACAACCGGCGATGGCTCATCCACTGCCGTCCGATCACCAGAAAACTCAACAGGAAGCTGCGGATCTGCCAGGTGTGCTCGGTGAACGCCTGGATCGAATGCCCGTGGTCAGCGACCAGGCCGGGCACGATGTCGGTGAGCGGCAGCACCAGCAGGGTCAGGGCGATCGCCACCACAGCGTCGGTGAAGAACACCAGTCGCTCCGGGGAATCCTTGCGCTTCAACGGTTCCTGGAAGCTCTCGTTCGGATAGACGCTCATCGGCCTACCCCTCGACCAGTTCCAGGTGCCGCTGGAAGAAGTCGCACATCCGGGCGGTCACCAGGCCCCGCGCCCAGGGCTCGCAGTGGAGGTTGGCGCCGTCCTCGCGGGAGAAGTGCACCAGTTCCTTCTCGCACCGCAGCGCGTCGTAGAGCTCCCGCGGCTGACCGGTGAACCAGTCCTCGTCGTCGGGGTCGCAGATCAGCATCGGGGTGCGAATCCGGCCCGCGACTTTTTCCAGGCGATATTCGCCCACGGCGTGGAAAAGGTCGTAGTTCGTGTCGAAATCGCCGTACGGGCGAGCCCGGAACCGGAAGCCACGGGACCGCACGGCATCGGTCGGCGCGACCGCCATGGCCTGGTTGAACTCGTCCCGCTCGCCGGCCTCCAGCAGGTCCACCAACGGCTGCGGCAGGTTGCCGTACCAGACCCTGGCGACGTCCCACACGCCGTCGTCGACGACCGCCGCGACGAACCGGTGCTCGAAGGCCAGCGCGCGCGGCAACCAGTAGCCGCCCTGGCTGATTCCCAGTGCCAGCAAGCGTTCGCCGTCCACATCGGAACGGTTGACCAGCTCGTCCAGCACCGGGGTGAGCACGCTTTCCCAGTCGTGCCGGAACGGAACTCCCTTGTCGAACAACAGGGTCTGCTGCCCGGGGCCGTCGAAGACGAACACGTTCCAGCCGCGGTCCAGACCGGCTTTGACGCCCTCGCCCCACAGCCCGGACAACGCGCCATCGCTGCCGTTGGTGATGACCACGGTCGGCCGCGTTTCGCCGCTGTCGTCCGGCCGGAACAGATATCCGGGCAGTGTGGTGTTCTCGAATTCGATGCCGAAACGGACGTGCCTGCCGTTCGAGGCGTCGATGAACGCCTCCCAGCATTCCAGGTAGCGCTGGAACGTCGGCGGCAGCGCGCTGTCGTCGGGCAGGCCGTCGATGAAGGCCAGCGCCCGCGCGTACGAGTCGGCCGCGCCAAGGTAGAACCAGGCTGCGGTCTGGTGCCGGCCGGCCTGGTCGCTGGCCGTCGCCTGTCGGTGCAGCCGCTCCGCGGTGACCGTCCACTCCCGCAGCCAGCTCTCCGGGTCGCCGTCGGCGATCCGGCCCAGCGTGCTGATGGCCACGCCGATGTCCAGCGAGCCCTGGCTGGCCTTGCTGATGGCGTAGCGGGCGTTGAAGTCGAAGTCGTCGTCGGTGAACAGCCGACCGGTCAGGGCTTGCTTGGGGTCGACCGCGAAGAGGGCGTCGGTTCTCATGCGCCGAGCCTGACAGCGCGGCGGATCGGGCCGACTGGTCGTTTCGACCAGTTCGACCCAGGGTGGCCGGTCCGTCAGCCGCGGCGCACCAGGTCGGTCAGCTCGTGGCGTGATCCGGTCGCGGTCTTGGCGTAGATGTTGGACAGGTGGAAGGCCACGGTACTGCGCGAGACGAACAGTTCCTTGGCGATCTGCGCGTAGCTCAACCCCTGGGTCAGCAGGGTCACCACCTCGCGTTCCCGGTCGCTCAGCGGCGTCAGCGGGTCGGTGGCGTCGGCGATCAGGTGGGCCGCGCCGTCGACCTCGGCCAGCCGGTCGTCGTGTTCGCGCTGGGCGCTGGCGGCGCCGCTGTCGTCGCCCAGTTCGTGCCGGACCCGGGCCAGGTCGGCGGCCAGCAGAGCGGCGTGGATGCGCAGTCCGCCCAGGCCGCTGGTCCGGGCCTGGCTCAGCGAGCGTTCGGCCGCGGGCAGGTCACCGGTCAGTTCCACGGCGAGTCCGCGCAGCCAGGCCACGCCCGCCGCGCGCCAGTCGATCGGGCTCGGGTGGCGTTCCAGCCGGGCGGCCAGGTCGTGGACCGCGTCGGGGCGCCGGGCCGCGGTGTTGATCAGGCCCTGGGTCAGCAGCCACAGCGGCGGCTCGGAACCGGGCCAGGCGATGGCGCCGAAGTCCGCGTTCAGTTCGTCCAGGTACCGGGCCTGCTCCTGCTGCCGGCCGGTCAGGCGCAGGCAGACGAACTCGGCCGTGCTGGCGGTGGCGATGGCCGGCGGCCACGGGGCTTCCCGCAGCGCCGCGCGAGCCTGTTCGCGATGCTGGGCCAGGGTGCCGAAATCGCCGGTGGCCAGGTCGGGGAGCACGGCCACGGCGCGGACCATCGGGTTCACCGTGCCGTACCGGGCCCGCAGGCTGGTCCGGATCACCTCCCGGGCCGCAGGCCACTCCCCGCGCAGCCAGTGCGCGTAGCCGAGCAGGGCGTGGAACTCGCCGTCGCCCATGGACACCAGGCCGTCGTCGATCTTGGCGGTGAACGGGGTGAGATTGCGGACCGCGACATCAGGCAGCCCGCCGACCGCGGCGGCCACTCCGCGCCAGGCGTCGTCCAGATCCAGCCCGTCGGCGACGCGGGCCGGGGAGCCGCCGATCCCGGCATCGTTGGCCAGCGCCGAGGCGAAGCCGAAATAGCCGCTCAGGCAGGGTTCGGTGGCCTGCTGGGCACTGGCCAGCGCCAGTTCCTCCCGGGCCGTCCGCACCGAGCCGCCGGTCACCACCTGGGTCCAGGCCCGCAGGGTGTGCAGGCGCAGCCGGGTCAGCTCGTCGGTGGCCGCGATCGCGGCGGCCGGGATGGACAGCAACACCGCCGACGCCCGCGACCAGCGTCTGCGGCCGATCAGCGCGAAACCCTCCACCATCCGGCGCCGGGCCTCGTCGTGGGCGTAGCCGATCTCGGCCAGCCTGCGCTCGACCGACTCGATCTCCCGGCCCAGCACCGCGTAGAACAACGCGTCCAGGAACCGCCGCTCGCGCTCCACCGGGTCCGCGGTGACCGCGGAGGCCCACAACCCGACCCGGCTGGCCTGCCCGAACCGCCGGGCCAGGTGGATCGACCGCGCCGCCGTCTCCAACTCGGCGGCCAGTTCCTCGTCGTAGCCGTTGGCGGCCAGGAACCGGTGCCGCAGCGCGTCGATCGGCGCGTCGACCAGGGCCGCGGCCTTGCGGTGCAGAGCGCGGCGCTCGGCCGGCGGGATGGTGTCGGCGCTGGCGGTGCGGATGACCCCGCTGGCGGCCCGGATCTCGGCCCGGTCGTCCGATCCCCGGGACACCAGCAAACCCTGCTGGCGCAACCGGTCCGCGGCCGTCGTGGGGTCGTCCAGTCCGGACAGCGCGCCGGCCGTGCGGGAGGAGGTCCAGCGGTCGCCGAGGATGACCACGGCCCGCAGCAGCGCGCCGCCTTCGGCGTCCAGGCGGCGCAGCCGGGCGGCCAGGGCGCGGGCCAGGTCGCGGGGCGCGGGTAGCTCCTCGGCGTCGCGGACCTCGTCGAGCGTGTGCTCGTGCAGGATGGTCTGCAGGAACAGGGGATTGCCCGCGGTGTGCGCCCAGAGCCGCTTGGCCAGGTCCTCGTCGGCCTCGGGCCAGGCGGTGGTCACCAGGTCCGCGGCAGCCGGTTCGTCCAATCCGGACAGTTCCAGGTGGATCGCGCGGTCGGCGTCGAGCACCAGCCGGTGCCACGGTTCCAGCGCCTCGCCGGTCAGCGCGCCCGCGGCCGCCGCGACCAGCAGCCGATCGGAGAAGGTGCGCTCGACCAGGCGGGCGATCATGTCGCTGGACTCGGTGTCCAGGGATTCCAGGTTGTCGACGATGATCAGCAGGGGAGCGCCGGACCGGGTCCGCTCGATCCACCCGCGCAACATCCGCGCCGCCTGCAGGGAGGTGAGGCCGGGGTCGGGCGGGGCGTCCAGCACGCCCCATTCGACCAGCGCGGCATAGGGCTGCTGCCAGTCGCTGTCGGCCTGCAGCTGCAACAGGTGAAAGCCCTCAGCGGTGGCCGCGACCCGGCGCAGGAAGGTCGTCTTCCCGGTGCCCGGGGCACCCTCGACCAGCAGAACCGTGGGGATGCCGTCGGCCGCCCGGCCGACCGCCTCGTCCAGCGCGGCGTTCTGGTGACCGCTCCATCGCAGCGCGTGACCGGCGTCGAACGAGCCGGACTGGTCGTTTCGAACAGTCACCCCGGCTGCCTCCCCCACGAAACTCGATCTCGACACCACGTCCGGCGTGACCAACCGCGCGGCACATTACACCTGACCAAGGAGAACAGATGAACCCCGTCACACTTGTCATTGGATTTGTGCCACTTGTTCTTTTCAGTTTGCTGGACGGGCGAATTCCCGTCGGTGCCGCCACTCTGGCCGGTACCGCGGCCGCGTTGGTCGTGGTCGCGGTCATGGCCCGCAAGGGCGTCCCGGTGCTGCCGATCGTGCAGGCGATCACGCTGGCGGTGTTGTCCGTCATCGCCTTCACCGGCGACGCGCAGACCCAGCATTTCCTTGGCGACTACGGCCGCGGTATCGCCTCCCTTGTACTGGCCGCCTACATGCTGACCACCGCGCCGGTCGCGCCGTTCACCGCGACGATCGCCCGGGCCGATGTGCCGCGGGAAATGTGGAAGAGCCCGCACTTCATCGCCCTGAACCGCAAGATCAGCTCCGCGTGGGGCGCGGCCGTGCTCGTCATGGGCCTGGCCCACCTGGCCAGCGCCGCGGCCGGTTCCTCGTTGCGTCCATTCCAGCAGCACCTCCTGGAATGGGGCCCGGTGATCGTCGCGGTGCTCCTGGCGCTGCGCTACACCCGGCGCACTGTCGCCGACGCGCAGAGCGCCCGGCCCGCCGTCCCCCAGCCGCCGAGGGCCTACTGAACCACCGGTCTCGCGTGGACCGGAAACCCTTGCCCGCCAAGGCGAACCGGTCCGCGCGTCGCGCTGGTTCCAACCCGGAATCGCGTTCGACAAATGGAGCGTGTCGTCATGGTGCAATCCGCGCCGTCAGGCATTCGGGAATCCGAGCGAGCTGATCTCGATCCGGCCACCGAAATCCAGCTGCGGAATCTGATCGACGAGTACAGCGCCGCCGTGTTCAACTACACCCGCCGCCTGACCCGGGGTGATGCGGCCTGGGCCGAAGACGTCGTGCAGGAAACGTTTCTGCGGGCGTGGCGGCACCGCAAACACATGACCCCCGAACACGGTTCGATTCGCGGCTGGCTGATGCGGGTCGCGCACAACCTGGTGATGGACGGCTACCGGTCGGCCCGGATGCGGCACGGCGAACTGCCGCTGGACGAAGCCGGCGAGGTCGCGCTGCCCGAGCTGACCGACCAGATCCTGTCCGCGCACATGGTGGACGAGGCCCTTGGCCAGCTGCCCGAGCCCTACCGCCAGGTGCTCCGGGTGACCTACCTGTGCGATCAGACCAACGCGCAGGCGGCCCAGGCGTTGAACATCCCGGTCGGCACGGTCAAGAGCCGGGTCTTCTACGGACTGCGGATGTTGCGCTCGATCATGCGGAACGACACCCCCGCGGCGGTGTGAACGTGCCGATCCGGCACGGTTCGCACCGCCGTGGCGGTGTGCTATCGGATAGTGGACTCCACCTTGGTGAACTTCTGCGCCCCATCCTCATCGGTCTGGGTGTAGTTGACGGCGGTCCGGCTCAGCGAACCGCTCTGGCTCTGCAGGCTCTGACTGGCGCTGTTCACCGCCTGCTGGGCCTGGCTGATCGCCTGCTGCACCTGGGACGCGGTCTGCTCGCCGATCTTGCCGAGCGCGTCCCCGCCGATGGTCGCGCCGGACACGTTGTTCGCGACCTCCGACACGTCCTCGCCCCGGGCGCGGACCGTGCTGGCGTGCTGGGCGATCACCCTGGTGTCGACGGTAAAGCCACCCTGGGTCATGACTGGTTCCCCGCTCCTCGTCTCGCGATCGGTTGTCTCGGGCTCACTTGTCCTTGCGCGGCTTGGGCTTCTCCGGCGGGAGTTCGCCGATCACCGGCGGCGGCAGATCGTCGCCGGGCACCTGGAACACCTGCTCGCCCTTGATGTAGCCGGGCCGCTTGCGTTCGGTGTCGCCACCGCCCTGACCGCCCCGGCCCATGCCGCCCATCGAGCCCATCTGCCCGGCCGAGGACTGCTGCGACGCCGCCGCGGCCGCGCCACCACCGGCCTGGCCCTGCGCGTCGGCGGTACCGGCCGGCGAATCCGACACCCCGGCCGACGCCCCCGCTTGCAGGGTGCCGCCGGTGCCCGAGCCGGCCAGGTCGCCCGCGGAAACTCCGCCGCCACCGGCGCCGCCGCCGATCCCACCGCCACCGGCGCCGCCACCACCGCTGCCGAGACCGGCCAGGCTGGGCGTGTCCGCGGCTCCGCCGCCACCGCCCAGCGCGGAGCTGAGATCGCCGCCGCCGCCGAGACCGAGGCCGCTGGTCGCGTTGAAGCCCGGGGTGCCCTCGATCGCCTGGTTGATGGCCTGCTCGGCCTGCTTGAGCTCGGGCGAGTTGGCGAATCCGGGCATGCTCTCGATGGCCTTGTCCGCGGCCTTCTCGGCCGAGTGCAGCGCGGTGCTGGTGCCCGAACCCGAGCCGCCGAGCAGGTCGCCGGACATGCTCCCGAACCCGGTGCCGCTGCCGCTGCCGCTCCCGCTGCCGCTCAGACCGAGGTCGCCGGACATCGACTGCAGGCCGTCGCCGGAGCCGGATCCGAGGCCGAGTCCGCTGCCGCTCCCGCTGAGGTTGGGCAGGCTGTACGAGGACGGGATCGCACCGGAGCCGGACCCGAGGCCGAGGCCGCTGCCCGAGCCCAGACCCAAACCGCTGCCCGAGCCCAGGCCCAGGCCGGAGCCCGAACCGGAGCCCGAGCCGCCGAGACCGAGGCCACTGAGCGAGGACGGGTCGAACGCCGACGGCATGGTCGCCCCGCTGCCGCTCAGGCCGCTGAACGACCCGCCGCCGGAACCGCCGCCCGAGCTGCCACCGGCGCCGCCGCCGCCGAGCCCGGACAGGTTCGGCATGCCGGCCGACGGGATGGTCGAGCCGCCGGACCCGCTGCCCATGGAGAAACCCGATCCGGACCCGCCGCCCAGGCCGGAGGTGTCCAGGCCGCCGCCCGAGCCGGAGCCGGAACCGGTGCCCGAGCCGGGGTTGTAGCCGGAGGTGGTGGTCGGGCCGTTGGTGCCCGAGTAGGACCCGAGGCCCGAACCGCTGCCGGAGTAGGAGCCCATGCCTGAGCCGGAGTAGGAACCGGCGCCGCTGCCCGAGTAGGACCCGCCACCGGAGTAGGAGCCGACGCCCGTGCCGGACCCGCTGCCCGAATACGACCCGGAACCACTGCCCGAGTACGCGCCGGACCCGCTGCCCGAGTAGGACCGCGCCCCGGTGCCCGAGCCGAACCCGCTGCCGCTGCCACTGCCGGATCCGGTACCGGACCCGCTGGCCTGCTCGCTCTGGTACAGCTCCGAGGAGACCTGGTTGAGCATGCTCTCCAGCTCGGTGATCATGCTGTTGATCTGGTTGAGCGCGTTGTGCAGGTCGCTCATCTTCTGCGCCATCTGCTGCGCCATGCCGTTGGCGGCCTGGGAGGCGGAGAAGCCCGAGGAGATGACCATCACGGCCTGCAGGCTGTCCATCTTCGATTCCCAGGTGGTCAGCGCCTGGAGATTGGCCGCGATCGCCTGGGTGAACTCGCTGGACAGGCCGGCCACCAGCCCGCCTGCGCAGTAGGTGACGTAACCGATGCCGTCCACGACCTTGCCCAGCGCGGCCAGCTGGTAGGAGGTGTTGCTGGAGACGTTCTGGTAGCCCTGGGACGCCGAGCCCTTCCAGTTGTTGCTCAGCGACCTGGTGTCCTGGCCGTGCTGCTGGGCCAGCTGCAGCATGCTGTTCGCGCTCTGATGGGTCTGGTCGGCGCAGTTGCGCACCGCGTCGACGTCGACCTTGAGCTGGCTGAGTGGCTCCATCAGGATCTGCAGGAACTGCGCGTTGATCTTGCTGAACGGCCCGCCGGCCTCGGCGATCTGCTCGAACGGATCGGTGGTGAAGGTGATGATGTCGGACATGCCCTCCGGTGAGGGCTTGTTGATCACACCCTGGCCCAGCTGCTCGGCCTGCTGCTCGATGCTGTTGACCTGCGAGTTGATGTTCTCCCAGAGCTGGCTGCCGTTCGCGCTGTCCGCACCGGCCCCGCCGGGCGCGCCGGACCCATTCGACGATCCGTAGCCGGAGCCCGAGCCGCTGGTCTGGCCCTGGCCGTAGTAGGGCGAGTAGGGCGACTGGGTGTCCTGCCCGGAGCTGCCGATGTCCGAGGGACCGGTGCCGGAGCCGCTGCCCGACCCGCTGCCACTGCCCGAGTAGTCGCTGTAACCGGACCCACTGCCCGAGTAGTCGCCGTAACCGGACCCGCTACCCGAGTAGTCGCCGTAACCGGACCCGCTGTCGGAGTAGCTGTCGGAGTAGCCGCTGCCGGACCCGCTGCTCGAGTCGTAACCCCCGTAGGTGGAGCTGTCCGGGCTGTAGGGCGATTCGTCCGATCCGGTGCCGGACTGGCTGGTGTCCGGGGTGGAGTAGGAGGAGCCTGGCATCACCACGGTGCCTCCTCGCTGAAGTCATCGGTGTCGTCCTGGACGGCCCGGGTGGTGCGGCGCCGCGGTGGGGCGGCGGCCGGCGCGGGTGCCTGTGGTGTCTGCCACGCCGGCGGAGGCGGGGTCGGCGCCGGTTCCGGCGGATCCTCGGCCAGCTCGTCGAACGCGTTGGCCGGGATCTCCTCGCCGGGCGCCTGGATGCGGTCCCGCATGTCGGTGATCATGGGGACCAGCGCCGCGCCGGTCTCGGTCTCCTCGCATGCCTCGATCAACTGGTCGGCGACCGACCGCTGGGCCTGGGCCACGGTGCGCATCACCACGGCGGACAGCTGGGCCGGGTTGTGCTCGGCCGCCTTCGGGCCGAACCGCAGGTCGCGCAACTGGCCGGTCGCGCTGACCGTGACCGTGACCGCGCCGTCCTCGGAACGCGCGGTGCCCGTGGTCGAGGCGGTGATCGCCTCCAGTTGCGCGGTCTCCTCCGTGCGTTTGGCGATCTTCGCCTTGTACTGCGCGAGCCACTGCTCGCTGCCGCCCAGGTCCTTGGTTCTCGGCTGCTGTTCGGCGGATGACATGTGGGCTCACTTTCGTGGCGCAGGCGCGTATGGAGGACAGCTCGACCACGTTGTCGAGACGCCATCAGTGAACACGACTTTGCCCGTCGGCAGGTTCAAGACGATCGAAAAAGTTGCTGAGTGTTCGCTGAACGAGTGTCGTCCGAACCCCGGGCCCGACCACGACCGTGGTACGGATGACATGGCTTCGGATCTACAGTGGACGCATTCGCGAGGGGGCTGGCGCGGCATGATTCGAGCACACATCGTGGCTCTTACCTGCATGTTCCTCACATTGTTCGGCGTCGGGTGCACGCCGGACACAACCGGGACGGCATTGCCCGCCCTCACCTCCGCTCCGGCGCAGGTGATCAAGCCGATGACGAACGTCACCAAGAACCCCAAGCAGGGGTTCTTCTCCGACCCCTATCCCATCCACCTGGCCGCCTCGGACGCGGGCTCGATCCCGCTGACGCTGTCCGGCACCACCCAGGACCTGCTCGGCTGTCCGGGCAGCCTCGCCGCGGGCTGCTTCCACGCGACCCCGATCAGCGTGGCCATCGGCCCGGATCTGGGCGATCAGGCGTCCGCGGCCGACGCGACGCTGCGGAATGAATTCAACAACAACATTTTCCAGGACAATTCGGGCAAGTGGCAGATGGCCGTGTCCTACTACGTGTCCAACCCCGAATTCCCCGACGCCACCGCGTGGACGGTGATCCTGCACGCGCACCCGAAGAAAGTGGTCAAGGGTGCGGTGCCCACCGACTGGGTCGCCGACTCCCTGCTCGTCGGTTCGTTCAGCACGCCCACCAAGGCGGACTACGACGGCAAGTACTACGAGGACGGGAACACGCTTTATCTCGTCTACAGCGCCCGGCTCACCAACTCGCCCAATCACGACGGGATCGTGGCCCAGTTGATGGACAAGCCGGACACCCCGGACGCGGCGAAGCCGACCGTGCTGCTGGCGCCAGGTGACTACAACTCCGAGCTGTTCAACGGCCTCAACCAACCCGACACGTTCAAACTGATCGAGACCGGCAACATCACCAGGGTGGACGGCAAGTACCTGATGGCCTATTCCACCGGCGCATACAACGAACCCGACTACAAGATCGGCCTGGCCTGGTCGGACACGTTCCTGCCCGCGGCGGGCGGTTCCTACCGGCGGATCACCATGACCGACACCAACGGGGTGTGGGGGAAAGCCGGTCAGCCCGAGGTGAAGTACCTGCTGCAGTCCCAGGAAGCCAACTGGCCCAACTACATCGCCGACACGGTGATGGCGCCCGGGGTGCCGGCCGTGGTCCAGGACGGCCAGAGCTGGTACCTGACCTTCGCCGGATATCTGCCCTCGGACGCGAAGCCCGACCCGAAGACCGGTCACTACGACCCGTCCATCCGGCGGCCCTACTACGCGCCGGTGTCGGTCGACATCCCGGCCGGCGCCACGGTGGCCCAGTCCTCCGAGGCCGACCTGGCGAACTGGATCACGCTCGGTTCGAACAACTGATCCTCGGCAGCGGCGAGCCGACCCGGTATATCGATTGCCGCGAGCCGATCCGGTATCTCGATTGCCGGGCCAGCTCGCCACTGTCACCATCGAGAAATGCGGAAGATCAACGGAAAGTTGTTCAACTGGGCGTCCATTCTGGACGACAAGACGCTCGCGCAGGCCGAGCTGACCGCGTCGATGCCGTTCATCTACCCGCATCTCGCGCTGATGCCGGACGTCCACCTGGGCAAGGGCGCCACGGTCGGGTCGGTGATTCCCACCCTGGGCGCGATCATTCCGGCGGCCGTGGGCGTGGACATCGGCTGCGGCATGATCGCGGTGCGTACCCAGTTCGACCGGGCTCGGTTCACCGGGCACGCGAAACCGTTGTCCCGGCTGCGAGTGGCGATCGAGCGAGTCGTCCCGCTGTCGGCCGGGCACGACAACAAGCGGCTGACCGCGACCGCCGAGGCGCGGGTGACGCGGTTGACCGAACTGGCGGACAAAGCCGAGTTCGATCCGGCCCGGTACGCCGGGAAATGGGCGCTGCAGCTGGGCAGCCTGGGCTCGGGCAACCATTTCATCGAGGTCACCGTGGACGAGCTGGACTGGGTGTGGCTGTTCCTGCACTCGGGCAGCCGGGGCGTGGGCAACAAGATCGCGCAGCGGCACATCGAGGTGGCACGCAAGTTGTGTGAGCGGTGGTGGATCCCGTTGCCCGACCGGGATCTGGCCTACCTGGTGGAGGGCACCGACGAGTTCTGGCGCTACATCAGGGAGTTGCGCTGGGCGCAGGAGTTCGCGCTGTGCAGCCGGGACGAGATGATGGACCGGGTGATCGGCTGCGTCGGCGAGTGACTGGGCGATGATGTGGTGGAGCAGGAGCGGATCCAGTGCCACCACAACTACAGCGTACCGAGACACGGACGCGTTCCTGGACGAGATTCCGGCCGCGTACAAGCCGATCGACACGATCATGGCCGACGCCGCCGAACTGGTGGACATCCGTCACACCCTGCGGCAGCTGGTCAACGTCAAGGGAGACTGAGTTTTCCCGGGTGGGTGCACGGATTCGTCCGGGCACCCACCATCACGTCACCGATGGGTCCTGGACGCGACCGAACAGCAGCGGCAGGCCCGTGCCGGAATGCGTGATGGCGAACAGGAACGGCCGATCGACCGTGACTTCTCGCGGCGGGAGGGACAGAGAGATGGTGCTGATGACCGCCGCCGTTGCCGCCGCGGCCTCGGCGCCCCGCTCGTCGACGGCGAGCTCGATCCCGTGGACGACGTTGCTGAGGTACAGCGGCTCGTCGTCGGTGATGTTGGTGAACTCGGCGCGGCCTTTGTCGAAGGCCCGCCGGATGCCGAGCTGTTGCAGCATGGTGTTCAGTGAACTGTTGCCGTGCAAGCGAAATCGGGGCAGAGTGAGCGTCAGCTCGGTCGGCCGCAGATTGGCCAGAATCGACAGCAAGCCGCGCTTTCTCAGCTGGGCCAACAGCTTTGGCCCAGCTGGCAGCAGGATGGTGACCGCGAGCTGCCCGGACGCGTCGGGTAGGCTCACCGCTTCGTAGCCGTCGCCACGCAGGTAGCCGAACACCGCCTTACGCCGCATCATCGGCACCGCAACCGGTTCGCGGTCCGGAATGTGGAACGGTTGCTCGGTGGTCGCCTCGGGTGGAAACGGTTCGTCCCAACGGAGCAGGAGATAGCACGCGTTCGCCAGCACCAGTCGCGTTAGCCGGCCGATCGAGCCCTGGTCGAGCAGCTCGACGATGTGGCCGCCGGTCTGTCCGGCAATGACCCGGTTGATCTCCTGGCGCACTGACTCCGCATCCCGGATGAAGTCAGTCCGGTGTGGACTGGCGTCGTAGCCGGTGTGCAGTGCGTCGGCGAAGGCGGAATGCAGGTGTAGTCCGTGCTGCACCCAGAGGGTGTTGGCGGTGTTCAGAGTGAGGGCGTCGCCGGGCAGTTCGGTGTTCAGCATCGAGAACAATTGCCGGTGGGCGTCGGCCGGGGAGCCGGTCTGGTGCAGCGTCGCCGCGATCTCGTCCGCGGTTTCCCCGGCCGCACCGTGCCACACCATCTGCAGGGCAACGGCGATGCTGTACGGGGACAGCGCGATGTTGCCATGTTCTTCGGCGGCGATGGCTTGGTACAGGTCGACGCCGAACCGGGCGATCCGCTCGGCCAGATCTTGAGGTGGTGTGCGTTCGCCGGTGGGCAGGGGTGCGGCGGCGGTGAACATGGCGTCGTCTCCGTCCGGTGGATCGGCCTGATCGGATGCCGGGCACCCAGTGTGCCGTGGTGTCCGAGCGAGTGACGTACCGCCAGGACACCACGGCACCGGTCAGGATTTCATCCTAGCCAAGGCCATTTACGCTGATGGCGTAATACTGAATGGCATCATTGATGTTGGAGAAATACACCCGCCAAGCACAGAGGCGGTTCTGCACTCCGGTGCAGGGAACGACGGTGCCGGGGTCGATCGACGACAGGGTACCGAGCGCTGTGACGCTGCCATCCTCGTTCGGCGTGTAGACCGGCCCCCCGCTGTCGCCCTGCCCGGCGACGCCGACCGTATCGTTCGTCTGTTCCGCTTCGACCATGTGCTGGTACAAGGTGTTCGGCGGCGAGGTCACATCGGTGTTGGTGATTTTGACCAGGCATCGTTCGCCGGAGAAGGCACCGGACGCACAGACGTAGTCGCCCACCTCCGGCGTTCCCGACCCTTCGATGAACGAGATGGGCAGGCCACTTCCGTTGTAGTTCCCGGACGCGTTCACGCCACCGGTGTAGATCGCGCTGCCCGCGGTCGAGTTGCTGTAGTCCAGTTCGACCATCAGGGTGTCGTGCTGGAGGTCGTTCTGCCCGATCTGGTTGCCGATATAGGTGTTGGCCGGTGTGTAGTACTTGTCGCCGCCGCCGAACGATCCGCAGTGATTGGCGGTGAGCAGGAACTGCCCGCTGGGATTGTCGGTAAAGTGAACCGGCCAACCGGAGGTGCACTCCTCGCCGTAGGACGGGTTGACGATGGTCGCGCCACCCCAGAACGGTGAGGTGTCGGCCTGCCGGCCGAAGATAGGGGTCGGGGTCGAACCGGCGGTGACGTAGGTGGCCCCCCGGTGGCCGGGAGCGCGGCTGTGACCGCCTGTGCGGAGAACTGCGGTTTGCTGACATCGACCTCGATGCCGCTGGCGTCGGTCAGCGGCTTCACGGTGGCGATCCCGGCCGCCACCGCGGCCGGGCTGTCGGCGATGGTGTCGACGGCCGAGGTCAGCTGCTGCTCGGTGTAGTCTGCGGCCCGGATGTCGATCGTGATGGCCGCACTGGTCAGCGATCGGCCCAGCGCGATCAACGCGGCTGGTATGGCGCCCTTCCAGTACAGGGTCAGCAGCCCGGTCTCGGGTGACACGATCAGGCTGCCGTATCCGGACAGATTCCGTTGCGACAAGCGCTTTGATGCGGTCGGCGGCCGCGTCAAGAATGTGCTGGGTCCGTATCAACGGCGACATCAGGTCCCGGTCGCCCGCGGAGTGCACCGTCTGCTGCTGCGCCAGCAACTCCTTGGCTTTTTCTCCCGGTGCGACCGAAGTCTGCGGGCCACCGGGTTGCGCGGCGGCGGTAATACCGGTGGTCAAGGTGACCGCGACGGCCACGGTCGCGGCGGCCAGAACGGCGCGCCTGCGTCTGCGTGCGAATTTGCGTCTGAATAAGCTGCGATCATCATCATTGTGTAAGCACATCACTTCCGGCTCCCCAGTCGGCTGGCGGGACCTGCGGGGTTTGGCGCCAGGAGGCTCGGTCGCCGGTAACACGGCATGGAAAATTTCGCGGCGTGACTGGTCAGAATGCCAGTATCCGATGTCCCCCAGTGAAAAGCCCCCAGTGTCGTCGCTGTGCGGCGACGTTGGACGCACTAGCGTCGGCGAGCAATGAGTAAAGCCGCCAAACAGGCTAAATGGGAGATGTCCGCTTTTGCTCGTTCAGCGCAACACTTCGGGTGATGGAATTTTCATTGTCACGCCATGGGCGGGACGGTTCAGTGCCGTCGTCGGGCGCGCAGGACGGTGTCGCTGGCGTGGTGGGTGCCCGGGGGTGCGGCCGCGGTCCGGGCCCGGGTTTCGTTGACCAGGACGGTCCAGGCGTCGTCGAGGAGTTCGGCGATCTCGGCCGGCTGATAGAAGTCGCGTGGGTCGAGTTCGAGTTGGTGGTCCGGCGGGATGTCGGCCAGATCGTGGCCCGCGATCAGCACGGTGCCGCCGGGTGCGACGGCGGCCAGCAGGCCGCGGAGCGCGGCGTGGCCGGATTGGCGCGGTAGCGGGAAATACTGGGCCGAGACCAGGTCGAACGCATCGGCCGGGGGCGGCGTGACGGTGAGATCGGCGCGCGTCCAGGCCACCCGGTCGGCCCGGTCGCCGGCACTGGTGGCGGCGCGGCGCAGGGCGACCTGGGAGATATCGACCGCGGTGACCTGCCAGCCGTGCCGGGCCAGCCAGAGCGCGTCGCCACCCTCCCCGCAACCGAGGTCGAGCGCCCGGCCCGGCGGCAGGTCGGTGACCTCGGTGACCAGCACCCCGTTGGGGCTGCCGCTGAACAGCTGCTCCTGGCTGCCGTATCTGTCGTCCCAGAACTGGGCGTCCGATGACTTTTCTTTCTCCGGCACCAGACCGTGGCGCCGGTTGCCCATGATCTGCGTGCTGACGGCCGCTTCCACTTCGTGCGAGAACGGATCGGCGGGTTGCTGGGTCATGGTGACCACCTCCGACCCCAACATGCCCCGGCCTGCGCCGAAATGGCAAAGTGCATTGCCGAAACAGCAAAGAATTGCCAAACCGGCAAGTCAAACCGGCAAGAGCAAGGTCACCGGCCACGCGCGGAGACCGCCAATTCGGCCCACACCGTCTTGCCATCCGGGCCGGTCGCGATTCCCCACTTCACGCTGTACGCCTCGACCAGCAGCAGGCCGCGGCCGTTCGGCGTTCTCAGGTCCGGGTGCCGCAATTCGGGCATGGCCGGTCCGCGGTCGGTCACCTCTATCCGCAACAGCCCGTCCCGGGTTGGGTCGTGCAGGACGAACCGCACCGGCGGCTGCCCGTGCAGAAAGGCGTTGGTGATCAATTCGGTGGCCACCAACTGAATGTCCGCGATCAGCTCGGCGTGTTGCTGGGGCAGCGAGGCGGCGATACGGTCCCGCAGCAGGCTCAGCGGCGGTGGTCCCGGGGGCAGATCCAGCCGTACCAGGTATTGCTCCGGATTGACCGGCGTCACCGGATATCCCATGGGATACAGGCGAGACCGGTCACCTCGGTAGGCTACAGGCACAGGCACAGGCGCCAACCGCCGTTTCGATCCGCCGTGATCGTGTTCCGGTCGTACCTTGTGGGACGCGTCGGATGAACGTCGGGCGTCGCCACACCGCAAGGGAGGGCAGCCGACATTACGGGGCAATCGAATCAGCGTGTCGCATCGGCGTTGACTGTCACCAGCAGCCGGCAGGACGGGGCAGTGGTGGTCGGTCTGACCGGTGAGCTGGACATGATGACCGTCGAGCCGGCCCGGACCGCGCTGCGCGAGGCGATCGAGGTGGGCGCACCGGTGGTGGTCCTGGACCTGACCGGCCTCCAGTTCTTCGCCTCGGCCGGGTTGAACCTGCTGCTCCAGTTGCACGATGGTGCGCGGGAACGGCAGCTGGACGTCCGGGTGGCCGGTGACCATCGGATCGTCACCCGGCCCATGGAGCTGACCGGGCTGACCGAACTGTTCCCGGTGTACCCCTCGGTGGCGGTGGCGCTGGCCGCGAGTGGCTCGCCGCCCGGTTAGGGTTGCACCCGTGGTGACCGGGGATCCGGCGGAGGACCGCCTGCGCAACATCGCGGCGGTGACCGATTCCGCCCTGGCCCAGCTGAGCACCGAGAAGCTGCTCATCGAGCTGCTGGAGCGGGTGCGGGACCTGCTGCAGGCGGACACGGCGACCGTGCTGTTGCTGGACGACGCCCAGCAGTACCTGCTGGCCACCGCGGCGGTGGGCATCGAGGCGGAGGTCCGCCAGGGCGTGCGGATTCCGATGGGCCGGGGCTTCGCCGGGACGATCGCCGCCCAGCGGCGGCCGGTGGCGGTCGACCACGTGGACGCGTCCACGGTGATCAACCCGCTGCTGTGGGAGCGGGGGCTGCAGGCACTGCTCGGCGTTCCGATGATCGCCGAGGGGCGGCTGATCGGCGTGCTGCACATCGGCACCGTCAAGCCCAAGCGGTTCACCGACCACGACGTCCAGCTGCTGCAGCTGGTCGCCGACCGGATCGGCCTGGCCACGCACAACCAGGTGACCGCGATCGAGCGCGCCGCGGCCGAGGCGTTGCAGCACAGCCTGGTGCCCAGCGTGCCGTCGGCCGTGCCCGGCCTGTCGCTGGCCTCCCGGTACGTGCCGGGCACCGAGACCGGGGTGGGCGGCGACTGGTACGACATGTTCTCGTTGTCCGGCGGCCGGGTCGGCATCGTGATGGGCGATGTGGTCGGGCACGGTCTGGGCGCGGCGGTGGTGATGGGCCGGCTGCGCAGCGCGCTGCGGGCGTTCGCGCTGGTGTTCGACGATCCGGGCGAGGTGCTCGACCAGCTCGACCGCAAGGCCAAGCATTTCGAGGTCGGCGCCATGGCCACCGTGTCGTACGCGGTGATCGACCCGGCGCGCGAGCACGTCACCGTGGCGCTGGCCGGTCATCCGCCGCCCATGCTGGCCGTGCCCGGCCGGGAGACCGTGCTGACCGACCTGCCGGTGCGCTCGCCGATCGGCTTTCCCACGGCAGGCGGGGCGTGCCCGACCACGGTGCTCGACCTGCCCCCGGACGGCCTGCTCTGCTTCTACACCGACGGGCTGGTGGAACGCCGGGACAGCGACCTGGACCAGGGGCTGGAGAAGCTGCGCAAGGCGATCACGCTGGAATCGCCCGAGGTGGTCTGCGTCCGGGTGATGGCGGCCCTGGTCGGCGCGCAGCGGGCCCGGGACGACATCGCCCTGCTGGTGGTGCGCCGCGAGTCCGGACCGGACGCGAACTGACCGCTGTCGAATATTTCGTAGCCTAGATTGTTAACAATCTAGGTGACACTTGCTACCGTTCGGGGCGACGGGTGCAGCACGACGCGGAGGTTGGGATGATCATCGACTGCCACGGCCACTACACGACCGCCCCGGCAGCGCACACGGACTGGCGCAAGGACCAGGTGCAGTCCTTCCTGGACGGGCGCCCGGCTCCCGAGTACCCGCGCATCAGCGACGACGAGATCCGCGAGAGCATCGAGGCCAACCAGCTGCGGCTGCTGCGCGAGCGCGACGCGGATATGACCATCTTCTCCCCACGCGCCTCGGCCATGGCCCATCACCAGGGCGACATCGAGGTGGGCGCGGCCTGGGCCCGGGCCTGCAACGACCTGATCGCCCGGGTGGTCGAGCTGTTCCCGGACTCCTTCGCCGGCGTGGCCCAGCTGCCGCAGACCGCGGGCGAACCGCTGGACGCCGCGATCGCCGAGCTGCGCCGGACCGTCGACCTGGGCTTCGTCGGGCTCAATCTCAGCCCCGACCCCAGTGGCGGGCACTGGAACTCCCCGCCGATGACCGACCCGTACTGGTTCCCGCTGTACGAGGCCATGTGCGAGCTGGACGTGCCCGGCATGGTGCACGTCTCGGCCAGCTGCAACCCGGCCTTCCACGCCACCGGCGCGCACTACCTCAACGCCGACACCACGGTGTTCATGCAGCTGCTGCAGGGTGATCTGTTCGCCGAGTTCCCCCAGCTGCGCTTGATCATCCCGCACGGCGGGGGCGCGATCCCGTATCACTGGGGCCGCTACCGGGGTCTGGCCGACATGCTGAAGAAGCCCGAGCTGGACACTCACCTGATGCGCAACGTCTTCTTCGACACCTGCGTCTACCACCAGCCCGGCATCGACCTGCTGTTCTCGGTCATCGACGTGGACAACGTGCTGTTCGGCTCGGAGATGGTGGGCGCCGTGCGCGGCATCGACCCGAGGACCGGCCACTACTTCGACGACACCAAACGTTACGTCGACGCCGCCGCGCTGACCGCCGAGCAACGCGAGAAAGTGTTCTCCGGCAATGCGTTGCGGGTCTACCCGCGACTGAAGGCTCGCCTGGGCGGGCGCTAGAAGTCCACAATGGAGTGTTGTTCACCCCGGCCTGCGAGGTGGGCAACCCGTTGCGGGATCAGGACTTCGGCCCCGCGCAGTACAGATCCTGGCTCGGCAGGGTGCCGTTGGCGAGGAACGCGACGGTGGCCTGGTCGGCGCAGGTCGAGCCGGTGCCGTAGACGTAGTGGCCGCCGTTGTCCACGCCGACGAAACCGGCGCGGGCGCCCAACGCCTTGCGCATCCCGAGGCCGGACTCCCACGGCGTGGCATTGTCCCGGCGGTTCTGCAGGATCAGCACGTCCCGCGGGCCGTTCGAGGTGACCCGGACTGGCAACTCGATCGGCGCCTGCGACCAGAACGCGCACGGCCAGATGTTGGCCGGCATGCCATCGCTCAACGGGTAGGCCGCCCGGCTGGCCGCGGTCGCCTTCGCGTATCCGGCCACGTTCCGGGACCAGGCGACGTCGCCGCAGACCAGCGCCATGCTCATGGCGATCTGGTTGTCCGCGGGCACTCCGGGCGCGGTCGGCGCGTCGGCGAAGACTTGTTGCAGCACCGAGGTGTCCGTGGCAGTCGGAGTCCTGCCCGCGGCGAGATCGGCCGCCGCCTTCCAGAACTGGGTCAGCGGGGCGAGGGTTTCGTTGTGCAGCAACATTTGGTAGGTCACGGCGCGCAGGATCGCGCCGCTGATCGACACCGGCGTGCCGGGCACGGCGGCCGGGGTCCGGTCCAGCCGGGCGGCCAGGGCCAGGAAGTTCGCGGTGACCTGGGCACTGGTTCTACCCAGCCCGAGATCGGCGTCGTCGGCCGCGGCCGCCTTCGCGGCGTCCGGGAACCGGGCGTTCATCCCCCGATTCCACAGCTGGATCTGGGGCGCCCACACGGTGTTGGGATCGACGTTGCCCTCCAGCACCATCCGGTCGGTGTGCTGCGGGAACAGCGCGGTGTAGACCGCGCCGAGGTAGGTGCCGTAGGACTGGCCCCAGTAGGAGATCCTGGGCACGCCCAGCGCCTGCCGGATGCGGTCCAGGTCGCGGGCGGTGTTGGCGGTGGTGAAGTACTTCAGTTCGGCGCCGATGGTGGCGCAGTGCTGGGCGATGTCGCGGGCGTTGGCCACGTTGGCCTGGATCGAGCCGTTGGCGGCGGGGTAGGGGAAGGCGTCGGCCTCGCTGGGGTCGGTCAGGCCGCAGCTCATCGGGGAGCTGTGGCCCACCCCGCGCGGGTCGAAGCCGATCAGGTCGTAGTCCTCCAGCACGGACGCGGGCAGGGTCGGTGCGATCGTGGTCGGCATGTCCAGCCCTTCCAGGCCCGGGCCGCCGGGGTTGAGCAGCAGGTCGCCCCGCTTCCGGCCGGGCTTGGCGGTGGCGATCCGGGACACCTCGACCGTGATGGTCCCGCCCTGCGGGTTCCGGTAGTCCAGGGGCACGGTCACGGTGCCGCAGGTTTCCCGCGGATCCCGGGTGGCGCCCGGGGCGAGCGCCGGGCAGGCGCCCCAGGCGATCGAGGTCTGCACCGGGTTGACGGCGGTGTCGTTGGCCTGTGCGGCCGGCACCAGGGTCAGCGCGCCGGCGACGCCCGCCGTCACGGTCAGGATGCCCGCGCCGATCAGCCAGCGGCGGCGGGTGCGCGGTAATGCGTCGGATGCCATTGGCTTGAGATTCCTCCCAGTTGCGGTGAATGCCGTTCGGCGAGAGGAAAACTAGGCGCTGGAGGCGGTGTTCCGCGTCGCCCTGGGGAGGACAGTTCCGGGTAGCTCGGGCGAGGGACAAACCGGTGCCGAGCACCGTGAAAGGCCTCAACTCGTGCGGTCGAATGGCGGATGGCCGCCGGCCGGGACTGGCTGGATCATCTCCACCGTGGACCTTCTCGCCCTGATCGGCGCCGCGGCCGGTGTGGTCAGTGCCGTCGGTGTCCCGATCGCCTATCTGCAGCGGCCGACCGGTCATCACCATCGAGGGTCCGATGGGGATCGGCAGGACCAGCCTGGCCGCGCAGGTGTGCCAGCGGGTTCGGGTGCTGCGCCGGGCCACGGATTCCGATCAGGCCAACGCGATGGTGTTCCGGAACGCCGCGCGAGTCCAGCGCGACGGCGCGCCGGACGGAACCGGCGGCCGGCTACGGCATTTCATTCGCTACTACCGGAGGCCCGAGATCGTCGAGTTGATGACCGGCGCCGGTCTGCGGCCGATCGCGACCTTCGGCGCGCGGGTTGGCCGGGTGACCGGCGAACCGTTCGACGAGGACGAATCGGAAGCCATGGCGATCATCGCCGTGCCCAGCCGGTGAAGCTCGTGATCGACTGCGGTTACTCCTTCCCGTAGGTCCGCCGACAACTGCCCGAAATTGGCAACTCTTGCTCAACCAAACTGTTGTTCTGGGCACACGATCGGGTCGGAATGTTCGACGGCCGCACGGTCCGGGTATGGCTGTGCGGTCAGCGTTGTGGAAGGAGCGTGGTCAGATGAGTACCGGCGCGACATACCGGCCGGGTCGGCACACCCAGGTGGTGTTGCGCCCGATCGGGTCCGCACTGCCACTGGGCTTTCTGGCTCTGTTCGTGGGCAGCCTGCTGCTCTCGGCGATACAGCTGCACTGGACCCCGGTCGCCCAGACCCACGAGATCGCCATCGGCGTGCTGTGTTTCGTCGTGCCGCTGCAGGCGCTCGGCACCGTGTTCGGGTTGCTGGCCCGCGATCCCGTCTGCGCCACCGGACTCGGCGTGCTGGGCGGGACCTGGCTGGCCGCCGGTCTGCTCCTGCTGCTGGGCGCGCCGGGTGTACCCAGCCCCGGCCTGGGCGTCCTGCTGGTCGCCGCCGCGGCGGCGCTGCTGGTGCCGACCGGGACGGCCGCGGCCGGCAAGGTACTCGCCGCGATCGTCATCGGCGGCGCGGCCGCCCGGTTCGCCATCAGCGGGGTCTACCAGCTCAGCGGCTCGGCGGCCGGGCAGCAGGCCGCCGGCATCGCCGGGGTGGTGGTGGCCGGGCTGGCCGGGTACGGCGCGCTGGCCTTCGAACTGGAAAGCGCGTTCGGCCGCACGATCCTGCCGACCTTCCGCCACCACCAGGGACGGCTGGCCATGTCCGGGCGGCTGGCCGACCAGGTCGCCGGCATCACCCACGAAGCCGGTGTCCGCGAGGAACTCTGAGCTGGGAAGACGGAAGAGGAGAACCATGCCGCGACAACCGCTCGCCCCGCCGCGGCCGCACCCGCTGCGGGAGTACGCGTTGCTGGCCGACGGCGAGCGCGGCGCGGTGCTGGGTCCGGACGGGCACGTGGTGTGGCTGTGCGTGCCGGGCTGGGCCGACGAGCCGGTGTTCGCCGGGCTGATCGGCGGCCCCGGCACCTACCGG
>DASZNF010000021.1:0-160028 GCA_035551355.1 Pseudonocardiaceae bacterium | reverse complement strand
TGAACGGTCAATCTCTCGATCACACCGGCGAGTTCTATCGGCTGAAGCTCGATCCGCCGCGCTTGAGAACAGTCTCCGGCCGCAGCCCACTGTTCTACTTCGGCGGCCTCTCCGATCCGGCGCGGGAAGCCGCAGCCGCCGGCGCTGACGTCTATCTGATGTGGCCGGACCGGATGGACGCCATCGAAGGTATGATCGCCGACCTGACGCGGCGGGCCTCGAACCACGGGCGAACCCTGAAGTTCGGCTACCGGGTCCATGTTGTCGTCCGCGAGACCGAGAGTCTGGCCCGCGAGGCCGCCGACCGGCTGCTGTCACGCCTTGACGACGCCGAGGGCGCGGCGATCCGGGGCCGGTCGCTGGACAGCCAATCCGTGGGCGTGCGCCGCCAGGCGGAGCTCCGCGAGGCGGCCGGCGGCGATGGCTATGCGGAGGACAATCTATGGACCGGGATCGGCCGGGCGCGCTCGGGCTGCGGCGCGGCCATCGTCGGCGATCCGGACCAGGTGCTGGCCAAAATCAAGGCGTACCAGGGACTTGGCCTGTCCGCGTTCATCCTGTCCGGCTATCCGCACAGCACCGAGGCCGACCTGTTCGCCCGGTACGTGCTGCCCGAACTGGACCACGGCCCACTGTTCCAGCGCTCCGCGGGCTGAACGTCGGCCTGGTTCACAACCTACTCGACCTTCGCCCGCTCCTTGGGCTTGCGGCCGAACAACGATCGCGCCGCGCGGCGCCGGTCGCGGCTGGTCAGCAGTCCGGACCCGGCGTCCTCAAGCAGTGCGCTGATGGTTTCCTCGGCGCAGATACGGTTCGCGCCGATCCCGCCGGACGGCCCGCGCTTGATCCAGCCGACGACATAGGCGCCCGGCACGCCGTCCACCCGGCCGCCGGTGTTCGCAACGGTGCCGGTCCGCTCGTCGAAGGGCAGCCCGGGCACCGGGCGTCCGCGATACCCGATCGCCCGCACCACCTGCTCGGTGCTGATCTCCACATCCCCGTCCCGCCCGGTGACGTGCAGCCCACGTACCCGCTGGTCACCGACGATCTCCGTTGGGGTGGAATGGAACCGCAACACAATGCGCCGCCGGTCGGCCGGGGGAGGGGCGGTGAAGTCCACCTGCTCCTGGGAAACCTCGCGCAACAGCTCCGCTTTCCCGCCGGAGAGCACGGCATCCTCCGGCAGCGAACCGGAATCGACCACCAGGTCGATGTCCGGGTGCTGGATGAGAGCGCGCAGTTCGGGCGCGGTGCAGGCGGCGTCCTCCGGTCCGCGCCGGGCCAGCAGCACGACCTCCCGCACCTTGCTGGATCGCAGGCGCGCCAACGCATCCGGCGAGATCGAGGTGGTCGCCAACGGGTCCGGATCGCCGACCAGGATCCGGGCCACGTCCAGCGCGACGTTGCCGTTGCCGACGATGACCACGCGCTCCCCGGACAGGTCCACCGCGTCGGCCGGCACGTCCGGATGTCCGTTGTACCAGGCGACAACGGTCGTGGCCGGCATGCTGCCCGGCAGCTCCTCGCCGGGAATGTCCAGCCGCCGGTCGGCCGAGGCGCCGACCGCGTAGATCACCGCGTCGTGCCGGGCGGCGAGGTCGGCCACGGTGACGTCCCGGCCGATCTCGGTGTTCAGCCGCATCCGCAGCCGCGGGTGGGTGTGGAACCGGGCGAAGCTCTCGCCGATCTTCTTGGTGGCCGGGTGATCCGGCGCGACGCCGTATCGGACCAGTCCGCCCGGCACGCCCAGCCGGTCGATCAGGGTGACCCGGGAAGTGGTGTGCAGCAACAGATCCCGCACCGCATACATCCCGGCTGGGCCGGTGCCGACCACCGCGACGTCCAGCGCGGGCAGATCGCTGGGGATGACCCGGGAGAACACCGGCGGCGCCCAGTCGTGGAAGTTCGGCGCTGGATCGCGCCGCGCCGCGGACGGCTGGCGCTCCTGGTAGTACCCGGCGTTGATGTCCGCGTAGATGTCCAGCGGGGCGGTCAGCGCCTCCACCGGGAAGATCGCGTCGACCGGGCACGCGTCGGCACACGCGCCGCAGTCGATGCAGGCGACCGGATCGACGTAGAGCATGTCGGTGCTGCCGAAATCCGGCTCGTCCGGCGTCGGATGGATGCAGTTGACGGGGCAGACCGACACGCAGGACGCGTCGTTGCAGCAGGTCTGGGTGATCGCGTAGGCCACCGGTTCAGACCAGGTTCGCGCGCTGGTAGAACCACAACGCTTCGCGGGTGAGCAGCCCGGCGGAGTCAAGGAACTCCATCAGTCCGGCGCAGCTGGAGCGCAGCATGGACTTGTGGTGCTCGTTGTTCGCGGCTTCCCGCACGGCGCGCTGGACGTCCAGCCCGGCCACGGCGTAGACGCGCTTGCTCACCATGGCGTCGACGATGTGGTAGGCGGCGATCGAGATCACCAGCGCGTTCCAGCGCCTGCGCAGCCAGCTCGCCCTGGACAGGCGCCGTTTGGTCTCCTCCCGGGCGAACTTCATGTGCCGGGACTCCTCGACCACGTGGATGTTGTTGATGGTGCGGACGAAGGGAGCCACGCGCTCGTCGCGCATCCAGTCGCGCTGCATGACGTCCAGGACCTCTTCGGCGACCAGAATGGCCGCGTAGGCCGCCTCGCCGTAGGCGAGGGTCTTGAACACCCGGCCCAGCTCAAGCACCAGGCGGCGCGGGCGGTAGGCCGGGGCGCGCAGTTTGGCCGCGCCGCGCGCGAACATGATGGAGTGCCTGCACTCGTCGGCGATCTCGGTGAGGGCCCACTGGAAGGCCGGATCGCTCTGGTCCTTGCCGTAGAAGTCACGCAGCATCATCTGCTGCAGGATCATCTCGAACCAGATCCCGGTGCTGGCCACCGAAGCGGCCTCCTGCCGGGTCAGCTCGCGCTGTTGTTCCGGGGTCAGCTCGGCCCAGTAGGCCGTGCCGTACAGGGTGCTCCACTCCGGGCTGGCCCCGTGGTGATCGGTGTCCAGCGGGGTGTCCCAGTCGACCTCCTGGACCGGGTCGTAGGACAACGTCTCCGACGAGTCCAGCAGGCGCCGCGACATGGCGCCCCGGCTGGCCGGCGGCGACTCCGTTCGACCTGGAGCGTTCGTGTCCGTGGTGTCCACGACATCCTCCCGAGGTTGGACCTGTCCGTACGTGTTACTCGGAGTTACAGTTAACGAGAGTAACACGTACCTTGTCAAGTCGCAGCCCGCGAACCGGGTGCACATCCACTACCGTGTCGGGCGCGCCCGACACCCATCGCGTCGACGAGGGAGGAGTGCCTCGTGGGTGACAACATGTCCGTCCAACCGGGAGAGCTCGATGCGGCCAGCGGGCGCATCCTCGGGCTTGGCGACACCGCGAAGTCCACCGCGACCGGGGTCAACCAGTCGCTGGCCCAGATGGCCGGAGCGGCCGGACTGCCCGAGTTGGCGGGGCTGCTCGCGCAGGTGACCGACGCCGCGACGAAGGCGATGCTGGACAGTGCCGCGTTGTTCGGTTTCGTCGGCCAGAATCTCAAGCAGACGGCCGGGAACTACGATTCGACCGAACAGGCCAACACGCACCGGATGAACAAGGCCGGTGGCCCACGGTGAGCGGGCCCCCTGGTGACCCGGATGCGTTGCTGCGACTGGCCGACGCGCTGGACGGTCACGCCGGAACAGTCGGCCAACTGTCCTCGGACACGACAACCTTCACCGCCCAGGCCCGGACCGCGAGCAACTGGTCGGGCGCGGCGGCGGAGGCCTACAGCAACTTCGCCGGCGGAGTCTCGCAAGGCGTCGGCAACATCCCCGCGCCGCTGGCCAATGTGGCCAACGCGATCCGTGGCTACGCCGGTGCGCTCAAGTCCGCCCAACAGCAGGCAGCCGCGGCGACCACTCCCTCCGCCGCCGACGCGCCCACCGGTGAGCTGGGACGGTCCTCGGACGAAACCAAGAACGTGTTGCAGCAGGCGGTCGAGGACCTGAACAAGGTCTGGGAGAAGAGCGAACCGGTCCGCGGCTTCATCGAGAAGCTGCACGCCCCATGGGATGCGCTCGGCGCCGACTCGGCGCTCGAGGCTGCGCTGAAGAAGGGCGAATCGGTCACCGAGGCGGTCGCGGACTGGCAGAAGGAGATGCCGGGCCAGGTCGACGAATGGTGGTCGGACGTCAGCTCGCTCGCCCACGACGCGGACAACGGGTTGGCCTCCTGGGACGACGTGACGTCCATGGCGAACCGGTTCACCACCAAGGTCGACGCCGCGGAGGCCTTCACCAAGCAGTGGGCCTCCGACACGAGCTGGGTGGGTAAGGCCACCGCGGTCGGCGATGTCGCCAGCAAGGTCCTTGGCGGCACGGCGGTGATCGGCGATCTCGGCACGATCATCAAACCGCAGGACTCGGGCGTGATGGGCAATGTGGACCGGGCCGCCGCGGGGGTCAACGGCGCCCTGGTGGTCGCCAACATGGCGACGGACGAGATTCCGGTGGTCGGCGAGGTCACGATGATCGGCACCGGGGTCTACCTGGGCGGCGATTACCTGTATCACCACTGGCAGTGGTTCCACAACACCGCCGACACGGTCGGCCACGCGGTCGCGTCCGGGGCGACCACCGCCGCGCATGCGGTTGGCCACGCGGCCTCCTCGGCCTGGAACACCGTGACGGGGTGGCTGTGACCGCCGACGAACCGGCCGACCCGAGGCAGGCCGATGTCGCGGCGGCGGAGGCGCTGCTGGTGGCGGCCGCCCGGGACGGCGCTGCGTTGCTGCCGGATCTGATCGGCGTCGACCTGTGTGCGCTGGGCGCGGCTTTCCAGGCCGTCTTCGACGAGCCGGTGTGGCGGGCGTGGGTGAACCTGCCCGACGCCTACCGCGAGCAACTGACCGGAGACGCGTTCCGCGGTTTGGCCGGTCGGCGGTTGATGGATCCGCCCCAGTCCGTACCCGAGGCGGGCGGCCGGCCACTGGCCCGGATCGCGCCCGCGCTCGGATTGATCATGATGGCCCGGAATCAACCGGCTTTCCTGGTGCAGTGCGCGGTGGACGGCGAACAGCGCGGCGCGCCCAGGATGTACGGAATCGCCCAGGAAGACATGGGGGTGCGGGCGGTGCTCGTCGAACGGGCCAGCAACGAGCGGATCGGCTTTGGCGTCCAGCAGCACGTGGTACTCAGCCGCGCGGAAGACCTGGCCCGGCGCGACGATCTGCACCAGTTGTACAAATATGTACTGTTGTCGCCGGGACGATCGATTTCGACGCTGGCGTCGTGGTTGTGTGATGATCAATCGGCGGCGACGCGCACCTTGGACCTGTATCGCAACAGCGAAGGCGAAGGACTGACCCGGATCCGGCTGACGGCGAACCGGGAATCCGACGGGCGGCTCGTCGTGACCGACGACGACGGGCCGATCCGGGGCGAAAACGCCGGCACAGCAGACGATGTGGCAAACGAACTGACGCGGAGGGTGCTCGTGGGGACAGCGGCGCGATGACCGAGGCGCGCGTGGAGTACGCGGAAGATCGAGCCGCGCTGCGGCCGGTGGTCGTGTTGTCAGGAGTGGGCCTGCCGATCATCGTGGTGTTGGCGGCGGTGGCCGGCGGAGCGACCGGGCAGGAGGGGTACCTGTTCCCCGCCGCGATCGCGCTGCTCCTGTGGATCTTCACCGGCAGCATGTACATCTTCGTGCACTGGCCGACCGGGCTGCGGATCGACGCGGATGGGGTGCGCATCGGCAATGTGCGGCGCCCCGGCGCCAACCGGCGGCATCGCCCGGCGCCGTCTTTCCAGGCCTATCGGGTGTTCGAGGTCGGCTGGCCCGGAGTGTTGTCCATGCGTGTCACCCGGGACCGGCGGGAACTCCGCCGGCTCGCCAAGGAGAGTCGGCGCGCGACCAGCCGGGGAGTCCGTGCGCGGGGTGGAATGGCGGTCGGGTTCGCGCTGGGAATGCTTACTCCGCCCATGATGCGGGCGGCTTTGGTGCTGGAGATCGACGAGCAGTACGCGAGGTTTCCGGAGTTTCGCGTACGCCAGGCGGCGGCGATCGCGACATCGCAGGTGGGCACCCGATCGGGTGTGTGGGTGTGCCCGACCCGGCAGCCGGACCGGCTGGCCGAGGTCATCGGGTCGATCGTCGGTTCGTCGCGCTGGAACGCCCGCAGGATGTGACTGCCCGGGCCGTGGTGGCCCGGGCAGTTGACGGTCTCGGCTGGGTCAGGCGGGGTAGCTCAGGGCGGGCAGTCGCTCGGTGGCGGGCTCGGTGGGCTCGGCCGGTTCCGCGGCCTGGGCCTGGCGGCGGACCCGGGTGGAGATCCTCTCCACCCACCGGCGGAGCGAGACCCCTTGCTGACCGCGCGGGCTACCGGCCGCGGCGGGCGCTGATCACACCGGTGTTGAAACCGGCGAGGTGCAGGCCGCCGTGGAAGCGGGCGTGCTCGATTTTCAGGCAGCGGTCCATCACCACGGTCAAACCGTTCGCCTTGGCCTCGTTGGCGATCGCCTCGTCGTACAGGCCGAACTGCAGCCACAGTGCCGATGTGCCGACCTTCAACACCTCCGACAGCACCGAGGGCAGGTCGGCCGGTTTGCGGAACACGTCGACCACGTCCGGCACCGTGGGCACCTCGTCCAGTGAGCGGTACACCGGGCGGCCGAGGATCTCCTTGGCGTTGGGGTTGACGAAATAGACGTCGTAATCGGTGCTGGACAACAGATAGGTGGCGACGAAGTTGCTGGCGCGCGAGGGATTCGGGGAGGCGCCGACCATGGCGACCGTCCTGATTCGGCGCAGCAGTGCCAATCGCTCGGTCGCGGAAGGCTGCGTCCAGGTGTCGTTCACGCGTCCTCCTTCGCGGCCTCGGTCAGCGCCTGGTCCAGGTCCCACAGGATATCGTCGACGTCCTCAAGGCCGACGCTGATCCGCACCAGATCCGGCGGCACGCCACCGGCCCGCAACTGCTCCTCGGACAACTGTTGGTGCGTCGTGGATCCCGGGTGGATGACCAGCGTGCGGGCGTCGCCCACGTTGGCCAGGTGGCTGCACAACTGCACCGACTCGATGAACTTGCGGCCCGCCTCGCGGCCACCCTTCACGCCGAACGCGAAGACGGCGCCGGGGCCCTGCGGGAGGTAGCGCTGGGCCAGCTCGTGGTGCGGGTGATCGGGCAGCCCGGCCCAGCGGACGTAGGACACGCGCGGGTCGGCGTCGAGCCATTCGGCGACCGCGCGGGCGTTGTCCAGGTGCGCGGCCATCCGCAGCGGCAGCGTCTCAACCCCCTGCAGCAACTGGAAAGCGGCCATCGGGGACAGACTCGGGCCGATGTCGCGCAGCTGCTCGGCCCGCAGTTTGGTCAGGAAACCGAACTCCTGGAAGTTGCCCCACCAGGACAGACCGCCGTAGGACGGGATCGGCTCGGTCATCAGCGGGAACCGGCCGTTGCCCCAGTCGAACCGGCCCGCCTCCACCACCGCCCCGCCGAGCGTGGTGCCATGGCCGCCGAGGAACTTGGTGGCCGAGTGGATGACGATGTCCGCGCCGTGCTCGATCGGGCGGCACAGGTACGGGGTGGCCAGCGTGGCGTCGATGACCAGCGGCACCCCGGCCGCGTGTGCCACCTCGGCCAGGGCCGCGATGTCGGCGATCTCGCCGGAGGGGTTGGCGATCACCTCGGCGAACACCAGCTTGGTCCGGTCGGTGATCGCCGCGGCCACCGCATCGGGCTCCGTACCCGGCACGAACACCGTGTTGACGCCGAACCGGCGCAGGGTCACGTCGAGCTGGGTGATGGTGCCGCCGTACAGTCCGGCGCCGGCCACGATCTCGTCGCCCATCCCGGCCAGGCAGGCGAAGGTGAGGAACTCGGCGGCCTGGCCGCTGGCCGTGCACACCGCGCCAAGCCCGCCGTCCAGGCTGGCCAGCCGTTCCTCCAACGCGGACACCGTGGGGTTGGAGATCCGGCTGTAGATCGTGCCGTACTTCTGCAGCGCGAACAGGCTGGCCGCGTCGTCGGTGTTCTCGAACACGAAGCTGGTGCTCTGGTAGATCGGCACCGCCCGGGCGCCGGTCGCCGAGTCCGGGACGGCGCCCGCGTGCAGCGCGCGGGTGCGGAAACCCCATTGCCGATCCATCGATCCTCCAGTAACTCGACCGCGGTCAGCGGCCGACCAGCTCGGTGCCCTGCTTGCGGCGGGAATCCAGGTAACCCGCCAGATGCCCGGCCAGGTCATCCGCGTCGGCACCGGCGCCGGTGATCAGGGTCGAGTTGCGGCGGCGCAGAAACGGCATGCCCATCAGGTAGAGGCCGGGCCAGGTGGTCACTCCGCCATCGTGAACGATCTGTCCCTTGCGGTCCAGTACGGGCACGTTCAGCCAGGACAGATCGGGTCGGAATCCGGTGGCCCAGACGATGCTGCGGAACTCACCGCCGGCCAGATCCAGCGTCAGCGGCGGCGCGGTGGGCACCTCGGTGGCCGGGAACCGGCCTACCGGGTCGCAGTCGGCGAACCCGGTGGTCGCGGCCCACTCGTCGAAGGTGTCCAGCAACCGGCCCAGCTTCAGGTCGGCCAGCGCGATCACGTTGCGCAGCGAACCGGAGAACTGGGCCCGGCCATCGCGCACTCCGGCCAGCCGGCCGACCAGGCGGACGCCGATTCCGGTCAGGGCGTTGAGGTCCACGGTGTCCCGCCGTGGGGTGCCGACCAGTTGCATGGACGGCAGGTTGCGGGCCCGCAGCAGGTCGGGCACCTCGTCGTAGCGCTCGTCCAGCACGCCGGAGGAGTCCATCCACCACAGGATGTCCCGGCCCCGGTACAGCCGCGGCATCCGGACGTGCTCGCCGACCGAGAGCGTCACCGGGCGGCCGGAGCGGTGCAACTCGGCGGCGATCTGCGCGCCGCTGGAGGACGGGCCGACCACCAGTACCCCGCCCTCGGGCAACTGCTCCGGGTTGCGGTAGTCCAGCGCGGACAGCGTGGTGATCTCCGGCGGCACCGCCCCGGCCACCTTCGGCACGCTGGGCACCGCGCCCGCGCCCGCGGCCAGTACCACCGTGTCGGCCTGCCACACGTCCTGCTCGGTGTGCACCAGAAACCCGTTGTCGGCCGGGCATACCGACAACACCGTGGTGTTCGTGCGGACGGGGGCGTCGATCGCGGTGGCGTACCCGTCGATCAGCCGCACCAGTTCGGGCGCGGTCTGATAGCCGTCCGGGTCGTCACCGGAGTAGGCGTAGCCAGGCAGCCGGGTCATCCAGTTGGGGGTGAGCAGCCGGAACGAGTCCCAGCGCTGGGTGCGCCACGAATGCGCCACCTCGCCGCGTTCCAGCACGACATGGTCGATGGAATGTTCGGCGAGGCGGCGACTCATGGCCAACCCGCAGTGGCCGGCCCCGACCACCAACGTGGTTACCTTCGGCACGGACGAACTCCCTGACGGCAAAGGCGGGTCAGTCGACTTCCACGGTGAGGCAGGTCAGTCGACTTCCACGGTGACGTTGGTCGGGTTGGTGAGCACGTCGTACACCGCGGAACGCTTCTGCGACTGGGCCACCAGCGCCTTGACCTCCTCGGGGCTGGCGTCGGCGTCGATCTGGTAGTTGACCCGGACGTCGGAGAAACCGTTGCGCACCTCGGGGTCGGCGCCCAGGATGCCGTGCAGGTCGAAGTCGGCCTCGATGGTCGCCTTCACCGAGCGCAGCTGGATCTGCCGCTGCTGGGCGACGGCGGCCAGGCCGGCGGTCAGGCAGCTGCCCAGCGCGACCAGCACGTATTCCACCGGGGTGATGCCGTTGTCCGCGGCGGCGAACACCTCGGGGTGGTCGGCGTCGAAGTCGAAGCTCGTCTTGTGCTTCTGCTCGTCGCCGAGGCCGTAGAACGTCTCGACGGTGGAGCGGCTGTGCGTGCCCTTGATCCAGGAATTCACCGCACGCCACTTGAACTGGGCGATTTCCGGGGAGTCGGCCAGCGCGCCGCGGGCGCCCAGCAATGCCTCCACGTTGACGCCGTTGTCCACCGGCAGGTCGGTCGCGGTCATCGGTTTGCCTCCTCAGGGCTTTCGCCGTGCTGCGGGATGATTCGTCAGTTTGGAGTAAACGGAGTGCGGAAACGAACCATCCCAATACGTGGAAAGCAGTCAGTTGGTTCGGGCATCGAAATTGTCTGATATCGGGATCTTGGGCCGGGAAAAATGTCGATCGCCGACAGATCAATGGGAGAGTAATTCCTTGATCAGCGTGGCGATCTGCTCGATTTCGATCAGGAACGCGTCGTGTCCGTAGAGTGACCGGACGATGCGCAGCCCGTCCGCGCCCGGGATGCCGTCCGCGAGTTCGGCCTGCTGGTACAGCGGATACAGCCGGTCGCTGTCCACCCCGGCGACCAGCGCCCGGGCGGTGATCCGGGCCAGTGCCGCGGGGATGCCGCCGCGGTCCCGGCCCACGTCGTGCGAGTTCATCACCTCGGTCAGCACCACGTAACTGGCCGCGTCGAACCGGCCGGCCAGCTTGCCCGCATGATGGTCCAAATAGGACTCCACGGCGAATCGCCCGCCGGTCAGCGGGTTCTCGGCGTCCTGGGCCGCGCGACCGAAGCGGGTGGCCAACTCGGGTTCGCTGCGGTAGGTCAGATGCGCGATGCGGCGGGCGATGCCCAGTCCGGCGATCGGCTGGACCCCGAGCTGGTGGTAGTCGCCGCCGTGCCAGTCCGGGTCGGCGCGGATGGCGTGCAATTGCGGTGCGGCCCAGCCGATCTGCTCGGCCGAGGCCGCCGCCGGGCAGGCCAGCAACAACACCCGGGCTACCCGCTCGGGCCGGCCCGCCGCCCACTCCAGGGCCCGCATGCCGCCCATCGATCCGCCGAGCACGGCCGCCCAGCGCGAGATGCCCAGCAGATCGGCCCACCGCGCCTCGGCCGCCACCTGGTCGCGCACGGTGATCCGGGGAAACCGGCTGCCCCACGGCCGGCCGTCCGGGGCCGGTGCCGAGGGGCCGGTGCTGCCCTGGCAGCCGCCCAGCGCGTTGGGCGCGACGACGTAGAACTCGTTGGTGTCCAAGGCTTTGCCCGGCCCGACCAGCCCGTCCCACCAACCGGGGGTCGGCTGATCCGGTCCGGCTGGCCCGGCCAGGTGACTGTCTCCGGTCAGCGCGTGCATCACCAGCACCGCGTTCGAGGCGTCCGAGTTGAGGTTTCCCCAGGTCTCGTAGGCGATCCGCAACCCGGTCAGCTGTCCGCCGCCCTCGAGGTCGAGCGCGCCGGGCAGCGTGACGTACCGCTTCATTCGCGTGCCCTGAGCGTCCGCGTGGCCTTGTGGGGCCAGGAGATTCGGTCGGTCACGGAGGCTCCAGTGCCAGGGGCGGAATCGGCGCCCCGTGTCGGGAACCGCGGCTGCGGCTGTTCGGGTCAGCTGACTGGGCCGACCGTAGCCGGAGTCGTCGCGGCCTGCCCGGTCAGCTCACATGCTGGGCCCCTGTCGGTCACCGAGCCATTCGCCGGTATGGCTCAGCGGTTGCGGAATTTCCGGTGCAACTCGCGCATCTCGTCCGCCAGTTCCGGAACCGGCCCGGCCACCGCGATTCCCGGGACCAGTTCGGCGATCGGCAGCGGCCGCACCGGAGAGGCAGGCACCCCCCACTCGGCCAGCCAACCGCTCAACTGTGCCGACGACGCGACATAGACGATCCGGCCCAGCCCGACCCAGCCGTGCGCGGCCGCGCACATCGGGCAGTGCTCACCCGAGGTGTACACGGTGGCGGCGGCGCGCTCGGGAGGGGCCAGCCGCGCGGCGGCCCACCGGGCCAGTTCGAACTCGGGGTGGCGGGTCGGATCCCCGGCGGAGTTCTCCTGGTTGCGGTCCTCGGCCAGTGCGGTGCCGTCCCCGCCGACCAGGACCGACCCGAAGGGGAAGTCGCCTGCGGCCACCGCCTCGGCGGCCAGCGCCACGCAACGGCGCAGGTGATCGAGATCGGCCTCGGTGACGGTGGCGGTCATGTGGCGGATCCTAGTGTCGTGCAGCCCGGACCGGTTGAGGTCGACCGCCGCCACCGCACCGAGGTCCGGCACCGGTACTGGTGGGCCGCCGTGGCCGGATCCCACCGGGGCAGCAAACCGCCCTGGAAAATCTCATCGGTGATGTCGAGAACTCGTGTCCGGCTCCGTCTCCGGGGTGCACGTGACCAGAATGGGTCGCACCAGCACCGAGGAGTACCACCATGGCCAAGTACCTGCTGCTCAAGCACTACCGCGGCGCCCCGTCTCCGCTCAACAACGTGCCCATGGACCAGTGGGCGCCGGAGGAGGTCTCCGCGCACATCAAGTTCATGCAGGATTTCGCGGCTCGCCTGGAACAGACCGGTGAGTTCGTGGACGCCCAGGCGGTGTCGCCCGAGGGCATGTTCGTCCGGTACGACGGCGAGGGGCGTCCGCCGGTCACCGACGGCCCGTTCGCCGAGACCAAGGACGTCATCGCCGGCTGGATGGTGATCGACGTGGCCAGCCACGAACGGGCGGTCGAGCTGGCCGGGGAACTGTCGGCCGCGCCCGGTGCGGATGGCAAGCCGCTGTACGAATGGCTGGAGCTGCGTCCGTTCCTGGCCGCGCCGCCCACGGTGACCGAGTGAACCGCAGCGACCAGGCCAACCGCGGGGACGACGTGGACCACGGTGACCGCGCGACCCCCGTGACCGAGCGACCCCCGGCGACCGGGTGAACTCAGGTGACCGAGCGACCCGCGGCGACCGGGTGAACTCCGCGCTGCTGCGGGAACTCGTCCCAGCGGTGATCGGCGTCCTCGTGCGGCGCGGCGCGGATTTCGCGTCCGCCGAGGACGCCGTGCAGGAAGCGCTGATCCGGGCACTGGAAGCGTGGCCGGACGAGCCGCCGCGGGATCCGAAGGGCTGGCTGGTCGCGGTCGCCTGGCACAAGTTCCTTGACTCCGCCCGGTCCGAGACTTCCCGGCGGGGGCGGGAACTGGCGGTGGAGGTCGCGCCCCCGGCCGGGCCGGCGCCCTCGGTGGACGACACGCTGCACCTGTATTTCCTGTGTGCCCACTCCTCGCTGACGCCGGCCTCCGCGGTCGCGCTCACGCTGCGCGCGGTCGGCGGGCTGACCACCCGCCAGATCGCCCAGGCCTACCTGGTGCCCGAGGCGACCATGGCCCAGCGGATCAGCCGGGCCAAACGCACCGTGTCCGGCGTGCGGTTGGACCAGCCCGGGGACGTGGCCACCGTGCTGCGCGTGCTCTACCTGGTGTTCAACGAGGGCTACTCCGGTGACGTCGACCTGGCCGCCGAGGCCATCCGGCTCACCCGGCAGCTCGCGGCCGCGATCGACCACCCCGAGGTGGCCGGGCTGCTCGCTCTCATGCTGCTGCACCACGCCCGCCGGGCCTCCCGCACCGGGCCGGACGGCAGCCTGATCCCGCTGGCCGAGCAGGACCGCGGCCGATGGGACACCGCGGCGATCGCCGAGGGGGTGGCGATCCTGCAGTCGGCGCTGGCCCGCGACCGGCTGGGCGAGTTCCAGGCCCAGGCCGCCATCGCGGCCCTGCACGCCGACGCGCCCACCGCCGAGGAGACCGACTGGGCGCAGATCGTGGAGTGGTACGACGAGCTCGCGGGGCTGACCGACAGCCCGGTCGTGCGGCTCAACCGAGCGGTCGCCGTCGGCGAGGCGGACGGGGCTCGCGCCGGGCTGGCGGCGCTGGCCGAGCTGGACGACTCGCTGCCCCGGCACATCGCGGTCGCGGCCTACCTGCACGAACGCGACGGCGATCTGGCCACGGCGGCCCGGCTCTACGCCGAGGCCGCGCACCAGGCGGCCAACCTGGCCGAGCGGGACTACCTCACGCTCCAGGCCGCCCGGCTCAACTCCCGCCGAGCCGGCGAAAAAGACTCGTAATCCCAGCCGTCCAGCAGGGCCAGGTCGGCGGGCACCAGGGTGGCGCTGGCCATCAACGCCTGGACCAGGTTGTGGTTGAGCATGTTGCCGATCGGCTCCTCCAGCTCCTCCGAGTCCTGCTGCCCGGTGTCCAGTTCCACGCTGACGTCCATCGAGTACTGGCTCTGCGCGGTCGGTTGCGTTTTCGGTTGTCGGACCGGTAGGCATTGATCGTGACCACGGCCCAGGGCGACGGCGACGGATTCGATGAGGAAGGGTTCACCGTCGTGGCGGGCACCCGCCGGAAGTTCCTGGTGCTCAACGACGCGCCGATCGGCGAGGCCGGCAACGAGGACCTGCTCGGCACCGAGGCCACTGCGCGGCGGCTGGCCGATCTGCTGCTGGACTCGCGGGCCGCCGCGCCGTTCACCCTGGCCGTGGACGCGGCGTGGGGCGCGGGCAAGAGCAGCCTGCTGCTGGCCATCGACACCGTGCTGCGGGACACGCCGGAGGTCCGCACGGTGTGGTTCAACGCGTGGACGGCTGAGCGGGTCGACGCGCTGGAAGGCCTGATCAAGTCGGTGCTGCTCAGCTTCGACCGCAACGTGATCCGCCGGGCCGTGCGCAAGCTGGCCCGCCATGACCGGCTGATCAGTGGGCTGCGGGCCGCGGTGCTGGTCGTGGTGAGCTTCGTCGGATTGCACCGGGTGATCGACGACCTGTGGCAACGGCTGACCGTGGATGCCACCTCCCGCAACCGCATCCGGGACGTCGTGCACGGCATGGCGACGAGCTGGCTGGCCCGCTCGAAAACGGACGCGCTCCGGCTGCTGGTGGTGTTCGTCGACGATCTGGACCGGTGCACGCACGCGCAGATCGTCCGGGTGTGCGAGGCGATGAAGCTCTACCTCGACGTGCCCGGCATCGTGTTCGTGCTGGCCTGCGACGGCGATGTGGTGTTGCGGGCGGTGCGCGACCAGCCGGGCGCCGACCACGCCGCCATGGAGGCCGGATACCTGGACAAGATCATCCAGGTCACCTACCGGGTGAACCCGCCCTCCGCGCGCCGGGCCCGGCGGCTGGTCGACGGTTACGCGGTGCGGTCCGGCACGGACGACCTGTTCGACGACGGCATGCGCCGGCTGCTGATCGAGCGCACTGGCGGCAATCCGCGCGCCATCAAGCGCCTGATCAACACCTTCGTGCTGGAGTACCACCTGCGGCCGGAGTGGGATCAGGCCGGGCCGGAGAACCTGCTCAAGCTGATCCTGTTGCAGCAGTTCTATCCCGGGTTCTACCGGCTGTTCATCGACTCACTGGACACCGACCCGATCGGAGATTTCCTGGCCTACCGCGAATTCCGCCTCGCCACCGGGGTGGGCCAGCTGACCCCGAGCGCGACGGCGCGGGCCGGAGAACTGTTCGCCCGCAAGGACATCGCCGCGCCGGACCCGGCGGCGCTGGACTCGTCGCTGGCCAGGCTGGAGAAGCAACTGCCCGCGGAGTTCGTGCGGCTGGGTGGGGAGGCGGAGTTCGCGTCGCTGCTGGCCGGTCTGGTCGGGCCGGTGAACACCGCGATGGTGCGGCGGGTGCTGCGCCGCCGCTCTCTCACCGCGGCCCACAAACCGCCGCAGGTCACTATCGACCACTCGACCGAACTGGACGGGCTGCGCGTGTTGTGGGTGGACGACCACGCGACCGACGAGTTCTCGCTGGCCCACGAGCTGCGTCGGCGAGGCGCGGAGGTGGCCATTGCCAACGATCGAGCTGCCGCGGCCAACCAGTTCCGGATCTTCGAGCCCACGGCGCTGGTGTCCGATCTGCACCGCTACGGGGACGACAACGCCGGTTTCGCCGATCTGGAGTGGTTCCGTGCGGGCGGTCTGTACCGGGGCCCGGTGATCTTCTACACGAGCCAACTGGACGAGCAGCGTCAGCGACGTGCGGACGAGCTGAGCGCCCGGATCACCACCTCGCTGTCCAACGTCCTGGAGTGGCTGCGTTAGCCGGGACCCGGTCACTTTTCGTAGGCACAAGCCGGACAAAATCCGGGAACATGAGGGAAAGACGAACGCCGCGCCGGGTTCTGGTCACCACGCCATGCAGGTCGTATGCGCAGATGATCGTCTTGGGGTCCGCGGTGTCGTTCGTGCACCCGGATGTCGGCGAACTCGGTGAACGCCATGGGCGTGACGGCGCCCGCTGCGTTGAGGAAGGCCCGGATGTTCTCCCGGCCCTCGATGCGAGCCGGGTGTCTTTGGATTCCAGGCGTCCGGTGAATTTGGCTCAGACCGGGATGACGGCCGTGCCAAGACTGTCGGTCAGTTCGGTGGCCGCGGCGCGGAAGCGGGCGGCGAAACCGGCCTGTTCCGGCTGGTCGGTCCAGCGCTCGAACGCGGTCTGGAACAAGGCCACGCCGACCGGGGCCAGCAGCTTCGCGGCCGGTTCGCCCGCGCCGCGCTGCTGGAGGGCCTCGGTCAAAGCCTCGGTGACGGCGGCGAACTTGGTGCGCTCGCGTTCCTGGAGTTCGGGGCTGCCGCTGATGATGGCCCGGCGCTGGGCGGCACGGTGGACCAGTTCGGTCAGCAACTCACCGACGGTCACCAGGCCGGCCAGCATGGCCTCAGCCGGGGACAGGGCCGGGTCGGCCTGCGTCACGGCTTCGGCCAGGGCGGCCGGGAGTCGTTCCGATCCGGCGAACAGCACGTCGCGCTTGTCGGCGAAGTACCGCGAGAAGGTGCGGCGGGTCAGCCCGGCGCGCTCGGTGATCTGCGTGACGGTGACGTTGTCGTAGCCGTGTTCGTCGAACAGCTCCAGGGCGGCGTTGCGGAGCCGTTCCTCGGCTTGGGGGTCCCACCGCGGCATGGTCCGGAGTCTAGCAGTGATGACCCACTGGGACATCGCATGCTACGGTGATGTCTCACTGAGTCATCAATTGAGCGAAGGATCGAATCATGGCCCTCACTGATCAGCGGGTGGTTGTCATCGGCGGCACCTCCGGCATGGGACTGGCCACCGCCCGCGCCGCCGCGGCGGCCGGGGCGCGGGTCACCATCGCGTCCAGCGGCAGACAACGGCTGGACACCGCGCTCGCCGAGCTACCGGACAACTGTGCCGGAGTCGTGGCCGATGTGCGCCACGAGGACGATCTGGCCGCGCTGTTCGCGCAGGTCGGCGAACTGGATCACCTGGTGTTCACCGCGGCCGGCGGCGGTGAGCGGGGCGCGCTGGCCGATCTCTCCCTCGACCAGGCCCGGGCCGGTTTCGAGGTCCGCCTCTGGGGCGCGGTCGCCGCGGTCAAGGCCGCCACGCCGCACCTGCGGCCGGGCGGGTCGATCACGTTGACGTCCGGCACGATCGGGGTGCGCCCGGTGCCCGGGTCCGCGCTGGCGGCGAGCGGTGCCCTGGCCATCGAGGGACTGGCCCGCGGGCTGGCCGTCGAACTGGCGCCGATCCGAGTCAACGCGATCCGGCCGGGCGTCGTCCGCACTCCCATATGGGATCAGATTCCCGAGCCGCAGCGCGAAGAACTGTTCGCCGGTCTCGCGCAGCGCGCGCTGACCGGGACGGTCGGCGCGGCGGACCAGATCGCCGCCAGTCACCTGTACCTGATGGAGAACGGGTTCGTCACCGGAACGGTGCTCACCGTGGACGGTGGCTTCGTCCTCACCGGGAACTAGTCCACTCAGGACTGTCCAGCCGCGCCACGGATGCGTTTGAGCGCGCAAGGCAAACGGGCGAATTGTCAGCGCGGTAGGCGGAGTCCGGCGACCAGCAGGCCGACCAGGTGGCGGACGTCGTAGCGGAAACCGGTACCCGCGCCCGCGCACAGGCCGCCGACGCCGCGCATCAATTCGTAGGCGTCCTGTCCGGAGGATATCTCGCCGGACTCGGCCGCGGCCGCGAGCAACCGCGTGCACACCGGTTCCAGTCGCCGCAGGAAGTAGGCGTGCAACGGGTCGTAGCAGGGGTCGTCGGACTGCAGGACGGCGGCCAGACCCTGTTTGGTGACAACGAAACCGACGAACTGGTCGATCCACTGGGCGAGCGCGGCATACGGCGTCGGGCCGGCCGCGAGCAGGGCGGGCCCGGCCTCGGCCAGTGCCTCGACCTGGTGCCGGTACACCGCCACGATCAGATCGGCGCGGGTGGGGAAGTGGCGGTAGATCGTCGCCGTACCCACCCCGGCCTTGGTCGCGATGTCGCGGATCGGCGCATCCACGCCGGAGGCGACGAAGACCGCGGCGGCCGCGTCGAGCAGGTTCTCCTCGTTGCGCTGGGCGTCGGCCCGTTTGGGCCGGGCCGGGCGTCTGTCGCTGTCGGTCATGGCGCTCCACTGTTTGCTAAACGGGACACTGTCCCGTATCGTCAAACGGGACAGTGTCCCGATTCTTCATAATGACAGATCCGGTGCCCGATGCGCCAGGTCACGGGAGGGCGAGCGATGTCCGACGAGGTGCCGCGGGTGATCGGGGTCGAGGAGCATGCCTGGACGGCCGAGCTGCGCGACGCGCTGGTCAGGTTCGGCGGGGACGACACCGTCACCATGATGAGCAGCCAACCGGAAATCGACCGGCGGCTGCGCGATGTCGGCCCGGAACGCCTGGCCCGGATGGACGCCGCCGGGGTGGACGTGCAGGTGCTGTCCATCACCACGCCCGGCACCCAGCCCCTGCCACCGGCCGACGCCGTCCCGCTGGCCCGGGACGCCAACGACTTCCTGGCCGACGCGGTCCGCCGCCGGCCCGACCGGTTCGCGGCATTCGCCACCCTGCCCACGTCCGATCCAGACGCGGCGGCCGCGGAACTGGAGCGCGCCGTCAACCGCCTGAATCTTGTTGGTGCGCTGCTGTTTCCGCGCACCGGCGAGACCTTCCTGGACCACGACCGGTTTCGTCCGGTGTTCGAGGCCGCCGCGCAATCGCGGGTGCCGCTGTATCTTCACCCGGCCGTGCCACCGCGGTCGATCCGGGACGCGGCCTACGGCGGATTCGACGAGTTCACCGGCATGATCCTGGCCACCGGCGGCTGGGGCTGGCACGCCGAGGCCGGGCTGGCCGCGCTGCGGCTGATCCTGGCCGGCACCTTCGACCGCCATCCGGACCTGCAGCTGATTCTCGGCCACTGGGGCGAGCTGCTGGTGGCCTTCGCCGACCGGGCCGACCTGCTCAGCGTGGCGAATTCGGGGCTGGAGCGGCGAATCCTCGACTACCTCACGGGGAACCTCAACGTCACCGCGGGTGGTGTGTACAGCCACCGCATGCTCACCCAGGCCCTGGACGTGCTCGGCCCGGATCGGGTGATGTTCGGCGCCGACGACCCCTACGGCGGGACACCGGACCAACCGGGTGCCGACTCCCGAGGCCGGTTCGGCGGGCGCGGTGGTGCCCGGGAATTCGTGGCGACCGCCCCGATCAGCCTGTCGGACAGGGAAAAGCTCGCGCACGGCAACGCCGAGCGACTTCTGAAAATACCAGCGATATAAGGAAAAATCGTGACAAGTGAAGAAAATGTGCCGGTTGTGTCGGTGAAGCCGGTGGTGCTGTCCGCGCCCGGCCGAGGGGAAGACCTGCGGCTGCGGGTGTCCGCTCCGATGACCGGCCGCGAACTGCCGATTGTTGTCTTCTCGCACGGCTTCGGCTCGTCCCTGGACGGCTACGGGCCGCTGACCGACTACTGGGCGGCCCACGGTTTCGTTGTGGTGCAACCCACTCACCTCGATTCGCGGACGCTGAACCTGCCGCCCGAGGATCCGCGCACGCCCCGGATCTGGCGATTCCGCGTCCAGGACGTGACCCGCGTCCTGGACAATCTCGATGTGATCGAGGATGCCGTGCCCGGCCTGCGCGGACGCGCCGACCGCGATCGCATCGCCGTCGCCGGGCACTCCTTCGGCGGCCAGACCGCGGGAAACCTGCTGGGCCTGCGGGTGCTCGACGCGGCGACCGGCACCGGTGAGGATCTGTCCGACCAACGGGTCCGGGTGGGAGTGCTGCTGGCCACCGCCGGCACCGGCGGGGCCGACCTGACGCCGTTCGCGGCCGAGCATTTCCCTTTCATGAACCCGAGTTTCGCCCACCTGACCACCCCGGCCCTGGTGGTGGCGGGGGACAAGGACGATTCGCCGCTGTCCGTGCGCGGCCCGGACTGGATCACCGACCCGTACTTTCTCAGTCCCGGCAGTAAAAGCCTGCTCACGCTGTTCGGCGCGGAACACTCACTGGGCGGGATTCCCGGCTACGAGGCCAAGGAGACCACGGACGAGAATCCCGAACGCCTCGCCCTGCTCCAGCGAACCACCACGGCCTACCTTCGCGACGGGTTGGACATCGATCACGCCGAATGGCCTGCGGTGCGCGCGGAACTGGCTGACGGCAGCCATCCCTTGGGACGTCTGGAATCCAAGGATTAGTCAGCGCCGACGCAACCACCCGGAGTTCGCCCGAACCTGTGGGGTGGGTGCACCCGTGGGGAGAGCGGGGCATCATCAGGTACGATTTGCATCGAACGATGCGCGCTGGACCGGGAGGGGAGAGACGGGGCAGTGACTGAGCCGGTGGAGATCAGCGGGGAAGACGTGCCGCTCGCGCAGCAGAACCGGCGCTACGAGTTGGCGGTGCTGTCGTTCCGTTTGGTGGACGCCGAACCGGCGGCGGCCGGAGTAATGCCCTGGGTGTCCGCACCGGAGGCCGGCGGCGAGCTGTTGGGTTGCTGGCAAACGGAAAACGGGCCGCTGGGCCGGTTGCTCGTGTTGCGCGGGTTCACCGACGACGCCGAGCTGCTGGCCGAACGGGCGCGGGCGCGGCAGAGCACCGAGCCGTTCGGCGGACGCGCGCACCTCACCGACCTGACCATGCAGAGCTTCGCGCCGTTCCCGTTCGTGCCACCGGTGCGCACCGGTCAGTTCGGGCCGGTGTACGAGATCCGGGACTATCACCTGCTGCCGGGTGGCCTGCCCGCGACGATCGACGGCTGGCGGAAGGCGCTGCCGGGCCGGCACCGCGTGGACCCGCTCACGGTGGTGATGTACGCGCTCGACGGTCCCGACCGGATCATCCAGATCTGGCCGTTCCACGGCCTGGACGCGCGGCTGGTCATCCGCCGGGAGCTCAACGCCGCCGGTCAGTGGCCGCCGCCGGGCGCGCCGGAGCAGATCCTGGACGCCAGCTCGGTCATCGCCTGGCCGACTGAGTTCTCCCCGCTCACCTGACGCTCGCGATCGGCCCGTTCTGCCGCAACGCGATCCGCCGGGCCGAGGCCCTCGCCGGGGCGTCCGGCGCGGCGTCACCAGCGCTGCGCGACCTCGAACCGCGGGCCGAGATCGGGCGTGTCCACGTTGTCCAGTTCGGTCACCAGCTTGTGCTCGGCCACCAGTCCGTGCAGGACGTCGCGGGTGTCCTCGTGGGACATCCCGGCCGCGGTGGCGATGTCGTCCAGCATGGCCGCCTCGCCGCCGTGTTCCCGCTGCGCCTCGGCCACCGCGGCGAACACCGCCTGGTCGGCCTCGGTGTAGTCGTGGCCATCGATCGTCGGGACGCGCGTGTCGTCGCCGTCCGCCTGCTCCTGCGCCACTGAGGTCACCTCGTTTCGATCGGATGTGCCGCCTGACGAGCCGGGGTTACCCACGCGGCAGCCACTCCCACACATCGCGGCGCGCGGTCACCGGTGCGCCAGCTCATCGGCGGCATCCGTGGTGGACCGGTGCCGGCCCCGGTTGGCCCGCAGTTCCAGCACCGCCAGCGCCATGGCGGCCAGCATGAAGCCGACCGAGCAGAGCAGGGCCGTGGTGGCCGCGATCGGATAGTGCCCGTGCGTGCCGGTGAGGGTGCCCCGGTAGGCGAACGCCAGCACCGCCGTGCCCACCGCGGTGCCGATTCGCTGGCCGGTCTGCAGCGCACCGCCGGCCGATCCGGCCATCCGGGTCGGCACCCGGGCCAGGGTGAGGGTGATGTTGGGCGAGACCACCGCACCGCCGCCGACCCCAGCCACCAGCAGCGGGACGATCAGGGCCAGACCGGCCTGGCGGCCACCGGTGAGCGCCAGCACCACCGCACCCGCCCCGAGGCCGAGGCTGATCAGCGCCAGGCCGGTCACCGTGATCACCCGGCCCCAGCGGGTCACCAGCCGGCCGGCCACCACCGCGGTCACCGCGGAGCCCACCGCGAACGGGGTGACCGACAGCCCGGATTCCAGTGCCGAATAACCGAGTCCGTCCTGGAAGAACAGCGACAGCACCAGCCAGATCCCGCTGAATCCACAGAAATACACGGTGCCCAGCGAGATCCCCCGGGTGAACCCGGCGGCCTGGGTGAACAGCCGGACGTCGAGCAGGGGAGTGCGGTCCCGGGTGATCAGTCGCCGCTCCCAGCGCAGGAACAGCCACCCGAGCAACCCGGCCAACGGCAGCGGCAGCCAGCTAAGCGGCGTGCTGCCCTGCTCGGACTGGACCAGCGGCAGCAGCACGCCAAGCACGGTCAGGCCGAGCAGCCCGGCCCCCACGAAGTCCAGTCGGGCCCGCACCGATTCCGGCTTCCGCTCCGGTTTGGGCACCAGTTTCATGGCCAGTACGAGCGCCAGCACACCGATCGGCACGTTCACGTAGAACACCCAGCGCCAGCCGGTCTGCTCGCCGAACGTGCTGATCAGCAGTCCACCGAACACCGGTCCAGCCGCGGTGGCGATGCCGATCGTCGAACCGAGCATGCCGAACGCGCGGCCGCGCTCGGCGCCGCGGAACATCTCCTGGATCAGCCCGCTGTTCTGCGGGGCCAGCAGGCCCGCGGCCAGTCCCTGGGCCAGCCGGGCCGCCACCAGAAGCAGCTCGTTCGGCGCGGCCCCGGCGGCGGCGCTGGTCAGCACGAAAGCGGTGAGGGCCAACAGGAACATCCGCCGGCGCCCCAGCACGTCGCCCAGCCGCCCCCCAGCCACCAGGGACAGTCCGAAGGTCAGCGCGTAACCCGACACCACCCACTGGGCGCCCTCGGCGCTGGCGGGCAGCCCGCGCTGGATGGCGGGCAGCGCGACGTTGACGATGCTGACGTCGAGCAGGCTCATGAAACCCGCGGCCAGGGTCACCGCCAGCGCGCGCCACCGCCCGGGGTAGGGAGCTTGTTCCTCGGTGGTCACGTCGGCTGCTCATCCTCCGGTGGGCTCGGGCCCATCGCTGAGCCTTTCCCGCAGTTTCTGGCAGGTCTGGCTGAGCAGCCGGGACACGTGCATCTGGGAGATGCCCATCCGCTCGGCGATCTGGGTCTGCGTCAGGTTGTCGAAGAACCGCAGCACCACGATCGTGCGCTCACGTTCGGGCAACTCGTTGATCGCCGGGTACAGCGTGACCCGGTCCTCCACGTCGGTCAGCCGGCGATCGTCCACTTTGAGCGGATCCCCGGCCGGTCTGAGTTTGCCCTCACTCTGGTCGGACGGGCCATCGGGCAACGGATCGGCGTGGTACGCGTGCCCCACCGCGAGTCCCTCCAGCACCTGTTCCAGCGGCAGGTCCAGGTGCCGGGCGATCTCGCTGGGGCGCGGCGCGCGGCCGAGTTCGACGCTCAGCGTGGAGGCACCCTGGTTGATGGTCTGGTACGCCTCCTGCAGCCGCCGCGGCACGTGCACCGACCAGCCGGTGTCCCGGAAGAACCGGCGCACCTCGCCGGTGATGGTGGGCACCGCGAAGGACAGGAAATCCGCGCCCCGGCCCGGATCGAACCGGTCGACCGCGTTGATCAGGCCGAGGGTGGCGACCTGTTCCAGGTCGTCCAGCGGTTTGCCCTTGTCCCGGTAGCGGCGGGCGATGTGCCGGGCCACCGGCAGATACCCGGTGATCAGGGACTGGCGCACCTCGTCGCGGCGCGTTCGGGAAAGGGTCGGGTCGGTCAGGACATCGAACAACGGCGCGAGATCGGCGTACTGGTGCGCTGGATCGCGCCGGGCGGCACGGTTGGTCCGGAGGACCGGATCGTCTCGGTCCAGCGTCGAGGACTGGGTGGAAGACACCACAAATTCCTTTCCGGGCGTGCACGGTGACCGGCACGCGTGGCTTCGCGCGCCGGGCAAAGGGCGGAGATCGGCCGGATCGGCCACATGCGGCTGTGGTGTCAACCGCGTTAGGGACGGCACCACCGGCTGGGACATCAACCGGCGGCACCTCGCCGGACCCGGCGTCTCCCGGGAACGTGGTCCGGCTGATTGTGGGGTTACCCAGTGTGGGCCGAAACTATGCGAGGTGTTCCGATTGGATGGATGTGCCCCCGGGTATGCGAGCCAGATGGCACCCAATGGAATGAACAGCGCCCGCCCCGACCGACCCGACGGTGCCCCCTCCCCGGCCGCGGTCCGCGGCTGCGGTGAGGTCAGGACCGATCGGCCGACCGGTCGAGCTCGGCGTGCCGGCTGGTGAGGGCCCGGGCGAGCACGACCAGCTTCACGTTGAGATCCTGGGAGGTACGGCGCAACAGGTCGAACGCCTCGTCGGCGGTGATGCCCTGTCGGTTCATCAGAATGCCCTTGGCCTGGCCGATCACGTCGCGGGTGTCGATGGCCCGGGTCAGCTGGGTCTGCCGCAGATCGGACAGTTCGGCCGAGTGCGCGTGGGCCAGGGCCAGCGAGCCGTGCGTGGCCAACAGCAGCGCGGCGTGCCGGTCGGCCCGGGTGAGCCCGTGCGGCCGCGAGGAGTAGATGTTCAGCGCCCCGGACAGGCTCCCGGCACCGGCGGCCGGCAGCAGCGCGGTGGACAGAATCGCGCCGTAACCCTGTTCGCTGGCCGCCGCCGCGAACTGCGGCCAGCGGGTTTCCGTTGCCAGATTGTCGCTTCTCACGTAGCCGGGGCCCTCCGGGCGGGCCGCGTCCAGGCACGGGCCCCGGCCGCTGGAGTACTGCACCTGGTCCAATTGGATGGCCACCGGGTCGTTTTCCACCGGGGTGTAGAACGCGCCGTTCGGCGCCAGCACGGTCACGCTGACCAGTTCCGCGCCCGTCACGACCAGCGCGGCAGCGTCCACGATCTGTTGCAGCGCACCGGCGACGGTGGTGGTGCCCAGCAGGGTGCGGGTCAGTGATTCGAACTGATCCAGCAGCGGACCGGCGATGGCCGCACCCCAATCGCCCTCGGCGGTCGCCGGTTGCCGGCTCATCGCGTCCGGCGCGTTGTTCTCCATCGCCCGTTGCCCCTCGTCGATGGACGGCACGTCCGGGCTCAGCTGCGTGGAGATGTCCCGGGAAGCGCGCGTGGGCGGCGATTCGCTGGACTGGCACGGATCTTTCGTGGTCATCAACGCACCTTTCCGGTGGCGAACAGCTTGTCGCGCTTGCGCTCGATGCCGTCGAACAACTGCTGGAAGGACTCGGCGAACTGGTCCACTCCCTGGCGCTCCAGCACATCGACCACGTCCTGGTAGTCGATCCCGGCCTTCCGGAAACTGCTCATCGTCCGGTAGGCGTCCTCGATGTTCTCGGTGAGCGTGTCGGCGACCCGGCCGTGCTCGGCGAACGCGCTGATCGTCTGGCGCGGCATGGTGTTCACCGTGTCCGGGCCGATCAGTTGCTCCACATAGGACACATCGCGCCGGGTCGGGTCCTTCATCGAGGTGGATGCCCACAGGCAGTACTGCGGTGTGGCCCCGGCCGCGGCCAGCTCGTCCCACTCGGCACCGGCGAACTGCTGCTGGTGGTTGCGGTAGGCCAGTTTGGCGTTGGCCACGGCCAGCGTGCCCTTGAGCTCGTCGTGCGTGCCCAGTTGGTCGATCCGGTGATCGGCCTCGGTGTCCACCCGGGAGACGAAGAACGACGCCACGGAGGCGACCTTGGACAGGTCACCGCCGGCGTCCCGCAGGCGGCGCAGTCCGCGCTGGTAGGCCCGCATCGCGGCCTCGTGGCGGGTCAGCGAGAACAGCAGCGTCACGTTGACCGGGATGCCGCGGGCCACGGTCTCCTCGATGGCGGTCAGACCGGGTTCGGTGCCGGGGATCTTGACGAACAGGTTGTGCCGGTCGATCAGCGTGTGCAGCCGCACGGCCTCGGCCACCGTCGCCTCGGCGTCGTAGGCCAGTCGCGGATCGACCTCCAGTGACACCCAGCCGTCCGGGCGGCCCGTGCTCGCCTCGGCGTGCGGGCGCAGCAGATCGCACGCGCCGCGCACATCGTCGGCGGCCAGTTCGAGGAAGATCTCTTTCGGGTCGGTCTGGGTGCGCAGGATCTCGCGCAGTTGCATGTCGTAGGCGTCGCCCTCGGCGATCGCGCCCTGGAAAATGGTCGGATTGGAGGTCACACCGAGAACACCCGCGCCGATCAGCCGGGCCAGCTCGCCGTCGCGCACGAACGGGCGGGACAGGTAGTCGACCCAGGGACTCTGGCCGTGCTCGGCGAGCTCCTGCAGCGGGGTGGCCACGATGATCCTCCTTGCCTCCTGGGAAAAATCCACGGTTTTCATCGAACCTCGGCAGGTATACCCGGCGCGGGCCCGGTAAAACGTGGTCCGATGACCAGGAGGTTCAGGAAGCAGCGGGCGGATTCGGCCGGCCGGCGCCGGGCGGATGGCGCAGCGGGGCGCGGCCCGCGGGCTGACTGGGCGCCGGTCGTGGCGTCGAGTCCGGAATGGACAGTGCGCGGGATTCGCCTGCGTGCAACGGTATTTCCTGGTCGTAGTGCACGACCGGCATCGGCTCGCCGGACAGCAGCGTGTATTCGGCCTTGCCCGCGGTGATCTCCACCGCGATCAGCCGGCCCCGGAAACACAGCCGGAAGGCCAGCCGGGTGGTGTCCGGCGGCAGGGCCGGGGCGAACCGCAGCGGGCGGCCGATCCGGTGGCGCATCCCGCCGAACCCGGCCACCAGCGCCAGCCAGGATCCGGCCAGCGACGCGATGTGCAGCCCGTCCCGGGTGTTGTGCTGCAGATCGGCCAGGTCGATCAGGGCCGCCTCGCCCAGGTAGTCCCGGGCCAGGTCGAGGTGACCGACCTCGGCCGCCAGCACCGCCTGCACGCACGCGGACAGCGAGGAGTCGCGCACCGTGCGACGCTCGTAGTAGTCGAAATCGCGCTGCTTGTCCTCGGCCGTGAAATCGTCCGGGCACAGGTACATCGCCAGCACCAGATCGGCCTGTTTGACCACCTGTTTGCGATACAGGTCGAAATACGGATAGTTCAACAGCAAGGGGTAGTTCGCGGCCGCGGTGTGCTCGAAATCCCATTCCTGGTGCTGGGTGAATCCCTCCGACTGCTGATGCACCCGCCTGCGGTCGTCGTAGGGGATGAACATGGTGTCCGCGGCCAGCCGCCAGTCGGCGATTTCGGTCGCGGTCACGGCCAGTTCGGCCGCGCGGTCGGGAAAGGTGTCGGCGCAGTCGGCCGCGGCCAGCAGGTTCCGGCGGGCCATCAGGTTGGTGTAGACGTTGTTGTCGGCGACGGCGCTGTACTCGTCCGGGCCGGTGACCCCGTCGATGCGGAACCGGCCGTCGGAGTCGAAATGCCCGAGGGAAATCCACAATCGGGCGGTCTGCACCAACAAATCGAGGCCGGGGGAGGCGTGGAACTGCTGATCGCCGGTGGCGTCCACGTACTGGCTGACCGCCGCGGCGATGTCGGCGTTGATGTGGAAGGCGGCGGTGCCGGCCGGCCAGTACCCGGAGCCTTCCGTGCCGTTGATGGTGCGCCAGGGGAAGGCCGCGCCGCGCAGGCCCAGTTCCTCGGCCCGGCGCAGCGCCAGCGGCAGCGTGTCGTAACGCCAGCGCAGCGCGTGCGCGGTCGCCTCGGGCAGGGTGTAGGTCAGCATCGGCAACACGAAGATCTCGCTGTCCCAGAAGCAATGCCCGTCGTAGCCGGGACCGGTGAGACCCTTGGCCGGAATGGCCCGGCCCTCGGCGCGGGCCCCGGCCTGCACGGTGTGCAGCAGGCCGAACCGGACCGCCTGCTGCACCTCCGGGTCCCCGTCCAGTTCGACGTCGGCGTGCGCCCAGAACGTGTCCAGGAACTGTTTCTGCTCGGTCACCAGCTCGTCCCAGCCGGTGGAGGTGGCACTGGTCAGGGCCGCTTCCACCTGGGCCCGCACCCCGGGCAGCGAGCGGTGCAGCGACCAGCCGTAGGCCACGAACTTGACCAACCGCAATCGTTGCCCCGGTTTCAGCAGCACGGCGACCGTGGTGCGGCCCAGATCGGCCGAGCTTTCCGTGTTGATCGTGTGCTCGACCGGGCAGTCCACGACATGGTCCATGGCGCAGGCCACGCGCAGCGCGCTGCGCCGGGTGCTGTGCACCAGCGTCACCCGGCTGCCGGCCACCTCGTCCAGCTCGGCCCGCAGCGGGGAGTCCAGCGCGGCCGCCGCCCGCGGATCGTTGGCGGCGTGCGGAATCTGCTCGTTGGCCACCAGTTCGGACTGCACCACCACCCGGGTCGGCCCATCGACCGGCTCCACCTCGTAGCAGATCGCGGCGATGGCCCGCTGGGTGAAGGAAACCAGCCGCTGCGAGCGAACCCGCACGGTGCGCCCGGTCGGCGCGGTCCATTCCACCTGCCGGGTCAGCATGCCGCTGCGGAAGTCCAGGTCGCGTTCGTGCGCGCCCAGTCGCCCGTACCGCACGTCGAACGGCTGGTCGTCGACCAGCAGCCGGATCAGCTTGCCGTTGGTCACGTCGATGATCGTCTGGCCGGACTCCGGATCGCCGTAGCCAGCCTCGGCCAGCGGCAGCGGGCGGGATTCGAACACCCCGTTGAGGTAGCTGCCGGGCAGGCCGTGCGGCTCGCCCTCGTCCAGGTTGCCCCGCCAGCCGATGTGCCCGTTGGTCAGCGCGAACACGGATTCGGTCTGGGCCAGCACGTCCAGGTCCAGGCTGGTCTCCCGGACCCGCCACGGTTCGCACGCGAACCGGTCGTGCGCGATCATCGCGCCGCCAGCAGCTCGGCCAGATCGCGCACCACGATGTCCGCGCCGTGCCTGCGCAGTTCCTCGGCCTGCCCCGCCCGGTCGACCCCGATCACGAAACCGAACTTACCGGCCCGGCCCGCAGCCACGCCGGCCAGCGCGTCCTCGAACACCGCGGCGTGCTCCGGCGGGGTGCCCAGCTCCTGCGCCGCGGCCAGGAACGTGTCCGGCGCCGGTTTCCCTTTCAGTTTCCGGATTTCCGCGACTGTGCCGTCGATGCGCACGTCCAGCGCGTCGGTCAGCCCGGCCACGGACAGCACCTGGGCCGCGTTGGCGCTGGAGGAGACCACCGCCGTGCGCAGCCCGGCCTGCCGAACCGTGTCCAGATACCGCAGCGAACCCGGGTAGGCGTGCACCGTGTCCGGGCTCATCAGGTGCTGCACCAGTTCGTTCTTGCGGTTGCCGAGGCCGTGCACCGTCTCGGCGTCCGGTGAGTCGTCCGGTTCGCCCTCGGGCAGCCGGATCTCCCGCGCGGCAAGGAAATCACGCACTCCGTCCTCGCGCGGCTTACCATCCACGTAGGAGTCGTAGTCGGCGACCGAGTCGAACGGCACGAATTCCACGGCGCTGCGGGCAGCCCGCATCCGCAGGTAGTCGTCGAAGGTTCGCTTCCAGGCCGCGGCATGCAGTGCCGCGGTGTCGGTGAGCACGCCGTCCATGTCGAACAGGCAGGCCGTGATCGGCTCGGGCAGCCCGGTCGAGGTCACCGGGGCATGCCCGGGCGCTGGTCCGGCTCGACCGGCTCGACCTGTTCCTCCGGTCCGACGCCGTAGGTCACCTCGCCCGGATCGTGGCGCGGCTGTGCCTCCAGTTCGGTGGCCAGCACTTCATCCCGCCGCCGGTTCAGCATGGTCAGGGTGATGCCGTACACGGCTGCGATGACCAGCAGCAGCACGCCGAGCCGGATCAGGAAACGCACGTCGGTCGGGCCGCCGAAGGACGGCACCGCCAGCAGCGCGACCAGTCCCAGGCCGACCAGGTGGAACAGCACGGCGACCAGATTGGCGCCGGACGCGGCGCCCGGGGCCGACTGGCCCCGCCCGACGTAACTGCGTCCGCTGTGGGTGATCAACCGGCCAACGGCCACCACCACGACGACACCGACGACCAGGAAGAGGATGTGTTCAGAGTCCATTGCGCAGCGGCTCCTTTCGCCAGGAGAAGGGACTTCTCGCCATAGTCGGGAGCTACCCGGTATGGGGGGAATTAGTCCTCCGACGGCGGTGGCGAACGCCGCGTCGAACCGGTTTGCGGCAGTTCGGCTTCGGGCAGTTCGGCTCGTACGGTCAGCACGGTGTCCAGCCCGGTGACCCGCAACACTCGCAGCACGGCCAGCTGGGTGGCCACCACCACCAGGCGGCGTCCGGCGGACGACAGGCCCTGGTGACCGGTGATCAGCACCCGCAGCCCGGCCGAGCCGAGCACGTGCAGCCCACGAAGATCCAGATACACCTCGGTGGTCCCGGCGTCGCTCGCGTCGGTCAGCGTGCCGGCCAGCTCCGGGGCGGTCCGCATGTCCAGCGCACCGCGCACCCGGACCACCGCTCCGGCGGGGCGGACCCGCCAGTCGGCCGAGTAGCCGGTATCGCTTCCCCCAGAGCCGGGAGTGCTTGGGCTGACCATGGGCACCTCCGCGGCCGAACCCTAGTCAACCCGGTCACGACCAGCAAGATATCGCCGAAGCGGTGCCCTTTCCCACGTTAGAGCGGTCGCTGGCGGGGTAGTCGGGCGGGGAAGGGAGATGGGGTCGATGACGGTGTCATTCGTGCTGGCCGGCGGTGGCGCGCTGGCCGCCACCCAGGTTGGGATGTTGCGCGCGCTGCTGGAGCACGGGGTCCGCCCCGACCTGGTGGTGGGTACCTCGGCGGGGGCCATCAACGGGTTCTGCTTCGCCCGGGAGCCCGACGAGGCCGGCCTGGACCGGCTGACCCGGTTGTGGCAACGGTTGCGGCGGCGGGACGTGTTCCCGCTGGACCCCCGGTTCATCCTGGCCGGCCTGGCCGGGCTGCACGACGGGGTGGCCTCCCCGGCCCGGCTGCAGGTGTTCCTGCGCAGGCACATCGGGTCGGCCGGGCTGACCGACACGGAGATCCCGATGCACGTGGTGGCCACCGACCTGGCCAGCGGCGAGCCGGTGGTGCTCTCCGACGGCCCGGCCGTGGAGGCGCTGCTGGCTACCTCCGCGCTGCCCGGCGTGTTCCCACCCGTACGGGTGAACGGCCGCCAGTTGATGGACGGCGGCATCACCGCGGACACCCCGGCCCGGCAGGCCGAGGAACTCGGCGCGGACGTGACCTACGTGCTGCCCGCCGTCGGACCCGGCATGCCCGGCGAGGTGCCCAGCGGCGCCGTGCCGGTGTTGCTGCACGCGGTCAGCCACCTGTTCGGCCGGACCGCGAGCACGGACATCGAAGCCGTCCACGGCGAGGTGCACGTGCTGCCCGCACCCGTGCACGAGGCCGCCAATCCCTTCGACTTCGACCACACCGGCGAGCTGATCGAACTCGGCTATGCCGCGACCACGGAAGCCCTCAGCGAAGTCAGCCGGCGGGCCAGGCCGATGGCCGCGGGGGAGTGAGGCAAACATGAACCAGGACGACGAAGTGCGCGCGACAGTGGCGCGGGTGCTGGACGCGATCATGCGCGAGGAGGAGAGCGAGACAGCGGAGCCGCTGATGTGGTTCGCCGACACCGGGATCGCCGGGCTGCACGACGCGGTCACCGAACTGGGCTGGGCCGCGGCAGGCATGATCACCGCGCTGCACGCGCCGGAGGACGACGTGTTCGCGATGACCGCCATGACCGACCACGACGACGTGGACGTGACCATCGACGACTGCACGCCGTCGCTGCGGGCGGCCACCCGCATTCTGCTGGCACTGGTCAACGGCCGCCCGGCGGATGCGGAACTGCAGTGGGCCATCGTCGGCGACAGCGAGCCGGCCGACCTGCCCGAGGTGTTCCTGCACCTGGCGATGTGGACGCTGCACATCCTCGACCTGGCCGACGCGGCCGGGCTGACGCACTCCGCGGTACCGGGCTGGCTGCGCCATCTCTGTGTACAGAACTGATTATCGGGAGGGCCGGTGACATGAGCCGATCCACACACGAACGCATCATCACCGCGACCGGCGCCGCGCCGGAAGCCTCGCCCACCGACGCGGCGAGCGAGGCGCCATCGCAGCTCGGTCCGGCGGCGGACCGGGAACCGGACTCGGTGGCCCGGATGAACGCCGAGGAACTGACCGCCGCGGTGGACGGCGCGTGCGCCGCCGTGCCGGGCTGGGCGGCCATGTCCGCGGCCGACCGCGCCGCCGTGCTGCACGCCGCCGCCGAGCGATTGCGGGCCCGGGCCGAGGAGCTGATCCACGGCACGACCGCCACGTCCACCCGGGCCGCGGACCAGGCACCGGAGTGAGTCCGGTTCGGACAGTCCACAACGGAATGATCGGATAGGGGAAGCCAATGTCAGTTCCCGGCTCGTCCGGGCGAGCGGATGTCGCGGTGGTCGGCCAGGTCGCGCGTGATCTGGTGCTGCGCATCGACGAACTGCCCGAGGCGGGCGTCTCGGCGGCGGTGGCGCAGCGGCGGGAAACGCTGGGCGGCAAGGGCGCCAATCAGGCGGTCGCGCTGGCCCAACTGGGCGGGACGGTCGGTCTGGTCGGGGTGGTGGGCGACGACGACACGGCCACGGCGATGCTGGACCGTGCGCGGCAGGACGGGATCGACGTGCGCCCGGTGATCCGCCGGGCCGGCGCCGAGACCGGCCTGATCGTGGAAGTGCTGGAGGCCGGCGGGCATTATCGCTACCTGGAACACCTGCCGGACACCGTGCTGCTCACCGAGGACGACATCGCCGCCCGGGCGGACGTGCTGGCCGGCGCGCGGGCGGTCACCGTTCAACTCCAGCAATCCGCGGAGGCCGCGCTCGCCGCGGCCAGGGTGGGCCGGGCGGCGGGCCGCCTGGTGGTGCTGGACGGCGTGCCCGCCACCGAGCAGGCGGACGAACTGCTGGACTGCGCCGACGCGTTGCGCGCCGACGCTCGGGAGGCCGAATTACTGGCGGGCGAACCGATCACCGACCCGCGCGCGGCGCTGCGCCATGCGCGCGGCCTGCTCGACCGCGGCCCGACGCTGGTGGCGCTGGGCGTGGCCGGGCAGGGCGACGTGTTCGCCTGGCCGGGTGGCGAACTGTTCCGGCCGCACGCCGAGGTGCCGGTGGTGGACACCACTGGCGCGGGTGATGCCCTGGTCGCCGCGCTCACCCTCGCCCTGGTCCGGGGTGCCGCGCCGGACCAGGCGGCGCGGATGGCCACGACGGCGGCGAGCATCAGCGTGCGGCACGCGGGTGGCCGGCCCCGGCTGCGGCCGGACCTGATCGGCGCCGCGCCGGAGGCCGCCGACCGGCAGGCGTGACCGCGGTGGTGATGGGCAGGCTGGTCGCCTCGGACAGTGCGCCGATCACCGACCACACGAACGGGCTGTTGCCCTGTTCGGCGTTCCACGGGTGGAAGTGGTCGGAGATCCACAGTCGGGAGAACCCGGCCGCCTCGGCCAGTTTCGCCTGGTGCACCAGCTCGGCGGGACCGAATTCCCCGCAGGACAGGAAGTATCCGAACGTCGGCATGCCCTCCGCCTACCCGTGTTGCGACGAACGAACCATCAACTCGCGGATACGCCGGGAATGGTGCGCACCTTGGCGTACAGCCGGCCCGCCTCGACCTTGGTGTCCAGCGCGGGTTGCGGCGCGGTCGCCGGGCCGCGCACCACCGCCCCGTCGGTCAGCCGGAACACACTGCCGTGCCACGGGCAGGTCACGCAGGCGGCGCCGTCCACCGAGCCGATCTCGCCCTGGTGCAACGGCGCGGCCATATGACTGCACCGATCGTGCAGCACCGTCACACCGTCCACATCGGACACCACGAGAACCGGGATCAGCCCGGCCATCCGGCGCACCGGTCCGGCACCGAGGAATTCCTCGGTCCGGCCCAGATCACACCATTCCTCCGGCCCGGCGTGCGGCACCTCGGCCGCGTGGTTGGGACCCATCGCCCAGCGGAACGCCAGGTCGCCGCCCAGCATCGCGCCCACTCCGGCACAACCGAACGCGAGCAGCCCCAGTGCGACCCCGTGACCGGGCTTGCCTGTCGCCCGCAGCCGCAGCGACGCGAGGTACCCCAGCAAAGCCGTGCTGTTCGCGGCGGCGTGCACAACGCCGACCCGCTGCTGTTCCTCGTGTCCTTCGGCGTAGTCGGCCAGTCCGGCCACGGCCGCGGGCAGGCTGGCCAGCACGCCCCAGCGGATCAGCCGGGCTGGTGCGCGACCGCGGTCGCCGGCGACGTCCAGCAGCGCGGCCGCGGTGAAACAGCCGACCGCGGCCTGCGCCAGCGGCGGATGCACCGGGTGTCCCAGCCAGACACCGTGCAGCGCGTCCTTCACCCGCCCGGCGGGCAGCATCTTCTTCACCGCGTCCCGGACCGCCCCCGACACCCGGTCCAGCCGCGGATTCCGCGCGATCCGGTCCACGGGATCGAGTTGTCTCATATCTGGCGGATAGCCAGGGCCGGCCAAAGCAAACCTGCCGATTCGTGCGGCGCGGAGTTATTTCCCCGGCACAGGGGGTATTGAACCGCTATGCCCAACCAGCCCACCGCGGCCGCGCCGACCGCGATCCTCGATTCCGGCTGTGCGAAGCCATTACCGCTGCCGCGCACCCGCGAGGTGCTCGCCGCCGAGCTGCGTCAACTGGCCGAGATCGGCGCCCTGGATCTGCCGCTGCCCGGCGGGGGCGACACCGCGACCCGCTGGGCCGGACTGGCCACGCTGGGCCGCTGCGACCTGGCCCTGGCCCGGCTGGCCGAGGGCCACACCGACGCACTGGCCATCCTGGCCGAAGCCGATCGCGCCGCCGCGCCCGACGCGCTGTACGGGGTGTGGGCGGCCCGGTCCGGCGGAACCGGCGCGCAACTGGCCCGCGACGGCGAGCGGGACGTGCTGACCGGCACGGTCCGGTTCTGCTCCGGTGCCAACCTGCTGGACCGCGCGCTGGTCGCCGCGGCCGGCCCGGACGGCGACCCGGCGAACGGGCGGCTGGTCGAGCTGGAGCTGACCGACCCGCATGTGCACCGGGATCAGGACAGCTGGCCGGCGATCGGCATGGACGCCTCGGACAGCATCGACGTGCGCTTCGCCGAGCTACCGGTGACCGAGGACGCGCTGGTCGGACCGCCCGGATTTTACTTGTCCAGAACGGGATTCACGCTGGGCGGCGGCGGAGTGGCCGCGGTGTGGCTCGGCGGGGCGGCCGGCGCCGTTGATGCCGTGCACACCGTGCTGCGCGGGGGATCCGACCCGCACCAGCTGGCCCACGTCGGCGTGTTGCACGCCGCGCTGCGCGCCGCCGACGCGCTGCTGACCGGCACCGCGCACGCCATCGACCGGCAGCCGGACGCCGAGCACGCGCTGGCGGTGGGCACCTGCCGCGCGGCCGCCGAGCGGGTCGCCCGGGACGTGCTGGACCTGGTGCCCAGGATCACCGGGCCGACGCCGCTGAGCCGGGACCGGCGGTTCGCGCAACGCCTGGCCGATCTGGGTGTCTACGTGCGCCAGCACCACGCCGAGCGGGACCTGGCCGCGCTGGGCCGGGCGGTGCTGGCCGGAGAGGGGGAGTGATGAGCGTACCGACGATCACCACCGAGCAGGCGTGGACGTCCTGGCTGGCCGGGGCCGAGGCCAGGGCGTTTCCGGACCAGGACTACGCCCGGGTCGTGGTGGTGGCCGCGCATCCGGACGACGAGACACTCGGCGCCAGCGGCCTGCTGCAGCATCTGCACGAGCGGGGCGCCGCGGTCGAGCTCGTGGTGGCCACCGACGGCGAGGCGGCCTTCCCGGCGATGTCCGAGACCGAACGGGCCGCGCTCGGCCGGCTGCGCCGCACCGAACTGCTGGATTCGCTGCGCGCGCAGGGGATGGCCGAGGCGCCGGTGCACTGGCTCGGGCTGCCCGACTCCGGCCTGGCCGAACACCGCGCCGAACTGACCGAGGCCCTGCGGGACCTGCTGGCCGGTGCGGACCTGTGCCTGGCTCCGTGGCCCGGCGACCCGCACCCCGACCACCAGACCGTCGGCGACGTCGCGCTGGCCGCCGCGCCGCTGACCGCGCACCGGTGGTCCTACCCGATCTGGATGTGGCACTGGCTGGAGCCCGGGGACCGGGCGATCCCACACGGCCAGGCCCACACCCATCGGATGACCGACAGCCAGCGCAAGCACAAGGCCGTGGCGCTGACCGCGTTCGACTCGCAGCTGCGCCCCGGCCCGAACGGCGAAGCCCCGATCGTGGACGCGGACATGCTGCGGCATTTCGACCGGGACGTGGAGGTGTTCTTCCGGCAGCCGCCCGGCCGCACCGCGCCGGTCGATCGCTTCGTCGAGCTCTACGACCAGGATGCCGATCCGTGGGCGGTGGCCGACAGCTGGTACGAACGGCGCAAGCGCGAGGTGCTGCTGGCCAGCCTGCCGGAGCAACACTACGGCACGGTGGTGGAACCGGCCTGTGGCAACGGAATCCTCACCCGGGCCGTGGCCGGGCGGGCGGGCGAACTGCTCGCCTTCGACCCGGTGCCCGCCGCGGTGCGCACCGCTGGGGAGCGGACCCGGGACCTGGCCAACGTCATCGTGACCGAGGGCGCGCTGCCCGCCGACCTGCCCACCGGGGGCGTGGATCTGGTGGTGTTCAGCGAGATCCTCTACTACCTCGGCGACGCAGACCTGGAATCCACGGTGGACAAGGCGATCAGCGCCCTGCGGCCGGGCGGTCAGCTGCTCGCCGTGCACTGGCTGCCCTGGGCGCCCGAGGCGCCGCGCGATGGCATGGCCGCGCACCGCTTCCTGCTCGCCGACCCCCGGCTGGACCGCCTGGTGGAACACGTGGACGAGCGGTTCGTGCTGCACGTGCTCGGGCGACGATGACCGCGCCCCGGATCAGCGGCGTCGGCGTGATGGTGCCCGCTCGCGATGAGCAGGACACCATCCGCGACTGCCTGCGCGCGCTGCGCACCGCGATGCGCGGGCTGCCCACCGACGTCGAACCGGCGGTCTGCGTGGTGGCCGACCGGTGCGCCGACGCCACCGCCGCGGCGGCGGCCGAGGAGTTCGGCGGCTGGACCGCGGCCCGGGTGGTGGTCAACTCGGCCGAGCTGACCATCGGCGAGGTCCGGAACCTGGGCCTGCGGCACGTGTGCGCGGAGCTGGCCGGGCACCGGCCCGAGCGGGTGTGGCTGCTGTCCACCGACGCGGACACCGTGGTCGCGCCAGACTGGATTCGCGCCCACCTGCGGCACGCGCGTACCGGCGCCCACGCGGTGGCCGGGGTGGCCGAACTGACCGGGCACGCCCAGTTGCCGGGCGCGCTGGTTCGCCGGTACGCCCATGTGCTGGCCCGCGCGGTGCGCCCGGAGGGGCACGGGAACGTGTACGCGGCCAACCTCGGCGTGCGGGCCGACGCCTACCAGGCGGTCGGCGGCTTCGGCGCGGTGCCCACCGGCGAGGACCACGACCTGTGGGGCCGGCTGGGTGAGGCCGGGTTCCACTGCCACTACACCGAACGCGCCCGGGTGCGCACCAGCGCCCGCCGCGTCGGGCGGGCCACCGGCGGCCTTTCCGACCTGTTGTCCGAACTGGACAGCGCGGAACCCGGCACCGGTCCGTATGAAAAACCGGAAAAGTGGGTATCACTGATATGACGGCAGGTGAAGATCGGGAGGAGTCCACAATGCCTCAGGCGTGGAACAACAAGCGAGAACGCCAGTACGAACACATCAAGGAAGGCGCCGAAAAGCGCGGCACCAGTGAAGGCCGCGCCGAGGAAATCGCCGCGCGCACCGTCAACAAGAACCGCGCCCGGACCGGAGAGTCCCGGCAGGCCAGCAAGACCTCGATCAAGGACAAGTCACCGCAGCAGCGCGGCGGCCAGCGCTCCGGCAACCGGCTGGGCCCGGGCGGCCCGACCAAGGAGCAGCTGTACAACGAGGCCAAGCAGCGCAACATCAAGGGCCGTTCCTCGATGAACAAGAAGGAACTGGCTCGCGCCCTTGGCCGCTGACGCTGACCGGCGTCCCGCCGCTCGCGACCGAGATGCGGGCGGTCCGACGGCGGGCGTCGTCGTGTGTCGATTGCGGGCTCGGATCAGCCACGCAGCCGTTCGGCGGGCGCAGTCGTTCGGCGGCCGGGCGGGGTGATCGCCGCGCTCGGCGGAGATCGGCTTCCGTCAGCCCGAGTTCGCCGGCTTCCGTCAGCCCGAGTTCGCCGGGCGGATGTCAATCTTTCCCGGAACCGGTGGGTTTGGCCGGGCGGGCATCGCTGTGGTTTCCGGAACGTCCGAGCTCGGCCAAGCGCGCCAACGCATCCTCGGCCGATCCGGCGTGCTGGTGGATGTCGGCCCACGGGTCTTTCTTCCGGGCCAGCCGCCGCGACTCGTTGCGCAGCCCGTAACGGTTCGGCTCGACCCGGGACAGTTCGTCGATGGTGATCGGCGTGGCCGCCGGAGCGCCGGGCCGGGCGCGCAGCGAGTAGGGCGCGACCGCGGTCTGGCCGTAGGCGTTGCGGTTGGTGTCCAGGAACACCCGGTCGCCACGCGCGGACTTGCGTTGCTCGGTGGTGAGCAGCGTCGGCGACTCCGCGGCCAGCAGCCTGGCGATGCCCCTGGCCAGTTCCCGCACCGTGTCGGAATCGGCGTCGCCGGTCAGTGGCGTGGTCAGGTGGAAACCGCGGCCGCCGGTGGCCTGCAAAAACGTGGTCAGGCCGAGTTCGGTGTACACGTCGGTGACCAGTCGGGCGTCCTGCCGCAGCCGGTTCAGGCCGGTGCCCTCCGGCGGATCGAGGTCGATCACCATCAGGTCCGGGCAGTCCAACTTGTCGGCGCGGGCCAGCCAGGTGTGGAACTCCAGACAGGCCTGGTTGGCCAGATAGACCAGCGTGTCCGCGTCCTGCACCAGAACGTGCCGGACGGTGCCCTCGCCCTGCCGGCGGGGCACGTCCGCGGTCTGGATCCAGTCCGGGAAGTAGTCCTGGGCCTCCTGCTGGAAGAACCCGGATTTGCCGATTCCGTCCGGAAACCGGCGCATGGTCAGCGGCCGGTCGCGCAGGTGCGGCACCATCACCTCGGCCACGTCGCTGTAGTAGGCCAGCACATCGCCCTTGGTGATGTCGTCCTCGGGGTACATGACCTTGTCCACAGAGGACGGTGTGACCTCGTGCTTCCCCGCGTGCGCTTGCTTGCCGGTCATGCTGGCGGAATAACCCGATCATGGCCGGACCAAACCGTCGCCGTGTTTTCCGCGGCCGGTCGGGGGTATTCGAAGTGCGGAAACCAGGCGTCTTGTTGGGAGGAACGATGACCGAGAACGTGGGCGACTACCTGCTGAAGCGATTGCTGGACTGGGGTGTCGAGCAGGTGTTCGCCTACCCGGGCGATGGCATCAATGGGCTGGTCGCGTCGTTCGGCAAAGCGGACAACAAGCCACGGTTCGTGCAAGCCCGGCACGAGGAGATGGCCGCGTTCCAGGCCGTTGGCTACGCGAAGTTCTCCGGTCAGGTCGGGGTCTGCATGGCCACCTCCGGCCCAGGGGCGATTCACCTGCTCAACGGCCTCTACGACGCGAAACTCGACCACGTGCCGGTGGTGGCGATCGTGGGCCAGACCGAGCGCAGCGCGATGGGCGGCTCCTACCAGCAGGAAGTGGACCTGCAGGCGCTGTACAAGGACGTGGCCAGCGAGTACCTGGTCGAGGTCAACGTGCCCGAGCAGCTGCCCAACGCGCTGGACCGGGCCATCCGCACCGCCGAATCGCGGCGCGCGCCCACCGCGCTGATCATTCCCTCGGACGTGCAGACCCTGGAGTTCACCCCGCCGCAGCACGAGTTCAAGCAGGTGCCCTCCAGCCGCCCGAATTCCTCGCGCGCCGTGCTGGTGCCCCCGGAGGACGAGCTGGGCCGGGCCGCTGAGCTGCTCAACGCGGGGGAGAAGGTCGCCATCCTGGTCGGGCAGGGCGCGCGCAACGCGGTCGAACAGGTCCAGGAGGTCGCCGACCTGCTGGGCGCCGGAGTGGCAAAAGCGTTGCTGGGCAAGGATGTGCTGCCCGACACGCTGCCCTACGTGACCGGAGCGATCGGGTTGCTTGGCACCCGCCCGAGCTACGAGATGATGCGCGACTGCGACACCCTGCTGATGGTCGGGTCGAACTTCCCGTACAGCCAGTTCCTGCCCGATTTCGGGCAGGCGCGGGCGGTGCAGATCGACCTGGACGGCTCGATGATCGGGATGCGTTACCCGACCGAGCTCAACCTGATCGGGGAGGCCCAAGGAACTCTGGCCGCGTTGGCAAAGTTGTTGCACCGCAAGGACAAGCGCGGCTGGCGGGAGAAGATCGAGGCCAACGTGGCCGACTGGTGGCAGACCATGGAGCGAGAGGCCATGCTCGACGGCGACCCGGTGAACCCGATGCGGGTGGTGCACGAGCTGTCCCAGCGCATCCCCGAGGACGCCATCGTCACCGCCGACTCCGGTTCCTCGACCAACTGGTACGCGAGGAATCTGAAGATGCGCGGCCGGATGCGCGGTTCGCTGTCGGGCACGCTGGCCACCATGGGACCGGGTGTGCCGTACGCGATCGGGGCGAAGTTCGCCCACCCGGATCGTCCGGCGATCGCGTTGGTGGGCGACGGGGCGATGCAGATGAACGGCCTGGCCGAGCTGATCACCATCGCGCGCTACCAGCACCTGTGGACCGACCGGCGGCTGATCGTCTGCGTGTTCCACAACAACGACCTCAACCAGGTGACCTGGGAACTGCGGGCGATGAGCGGCTCGCCGAAGTTCGAGGAGTCCCAGTCGCTGCCCGACATCTCCTACGCTGGCATCGCCAAGGACATGGGTCTGGCCGGAGAATCGGTGGACAGCCCGGACGCGCTGGGCGCGGCCTGGGATCGCGCCCTGGCCAGCGACGGGCCGTTCGTGCTGGACGTGCGGTGTGATCCGGAGGCGCCGCCGATTCCGCCGCACGCCACGATGGAACAGGCCAAGTCGATGGCGGCCGCGGTGGTCAAGGGCGATCCGAACGCCTGGCACCTGATGGTGCAGGGGGCCAAGACCAAGGCCCAGGAGTTCATCCCCAATCGCCGACCGGAAAGCCCAGCAGCTGATCGGAAACCGCGCAGCTGAGGAGAAAACTTCATCGCTGACCGGGACACGACCGGCCTCGGATTTCGTCCGAGGCCGGTCGCGTGGGTCGGGGGCCGCCGGATCAGGCCGGAACGCTTTCGGTGTTCCGGGTCCAGACGCGGTGACCGGCCAGGACACCGGCGAACCGGTCGGCGAACTCGGTCGGCAGGTCGTCGGCGGCCAGCGTGCTGGTCACCACGCCCGCGTCCTCGGCGACCGGATCGGCATCGGTGGCGAACCGGACGTCCACCCGCGCATGGCGCAACAGGTCCAGCCCGGCGCCGAACGCGGCCACCGGCTTGGCGTGCTTGAACGCCTGGGTCACGAAGTGCACCGCGTAACCGTCGGCGGACAGCGTCGCCACGCTGTCCGGGCCGCAGGCCACCGCCACCGCGTCGTAGAGCACCGAGGCCATGGTGTTGATCGCCCGGTCGGCGGTCAGGTCCTCGCCACTGGCCGCGCGCAGCGGGCCGTCGGCCGGGGCGAGCAGTTCCACCACCGCGCCGCGCCGGCGCAGGTCCTGGACGAACGCGCGGGTGCCGATGCCGTCCACGCCGTCAGCGACCAGCACGGCGATCCGGCGGCTGGCGATGCCCGCGTCGGGTGCGTTGGCCAGCTGGCTCAGCGCCGGGGAGGTGCGGCCGTGGTTGGCCGGCGCGTCTCCGGTCGGCGCCGGGACACCGACGCCGGTGGCCACCCGGGTGGCCAGGTCACGATCGACCTGGTCGAGGTGGGCGACCACGTCGGCCCGGACCTGTTTGGTCTCGACCTTGCCCAGCTCGAACCGGAAGGCGGCGACGATGTGCTCGCGTTCCACCTCGGTCATGCTGTTCCAGAACAACGTCGCCTGCTGGTAGTGCTCGGTGAAACTGGTGCTGCGCTTGCGAATCGTGGTGCCCTCGACCCTTTCCTGATAGTGCTCGAACACCTCGGGGAACTCGCCGGCGGCCACCGGGCAGCCGCCGGACAGCGAGTTCTTGGTGTAACTGGTCCTCCCCTGGAAGATGCGGTGCTGACCGAATCCGTCGCGCTGGTTGTGCCGCACCGGCGCCACCGCGCGATTGATCGGCAGGTGCGCGAAGTTGGGGCCGCCCAGCCGGATCAGCTGGGTGTCCAGGTAGGAGAAGTTGCGGGCCTGCAACAGCGGATCGTTGGTGAAGTCGATGCCGGGCACCACGTTCGCGGTGTGGAAGGCGACCTGCTCGGTCTCGGCGAAGAAGTTGTCCGGGTTGCGGTCCAGCACCATCCGGCCGACCGGCCGCACCGGCACCTGCTCCTCCGGCACGATCTTGGTGGCGTCCAGCAGGTCGAAGTCGAAGGCGTGCTCGTCCTCCGCCGGTATGAGCTGCACGCCCAGCTCCCACTCGGGGAACTGGCCGGACTCGATGGCGTCCCACAGGTCGCGCCGGTTGAAATCGGGGTCCTTGCCGCCGATCTGCTGGGTCTCGTCCCAGATCAGCGAATGCGTGCCCAGTTTCGGGGTCCAGTGGAACTTCACGAACGTACCGCGGCCTTCGGCCGACACCAGCCGGAAGGTGTGCACGCCGAAGCCCTGCATCATGCGGTAGCTGCGCGGCAGGGCCCGGTCGGACATCAGCCACATCATCATGTGCATGGTTTCCGGTTGGCGGGCCACGAAATCCCACAACGTGTCGTGTGCGGACTGCGCCTGCGGGATCTCGTTGTGCGGCTCGGGTTTCACCGCGTGCACGAAGTCGGGGAACTTGTTGCCGTCCTGGATGAAGAACACCGGCATGTTGTTGCCGACCAGATCGTAGTTGCCCTGCCGGGTGTAGAACTTGGTGGCGAAGCCGCGCACGTCGCGCACGGTGTCGGCAGAGCCGCGGGACCCGGCCACTGTGGAGAACCGGACGAACACCGGGGTGCGCACCGACGGATCGGTGAGGAACTCCGCCGCGGTGTGCTCGGCCAGCGAGTTGTCGTAGGGCTCGAAGTAGCCGTAGGCGCCCGCGCCGCGGGCGTGCACCACCCGCTCGGGGATGCGCTCGTGGTCGAAGTGGGTGATCTTCTCCCGGGTGTGGAAATCCTCCAGCACGGTCGGCCCGCGCTCACCCGCCGTCAGCGAGTCGTCGTCCTGACCGATGCGCACTCCCTGCTCGGTGGTCAACCGGCTGTCGACCAGGTCGACGCGATGTTCGTCCAGTTGTTGTTGCTTGGCGTCGGCGTTGCGGTCCCCGGCCATGTCCTCGTCCTCTCGTCACGCTCGGTTGCCTGCTCCGCTGCGTGATACCCGGGCCCCGGCGAGCTACACCCTGGGTTTCCCGCCCGGGACGCCGGGTAGCCCTCAGTCGTGCGTAGTAGGGAAAGCGCGCCCGGTTGGGCGCCGATCGCGCGAGTTCGCCGAGCCGGGGCGATCGTCATCGGTCTGTGTCTGCTGATCTTCGGCGTGGCCGTGCTGGTGGCGAATCCCGGATTCTTCGCCGTGCACGGCCCCGAAGTGCTCGGCATGACCGGCAACGGCCTGCTGGGCGTGTTGTCCGTGGTGGTCGGCCTCATCCTTATCGGCGCGGGCCTTCGCGGCGGGCGGCTGGCCACGCTGGCGACCACGGTGTTCGGCGTGCTGTTCGTGCTGTCGGGCATCATCAATCTCAGCGCGCTGAACACCAGCGCCAACAAGCTCGCGTTCACCGCGTCGAATGTGTGGTTCAGCCTGGTGGTGGGCATCGTCCTGGTGCTGATCGGGCTCTACGGCGTGTTCGGCGGCCAGTACTCGGTCAAGGGCGAGGAACTCGATCAGGACCTGCCCGAACGAGAACCTGGGGAAGACGCCGAGATCCGGGAGATGGCCGCGGCCGAGCACGCCATGGCCGAGGGCACCGCGACGCGGGAACAGCGCCGCATGGTCGAAGCCGACGCGCTGCGCCGCTCCCGGGAACGGGCCGAGGCCGCACGCGCACGCTACCGGGCACAGCATCCGGACGAACCAGCTTAGATCCACTGTGGACACTGGAGGGCAGGGCTGTCAGCAGGTGCCGCGCCAGCCGGTGCGCCACCGCGACCGCGCGACCGAGGAGTGCGCTGATGGGTGTACCGAGAACTGGAAATTCGCTGCGGGACAAGGTCGTGGTGGTCACCGGGGCCAGCGGTGGGGTGGGCCGGGCGACCGCCCGGCTACTGGCCGAACGGGGCGCCGTGGTGGCGTTGCTGGCCCGGGGCGGGGCCGGTCTGGACGCCGCCGCGCGGGAGGTCGTGCAGAAGGGTGGGCACGCGCTGCCGGTGCCCGTGGACGTGGCCGACCACGCGGCGCTGGACGCGGCCGCGAAACAGGTCGTGCGCACCTTCGGGGCGATCGACGTGTGGATCAACGTCGCCTTCGCCACCGTGTTCGGGCCGTTTGAGAAGGTCACGCCCGAGGAGTTCGAGCGGGCCACCCGGGTGACCTATCTGGGCTTCGTGTGGGGGACCCGGATCGCGCTGGGGCAGATGCGCGAGCAGGGCCGGGGCACGATCGTGCAGACCGGATCGGCGATGGCCTACCGCGGAATTCCCTTGCAGGCGGTGTATTCCGGCGCCAAGCACGCCGTTCAGGGTTTCACGGAGGCGGTGCGGTGCGAACTGTTGCACGAGAAGAGCCCGATCTCGATCACCATGGTGCAGCTGCCCGCGCTGAACACGCCCCAGTTCGACTGGTCCACCTCGCGGATGCCCGAGCACCCGCAGCCGGTGCCGCCCATCTACCAGCCGGAGATCGCCGCGGCCGCGCTGGTGCACGCGGCCGAGCACCCCCGCCGCCGGGAGTACTGGGTGGGGGAGTCGACCGCGCTCACCTTGCTCGGCAACAAGTTCGCGGCCGGCCTGGCCGACCGGTACCTGGCGCGCACCGGTTATCGGTCCCAGCAGGACGCCGAGCTGGAGCCGACCAGCGCGGAGAACCTCTGGGAACCGGCCGACGACGCGGCCGGCGGGGACTACGGGGCGCACGGCGCGTTCGACTCGTCGGCGCATGCGCACAGCCCCCAGGTGTGGGCCTCGCGCCACTATTGCCTCACCGCGCTGGCCTGCGCGGCCGCCGCGGTCGGTGGAGCACTGACCGCCGTGCTGGCCCGCCGGTCCGCCCGTGCCTGAATTCGACCACCGGGGAGGTGGCGCCGCGGTCACGTTTGGACTTTCCCGGCTCGGGTATGGCACGGGTAGGTCCAGGCGGTGTGTCCGGTCTGGACACGACGGAGGGGCGTGACCATGGGACGGCACCACCTGAGCAAGAACGACGAACAGCAGTGGTCGGCGGCTGCGCTGGCGGAGCGCGGATCACCCGGCCCGCATGTCGGTGACCAGCGGGATCACCGGAACGGCGAGGCCGTCGACAGAGAGCCGGACGGGACCGGCACGCCCGGGGAGGCCGACCGGCGAGGTGCTCCCGAGATCGTCTGACCGACGAGAATCCTGGCACCGGCCGCGGCGGCCCGGAATGTGCCGGGCTTGCGCGGCCGGTACGAGCCTGGCCGGCGGTGGTGTTCACGGGCGCGACACTTCGCCCAGCTTGAGTGGTCATTGATTCGGATGACGTGGAACTCTGGAATCATGTCGGCTGGTTGTTGGGCTTGCGGGCGCGGCGACTGGAAGGCCGAGCGGATTTCGCTTGCGGAAAGGGGAAACCGCTCATAGAATCCAGGAAACGGTTGAGCAGTAAGCCGTATCCGGTCGGATGGATTGGTGGGGTTCGGCGGCGGTGCCGCTTTCTTCACCTCGTGAATTTTCCGGGGATGGCTGGCTCAGTGAATGCCGACATGGTCGATTTCGTGGAACGAGGACTGCGGTGCTACGTGCACCGGATCGCCGCCGGGCTGGGTATCGGCGCGGAAAGCGTCACCGCCGAACTGGCCGATCAGCCGGTCGCCTATCTCGCGTTGCCCGGCGGCAGTCCGGATCACCTGGATCGCGACGTCGCGCTGATCTGGGACGACAGACACGGCTGGGCCTGCGGGGTGGAGACCGGTTGCGGTGAGGACGTGCTGGTGGCCGCCTGGTACGGCGAGGACGTCTTGCCAGCGCCGGATGACGTGGTGGCCTTCGCCAAGGCGTTTCTGGGCGGGCAACCGGCCGGGCAGCCGACCCCGCCCGATCCCTCATCCGATGCCGACTTGTGGACGCGCCTGCACGGTTACCTGAGCTGCGACTGATGCCCCTCAGCGCCAGTCGGACGGCGTGTCGCCGATCACCGCGCCCAGTGCGTGTTCCACGGCGAGGATCAGACTGCCCTGCACACTCCAGCTGTGCGGCAGCGAGGTCGTGCCCTCTCGCACCGCGCGAGTCAGCTTGCGCCAATGGCCGCGAACGCGCGCCAGGTCGTCGTCGACCTGCTCGGTCACCCGTTCGGATCCGCTGGCAGGCACCACGGTGACCGCGGTGGCCATGTCGTCGAGCAGATCGGCCAGCATGTGCAGGAAATCGGCGTCCGGGCGGGGTTGACCGCTGTCCTCTTCGGCCGGTGCGCGGACCAGGACCTCGCCGACGTGTTGCAGTTGCTCGGCGATCTCGTGCAGCCGGCCCAGCGCCGGACGGCTGTCCCCGGTGGCGTAGCGGTCGCGGTGCACGGTGCGGCGGACGTTGAGCCACAGGCTTTCCTGGCTCCGGTCCAGCGCCCGGGTCGCGGTCCGGGCCGAGTCGTCCAGTGCCCGGGCGCGATCCAGCCACATCCGGGCCTGGTCGACTGACCAGTCCGTGCGTAGGTGCTCGGCCAGTTCGGTGGCCAGTCGCCGAATCTCCTCGCTCAACGCCTCGACGGCCTGGCGGCCCTGCCGCAGGTGCACCGGCGGCAGCAGCAGCACGTTCACCGCGACCCCGATGAGCGCGCCGAGTCCGGCCAGAACCAGGCGCTGCATCAGGTACTCGACGTTGTCCGCGGTGCCGTAGGTCAGCATCAGCAGCGCGGTGACCCCGATCCAGTACCCGCTGTTGCCGAATCGGTGCCAGCGGCCCAGCATCATGCCGACGAACACCGCGATCGCGATCGCGACGTCCACCTGGCCGACCGCGAGGATGGTCAGGAACGCCAGCAGTTGCCCGGCCACCAACGCGGCGACCTGCTGCACCGCGGTGGTCACCGAGCGGTAGACGGTGTCGTTGACCATGAACACGGCCGCATAGGGCGCCATGAACGGCTGCGGAAACCGCAGCAGGTATTCCGCGATGGCCCAGGCGGCGACCGCCGCGACCGCCGTTTTACCGGCCTGGATGGCGACTTCCCGTTCCCGGCCGGGAAATGCGATGGCGCGCCGGGCCCACACCACCGGCGTGGTCAACCACCTCGGCTGCCCGCGCGACGCGGTCCGCGGCCAAGGCAGTTCCCTTGCCAGTTGGGAAAATCGCCGCACTGCCGGCGAATACCCGGCCGGTGGGGATCGAAACGGGTGCGCCGGAGGGCGTGTCAGCCGGACGGTCGCCGGGTAGCCCGGGCAGGAACGCACACCAGCCGCACCGAGAGGACAGGACATGACCAAGGTACGCGACATCATGACGCGGGACGCCCAGTGCGTGCGCAGCAGCGAGACGGTGCTGGACGCGGCCCAGCGGATGGCCGAGCTCGGAGTCGGCGCGTTGCCGATCTGCGGCGAGGACAACCGGTTGAAGGGCATGCTGACCGATCGCGACATCGTGGTGAAGGTGCTCGCGGCGGGCAAGGACCCGCGCGCCCTGCACGCCGGTGAACTGGCGCAGGGCGAGGCGGTCACGGTCGGCGCGGACGACGACGTCGAGGAGGTTTTCCGCACCATGTCGGTCCATCAGGTGCGCCGGCTGCCGGTGATCGACGGCCGCGACCTGGTCGGCATCGTCGCCCAGGCCGACGTGGCCAGGGCGATGAACGACCCGGCCGTCGGCGACCTGCTCGAGGCGCTGTCGACGGGCTGAGCGCGGTGCGCGTCGCACAGGCGTCCGAACATGCCGATCCGCCGGCCACACTGGCCGCGGTGGCGCAGGCGGCGCGCGGATTGCCGTGGGTGCTCCGGGAGCGTCGGCCGGTCCGGTTGGGCGGTGGCGCATCGGGTAAACCTGGTGGGGATTGAAGCTGAGGGAGGACCGATGGCCGCGAAGGTGCCCGAGAGTGCGGATGTCGATGCGCTGCGAGCGGCCGCGGCGACCTGTACCGCCTGCGATCTGCACCGGGACGCCACCCGGACGGTGTTCGGCGACGGGCCGGAGAAAGCGAGCCTGCTGGTGGTCGGCGAGCAACCCGGCGACCGGGAGGACCGCGACGGGCAGCCGTTCGTCGGCCCGGCCGGGCACCTGCTGGATCGCGGGTTCGACGAGGCCGGAATCGAGCGGCACGACATTTATCTGACCAACGCGGTGAAGCATTTCAAGTTCCGCTTGCCGGAGCGGGGAAAACGCCGCATCCACCAGAAACCGAACCGGTCGGAAGTGCTGGCCTGTCAGCCGTGGCTGCTGGCCGAAATCCGGGCCGTGCGGCCGAAGTTGGTGCTGTGCCTCGGCGCGACCGCGGCCCAGTCGCTGCTGGGCGCCTCGTTCCGGCTCACCGCCCACCGCGGCGAACTGCTGGACGCGCCGGAGAATCTTGACCTGCCGATCGGCGTCATGGCTACCACGCATCCCTCCGCGGTGCTGCGCGCACCCGATCGCGACGAGGCCTATGCCGCCTTCCTGGACGATCTGGTTGCGGCGGCGAAGGCTCTCGGCGCGGACTGATCCCACGCGTGCGGCAACGGCCGGTCCGTAGTGGACAGAGCATCTGGTTTGAGATTGACACAACCGGGTACTCCCGCGCCGCCGGTCGATCCGGGAGGGACGTCATGAGGGAACTCGCCGCCTGGTGGGTAGTGCTCTGTCTGGTGTGGATTGCCACGCTCAGCTCCTGGTCGGTCCAGGAGGTGGCGACGGCCTGCGCGCTGGCCGTGCCGTGCGCGTTCGCCGCCCTCGGGGCCCGGCGCGCGGAGGGGAGCGCGTGGCGACCGCGGGGCCAGTGGTTCGCCTGGCTGGCCCGGGCGCCCGGCGCGATCGCCCGGGAGACCGTCGGTCTGTTGCGCATCGCGTTGCTGGGCAAGGAAGCCGGTGAATTCCGCGAGCTGCGCCTGCCCGAGGAAACGGCGGAGGCCCGGCGGGCCGCGCGGTCCGGGTTGAGCATGTTCACCGTGTCGGTCGCGCCTGGTTCGGTGGTGGTGGACAGCGCCGAGGACGGCCGGGTGATCGTGCTGCACAGCCTGCCGGTCGGCGGCGACGGACTGGACCGGTCGGTGAGCCGGTGAACTGGTGGCTGCTGGCGTTCGGGGTGCTGCTGGTCGGTGGCCTTGGGCCGGGACTCTGGCTGGCGCTGCGCGGTCCGGCGGCGCACCGGCTGGTCGGGCTGGAGTTGACCGGTTCGGTGGCCGCGCTGGCCATGATGCTGTGGTGCCAGGCCATCGGCCAGGCCAGCTTCCTGATCGTGCCGGTCGTGCTGGTGCTGTTGTCCTTCGCCGGCACGCTGGTGTTCACCCGCCTGCTGGGACCGCACCGGTGACCGCGATTATCGCCGGGGTGCTGGTCGGCCTTGGCACGCTGATCACCGTGCTGGCCGCGGTCGCCGCGGTGCGTGCGGGTGATGTCTATGTGCGGGTGCACTGCCTGACCGTCGTGACCTCGGTGGGCAGCCCGCTGATCGGCGTTGGCCTGATCGTGGTCAACGGCTTCGGTTTCACCGGCGCGTCGGTGCTGCTGGTCGTGCTCCTCCAGGCCGTGGGCGGCCCGCTGCTGGGCGCGGCCACCGGCCGGGTGAACGCCCAGCGGGACGGTGTCATCGGATCGGGATCACCGGAATGACGCTGCTCATCGTGCTGGCGTTGACCTTCGTCGCGGTCGGTGGCACCGCCGTCGTGCTGACCGGCGACCCGGGCCGCCAGGCCGTGCTGCTCTCGGTTTACGGCGTGCTGCTGACCGTGTTGTTCCTGGTGCTTCAGGCGCCGGACGTGGCATTGTCCCAGGTGGCGATCGGCAGCGCGGTGGTGCCGCTGATGGTGCTGCTGGCGGTGCGGGCCGTGCGCTCGGTGCGGGAGCGGCGTCGATGAGCCGCCGCGCCCGGCTGGTGGTGTTCGCGATCGGCGGCGTCGCGCTGGCCATCGTGTTCGGATTCGCCTTCGCGCGGATGCCCCATTTCGGCGCCACCCACCATCCGTATCGTGATCTGAGCGTGGCGTTCGCGGTGCTGCGCCAGTCGGCCAACGCGGTTTCCGCGGTCAATTTCGACCAGCGTGGTTTCGACACGCTCGGCGAGGAGACGATTCTGCTGGCCTCCGTGCTCGGCGCGGTGATCCTGTTGCGCCCCAGCGATTCCGAGCGGGCGCGGACTCCGAAGGACACCGGCCCGGTGCTGTCCCTGACCCGCCTGGTCGGGTACGTGCTGTTGCCGGTCACGCTGATCATCGGCGCGGACGTGGTGGCGCACGGGCAACTCACCCCGGGCGGCGGCTTCCAGGGCGGCGTGGTGCTGGCCACCGGCCTGCACCTGCTCTACATCACCGGCAGCTACCAGGCGCTGCGCCGATTGCGGCCGCTGGCCTGGTACGAGTACGGCGAGGCGATCGGCATGGGAGCGGTGGTGGTGCTCGGCGTGTCCGGGCTGATCGCCGGCGCCGGTTTCCTGGCCAACGTGCTGCCGTTGGGCACTATGGGCCAGTTGTACTCATCGGGCACCGTCGGCGTGTTCAGCGTCGCGGTCGGCGCCGAGGTCGCCTCCGGCGTGGTGGTGCTGCTGGCCCAGTTCCTGGAACAGGATATCGCGATCACCCAGGGGAAAAACGAATGAGCTGGTATCCGTACTGTGTCGCGGGCTGGCTGGTGCTGGCCGGGATCTTCGGCGTGGTCCGCAGCCGCGACCTGATCCACACCGTCATCTGCGTGTCCATCGCCCAGTCCGGCACCTACGTGCTGCTGTTGAGCATCGGCTACCAGTCCGGGGCGTCCGCGCCGATTTTCGGCTCCTCGACGCCGCCGTCGGCCCCGGTGGTGGATCCGGTGGTGCAGGCCATGGCGCTGACCGACATCGTGGTGTCGGCCACCGTCACCGCGCTGCTGCTGGCCCTGGTCGTCCAGGTGGCCAAGCGGCACGGCACCATCGTGCCGGACGAGTTGCGCGCGCTGCGGGGCTGACATGCCGATGTCCGCCGCGCTGCCGCCGCTGGCCATCACGCTGCCGATCGCGGTCGGCTGCGTGCTACTGGCCGCGGGCCGCTACCTGCCCCGGTGGGCGATCGACGGCCTGGCCATGGTCGGTGCGGTGCTGGGCGTGGCGCTGGCCGCGCTGCTGATGGTCGCCACCGCGCACACCCGGGTGATCACCTGGCTGGGCGGCTGGCAGCCGCGGCACGGGGTCACCGTGGGCATCGTGCTGGTGGCCGACCGGATCAACTCCGGCGCGGCCCTGCTGGTGGCGGTGCTCACCGCGGCCGCGTTGTTGTTCGGCTGGCGCTACTTCGAGGATGTGCACGCCCACTACCAGGCGCTGACGCTGTTGTTCATGGCCGGGATGACCGGGTTCGCGTTGACCGGCGACCTGTTCGACATGTTCGTGTTCTTCGAGTTGATGGGCGCGGCCGCCTACGCCCTGGCCGGGCTGCGCATCGAGGAACCCGAGTCGGTGCAGGGCGGGCTGAGTTTCGGCGTGGTCAACTCGCTGGGCGCCTACCTGTGCCTGATGGGCATCGGGTTGCTGTACGCCCGCACCGGGCAACTGGGCCTGGCCCAGATCGGCGCCGCGCTGGCCGGTAAACCGGCCGATCCGTTGGTGCTGGGCGGTTTCGCGTTGATCGCCACCGGCTGGCTGGTCAAGGCGGCCGCGGTGCCGTTCCACTTCTGGCTGGCCGACGCGCACGCGGTCGCGCCGACCCCGGTGTGCGTGTTGTTCTCCGGGGTGATGGCGCCGCTGGGCGTCTACGGGGTAGGCCGGGTGTACTGGGTCATCGCGCACGGCGTGGTCGCCGACGGTGCGGTGCGGCGGATGTTGCTGGTGCTCGGCGTGCTCACCGCCGTCCTCGGCGCGCTCATGTGTTTCACCCAGCGGCATGTGAAGCGGCTGCTGGCCTATTCCACCATCGCCCACATCGGACTGTTCCTGATCGGATTGGCCGCGCTGAGCCCATTGGGCATCGCGGCCGCCGCGCTGTACGCCGCCGGGCACGCCGGGGTGAAGGGCGCGTTGTTCCTGCTGACCGGAATTCTGCTGAGCCGGCACCAGACCGTTGACGAGTTCGAACTGTACGGTCGCGGCACGCAGCACCGGTTCTCCGGCGTGTTGTTCGTGCTCGGCGGGCTGGCGCTGGCCGGGTTGCCGCCGTTCGGCACCGGACTGGGCAAGGCATTGCTGGAGGAATCCGGGTTCGGGGCCGGGATGACGGTGCTGGTGATCGCGGTCTCGGCGGTGACCGGCGCCGCGGTGGTCCGGGTCGGCCTGCGTACGTACTTCGGCCTCGGTCCGCGCCCGAGCAGGGAATCCTCAGCCGAGGAGACCACCGGCAGACAAGAACAGCCGGAGGTCGAGGAATCGTTGCGCCGGACCCCGGCCACCATGCTGGCCGCGGTGTTGTTGTTGCTGGGCGGGGGTTTGCTGGTTGGCGTGCTGCCCTGGGTGGCCCGGTCTACCGGGGCGGCCGCGGTCCGGTTCGCCGACCAGCGCGGATATCTGGCCCAGGTACTCCACGGCGCGACCAGCCGGCTGGGCGACGTGCCGGACACCGGGTGGTCGGCCGAGGGGGTGGCGCTGGGACTGGTGTCGGCGGCGCTGGCGGCCGGGCTGGCGGCGCTGGCCGTGTACGCCCGGCGGCTGCCCGGGGCCGTGCGCATCGGTGCTCGGGTCGTGGGGCGGCCGGTGCGGCCCGCGCTGATATCGTTGCACCGCCTGCATTCCGGGCACGTCGGCGACTACGCGGCCTGGCTGGTGGTGGGTGCCGGTGCGGTGGCCGGTCTGCTCGCGCTGGGCTGAGCGGCGTCGGCCGGGCAGCCGCCGCCGCTCACCGTGCGGGATCGATCGGTCAGCCGCCGGTATCCGGCTCGATGTGCATCGCCTGCTCCTCCGGCCCGCGCACCTGGTCCGCCGGGTGGCGTTCGGCGCTACTGCCGGCCGGTTCCTCCGTCGGCTGCAACTGCTCGACCGGCTCGTCGTCGGTGGACACCGGCTCTTCCACCGGGCTGCGATCCGGATCGGTCACGTCCAGTTCGGTGCGCTCCTGCTGCTCGGATTCGCGCGTCACTTTTCCTACTCCTCAGTGGTTTCTGCCCGGGACGGCAGGTGTTTCGCCGCGTCGTAGACGAACTGCAGAGCGTCGGACACGGCGGTGGCGGACAGCGTCGTGGTGACCAGCCGGGTCGCCCGCGGCGCGATGACCAGTCCGGCGGTGAACGTGGTGGCCGACCACACCGCGAGGCAGAACGGGCAACTGGCCAGCTCGCCCAGCGCGTGCCGGACTCCGCCGCCGCGCACCGACTCGTTGAGTTCCCCGGCCCCGGCGGGCTCCTCGTACCGGGTGAACGGGGCGCGGATCGGGCTGGTGATGGCGTCCTTGGCGAACAGCCGGCTCAGTTTGTGCGTGGCCAGCGACACCAGTGCCACGTCGCCAAACGACACTCGCTTGGGCAGGCGAGCCCCGCTGGCCGCGCCGACGCCGGTGAGCAGCCCGACATAGGCACCGAAGGCCGTCAGTGCGGCCAGATAGCCGCCCAGCGGGCGGGACGCGCCGCCTTCATAGTTCCGGCGCAGCCGCCGGAACCGTTCCCGGGCCCGCACGGTCGTCACGACATTCTCCTTTCGTGTACTGGTGTCCGGTTGCCCCGGCTCCCCGATGGGCAAACCAGCATTGACCACCAGCGGAAACGGGTAGCCGCAACGAGACGTAGAAGGTGTGTGCCGTGGCGGTCGAGACGCCCGGTGGTGCGCCATCGGTCCCGGCCCGGACCCGCCGATGGTGCTGAGTCTCCTGTTCGCGGTGCTGGCCTCGGTGGCCAACGGCACGGCGTCGGTGTTGCAGCGCAAGGGAGTCAGCCGAGAGCGCGGTCGTGGTCAGGCACTCAGGTCGGTCCCGCACGGAGTCAGAGAATGACACGGCAGCAACGGCTTCTCGGCCGGGCGCAGTCGTAGGCGATGCAGCACGATGCCCTCCCGCAACGCCCACGGGCACAGCCGGACACCGCGAATTCCCCATGACCGCATGGCTTCCCGGGCCACCACCGCACCGGCCAGGATCTGTCCCGATCGGGCCCGGGACACCCCGGGCAGCGCCGCCCGTACGGCCGCGGGCAACCCGGCCAGCCGCGGAATCCAGGCGGCCAGATCAGCGGTGGTCAGCCACCGTTCGGCCTGCGGATTCCGCCGTTTGGGCGGCGCACCGGCCAACCGCGCCAACTGGTCGAACGTCTTCGACGTGGCGACCGCGAGATCCGGTGTTCCGGCCCCACCCAACCGCGGCCCGGCCGCAGCCAGGATGGAGCGCACCTGGCTTTGCAGCGCCTGGACATCGCCGGGCTCGGGCGGGTCGCCGGGCAGAAATTCCGCGGTGAGCGTGCGAGCGCCCAGTGGCAACGATATCGCCCAGTCCGGCTCGTCGCCCACGCCGTGCGCGATCTCCATCGAGCCGCCGCCGATGTCCAGCAGCAAAAGCCGCCCGGACGACCACCGAAGCCAGTGGTGTGCGGCCAGATAGGTCAACTGGGCCTCCTGCTCCCCGCTGAGGAAGGCGGGACGGAAGCCGGTCTTCTCCTCGATGCGGTCCAGGATGTCCTCCCGGTTGGTGGCATCACGCACCGCCGCGGTGACGAACACGCACAGTTCGGTCACGCCCAGCCGGTGGGCCGACCACACTCCGGCGGCCGCCGCGCGCACGACCCGGTCGGCCGCCGCCTCGTCGATCGACCCGTCGGCCTGGAACGCCGTGCTGAGCTGGGTCGGTTCCTTGACCGCGCGCACCGGGACCGGCGGCGCACCGGGAAAGACGTCCAGCACCTGTAGTCGGGCGGAGGTCGATCCGATGTCCAGCACGCCGATTCGCACTGACTCCGAGTACCCGCCACCGGTTGCGCCAATCGCGTGCTTCGTCACGTCGTTTGCCTTCCGGCCGGACGGGTAGGCGTCAGGAGAGGGATGACCGCGAGCCGCACGGAAGGGACGTGCACCGATGCCCGAGAACGAACGACCGGAGGTGGCCGGACCCGGCGGTCCGTTCGAGCCGATCCCGGCCGAACCCGTCGGAGCGCCAGGGCAGGAAGAACTGGTGACCGAGATCGGCGAGGCTCGGGACGCGATGGCGCGGACGGCGGGCGCGCTGGCCGACAGGCTCAATGTCAAGGCCAGGGTGCGAGACGCCACCCACGAGCAGACCCAGGCGCTGCGCTGGGACGCCCGGCGGCTGGCCGCCGATCTGCGCGGGGTACGCGGTCAGGTGGCCGCGAAGGCCCCGCCGCAACTGGTCGAGGTGTCCACCCGGGTGGGCCGGACCATCCGGCAGAACCCGAAGGCAGCCCTGGGCGCGGCGGCGGGCGTGGTCGTGCTGAGTGTCGTGCTGCGTCGAGCGCGGCGCTGAACGCATTCGGTTCGGCACCTATCGATTCGGCCGGTTCCGGGTAGCCGAACGGTATGACAGAGATCGGAAGCCGTATCCAGGCCACCGGGACCGCGTCCATCGACAGCGCCGAGGACTTGGCGAAGGTCTACACGCCCGGGGTCGCCGACGCGGTCCGGGCCATCGCCGACGATCCGGCCAAGGCCCGGGAGCTGACCACCCGCCGGGACGCGGTCGCGGTGGTCAGCGACGGGTCCGCCGTGCTCGGGCTCGGCGATGTCGGGGCCCTGGCCGCGTTGCCGGTACTGGAGGGAAAAGCCGCGCTGTTCCACCGGTTCGCCGGGCTGAACGCGTGGCCGCTGTGCGTGAACTCGCGGGACGTCGACGGACTCGTGGACGCCATCGCGGCGGCCAGCACCGGGTTCGCCGCGATCAACCTGGAGGACATCGCCGCCCCGCGGTGCTTCGACGTGGACCGCAAGCTCGGCGAGCGGCTGGACATCCCGGTGTTCCACGACGATCAGCACGGCACCGCGATCGTCGTGCTGGCCGGGCTGCGCAACGCCTTCCGGGTCACCGGGCACGAGTTGACCCGGGAGCGGGTGGTCATCGCGGGCGCCGGGGCGGCGGGCAGCGCGATCGCCCGGCTGCTGCGGCATGTCGGTGTGGACGACGTCGTGGTGTGCGACAGCAAGGGTGCGTTGCACCCCGGCCGCGACGACCTGTCCGGCGAGAAGAAATGGTTGGCGGACAACACCAACCCCCGCCGGGTCGACGAATCGCTTCCCGACGCGCTGGCCGACGCCGGGGTGTTTCTCGGGGTCAGCGTGGGTGGTCTGCTCGACGGCGACGACCTGGCCGGGATGAGCGCGGACGCGATCGTGTTCGCACTGGCCAACCCGGACCCCGAGGTCGATCTGGACCAGGCGGCCGAGCATGCGGCGGTGGTGGCCAGCGGGCGCAGCGACCGGCCCAACCAGATCAACAATGTGCTGGCGTTCCCCGGTGTGCTGCGCGGTCTGGTCGATTCCGGCTCCGGCACCCTGAGCCTGGACGCGCAGCGGGCGGCGGCCGAGGCCCTGGCCGACGTGGTGTCCGCCGACGACCTCGGACCGGACCACATCGTACCCGGCGTGTTCGACGAGGGCCTGCACGACGCGGTCGCCGAGGCCGTGGTCCGCGCCGCGAAGGGCTCCTGACCGCCGGAGTTGTTGGCGCACAACGATATCAGCGGCGCGGGGGAGCGGAACCCCACGCCGCTGACCGTTGGGCTACCGGCCGTTCCGGCGGGCCAGTCCCACCAGCGCACCGACCGTGCCGGCCGCACCGAGCGCCGCACCGCCCAGCGCCAGGGCGCGCACCCTGGCGCCGGGGTCCGCGGTCCGGTCGCCCGGACGCAGATCGCCGGGCACCGTCCGGGGGACTTCCTGGCGTGCCCGGTCGAGCAGTTCGGCCAGGTGGATGGCCTCCCGGCCGCCGCTGTCCAGTTCGTGGATCTGGGTGCGACAGGAGAAACCGTCCGCCAGCACGACGGCATCCGGGTCGGCCGACCGCAGCGCGGGCAGCAGCGCCTGCTCCGCGCACGCCTCGCTGACCTCGCGATGCCCTTTTTCGAACCCGAAGTTCCCGGCCAGACCGCAACATCCCGAAGCCAGCCGGTCCACCTCGGCGCCCGCCTTGGCCAGCAGGTCCTGGTCGGCGGAGAAGTCGTCGAGCACCGCGTGGTGGTGGCAGTGCACCTGGGCCAGGGCGCGCACGCCCTGCAGCGACGGCGGTTGCCAGTTCGGAGTGTGTCGGTCGAGCAACTCGGCCAGGGTGACGGTGTGGTCGCGCAACCGGGTCACGTCCGCGTCGTCGGGGAACAGGTCCGGCGCGTCGGACCGGAACACCGCGGTGCAGCTGGGTTCCAGGCCCAGCACCAGACCCCCGGCCCGGACGTGGTCGGCCACCTGCTCCACGGTCCGGCGCAAGATCCGCTTCGCGGTGTCCAGTTGCCCGGTGGAGATCCAGGTCAGTCCGCAGCAGATCGGTTCGGTGGGAATCTCCACGGCCCAGCCCGCGTCCTCCAGCACGGACACCGCGGCCCGGCCGATGTGCGGGTGGAAGTGGTTGGTGAAGGTGTCCGGCCACAGCAGGACGGTGCCGAGCCTGCCGGGTTTGCCGCCACCGCGCCGGATCCACCACCGCTGCAACGTTTCCCCGGCGAACAATGGGACTTCCCGGTCCTCCAGCCCGGCGGCCCTGGTCGCCAGCCAACGCACCGGGGCCGCGCTGGACAACGCGTTGAGCACCGGCGCCAGCCGGGTGCGGGCCACCGCCGCGGCCACCATCGGCAGCCAGCCCAGCGCGTAGTGCGACCGAGGCCGTACCCGGCCGGCGTAGTGGTGGGACAGGAACTCGGCCTTGTAGGTGGCCATGTCCACGTCCACCGGGCAGTCGGACTTGCATCCCTTGCAGGACAGGCACAAATCCAGCGCGTCGCGGACCTCGGTGGAGCGCCAGCCATCCTTGACCGGCGAATCGGGATGGCCGCCCAGCATCTCGAACAACAGCCGCGCCCGGCCGCGGGTGGAGTGTTCCTCCTCCATGGTGGCCTGGTAGGACGGGCACATCACGGCGTTGCCGTCGTGGCTGTGCTGACGGCACCGGCCCACGCCGACGCACCGGTTGGCGGCCAGTACGAACGAGCCCTTGTCCTCCGGGTAAGCGAAGTGCAGATCCCGTTCGTCGATCCGCGGCGCCCAGGAACCGCCCAGCCGCAGGTGTTCGTCCGCGCGGGCCGGTTTCACCACCTTGCCCGGGTTCATCAGATCGTCCGGATCGAAGATCGCCTTGAGCCGGCCGAACGCACGCATGATGGTGTCGCCGAACATGCGCGGCAACAACTCGCCGCGGGACTGGCCGTCGCCGTGCTCGCCGGACAGCGAACCGCCGAAGGACACCACCAGATCGGCCGCGCGCCGCAGGAACCGGCGGTAGTCGGCCACGCCGCCGGAATCGGTGAGGCGGAAGGGAATGCGGGTGTGCACGCAGCCCTGGCCGAAGTGCCCGTAGAGCGACGGCGCCGCCTCGTCGGCGTAGCCGAACTCCTCGTACAGCTTCTCCAGTTCGCGCAGGTAGTCGCCGAGCCGGTCGGGCGGCACCGCGGAATCCTCCCAGCCCTCCCAGGTGTCCGGTTCGCCCGGCACGTGCGCGGTGGCGCCCAGCCCGGCCTCCCGGGCCTGCCACAGCTCGTGCTCGTGGCTCGGGTCGTCCAGGAAGGCGACCTCCGCGTCGTGTTCGGACTCGTGCAGCGCGTCGAGCATTTTCTGGGCCCGCTCGTCCGCCTCCCGCTGGGTCTCGCCGCCGAACTGGACCATCAGGTAGCCCCTGCCTCGGGGCAGCTGGGCCAGGGCGTCGGCGTTGAGCCGCTTGATCCGCTGATCGCGGATGAGCCGGTGGTCCAGGCCCTCCAGGGCGATCGGCTCGTGCGGCAGCACGGCGGGCACCGCGTCCGCCGCCGTCATGATCGACTCGAAACCCAGCACCACCAGCGAATTGGCCTTGACCACCGGAACGAGCTCCAGCTCGGCGTGCAACACCGTGACCAACGTGGATTCACTGCCGACAAGCAGGCCCGCGACGTCGAAATTGTGTTCCGGCAGCAGGGAATCCAGGTTGTATCCGGACACCCGGCGCGGAATGTCGGGATAGCGGGCCCGAATCTCGTCGGTGTACTCGTCGCGCAGCGCGCGCAGCTGCCGGTAGACGGTGGCTTTCCCGTTGCCGTGGCGCTCGATATTGACGTACTCCTCGTCGCTGGTCTCGCCGCACCAGAACCGGGTTCCGTTGTGCAGCAATATCTCCAGCCGGGCGATGTTGTCCACCACCTTGCCGGTGCGCTGCGCGGTCGCGCCGCAGGAGTTGTTGCCGATCATCCCGCCGAGCGTGCAGTTGGGGTGGGTGGCCGGTTCGGGGCCGTAACGCAGGCCGTGTCGCTGCTCCAGCTGCCTGTTCAGCACATCCAGCACGATGCCCGGCTCGACCACGCAGGTCCGCCGCTCCGGGTCCACCGAGATCAGCCGGTTGCAGTACTTGGCCCAGTCGATCATGACCGCGGTGTTGGTGCACTGACCGGCCAGGCTGGTCCCGCCGCCGCGGGACACGACCGGCGCGCCGTGCTCCCGGCACACCGCGATCGCCTCCGCCCCGGCCTCCACCGTGTGCGGGACGACCACGCCGATCGGCACCTGCCGGAAGTTGGACGCGTCGGTGGAGTAGGCGCCGCGGGTACCGGCGTCGAACCGCACCTCGCCGTCCACGCGGTCGGCCAGTGCGCGGTGGAGATCGTCCATATGCGACGTCCCGGTTGACCGCTGGGTGGTGGTCATGTGCCCTCCCTGTCCGACACGTTCTTCCGTGTTTCTGCTACCCGGTGCGCGGCGGACCAAACATTGCCCAGTGCAATGAATCAACGCGCGGAATTCCCGAAATCGGAGTTCTCGGTGTTTGGCCTCGGTGTCACCGGGCATTACTCCCGACATGATCGGACAACTGCGCGCCACCGTGCTGGACTGCCCGGAGCCTGCGGAACTGGCGCGGTTCTACGCCGAACTGATCGGCGGGTCGGTGGTGCAGGACAAGCCGAACTGGGTGACCGTCCAGGACGACCGCGGCCGGCGGCTGAGTTTCCAGCGCGCGCCGGAGTACCGGCCGCCCCGGTTCCCCGATCCGGCCGGTTCCCAGCAACTCCACCTGGACATCCAGGTCGATGACCCGGATGCGGCCGAGCGCGCCGCGCTGGCGATCGGCGCCACCCGGCTGGACGGCCAGGCCGAGAACGCCGAGGGCGGGTTCCGGGTGTTCGCCGACCCGGCGGGCCACCCGTTCTGCCTCGTCTGGCTGAACTGACCACACTCGGAAGGACGACATGTCGCAACCTGAGCAGCAGCAGCGCCCACCGGGCGTCACCGGGGAGATGACGCCGAAGCCCGACCACGGCGAGCAAAGCTATCGCGGCTCCGGACGGCTGACCGGCAAGGTCGCGGTGATCACCGGCGGGGACAGTGGTATCGGCAAGGCGGTCGCGATCGCCTTCGCCCGGGAGGGCGCCGATGTGCTGATCTCCTATCTCGACGAGCACGATGACGCGCAGGACACGGCGAACTGGGTCACCGAGGCCGGCCGCAAGGCCGTGCTGATGGCCGGTGACCTGGTCGAACCCGGGCAGTGCCGGGCCGTGATCGCCCGCGCGGTCGAGGAGTTCGGCCGGATCGACGTGCTGGTCAGCAACGCGGCCTTCCAGATGACCTACGACAGGCTGGAGGACGTGCCGGACGAGGACTGGGACCACACCATGGCCACCAACCTCAGCGCGATGTTCCACCTGTGCAAGGCCGCGCTGCCGCACATGTCCGCGGGCGCGTCGATCATCGGCACCACCTCGGTGAACTCGGACATGCCCACCCCGACCCTGTTGCCCTACGACGTGACCAAGGCCGGGGTCGCGAACTTCATGGCCGGGTTGGCCCAGCTGGTCGGAGACCGGGGCATCCGCGCCAACAGCGTCGCCCCCGGCCCGATCTGGACCCCGCTGATCCCGTCCACCATGCCGCCCGACAAGGTGGCGCAGTTCGGCGGCCAGGTGCCGCTGGGCCGCCCGGGACAACCGGCCGAGGTCGCCCCGGCCTACGTCCACCTGGCCTCCGACGAGTCCAGCTACACCTCCGGCGCCCGGATCGCGGTGACCGGGGGAAAACCGATCCTCTGAAACCACCAGCCACGCGCCCGGATCGGCCCGCCCGCATTGCCGGCGGGCCGATCCGAGTCGGCCCGGCACCGGCCGCACTCGCGAAAACCGTCAGGTCCGGACCAGATACCCGCCCGGCCCGGACCCACCCGGGCGGGTGATTGACGGAGCCGGCGGCGATGACGGTCTGTTCGGTCAGGACCTCGGCGTGTCGTTACCCGGCACCTGGTCAGCACAAACCCGATTCGCGGATGGTGTGTGTATGCGGGCGTCGCCGGGGGTACGTGACGGACGTGTTGATGTCCGCTCCTGGGCTCAGGCCGGGTGAGCTCGACAGGACGACCCGTCCGGGCCGGGGATCCAGTGATGTGGGGAGGCAGAATCGTGTCTGACGCCGTTGACGTTTCGTCTTCCTCCGCGACACCCGCCGCCGGCGGCGACCGGCGGTCCAATGGCTGTGCCCTGCTGCGGTTGACCGGCGAGATTGATCTGACCGGGTGCCAGAAGCTGGACGCGGTGCTGCGGGAATCAGCCGGACGGCTGGTGCTCGATGTGAGCGAGGTCGACGTGTTCTCGGGCGCCGCCATCGGGTTGCTGATCGCGCACGCCGAGCGGCTGGCCCGGTTGGGCGGTCGGCTGCTGGTCGTGGCCGGCACGGATGCGGTGCGGCGCAATCTCTGGTTGGCCCACGCCGGGGACGTGCTGGACGTCTACGACAGCGTGGCCGACGCGTTGCGGGCCATCGAGGCCGGCGCGCCCACCGGGCCGAACCCGGATCGGGTGGACGACGGGGTGCGGCGGTTGCCGCTGCACCGGGGCGAGACGTTCCGGCTGCGCCGCCAGCTGCGCACCCTGCCGACCGTGGCCCGGGCCATCGGCGTGTTGCAGGAGCGCTACTCGATCGGCGATGACACCGCGGCCTTCGACGTGCTGCGGACCAGTTCGCAGCGGTACAACCTGCGCCTGAACCGAGTCGCCGCGGCCGTGCTGGCCGCGCCCGCGCCCCGCCGGCCCAGCGGCGAGTCCTGGTTTCCCGGGCGACGCCACCTACCGGCGCCCGAGCTGCCGTTCGTTCCCGACGAGGTGGCGCGCGCCGGCAATCGCAGTGCGGTGCTGGACGCGGTGGTGGCTGAGATGGCCAGGCGCAGTGGCACCGGCCTGGCCGATCTGCAGGTGCCCGACGTGCGGGACGGTCAGCTGCGGCTGGAGCGCCACCGCGGGCTGAGCCAGGAACTGGTGGAGCTGGTCGACACCGCCGACTACGCCGGGACCGCGCCCGCGCAGGCCCTGCACCGGCGCGAGCGGGTCGCCGTGGACGTGACCGACGACCCGGCGTTCGACGGTTCCCTGGTGCGGGCGATGCTGCTGGCCGGTGGCATCCGCATGCTGCGCAGCCTTCCGTTGCTCGGCCCGGCCGATCGGGTCGCAGGGGTGGTCACCACTCACCACGCCGAGCGCGTCGAGTCGCCCGATCCGTCGCTGAGCGACGTTTTGGCGCGGATGGCGGCGCAGACCGGCGCCTGGCTGGACTGGCATCAGCGCACCGTGGTGCTGGACGCCCTGGAAGAGGTGCATCGCTCCGCGCGCCAGCGGTGATCGACGGAATCAGGCCCCCGCGGTCATGATCTTCCGCCGCGCGGCTCAGCCGGTGGTGCGCGGCGACCACTTCGCGGTCCGATGAGGAGGATGTGGTCGATCCTGCTGCCGCTGATGGTCACCGCGGCGGCGCCGGCCGCGCGGTGGCTGGGCTGTGCGGGTCCGCAATCGCCGTATTTCCCGCCGCTGCAAGAGGCTTTTGTGTCGTTCCGGATGGACTGGTTGTCCGGCAACGTGATCACCGACGCCGTCCCCGCGCGGTGGCAGAAGCGCCTGGGCATGGCGAACGCGGCCTCGGCCGGGTGGCCCATCCTGCTACCCACCGCCCAGCCGCACAGCTGGAGCAGTGTGCGGGCGGCGGTCACGCGCTGGTAGCCCTCGCCGGTCAGTGACTGGACAAGAAATTCGGTGAGTACATACATCACTGACGCAATCGAAGCAGCGACTGGGTGACCGAAGTGGACTGCCCGCGCTCGCCGATCCTGGATGTGGACCGGCCGCGCAGGAGCTACGGCCGCGAACTGGTCCTGGACGACATCTCGCTGCGGGAGTTCGACGGCTGACTGGTCTCGATCGTGAGGCCATCCGGTTGCGGCAAGACAACGATGTTGCGGTGCCTGGCCGGACTCCTGCCCTTCGGCTCGGGCACCGTCCGGGTGATCGGCGACGCGGTGCGTGGCCCACCGGACACACTCGGTGTGATCGTCCGGGTGTTGTTGCCCTGGCTGGGCATCGAGGAGAACGTCCGGCTGCCACTGCGTTACCGGCCGATCACCAAACGAGACGCGCTACGACGAACGGCCGAAGCGCTGGAGTCGGCCGGACTGAGCAAGCATTTGCGCACGCGCCCCTGGCAGTTGTCTGGCGATATGCGCCAACGAGTCGCAATCGCCCGCGCGCTTGCCTACCATCCGCGAGTGTTGCTAATGGACGAACCGTTCGCCTCGGTCGACGCGCAGACCGGGTGGAGCTGGCGGATCTGGCGCTGTGGCGGTGGGAGGAGCGGGACATGACTGTCGCCTTCGTCACGCTCGACATCGACCAGGCGATCCGCCTCGACGGCCGGATCGCCGCGCTCACCCGCACGCCGACCACGATCCGGGACGTGCTGCCGGGTGAACCTGTCACGGCCGCGCGACCAGATCGCCACCAGGGCAACGGACGAGTTCGCCCGACTGCGCGCCGCGGTGGTCATCGGACTGGGTCAGCACCACGGCGAGGATGCCCGTTGATTGGTCGAAAGGTAGCTGCTCCGCGATGAGTTCACTACACCTGTCCCTGGCGTGCGGCGACTACGAGATCATCCGGCCGCTGCTGGATGGAACCGTTGTGCCGGACGGAATCACGCTGAACGCACTGTCGGAGGACAAGGAGCGCATCTTCCGGCTGGACCGGCGCATGGAGTGTGACATCGCCGAGTTCAACATCGTGCAGTACCTGCGGGCCAAGGAACAGGGCGAGCCGCTGACCGCGATCCCGGTGTTCCCGCACCGGCGGTTCCGGCACGGCTCCATCTACGTCAACACCGACTCCGGGGTCAGCGATGTGGCCGATCTGGCGGGCAAACCGGTGGGCATCGGCGGCTACGAACCGGCCGCCGCGGTGTGGATCCGGGGTATCCTACAGGACTACCACGGCCTGGATCTATCCACTGTGGACTGGCAGGACGTGTTCGGCGGCTTCGGCCGACTGCCCGACGACCAACCCGAACCGCTGTCCCCGACCGACAGCGCGGCCCGTCACCGCATCGACGAACTGCTCACCTCCGGGGCGCTGGCGGCCACCGTGTCGGCCTACCACCCGCCCTCGTTCGTGGCCCACGACCCCGCGGTGGCCCGGCTGTTCCCGAACTTCGCCGAGGTGGAACGGGAGTACTACGAGAGCACCGGGGTGTTCCCGGTGATGCACGTGGTCACCATCAAGAGCGAGATCGTCGACGCCAACCCCTGGGTGCCGGCCAGCCTGATGGCGGCGTTCACCGCGGCCCGCAAGCTGGCCATGGACCGGCTGCGCAACCCGCGCACCCTGCCCCTCGCCTTCGTCCAGGAGGTCTGGCACGACCAGGACGAGATGCTGGGGCCCGACCCGTGGCGGTACGGGCTGACCGACGCCAACGAGCGGGCGGTCGAGCTGATCGTCCGCTACGCCCAGGAACAGGGCATCACCAAAACCCGTCCGGCCGTCGCCGACCTGTTCAGCCCGGTCGACGACGAACCGTCCGGACGAACATCGATCGTCTAGTCACTCAGCCGACCTCGCGCGGCGGCACGGAATTTGCCACGGAGATGGTTTTCGGATCTCGGTGACGGGCGCGGAGAGCCGGTCCGATCGAATGGGCTTCGATCGGACCGGGCTGCGGCGACGCTCAGCTCGCCGGGACGCTCAACTGACCGCGGCCGCGAACATACCCGCCTCGTATGAGCCGCCCTTCTGGTGGACGATCACGGCAAGCCGGTTGGCGGCGTTGATCATCGCGACCAGGCAGACCAGGGCGGCAAGCTGGTCGTCGTCGTAGTGCTTGCGGACCTCAGCCCACGTCTCATCGGACACGCCGTGGCGGGCGTCGCCCATTCGGGTGCCTTCCTCGGCCAGGGCCAGCGCCGCCTGTTCGGCCTCGGTGAACACGGTCGACTCGCGCCACGCCGCGACCAGGTTGAGCCGGGTCGCGGTCTCGCCGGCCGCCGCGGCTTCCTTGGTGTGCATGTCGACGCACCACCCGCAGCCGTTGATCTGGCTGGCCCGTAGCGACAACAATTCCTGCAGGGCATTGGGCAGTGGCGACTGGTGGATCACCAGGCTGGCGTTGGCGAATCGCTTGGCGAACTTCGCGGCGATCTCGTTCTCGAACAGGTTGAAGCGGTGTTCCATGATTTCTTCCTCACTCGGGTGGGTGCAGCCGATGCACACCAGATGCGGGTCACCCGCTCGCCGTGACAGCGTGGCCGAGTGGCGTGGGCCACAATCGGGAGGTGTCACACCGTGGCAAGATCCGGCATCTGATGGGTGACACCTGTCCCACCGCGTGAGGAGCCACCCATGGCCGGCACATCGCAGACCGCGCCCGACGGGAGCGGGGGACACGACAGCCCGGATGCGGCCACCGAGTCGTTTCTCGGGCACCGCAACCTGCTGTTCACCGTCGCCTACGAGCTGCTCGGATCGGCCGCCGACGCCGAGGACGTGCTGCAGGAGACCTGGTTGCGGTGGGCCGGTGTCGACCTGGACATCGTGCGGGACCGGCGGGCCTATCTGGTGCGGATCACCACGCGGCAGGCCCTGGCTCGGCTGCGGACGCTCGGCCGCCGGAAGGAGTCCTACGTGGGCTCCTGGCTGCCCGAGCCCCTGCTGACCACGCCCGACGTGGCCGAGGACGTCGAGCTGGCGGACAGCGTGTCGATGGCGATGCTGCTCGTGCTGGAAACGCTCACACCGACCGAGCGGGCGGTGTTCGTGTTGCGCGAGGTGTTCGCCGTCGAGTACGACGAGGTCGCCCGGGCCGTGGACAAGAGCCCGGCCGCGGTACGGCAGATCGTGCACCGGGCCCGGGCCCACGTCGCGGCGCGGCGGCCGCGTGGGGTGGTGTCGGCGGACCAGACCCGGCAGGCGTTGGACGCGTTTCGGCGGGCGGCCGATACCGGCGATCTTCAAGGGCTGCTGGACATTCTCGCGCCCGATGTCGTCTTCGTGGGCGACGGCGGGGGGATCAAGCAGGCGGTGCTGCGGCCGGTCGTGGGCGCGGAGAAAGTGGCTCGGGCGCTGGGCGTCGGGTTGCGGCAGATCGATGTGGCGTCGCTGCGGACCGCGCAGGTAAACGGGTGGCCTGCGCTGGTTCTGCGGTTCGACGGGCAGGTCGACACCGTGTTGGCACTGCGCATCGACGACGGGCTGATCACCGGGCTCTACGCGGTGCGCAACCCGGAAAAGCTGTCGCACATGGACAGGGAGACCGCGCTGCGCCGATTCGCCTGACCGTCGGGGAAACGCCTTGTCGTGCCATCGGTTCGTGGCGCATCCTGACTCTGGAATCGGCGGATTCCTGGACTTTCCGGCGAGTTCGGCCGGCGACGTGTTCGAGTACTCCGACAACCGCCACCGGCCCGACCGCATCACTTTCACCATCGACAACGCCCCGGAGGGCCGGCCATCGCTGGTCCGTACGCACTCCCGGACGCGGCGACCAATGCACAGGAGACGGCATCGTGATCGAACTCGCGGTTCTGGACATCGCCGGGACCACAGTGGACGAAGAGGGCACGGTGTACCGGGTCCTGGCCGAGGCGGTGCGCGCCGCGGGCGGCGACCCGACCCCGGCCCAGATCGAAGCGTGGATGGGCGCGGATAAGCGCGAGGCGATCCACGCCCTGCTCACCGGGTCCGGCGCGGACGCAGGCGACGCGGTGGGGACGTCCAGGCGGGCCGGCACGCCGGGGCCGGGCTGGTGATCGCGGTACGCACCGGCCACGTCGCCGAGCCGACCCTGACCGCCGCCGGGCCCACGCATGTCCTGGACAGTGTGGCCGACCTTCCCGGCCTGCTGACCCCGGGCCACCGCCGAAGCCTGAAAATCGTTGCGAGGCAGAAGCTTCGGCGAAAACCCTTGCGGCTGAAGCGATCTTGCGGGTTCTGTTGCTGTCTACGGGTTCTGTTGCTGTCTAACGGATATTGACCGCGTCGACGAGGGCGGGCACGGCGATGTCGATGTCGTCCTGGGTGCTCCAGCGGCCGAGGGTCAGGCGCAGCGCGCCGAGTGCGCGCTCCGGCGGTACGCCCATCGCGGTCAGCACCGGCGACGGCGTGTGCACGCCGCTGTGGCAGGCCGATCCGGTGGACGCGGCGATCGCTGGGGTGGTGGCGAGCACCTCGTGGCCGCGCGTGCCCTCGATGCTGATGTTGAGCGTGTTGGGCAACCGCCGGCCGGGCGCGGCCGGACCGTTGAGCCGCACCCGGCCGGGCAGGGCCTCGGCCAGTCGCCGGTGCAGTTCGTCGCGGAGGGCGCCGATGCGTTGCGGGAAGCCGGTTTCCAGCTCGTCGGCGGCGAGCTGGGCCGCGGTTCCCAGGGCGACGGCGAGGGCCACGTTCTCGGTCCCGGCCCGTAGTCCGCGTTCCTGTCCGCCGCCGTAGATCACCGGTTCCAGCGCGACCCCGGTCCGCACGTACAGCGCGGCCGCGCCACGCGGGGCGTACATCTTGTGCCCGACGAGGGTGAGCAGATCGACGCCGAGTTCCCGGACGTCGACCGGGATCTTGCCGCACACCTGTGCGGCGTCGCAGTGCACCAGCGCGCCGTGCGCGTGCGCCAGTCCGGCCAGTTCGCCGATCGGCTGGCGGGCGCCGGTTTCGTTGTTGGCGGCCATGATCGACACCAGTGTCCGGCCGGCTGCCGGTGCTTCGGTGAGGGCCGCTTCCAACGCGGCGGGCGCGACCAGACCGTCCGGGTCGACCGGGAGCACGGTGACGCGAGTGCCGTGCAGACGGTGCAGCGCGCGGGCGGTTTCCAGCACCGCGGGATGTTCGGTGCCCGGCACGATCAGGTGGGTGTCCGGATTGTCCGCGGCGAGCACCCAACCGCGCAGTGCCAACAGGTTCGCCTCCGAACCGGACGCGGTGAACACCATCTCCCTGGCCTGCGCGCCGATCAGCGCGGCCACCTGTCCGCGCGACTCGGCCAGGGCACGGCGCGGTCGGTCGCCGTAGGGGTGATCGCTGGAGGGATTGCCGAAGAATTCCGTCCAGTACGGCAAGGCCGCCTCGGTGACCCGCGGATCGACCGGCGTGGTCGCGTTGTAGTCCAGGTACACCGGCCCACCGGCCAGGCCGGGATGCGCAGGGGAGTGTGCGGTCACGCGAAATCTCCAGTGGTCGGGAGGAGGAATCCGTCCTCGGCTTCAGCTGGTGGCCAGCAGGAAGTCCTCGCCGCTGGACGGTCGGAGACCATCGGCCCGGTCGCGGAAATAGCGCTCGCCCAACGACTTTCCCGGCACGTGCCGGACGTCGGCGAAACCGGCTTCCCGGGCCAGCGCCAGCATTTCCGGCGGAGTGTAGAAGCTGACGAACGGCGTGCCGGAGGACTGCGCGCCCGCCTTGCTGGCCCGCAGTCCGGGCCGGTCGGTGTCGTCGAGCAGTTCGGCCGGCAGCAGGAAGGTCAGGGCCAGCGTCGAACCGGGCGCGAATCCGGCGATCTCGCGCAGCATGGCTGTGGTGGCGTCCTTCGTGAGGTACATGGAGACCCCGGTCGACACCACGACCGCGGGCCGGGTCGGGTCGAAACCGGCGGTGATCAGCTGCTCCCGCCAGGACTGTCCGGCCTCGAAATCCACTGGCACCAAACGAAGCGACTCGGGAACGGCATAGCCGAGCTCGGTCAGCCGCCGCCGTTTCCAGGCCGAGGTGTCCGGCTGGTCGATCTCGAAGATTCGCAGTCCGGCGGCGACCTCCGGCCGGCGCTGGGCGAAGGTGTCCAGGCCCGCGCCCAGGATGACGTACTGGTCCACGCCGCGTTCGGCCTGTTCGGTCACCAGATCCTCGATGAACCGCGCCCGGGCCACGATCGCCGCGCGGAAACCGCTGGTGGCCCGTGGGTCCATGTCCGGGCGGTCCCGCCAGCCCTCGTCGGGCGCCACCATCCGCAGGCCGATCTCGTCGGCCAGCACGTGCGGCGGCGGATCGATCCGCACGTGCAGCGCCCGCCACAGGGCGACGCGCACCGCCGTGCTGTCCGGCTCCCCGGTCTGCCCGTCCGCCATGACCCTCGCCTTCCTCGCGGCCCGTCCTGGTGATCATTGTCCAGGAAAAACGTGGGTTGGGGGGATCAAGGCACGCTTCGGCCGCCGCCGAACCATTGCCGCCTTAGCGTGGCCGTGTCCGGCGAGCACGATCGGGAGGCAGTACGTGACGGCAGCCGACGAACGGCCGATCGAGGCCGAGGCGTTCCTCACCGCGCTGCAGGATCAGTCGCCCGGCGCGCTGACGGCGTGTGAGGGGTGGACGGTGCACGACCTCGGCGCGCACCTCGCCGGCGCGTTCGAGGAGGTGATCCGGCACGTGCGGGCCTATCAGGCGGGGAGTCCGCTGACCTCGACCCGCACGTTCGAGGAGCGCGAACCGGAGTTCCGCGCACTGCCGCCGGCGCGGCTGTTGCGCGCGGTCGAGCGGGGCGAGCAGGACATGCGGTCGTCGGTGACCGAGGTGCTGGCCACCGAACCGGACGCGGCCCTGGCCTGGACCGGCCGGACCATGCGGATCGACGCGTTCACCTCGCACCTGCGCAACGAATGCGCGCTGCACCGCTGGGACATGCTCGGCGACGACGAGACCAGCTGGCGGTTGCTGAGCCGGCCGAAGTTGCTCGAGCATTCGATCGGGGCGGTCGGCGCCGGCCCGCTGTGCGGCCGCGGCATGGCCCGCGACGCCGCCGAAGGCCGTGCCCTGTCGGCCCGGGTGCGCAGCGACGGCCAGCAGGACCTGCTGGTGACGGTCGACGGCAACGGCCCGAGCCTGACGCTCACCGAACCCGGCGGCGAGCCCACGGTGGTGGGCGATCCGGCCGCGCGGCTGCTGATGCTGTGGGGTCGCACCCCGGCGCCCGCGGTGCGACTGCGGACGGTCGGCGATCACGACGACGCGATCCGGGTGCGCCGACTGTTCTCCGGCTACTGACCGCGTCCACCGATGAGGTCAGCGGGCCGAGGTGCGGAACCGCCGGGCGTAGGGGGCCAGCAGTTCGGCCGCGGCAAGTGCCGGGGGTGCGCTTCAGCCTCCGCGGGCTGGTGTGATCACGCCGGGCTACTCCTCTCCGGAGAACCGCTCCCACGCGGACTGGCGGGTGATCTGAAGGGCGGCGCCGATACGCACCCAGGTCACCCTTCGCTCGCGCAAGGCGGTGACCAGCCGCTGGAGGCTCGCCTCGGTCTGCGCGCCGACCGCGGCGATCCGAGGAAGCAGATCCAGGAGCTGCTCGTCGGTCATCGATTCCCCCCAGGAAGGCAATTGCGTTCCCGGATCACCCGGCTTCTGCTTCTCGGCCTGGAGAATGTCGTGACACAGCCCGACGCACTGGTTGCAGATATACACGCCGGGCCCGGCGATGATCTTCTCGACGTCCGAGCTCGGCTTGGCGCAGAACGAGCAGCGCACCTGGATCGCCGTCGCGGCGGCCTGCGTTTCACTGGTCATGGTGGCTCCTGGGGGAAGGCAACTTGTCAGGCTGTCCCTGACGTCTGTCAGGTGGGACCTTACGCCGCCAGAGGTGCTGACACCACTGCTTGCATGGCACCGTTGGGGAATACCCACCGCGGATGAACAGCCCCGTACGGCATGAACCGGACAGACATTGCTGCCATGACACTGATAACCCCGCTATTGAATCGTTGGTGTGGTGTATCGCACACCGCGGTGCCCCGGCCGAATCGGGCGGATATCCGTGTCCCCCGCATGGGGATCGCTGGGGTTTCGGTGAATTCGGTGCGCAGCGCTCGTGCCGCCACCATCGACGAGGCCAAGACCGTCGCCGACGAACTGCTGGTGACCGCCCGGTTCCGGCAGTTCGGGGACGTCGAGCTGATCAGCTCCGTGCTGCACACCGAATCGCGGATGGCATTCGACGATGTCGGTTCCCACTACTACGTCCATCTACCGGTGACCGGCCGGCTGGCATCCCACCATCGCGGCACCGAGCTGGTCGCCACCCGCGAGGCGGCCGCCGTCTACCAGCCGGGCGCCGGTCCGGTCCGGGGCCACTGGGCGGCCGGGACCCGGTCGCTGGCCGTGATCCTGCCGCGGAATGCGGTCGACTCCGCGTTGAGCGCGTTGCTGGGGGAGCAACCGGCCGCCGATATCCGGTTCGACCTGGCCATGCCCACCGCCGATCCGCACGCCCGAAGCTGGGTGGATTTCGTGGCGCAGATCAACCGCCAGCTGGCCGCGCCGGACGGTCTGCTGTCCCAGGCGGCGGTGTCCGCTCCGCTGGCCGAGAGCGTGGTGACCGGATTCCTGTTCGCGGTCCGGCATTCCTACTCCGAGGCGCTGGCTCGACCTGCGCCCCGTCCGCGGCCGCAGGCGATCCGGACCGCGATCGAACTGATGGAAACCGATCCGGCCGTGCCGTGGACCGTGGCCTCCCTGGCCCGGCGGTGCACGGTCGGCGTGCGGACCTTGCAGAGCGGATTCCAGCAGCACCAAGGGGTTTCGCCGATGGCCTACCTGCGTACCGTGCGATTGCGCCGCGCCCACGACGACCTGCGCGCCGCGGACCCGCACACCGACAGCGTGGCCGCGATCGCGCGGCGCTGGGGTTTCGGCCACCTGGGCCGGTTTGCCGCCGCGCACGAGGCCCAGTACGGCGAAACCCCGTTGCGCACCTTGCGTTCGGGCCGTTGAGCCGGGGATGCCGACCGGTGACCGGTCGGCATCCCCGGACCGTCACACCGACGGGCTGATCAGCTCCTGGATGCCGAGCAGGTCCTTGCCGAGAACCTCATAGCCGACCACCGGATTCAGCGCCGCGTGCCGGGCCGCGGTGTTGGCGTCGCGCCAGAACTGTTGCAGGCTGCTGACTTCGGCGAAGGTACCTGCGCCGTGCACGTTGATCAGCGTGTCGATCGCGGCCAGGGCCAGCTGGGCGGCGTGCGCGAGTTGGGCGCGCATCCGCGCTCGGGGCCGGTAGGCCATCGGTTCCTCCTGACCGGCGGCCGCGTCGAGTTCGTCGGCCACCGCGTAACCGAGCAGCCGGGCGCTCTCCAGCTTCATGGCCGCCTCGCCGATCTGGATGTGCACGCCGACCGAATCGGTCTGCCGGGCGAAGAAGGTGTGGTGCATACCCTTGGTCGGCGCCTTGGCCACGACGAGATCGAGCGCGGCCCGGGCAGCGCCGAGGATGGGACCGAGCAGCGGCAGGGTGGCCACCGGGGCCAGCGGCAGCCGGTGCATCGGCGTCTCCAGTGGAAACGGGTGCTGCCCGGCGAAGACCGCGTCCAGCGGCAGCACCCGGTACTCCGGCACGAACACGTCGTCGGCGACCCAGGTCTCGCTGGCGGTGGCCCGCATGCCCACGGTCCGCCAGGTGTGTTCCAGGGTGAGCTCGGCGACCGGCACCAGCGACATCGCCGCCCCGACGAGCTGGCCGGACTCGTCGGCCACCGCGGAGCCGAGGGTGGCCCAGGAGGCGCGATCGGCCCCCGAGGAGAACGCCCAGCGGCCGGTCAGCCGCAGCCCGCTGTCCACCTTGCGGGCCGGGTTTTCCGTGTTGGCACCGGCAAAGCGGGGTGGCGAAGCGGCGCCGAACACCTCCTGCCGGGCCTGCTCGCTGAACTGCCCGGCCAGCCATCCGGCCGCCGCGCCCACCGCCACCAGCCAGGCCGCGGAACCGTCCGCGACCCCGAGCGCCTCGGTCACCGAGAGTACGGTGCGCAGGTCGGTTTCCTGGCCACCGAAGCGTTTCGGGTTGGTCAGCGCGAAGAGACCGGCCTCGGTCAGCGCCGTGTTCACCTCGTCGGTCAGCCGCCGGTCGGCGTCCGCGGTGGGCGCGTGCTCCCGCAGCAGCGGCCGCAGCGCGACCGCCCGGCCCACCAGTGAATCGAATGAGTTCGTCATGTCCTTTTCCCCAAACAAAGGCGGTGAATTCGTCGGCCGCGACGCTAACAGTCGGATTCTGCCGGAATGCGCGATTGTCCGGGAAACGAAAGACAATATCCACGAAGCGCCGCCGCCGCCGGCCCCCGTCAAGATGCTCCTCGGCCCGACACTGGGTCACGTTCGGTAGGCGACCCCGACCAGCCCTACCGCTACCTTGAGGTCCGCGGGGTGCTCGAGCACTTCGAGCCCGATCCGGACGGCGCCTTCTTCCGGGTGCCGTCCCGGTGGTGCGGGGCCGGAGACAACCGGCCGGCGGACGCCGCCCAGCGGGTAGTTCTTGTGATCCGGCCCACAATCACCAGTCAGCAATAGCGTTTGTCCTGCGGTTTTCGATTTCGTGCAGATAACGGCTGCAACCATTTGATGTTGAGGCACGTCTTACCCAGACGTGAGGAAAAGTTCGGGAAAACGCTCTCGCCTGCGGTTATGGGTTATCGGGCTGGCCGTGGTCTGTGGAGCGGGTCTGGCCTGCGCCTACAAACTGACCGGCGGCGTCTGGCCGCCGACCGCGTCCCCGACACACGCCCCGCTCACCACCGGCGCCCACTACACTCCGCAGGCTGCGTACTCGACGACCTCGATGACCAGCCAGACCAGCAGCGCGCCGATGATGAGCGTGGTCCTGCCATTCAACGCCAGGCTCTTCTCGACCGACATCCCGCTGGTGGGCGGTGGCGTGCGCACCGGTGGCTGCAGCGGTTCGCTGATCGCCCCGATGTGGGTGATCACCGCAGGCCACTGCTTTCACGACGTGCACGAGGTGCGGGTGTCGGGTACACCGCCCTACCACATGACGATCACCGTCGGCAAGCTCAAGGACAGCGATCCCGGCGGGCAGACCGCGCAGGTAGTGGACGTCCGGCAGTCACCGATGAACGACCTCGCGGTGGTGAAGCTCAGCACCGCGATCACTGGCGTCACCCCGCTGACCCTGGCCCAGCAGCGGCCCTCCGTTGACGAGGACCTGCAGTTCGCGGGCTGGGGCGCGTTGTCGGCTTCGGATACCGACATCGTGCAGTCCGACCATCTCAAGCGCGGGCAGTTCAGCGTCTCGGAGGTCAGGTCGACCACCGTCGAGGCCACCTCGACCGAGCCGCGGACGGTGGAGAACGTGCCGTGCCCGGACGATTCGGGCAGCCCGTTCTTCGAGTCCTCGGACGAGCGGACCGGGGTCCTGGTGGCCATCGTGGACAACGGTCCGGCGTGCCCGGCGCCCGGCCCGGAAATCCTGGCCCGGGTGGACGTGGTGGCCGACTGGATCCAGGAGCAGATCGGTTCGACCACGCCCTGACCGGCGCGCCCGAGATCCGTGCCCGTCCACGGGAATCGTTGGCGGGCACGGATCTCCGCGCCGCGCTGGGGCCTGAATTCACCCGCTCATAGGGACGAATGGCCTCAGCGATCCCCAGTCGGCAGTCGATTCCCGTGTCGGGTTACTTGCCGAAGCTCACCATTTGGTTGTCGATGCTCACCATTTCACGCAGGCGCGGATGGTATCGATTCCGGAACGGGAAATGTGTCGTCAGTGGACAATCATTTCGTGCTGACTGCCGAGCTGTCGCGGCCGGAGATGTGCGCGACGCCGTCGGCGGCGACCGCGGCCAGGTCGGCCAGACTGGTCTCCACCAACGTGGTGATGTCGGCCTGCTCGTCGGCCATCCAGCGGGCGCTGGTCAGCCGCACCACGGCCAGCGCCAGATCGGTGGCCAGTTGCGCGGTTGCCCGGTCGTGGCCGCGGCGCACCAGCGCGACGGTGAGCGCCTCGGACAGGGAGGCGAGTTTGATCAGTTCGCGTTCCTGGAGCGGGGGATTGGCCGCGATGATGGCCGACCGCAGGCGCAGGAATTCGCGCGGGCGGATCACTTCCGGCGCGGTGGCCCAGGCGGCCAGCAGGGTGGGCAGTGGGCCGGTGTCCGCGGGCACCTCGTCGATGGCGGCGAGCAGGCGGTCCTCGAGTTCCTGGCTGCCGCCGAACAGCACCTCGCGCTTGTCGGCGAACCACCGGTAGAACGACCGCTCGGTGAGGTCGGCGCGCTGCGCGATCTGCGCGACCGTCGTGCGGTCGTAGCCCTGCTCGTCGAACAGATCCAGGGCCGCCTTCTCCAGGCGCCCCTTCGCGTTGCCCGCCCACCGTGCCATGCGCTCAGTGTAGCGACAGCAGATGCTGTCATCACTCTGCTAGAGTCGTTGACGACAGGTTCTGTCGTCACTTGGCGAGGAGAGGTCATGCGCACACTGCGCTTCCACGAAAACGGAGCACCGGAGGACGTCCTGCGGCTCGAAGACACCGAATCGCCACTTCCCGGCCCCGGCCAGGTCCGGATCGCGGTCCAGGCCTGCGGCCTGAACCCGGCGGACTGGGCGTTGTGCGGGGGCCTGTTCGCCGGTGACCTGCCGCGCGGGGTGGGACTCGAGGTGTCCGGCACCGTCGACGCGCTCGGCGAGGGGGTGGCCGGGCTGACCATCGGGGACCCGGTATTCGGCCCGGCGCCCTTCACCGGCCCGACCGCGGGCGCGTCCGAGCAGGCCGTGCTGGACACCTGGTTCCCGCGCCCGGCCGCGCTGGCCCCGGCCGACGCGGCGGCGTTGCCGATGGCGGTCGAGACGGCCTACCGGGGACTGGACGCGCTCAACGTCCGTGACGGCGTCACGTTGCTGATCAACGGCGCGGGCACCACCGTGGGGTACGCGGCGGTGCAGATCGCGCTCCAGCGCGGCGCCAAGGTGATCGCCACCGCGGGCGAGACCTACGCCGACGCGCTGCGCGCGATGGGCGCCCAGGTCACCAGCTACGGCGACGGGATGGACGATCGAGTGCGGGCGGCCATGGGCGGACCGGTCGGCCTCGCCTTCGACGTGGCGCCGCGGAGCAACGCGTTGCCCCTGCTGGTGCGGACCGTCGCCCGGCCCGAGCACGTGCTGACGCTGACTGACGTGGTCTCGGCCAAGGAACTCGGGGTGCGCACCGGCGGCCCCGACGACGTCGGCAGCGAGAACGACACCGGTCCGCGCACCCATGTGCTCGGCGAGTACGGGCAACTGGCGGCCGAGGGGCGGTTCACGATTCCGGTCGCCCGCACCTACCCGCTGGACGACTGGCGCGCGGCGGTGGCGCGGAGCCAGTCGGGACGGGCCGGCGGCAAGCTGGTGCTGACGATCGGCTGACCGGAGGCGGTGGCGTCGGCGGTCGTCGGCGCCACCGCTCAGGGCTGGAAAGCACCTCAACCGTGAGCCGGTCAGTTGTCAGCCGGCCGGGACGAAGCGCGGGCCGCTGCTGTCGAAGGCGGACCGGTTCTCGGCGGCGAACCGCTCGACGGTCAGGGGGCCACGGCCGGTCAGTTTCTCGATGAAGTCGTTGGTACCGGCGAAGATTCCGTTCTGGTAGTCCACGGCGACGCTGCTCAGGTGTTGCACGCTGTGCTCGTTCATCTCGCGCATGCGCATGGCCGCGCCGAATTCCGCGACGCTGATCGGCTCGTAGTGCACGGGAAAGCCCAGCGTGTCCGACAAAGTCGCGGCGATCTCGTGGTGGTTCTGCTCGACCGGCCCGTACAGCGGATAGGACTGGCGGTTGTGCGGCTCGGGATCGAGCAGTAGTGCGGCGATCACCCGGGACTGGTCGGCCGACGCGATCGGGGCGTGCCGGCCCGCGCCGAACGGCAGCCGGAGATAGCCCGCGCCGTCCCGCTTTTCCCACCACAAGGTCAGCCATTCGGTGAAGAACGTGGGCCGGAGGTGCGTGGTGATCAGGTCGGTGCGATCCAGCAGTCGCTCGGCCAGCCAGTGCTGCCGGGCGGCGTTGCTGGCCGCCTCGCGGCGCGCGGAGATCTGCGACATGTTGACCACCGACCGCACCCCGGACTCGGTCGCGGCCTGGGCGAAGATGGTGGTCGCGTCGAGCAGGCCGGGCAGGATCGGGTGGCAGAAGTAGGCGCCGGTAACGCCTTCCAGGGCGGCGGACACTCCGTCGAGGTCGTGAAAGTCCGCGACCACCACCTCGGCTCCGGCCGCGGCGAGCGCGCGGGACCGGTCGTCCTCCCGGTGCACCATCGCGCGGACGCGATGACCGCCGGCCAGCAGCAGTTCGACCGTGCCGCGCCCGGTCTTGCCGGTCGCGGCGGTCACCAGGAACAGATTTTCGTTGTCACTCATGGGAAAGCTCCAGGGATCAGGAGGCGAATTCGATCGAGTGTCGGCGAAGTCGACGAGGATGATCGTCGGGCGGCCGGGTCGGCCGTCCACCACGGGCAGCACGTAGCGGTGGGTGGGCCGGCGGCCAGTTCATTCACTGAACCAACGGTAGCACGTGCCGGTTCATTCAGCGAACTGCCGAGGTAGGATGGGGGCATGGCCCTGCCAAGCACCTACGCCGACCGCAACTGCTCGCTGGCCCGTGCGCTGGAGGTCGTCGGCGAGCGGTGGACGCTGCTCATCGTCCGCGACGCGTTCTACGGCGTGCGCCGGTTCGGCGACTTCGCCACCCAGCTCGGCATTCCGCGCGCCGTGCTGACCGGCAGGCTCAAGCACCTCGTGCAGGAAGGCGTGCTGGTGCGCGACGACGACGGTGCCGGGACCGTCGAATACCGGCTGACCGACAAGGGCATCGGACTGTGGCCGATCGTGCGTTCGCTGATGAGCTGGGGTGACGCGCATTACTCCCCGGCCGGCGTGAAGCGGGCCCTGCGGCACGACCGGGACGGCGGCCCGATCGATCCGGACGGGCGCTGCGAAAAGTGTGGCGCGGTCGTGCCGGTCCCGGAGATCCGCATCGAACCCGGGCCCGGATTCCAGCCCGGCACCACCGATCCCGACCCGGTATCCAGCAAGCTGAACACGCCGAAGCGGCTGCTCGAACCGATCACGTCCGCGCACAGCGGATAGTCCACACGGACAACAGTGGCAGGGAGACCACTCCCTGCCACTCCTAACGTATATCGCAGTGGGGGGCTTGCGGCAAGGCCCCGGTTGTGCCGGACAATCTCCAGCCGGAACCGGTACCAGCGGAAACAGCATCCGCGCAGCGGCCGGCCGGAGGGGAATTCATGACCGACGTGATCATTGCCGGTGGCGGGCCGACCGGTTTGCTGCTGGCCGCCGAGTTGCGGCTGCATGGGGTGGACGTGGTCATTCTCGAGCGGGACGCGGAACCGACCAAGATCGTCCGCTCGCTCGGGCTGCACGTGCGCAGCATCGAGATGATGGACCAGCGGGGGCTGCTGGAGAGGTTCCTCGAACTCGGCACCCGGTACGAGGGCAGCGGATTCTTCGCCGGCATCGACGCGCCGCGGCCGGAGCGGATGGACACCGCGCACAACTACACCCTGGGCATCCCGCAGGTCGTCACCGAACGACTGCTGACCGAGCACGCCATCGAGGTTGGTGTGCGGATCCGGCGCGGCTGCGAGGTGGTCGGGCTCGACCAGGACGACGACGGGGTGAGCGCCGAACTGGCCGACGGCACCCGGGTGCGGGCGCGCTACCTCATCGGCTGCGACGGCGGCCGCAGCGCGGTGCGCAAGCTGATCGGCGTCGGATTTCCCGGCGAGCCGAGCCGGATGGAGACACTGATCGGCGAGATGGCGATCAGCGCGCCGCAAGAAGAAATGACCGCGGTGATGACCGAGGTCCGCAAGACCCAGAAGCGGTTCGGCCTGATGCCGCTGGGCGAGGGGTTCCACCGGGTCGTGGTGCCTGCCGCCGAGGTGGCCGAGGACCGCACGGCGCCGCCCACCATGGACGAGTTCACCCAGCGGCTGCGGGCGATCGCCGGGACCGACTTCGGCGCGCACACGCCGCGCTGGCTGTCCCGGTTCGGCGACGCGACCCGGCTGGCCGAGCGCTACCGGGTCGGCCGGGTGTTGCTGGCCGGCGACGCCGCGCACATCCACCCGCCGGCCGGAGGCCAGGGCATGAACCTCGGCATGCAGGACTCGTTCAACCTGGGCTGGAAACTGGCCGGCGCACTCGCCGGGTGGGCGCCGGAGGGACTACTGGACAGCTACCAGACCGAACGGCGTCCGGTGGCCGCCGACGTGCTGGACAACACCCGGGCGATGATGCAGCTGATGTCGACCGAGCCGGGCCCCCAGGCGGTGCGCAGGCTGGTGGCCGAGCTGATGAATTTCGAGGAGGTCAACCGGTTTCTGATCGAGAAGATCACCGCGATCGGAGTGCGCTACGACTTCGGTGAAGGGCACCACCTGCTCGGCCGGCGGCTGCGCGACGTGCGATTGAAGCAGGGTCGGTTGTACGAGCGGATGCGCGGCGGCCGCGGCCTGCTGCTCGACCAGACCGGGCGGCTTTCCGTTGCGGGCTGGGCGGATCGGGTCGATCACCTGGTGGACGTGAGCGAGGAACTCGACGTGCCCGCGGTGCTGCTGCGGCCGGACGGTCACGTGGCCTGGGCCGGTGACGATCAGCGGGAATTGCTCGACCGGCTGCCCGTGTGGTTCGGCGCCGCCACCGGCTGAGCGGATTCGGCGGCGTCAACCCGAACAACAACACGCTGCCCACGGTCATCAGCGCGACCGACTGACCGCGATCCCTCGTTCGGTGAAGCGGCGCAGGCTCTGCTGGGCCTTGGCGTACGGGGTCGCCGCGACCGGCCGGTTGCCCTCGCGCACGGCGGTGGCCACACCTACCGCCGCGTCCAGGGCCGCGCGGTAGGGCAGCGAACCGGTGCTGACCCGGCGGATTCCCAACTGCCCCAACCGATCCAGGGTGAGGTCGGCGATGGCCAGCACGTTGACCGGGACCGGAATGGCCTCGGCCAGCGCACACAGCTCGGCCGGGTCGGTCGCGCCGGGCACGAAGATCCCGTCCGCGCCGGCGCCCGTGTAGGCCTCGGCCCGGCGCAGCGTCGCGTCGACGGTGGCGTCCTGGCCGAGCCAGTAGTTGTCGATCCGGGCATTGACGAAGATGGTGGGGGAGCGGCGTTTGATGGCCGCGACCTTGGCCGCGTGCGCGGCCGGGTCGATCAGAGCCTCGCCGGTGCTGTCCTCGATGTTGATCCCGGCCACCGGCAATCCGGCGACGTACTCGGCCACCTCGTCCGGGTCGTCGGCGTAACCGTCCTCGATGTCGGCCGACACGTACGCGGGCAGCGCGGCGAGGGCGTGCACCAGCGCGGTGGTCGCGTCCCGGCTGGCGCGGGTGCCGTCAGCGTGCCCGGCGGTCGCGCCCACCCCGAAACTGGTGGTCCCGACGGCCGGGAAACCCGCGTCGGCGAACGCGACCGCCGAGGCCACGTCCCAGGCGTTGGGCAGCAGCAGCGGGGTGTCGCCGTGGTGCAGGTCGGCGAAGCTCATCGGTTGCTCCCATCGCCGGAGGGTCGGGCCAGCGTGCGCGGGTGAGCGTAGTGACCAGGGTGTGGTCCGCGGCCTCGGGCGGCGGCTGGCCGAGTGGGCGGGTGACGGTGAACGGGCCGGCCGGCTCGCCGTCGTCGATGGTGAGATCGAGGTCGACCTGGACCGGGATTGCCGGACATGATGAACTGCTTGCAGTACAAGGGAAGGCCGGACTTCTATTCGGGGACGTCGTATTCCTCGATGACCCGGCTGGCCAGGCGGGGCGCGATGTCCTTGACCAGGTAGCGCTGGAAGTGCGGGGTGGCGCGGTGCGCGGCCAGCGCTTTCGGGGAGGCGTAGCGCTCCAACAGGACGTAGCTGCTGTCATCGTCCATGCTGCGGAATGCCTCGAACGCGAGATTGCCCGGTTCGGTGCGGGCGGCCGTGATCAGTTCGGCGAGCGCGGCGAAGACGGCGGATTCCTGGCCGGGCCTGATGGTGTGCCGGGCGATCAACTGGACCTGGGACACGAGTGGCGCCTACTTTCCGATGCGGTGACCAGCGGGCGGGAACGGCCGCCGTGACCTCGATTTCCAGGCGCAGGCCGGGCCAGCTGACCTGGGGGACCACGGCCAGCATGTAGGTGATGAACTCGTTGCGCACCCTGACACGGGCGGCCACGTCGTCGGCGCTGGTCAGCCGGGTTCGCACGGAGACGATGTCGATGAGCCCGGCGTCAGGCCCGCGCGGGCCTGACGCGCGGGGCCGCCGGCACGGTCGCCAAGCCGGTGGACAGCGTGGCCACCAGCGCGGGTTATCTCGCCGGACTGCCGGTCGCGGTGAGCAGGCAGCGGCGCGCCATCGCGGTGTGCTGGTTCATCGCGGTGTGCTGGTTCGCGCCGGATTCTCTGGCCTTCACCAGCCGATTCGACGCGGAACGCGCCCGGATGCGACACGGTGGCGGCGCGGTGATCGCCTCGATCACCGCGCCCACCCCGGCCCAGGTCTCGCCGTGGATCACGGCGGAGAGCCGGCGGTCGTGTTGAGCGTGACGGTGCTGCCGACCGGCACCACGGTGCCCGGCACCGGCGATTCCAGGGTGACGTAGGAGCTGCTCCCCGACGGGCCGCGCACGTTCGGCACCAGTCCGTCCCACTCGAGTTCCAGGACGGCGGTCCTGGTGTCGGAGAACAGTTCGTAGGGGACGGCCACGGTGGCCGCCGGTCGGACGGTGGCGTCGGCGGCCGGCGTCGCGGCGGCCGGGAACGCGGCGGCCACGCTGCCCAGCAGCAGCGCCGCGCTGCCGACCGCGGCCGAGATGAGCCGAATTCTCATGTATGCCAGCCTTCTGCTGAGGATGGTCCGGGTCGTGAAGAACGTCTTCGCAGACCACTCTCACACCGGCCGTCGACGATTCGTCGACAATCGGTTCGCATCCCAGGTTGGCGGCTGAACGGCGCCGCGGACACCGTGCCGCGTGGCCTTCCGGACGGGTCCGGGCGGCCACGCGGCCGAGGCGGTGGTCAGCCGAGGGGGAGGGCCAGCCGTGGCGCGGCGGGCGTCTCGGCCACCAGCTTTTCCAACAGTGGCACCATTTCCTCCGGCGACGGCTGCGCGGCGAACTCCGCGCGCAGCCGCCGGGTGGCGTTCCGGTGGGCCGGATCGGCCAGTTCGGCCGCTACCGCGTCCCGGATTTCCGGTGGGGTCACGGTGATCGCGTCCAGGATGCGGCCGAGGCCGAGTTGGACGCAGCGGGCCGCGTTCTGCGGTTGGTCGGCGCCGATCGGGATGTACACCGAGGGCAGTCCGTGGGCGATGGCGCCCAGCACGCTGCCCGAACCCGCGTGCGACACGACCAGGTCGCAGTGGGGCAGCACCTGCCCCTGCGGAACGTAGCGGGCGACGTGGATGTTGTCCGGCTGCGGTCCGAATTCGGCCGGGTCGATGTTGTTTCCGACGGTGACCAGGACGTTGACGGGGAGTTCGCCCAGGCCGGAAAGGACCCTGGAGAACAGATCACCGGATTCGGTGTTGAACACGGTGCCGAGGGTGAAATAGACGGTGGGCGCACCGGGCCGCTGGCCGGCCCAGGGCGGGGTGCCCTCGTTGGGCCGCGGGTCGTAGCGGAAGCTGTGCCCGCCGTCGGACAGCGGCGCCTCGGGGTGCCGGAAGCTCGGCGGGAACGGCGACATGCGCAGATAGCGGTTGAGCATTCGCATGTCCGGATCAGCGGGCAGGCCGTACTCGGCCCGCAGTTCGTTGAGGGGTTCGGCGACGTCGTCGGGGCGAAGTCGCTGGCCGGTGGCGAAGGCGATCACCGCGGCGTGCGGTAGCCCGAGGTGTTCGGCGATGACCATCGCGCCGAAGTCGACTTCGCCGCACACCATCAGGTCCGGCTCCCAGTCCAGGCAGATCGGGAGCAGGTCACTGGCGCGGTGCGGGGCGTAGCGGCGGGCGAACCGGTTTCGCATGCCGCGGCCCTCGTGCTTGGCGTGGGGGTCGAACAGGGGCAGTCGCTGCGGGGGATCGTCGTCGGGGCCGGTGGCGAACGGGGCGAACCCGGCCGCCTCGATCTGGCCGGCCAGCAGGCCCTGGCCGGCCACCGCCACGGTGTGACCGGCGGCCTTGGCCGCGTTGGCAATCGGAATCATTGGGTCGAAATGACTGAAACCGCCAGAAAACGCAAATAAAATGCGCACAGCAAGTAGGCCTTCCGAATTTCGGAGGTCGAACTGAAATTTTCGGGGCGAGATAGAAATGTGATGTTGTCGGGGCCGAAGGCTCGATTATGCTGCCGTCCGACATCACCCGGTATGTGACCTAGGTCACACTTAGTTGATCGGCCTATCGCGGTGGCGCGTCCGTACCAATCTGGACGCCTCGCTTGGCGGAAATGTCGGAGGAACCGCACCCCGCTCCGCCGGTCCGCGGGGCGGAAAGCCTTGGCCTGCCGGGAAAAGCTCGGAGGGGTCGGTGTCCGCATCCGGCCACCGGCCCCTCCGGTCTCAACTCAGTGCCGCGGTCGCGGCGCGACGGTGATGGTCACCGTGGCGGTGCACAGGTACTCGTGGGTGGCCCGGGTGCGCAGGTGGTCGGTGACGATCCGCAGGGTGGCCGGCCCGCTCAGCGTTGGGTGCACAGCGGGTTGAGCGAGCCGCACGGCGCCACGCACGGGGTGTACCCGGCGCGCGCAACGCGTCCTGGACCGGATCGCTCTTCAGATAGTCCACGAACGCGCTGATCGGTGACCGGGTGCCCGGCGTCCAGGTGTAGAGGTACTCGACCGTCCAAAATGGATACTGGGGCAGCGACTGGACTCCCGTCGCCCGGCCGTCCAGCGACACCGGCACGACCTGCCCAGCTGTCAGCGCGTTCTTCGTGGCCTGGTTGGCGATGTCGGCGTACCCGATGGCGCCGGGCACCGTGCGGACCGTGTTCACCACGTCCCCGGTGGTGGCAGTTCGCACAGAATCGTTGGCGCATCGGGGATCTGGTCGTTGGCCAGGCAGCTGCTGCTGGCGGCGCAATCCCAGATTCGCCACCCGGATGCCGTGCCACTGTGGTTCCGGCTCCGCGGCCGGCGGCTCGTCGGGCGCCTGGGTCAGCGTCCCGGCCCGCCTGCGCACCAGCCAGCGCCGCACCTCGGACAGGTTGCGGTAGTCGTAGCCCGTGCTTCGCTTGCTATCGATCGCGTTCAGCTCGTCCTGGGTGAGCCAGCCGCTGTGGGTGAAGAACTCCATATTCGCCCGGAGCTGGGCGCGCAGCTCGCGGGTGCTGGCCTCGGAAACCCGGGCGTTCCAGATGACCCGGTTGCCGAACGCGACCGACAACGGGGGCGCCACGTCGGGCTCCTCGATGTCCGCGGTGCCCGTGTTGCGAATCCGGATGATCACCACGCTCAGCCGTTCGAGCTCGTGAACCAAGCGCCCCAACGGATTGGTGGACTTCGGCGAGGATTCCTCGTCCTCGTCGTGTTCCTGCAGGACCGTGTCCAGGCCGATCTTGGAGTTGTACACGACCTGGTACTGGATTCGCCTGCGCCGCAACACCCAGCGATCCAGCGGCGGGCTGCCGATACCCACGATGGCGGCCACGGCCAGGATGATCATTCCCGGAACCCGAGCCCAGGACATCGAGGATCGAACGCAATGCGTCAGCGCTCGGCACCGTGTGCGGCCTCCCCGTCCTCGGCTCCGGAAGCCGATGGTAAGTCGCTGATCACGGCCCTTCGGGCGGGAAGCCCACTGTTCACGGGATGTTGGCTCGCGGTTGGGGCAACCCGAGGCCGCCAGGGGTGGGGTTGCGAGCCGGGAGGGCACTCCGTATCGTTTCCGCCCGGCGGTATCCGGCCGCCTCTGGGTCCGCGGGCAGAGCTCGAAGCTCACCGGTGCACACACCTGACCGACGGTTGTCTTTCCAGCCCGATGTCGCGGACCCACGGGCGTCACGGAAGGACTACCGTGTCCGATCGTTCGAATTCTTCGCGTCCGCTTCCCGGCCGGCCCAGCCTGCGCTATCTGAAGATCGAGGCGAAACAACGCCTTGCCGCCGGGGAGTTCACCAGCCTGCACGAGGCCCAGCTGGCCATCGCCCGCGAGCACGGATTCGCCAGCTGGACGGCGCTCAAAACGGCCATCGAGACCACCACCGGACAACCCAGCCACGCACTGGAGCAGGTGCGGTGGCTGGCCGAACGGTTCGCCGACGCCGACGGTCCGGCCTGGCCCGCGCCCGATACGGCCGAACTGGCCGAACACTTCGATGATCGCTACCTCAGCCTGGTGCCCGCGGACACCTTGATCAGCACCCTCCGCCCGGTGGCCGCGCAATTGCGCGGGGATCTGGCCGTCGGCTCGGCCACCGCGGACAGCGTGCGCGCGCAGCTGACCGACCTGCGGGTCGAGGCCGTGACCGAGCCGGCGCCGCCGCACCGGCTGACCCGGCTGCGCATCTACCGCCTCGGCGCGCGGGTCAGCGACCCCCGCGTGGCCGCGCCGGCCACGCGCGTTTTCGGTGCGGTAGCCGACAATGCGCGTGCGGTGGCCGAGGAATCGGTGGCCGAGCTGGGTTTGCCCGGTCTCGTACTGGCCGGCGCCACCCGCCCCGAACTCGCCCCGTGGATGGTGGCACGCGGCTGGGCGGATCTCGAGCACCCCGAGAATAAGCTTGACCAGCAACGGTTTCCGGCCTACGGGGTGAGCAAACCGGTCACCGCGATCGCGGTACTGCGATTGGTCGCCGAGGGCAGTGTCGGGCTGGACGAACCGGCCAACGCCTTCCTGCGCGCCATCCGGCTCGCCGAGGACGACGTCACCGTGCGCGAACTGCTCGTGCACACCGCGGGAGTGGCCGGCCCGGCGGAGATGTTCGCCGATGCGGTGCCCGAGAATCCGCTGGGCGTGACGGTGTTGTGCGATCGGCGGCGGGGCGAATTCGTGCCCGGCAACGGTGGTTACGCGGTGCTGGGCCAGTTGATCGCCGATGTCGCCGGTGAGTCGTTCACGGACGCGGTGACGCGACTTGTGTTGGCGCCATTGAGAATGCGGGACTCGGGTTTCCCCGCCCGGTGGCCGGAGACGGGCGCGATCACCGGATACCAGCTGACCGACGACGGCCGCTTCGAGCCGGCGCCGCGCCAGGTCTGCACGGTGCCGGCCGCCGGTGGATTGTGGTCGACGGCGACCGATCTGGTGCGATTCGGGCTCGAGTGGGCCTCGCTGCTGCCGGGAAATCTCGGTGCCGAGGCGGTGCGGCCGCAGGTCGCGCAGGACACCCCGGATGCCGCCGTCGGGTTCGGCTGGCTGGTCAGTGCCGGGAGGGGGATCTACGGGCACCCCGGCACCGGACCGGGCGCCGGAGTGTCGCTGATCGTGCGACCGGAGACCGGCACGGTCACCGTGGCGGCCACCAATCGGCGGGTGCCGGTCGAGCCGGTCAACGCCCGGCTGATCCGGGCGATCAGCTGATCGGCGCGGCCGCAGCCGACCACGCCGGCCGAGCGAGCGTGGTCAGCTGCGGCCGGCCCGAGCGGCGCGCCGGACCGTGGCGGCCGCCAGCAGCACCAGCGCGGGTAGCACGAGCAGGCTGATGCGCAGTCCGATGACTTGCGCGAGCGCCCCGGCGACCAGCGGTCCGATGATCTGGCCGACCCCGGCGACCGCGAGAATCTGCCCCATCGCCTGGTCGGCGCTGCGGCGGCTGGCGGTCACATGCAGCGCGGAGGCCAGCGGAAAGGTGCCGCCGATGCCCATTCCGCTCACGGCCAGCCCGATGGTGGCCGAGATCGGGCCGACCGCGCCCAGCAGCACCGGCAGGCCGAGCAGCGCGGTGGCCAGCGCGAGCCGCAGCACCACGGCGACCGGCAGCCGCCGAGCCAGCCGGCTGGCCACCAGCCGCCCGACCAGGTTGGCCGCGTACAGCGCGCTGACCAGGGCCACCGCGGCGTCCTGGGCGATCCCCACGTCGTCGTGCAGGTAGCTGGCGGCCCAGAAGCTCAGCGTGAACTCCAGGCCCACCACCGCGAAGATCGTGCCGAGGGTGCGCCGCGGCGGGTGGTCGGCCGCGGTGGGCGTCGGTGGTGGTCGGTCGGTGTCCGGCAGCCGGGTCGCGCCGACGGCGAGGGCGGCCGCCACGACCACCACGAACACGATCAGGAAGGAGAACCGCCAGCCGACCCAGACGGCGGCGCAGACGCTGACACCGGCCGGGGCCAGGATTCCGGCCAGGCTGACCGCCACTTCGCCCTCGGTCATGGCCACCGCGCGGTGGACGTGGTGCAGATCCGACAGCAACGCCCACATCCGGATCAGCGCCGTGGTGGCGAACGCGCTGACCACCAGTGCCGCCGCCAGCGTCACCGGGAGCACCCGCCCGTAACCGAGCACCACCCCGGCCGCGGCGGCGCCGGTCAGCCCGATGACGATCAGCCGACGTCGTGGCGTGGTCAGCCGTCCGGCGAGCAGGCCCGCGGTCAGGCCGCCGATCGCGAACGCGACCTGGTGCAGCGCGCCGGTGACGTAGGAGATGTGCTCGGTCTGGCGCAGGTAGGGCAGCACCGGGCCGAGCAGGGCGTTGAGGATGCCGAAGGCGAACAGCGCGGCGAAACTGACCCAGGTCGCGCGGTCGCGCCGATACGCCGCAGCGGTGGTCGATTGGCGAATCATGTTGGCGCCACAGGGTTTCCGCCGGCCCACCGGGCGAGCCGGTCGGCGTCCAGGACGTGCTCGAAGACCGAAAGCCCGGCCCCGATCAGCGGCGCGTCCTCGCCCGCCCGGGCGGCCAGGAGGATGGGTGGTCGGTCGCGGTGCACCGTCATGAGTCCTTCCCGCAGCGCGCGGTCGAAGCGAGTGGCAGCCGCTTGTCGCAGTTCGGCCGACAATCCGCCGAGGGTGACCAGATCCGGATCGAACGCGTTGACCAGTCCGGCGATGCCCCGGCCCAGGTCCCCGGCCAGGTCTTCCCGCGCCTGACTGGCCGCCGGGGCCGGATCGGCGTCGGCGAACAGCCGGTGCAACCAGGTGCGCGGGTCGGCTCGGACCCGCCGGCCCACGCGCTTGGCCACCTGCCGGGCGTCGAAGGACACCGTCCAGCAGCCGACCGCGCCGCACGGACAGCGCCGTCCCGGCTCGCCGAAGGGCAGGTGACCGAACTCGCCGTGCAGACCGCGAGCGCTGGGCACCGGGCGTCCGTCCACCACGAGCGCGCCGCCCACCCCGATCTCGACGACGACGTGCAGGAGCGTTCGGGGACGCGGGGTGTGCAGCCGCGCCTCGGCCACCGCGGCCATGGTGGCGTCGTTCCCGGCGACCAGGGGAATCTCCGGTGCCGGCGACAATCCGGACAGCTCGACATCGCGCCAGCCGAGCATGGTGGCGTGCACCAGGCGGCCCTCGGCGGTCGGGCTCGGCACGGCGACGCCCACCCCGACCAGCCGGTGACCGAGCGGACCGGCGGCCTTACGCACCCGCGCACCCAGCTGGGCGATCAGCCGGTCCGGCTGCTCGCCGTCGTGCTGTCCGGTGGCGAGCAGATCGATCGTGCCGTCGACGCCACAGGTGCCCAGCCGCCAGTCGCCGTGCCGCAGGTCGAGCACGAGGGCGAGTGGACCGGCCGGATGGGCGTGCATGGTGGTGGTCGGCCGCCCGGGGCCGTCGGCCGCCGCGCGCTGTTCGGAGATCAGCCCGGCGCGGGAGAGCCGCTTCACCAGATCCGAGGTCGGGCCACTGTCCAGGCCGAGCCGACGGCCCAGTTCCGGTCGGGTGAGCCGCTGCTCCTGCCGCAGCACGGCCAGCGCGCCGGCCGCCGAGCGCCAGTGCCGGGGCTGGGTCGAGGTCATACCTCCACATATACTCGTTCAGCGAGCTTATTGCTCGGCTATCGCGTCCTCGTACAGAAGATCGGACTCGTACAGAAGATCGGACATGCGGTCGAGCTTCCGCACCGCGAGGGTCGGCCGGACCACGGCGGCCACAACAGGACCACGGCGGCCACAAACAGGACCGTGCGCGACCAGGAACGTTTGCCATAGCGGCGTGCGGGCGCTCCGGCGGGCGCGTGCGTTACCGGCCATGGCTGGGCCGGGGTCGGTACGACGCCGACTGACCTCTCAAGATCACTGTCTGGTTCTGATGGTTTACGGTCGGTATGCGCCGTGGTACGTAACGGAAAGAGAGAAATCGTGACCGCACACGTCAGGAGGCGATGACTCATGACCAGCGCCCGACGACTCTCGACCCTGGCGGCGATCGGCGTCGCGACGGCCGGTGGGGCGGCCTGGTTCGCCGCGGCCCCCGCACAGGCCGCCACGACGACCGCGATGCCCTGTTCCCCGGCGGCGCGGGCGTGCGTCGACCTGACCACGCAACAGGCGTGGTTGGCGCACGACGGCGTGGTGGACTTCGGGCCGGTGCCGGTGCGCTCCGGTGAATCCGACGCGCCGACCGATCCGGGCACGTTCCATGTGACCTGGAAGGACCTGCACCACAAGAGCAAGGCGTTCCACAACGCGCCCATGCCGTTCTCGGTGTTCTTCAACGGGGGCGACGCGCTTCACGAGGGCAGCCTCAGCGTGCCGTCGCACGGCTGCGTGCACCTGTCGTACAGCTCCGCCCGGACGTTCTACGACACACTCCGGGTGGGTGACGAGGTTCAGGTCGTGCCGTAGGGAAAGCCGCTGAAACCGTTGAGGGCGCCGGAAATTCCGGCGCCCTCAACGGGGTGATCACAGGCTTACTTGGGGTCGAGCACGAACACCGGGATCTGCCGGTCGGTCTTGGCCTGGTACTCGGCGTAGGGCGGGTAGGCCGCGACGGCCCGCTCCCACCACTGCGCGCGCTCCTCGCCCTGGGCCTCGTGTGCCACGTAGTCCTTGGTGACGGTGCCGTCCTGCAGCGGGAACTCGGGGTGCGCCACGATGTTGTAGTACCACGTGGGGTGCTCCGGCGCACCGCCCTTGGACGCGACCACGGCGTAGCTGCCGTTGTGCTCCACCCGCATAACCGGGGTGTAGCGCAGCTTGCCGGTCTTCGCACCGCGCAGCGTCAGCAGCACGATCGGCAAGCCGAGCACCTCGATGCCCTCGGTGGTTCCCGTGTCCAGGATCTTCTTCGTCTGGCCCTGCACCCACTCGGTGGGGCTGAGCTCCACTGTCTCGTCTGCCACGTAGGCGAACAACGCCCGGCGGCCCGCGCGCATTCCAACCGGCGTTCACCCGATCGGCTGCTGTGCTGTTCAGGGCGCGGGCCGGGCCGGGGGAGTGGCGACACCCTCAGCGCCGGTCGGCGAACGCTGCCAACCGGTCGGGGCCGCTCGCGGACCCGTGACCGTCCACTTCGGCCAGCGACAACAGCCGCGTTCGAGCGCATCCCCTACGGTGGGAATAGGCGGACGATCGCGAGCAGAGTGTGTCGAAACGGAGGAACGGTCTATGACCCAGCCGGAAGTGGCCAGCAAAAATCCGGACAAGGGGTATGTGGCGCTGCTCGGCTGGAGTCTCAACGCGGTCGAGGCACTGGACCGATTCGACCGGCGCTACGTCGTCGTGGCGCCGGACTGGGCCGAGGAGTACTGCGCCGAGCACGACATCCCCTTCATTCGCTGGGAATTCGAGCGGCTCAACGACCGTTCGATGGAGATCACCGAGACCCTGCAACGGGAAGGCGTCAACGTCGCCATCCCGCTGTACGAGGAGACGGTGGAGTGGGCCGGGGCGATCAACTCCGTCCTACTGGACAACCCGCGGCTGTTCGGGCAGGCCATGCTGCTGCGAGACAAGTCGCTGATGAAGCGGCGCGCCCAGCTCGGCGGCATCCGGGTCGGGATCTTCGAGGAGGCCCACGACCGGGACGACGTGATCCGGTTTCTCAAGCGGGTCAACCAAACTCTGCTCAAACTCGACGGCGACCCCAACGACCCGATCCACCTCAAGGCGTTCGACAAGGCAGGCAGCCTCGGGCACCGCGTGATCCGCACCCCGGACGAGATCGACTCGATCCCGGAAGAGGATTTCCCGGTGCTGATGGAGTCCCATCTCGACGGCTGGGAGTTCGCCGTCGAGGCGTGGATTTACCACGGGAAGATCAAGTTCCTCAACATCTCCGAGTACGTCACGCTCGGCTACTCGGTGTTCGTGCCGGCCACCCCCGAACTGGAGCGGTACCGGCCGCAGATCACCGCGCAGATCGAGAAGCTGATCAAGACCTTCGACATCGAGTTCGGCTTCATCCACCCCGAGTACTTCGTCACCAGCGACGGGGAGATGTACTTCGGCGAGGTCGCCTACCGGCCGCCGGGGTTCAAGGTGTTCGAGCTGCTCGAGCGGGCCTACGGGTTCAACGCCTACCAGGGCCTGGCCCTGGCCTTCGACCCGAAGACGACCGAGGAGGAGATCGACGGGTTCTTCCCGACCGAGGTCGTCGACGCCACCGGCGTCGCCGGCTGCTTCGGCGTGTACCCGCGGCGGCGGGTGGTCAGCGAGCTGCAGATCCCGGAGGACACCGAGAACGACGACTACTATGAGTCACACGACCTTTCGGCGCCGCTGGAAGAAACGGTGACCAAGCGGACCGCGTTCGGCACCCACTGGGGCCTGCTGTACTTCTTCGGGGAAGATCCCTATCGGATGCGCGACCTGTTGAAGCAACAAGAAGATCTCGACTTCTACGTCTGACATGCGGGGAAACCCTTGAAACAGACCGACGTCACGGGTGCGGCCACGACCCTGGACAAGCGCGTGGCCTCGCTCGATGACGCGATCCGGGCGATGGCCGAGACCCGTGACTTCGGCAAGCACACGAAGTTGCGGCGGGTGCTGGAGGCGTTACGGCGGACGCTGCGCGAGCCGGGCGGCGCCGCGGCGGTCCAGGCCCGGGCCCAGGCGCTGGAGGAGGCGGGCCTGTTCTACGGGACGGACTGGGCCACGCCGGAGATCCTGGTCCCGTCGCTGGTCGGCCCCGGGCTGCGCAGCGGCGACGCCGACACCGTGGTGATCGAGGCGACCAGTGAACTGCGGATGCTCGCGGTGGCCCGGGGTGAGTTCGCCCACCCGACGATCTCGGCCGAGGACGCGGGCAGGTTCCTGGCCCAGGTGCTGGCCATGAACCTGGAACTGCTGTTCAACCCGCCCACCGAGGCCGAGCGGACCCAGGCGGGCCGGACCGCGCAACTGATCCGCGACCTGTTCCGGCACCTGGCCGACCAGATCGGCTATGACAGCGTGCTGGACCGGCTGGTCGAGGAGATCTGGCGCATCCTGCGGCAGCGCCCGATCCAGGTCGACCCGGTGCAGTCGCTGATCACCCGGATCGCGGTCTACCGCGGCGATCCGAACGTCGACCTGGGCCCGGCGTCCGGGCAGGGGGCCGACCGGCTGATCACCAGCCTGTTCGGGACCACCGAGGCGTGCCGGGAGGACCCGGGCATCGAGGTGTTCCGGTCCCGGCTGGAGGCGATGGACACCGAGGGCCTGCACTACGAGGCCACCGGGTTCGCCCGGGCCATGCACGACACCGGCCTGGTGTCGCCCTACCACGCTGAGCTGCTGCGCTTCGTGCGCGAGCAGAGCGACTACCTGATCGGCGAGGCGCTCGGGTTGTCCGACACCGGCCGCAACTGCCTGCTGCGCTTCAGCGATCTGGTGCACGAACTGATCGAGCAGGCCGTGCACCCGCAGACCGCGCAGTGCGTCTACGGCCTGGCCTTGCTGCTGGACCGCGGCATCCTCTACCAACCGCCGGTGGTGCCCGCGTTGTGGCGCCAGCTGGCGCTGAACCTCTCGCCGGCCGCGCGGGAACGGCTGACCACGGTGTTCGGCGACCAGCCGGAGCCGAAGGCGCGGCTGACCGCGGGCGTGCTGTCCATGCTGGGCCAGCCGCTGGGCGTCGGGCAGGGCGACAACCCGACCTGCCAGTCGGCCCGGGCCCTGTCGATGTGGGCCTACAACGACCCCGACTACCTGCTGCAGGTCGTCGTCTGGGCGGCCCGCGACGACGAGATCATCATGCACTTCGAGGGGCAGCCGATCTCGTCGAAGGACATCGAGAGCGGCGTCGCCAGCACACTGCCGATGGACCTGGACCCGGTGTCGCTGCTCGTGGTGCCGCACCTGGACCGGATCTACGCCGAGATGGGGCGGCGCTGCGTCGGCCGTCCCGGTGATCCGCACCGGTGGGTCAACCCCGAGTTCCACGGTTGGTGGGCGGCCCGCGGGTTCCGGATCAACGTCGACGTGGCGACCGGGAACCTGACCGAGCTCGACGACTTCCTGCGCCAGTTCCACGCCAGCTACCACCCGTCCTACCTCGGCGGGCAGCCGCTGATCCACCCGCAGCCGGCTGGGGTGGCCATCACCGACAGCGCGGCCCGGTATGTCGGCTGGCACGCCATCACCATCCTGCGGGTGGCACCGGATCCGCAGGACGTCATGCGGGTGTACTTCTTCAACCCCAACAACGACAGCGGCCAGGACTGGGGCGACGGCGTCGTGGTGTCCACCGCGGGCAACGGCGAGCGGTTCGGCGAGGCCTCGCTGCCGTTCGACCAGTTCGCCTCCCGGCTCTACATCTTCCACGTCGACCCGCTCGAACACGGCGAACCGGACAAGGTGCCGGCCGAGGACATCGCGCGGATCGTCGGCTACGTCGAGCGCAGCTGGGGCGCCGATCGGCTGCCTGCGGGGATGTTGCAGGCCTCAGAAAGCCCGCAGGGCTGAGGTTTCTCGTCTCGGTTACGCGGACGTGGGTTGGTGGCCTTGCATTCCACCCTCGACCCCGCGCGCCGGACCGAGGCCCACGAACGCGCCGACATCTACACCACCGGCCTGACCACCCACCCCACCGGAGTGGCGCGCGGGCTGAACGGACGCGATTTCGCCTGGCAGCCCGAGGTTCTGTACTACGAATACGCCCGCGCCGACGCCGCCCACGAACTGCGGTTGAGTAAGGTGCCGCGGTGATCAGGTGAGGATCGGACCGGTGCGACGCGTCCCGGTCGGCAAGGATCCGTAGCGGTCCGGCTATTGCTGTTCATCCAGCGCCCGCTGGGCCACGTTCGCCGCGCGGCGAGCCGCCGTAACGGCCGAACGGGCGGTCTTCACCTGTTCCTTGCTCGCCCGTTCGGCGTGCCGGGCGCGATCGAGTTCGGCCCGGGCCTGCTCGACCCGCTCGCCCGCCTGGTCGGCCTTTTCCTGAGCCTGCGCCAAATCCCGCTCGGCCTCCTCGCACGCGCGGGTGGTCTGTTCGGCGCGTTCGCGGGCCTCGGCCGCGCGGCGCCGGGCCTCGGCCTTCTCCGCCCGGCGGCGAGCCAGTTCGTCCCGCGTCTGCCGGTTCGCGCGCTGGGTCGTCGATGGCCGGCCGGGCGGCGCTGACGAGGAGGAACCGGCGGGCGCCCTGCTCCGCGAACCCACCGCGCCGCCGTTTCGGGGACCCGCTGTGCCGGCTCCGGCTCGAGAGGTCGTCGTGCGGGGCGAATCGGCTTTGGACTTGGCCCGGGGCGGTGCGGCATCCGGCGGAGGCTCCGGCCAGCCGACCGTGGCCGGAACCTTCGCCGCCGCGGCCAGCCGGCCCGCCCGGACCTCGTCGCCGATCGACGGGTCGGACAGGGCAGCCTGGAACGTGTTCTGGACCTGGTCGGCCACCGGCCCGGTCAGCCCGCGTCCCTCGGCGCGGGCCACCGCGCGGGCGTCGCGGGTCAGCTGCCGCAGCACGTCGTGGCGTTGCCGGACCAGCTCGCGCAACTGGTCACCGTCACGCTGCTGGTAGGCCCGGCGCAGGGCCGCACCCAGCTCCAGCAGCCGCACCACGTCCTGCCGGTGCCTGCGCACCACGAGATTGACCAGCCAGGCCGCGGTGGTGGGTTTGGGCAGCGCGCGGATGGCCTCGGCGACCTCGTGCTCGCCGTGGACCTGGGCCGCGCGCGCTCGTCGGTCGCGGGTCGGCACGAACTCCTCGCGCGGCCCGGCGTAGAGCTCCTCGGCGATCTCGTCGGCATCCATTGCGGGATCAGGGAACCACGAAACATGAATTCGTGCGGAACAAGGTCCCCACCGGCGGATCGACGACCGCGGCGCACTCTGGACCGACGCCGTGGCGAAGATCAGGACGGTGCTCGGGACCGTGGTGTTGACCCTGCTCACCAGTGCGATAGCGCCGACCGCGTCGGCCCTGCCCGCGGCGGCGCAGGATCACCGAGCCGACCGGGATAATTCGGCGCATGGCGAAACCGGTACTCGGCGTGGTGGGCTCGGCCGCGGGCGGCGTGCAGGAGTTGTTTCCCGGCCTGGTGAAACCCGCGCTCGCCGCGGGCTGGACGGTCGGCGTGACGCTCACGCCCACGGCCGGCCGGTGGCTGCGGGACCTCGGGGTGATCCCGGAGATCGAGGCAGCCACCGGCCTGCCGGTGCGGGACCAGTCGAGGTTGCCCCACGAGGCCAAGCCGCATCCGCCGGCGGACTGTCACGTGGTCGCCCCGGCATCGGCCAACACGGTCGCCAAGCTGGCTCTCGGGATCTCCGACAACCAGGCGCTGACGCCGGTCAACGAGGCGGTCGGCACGGTGGGGGTGTCGATTGTGGTGTTCCCGCGGGTCAATGCGGCGCACGCGCGGCATCCGGCCTGGGCCGGGCACCTGGCCGCGCTGCGCCGGGCCGGGGTGCGACTGATCTACGGCGAGGACGTGTGGCCGCTGCACGAGCCGGGCGACGAGCCCGACCGGGAGCCACCATGGGCGAAGATCCTGGACGCGATCAACGCCACCCGCCCGGCCTGACGCGGGTCCGCGCATTGTCCGGACGTGGTCGCGCCGATCGCCGGTGCGCGCACGCTGGAACAGCTCCCGGCACTGCTGGCCGCGGCCACGGTCGAGCTCACCCCGGCGGAGAACGCCGCCCTGGACGAGGTGTCCGCGCGGGTCGAGTAATGAGCACGGCGGCGCGGTGTTCGTCGATGAGCTCCTCGATCCAGGTGCCCGTGGACAGGGAAAGGTGATCCCGCTTCGACACTTGATCACCAACAGAAACAGGATGCAACATGGCAAGCTCCACCTTTCCGAGCTGTGCTGGCGATGGACGCACCCAGTGGGTGCTGACTCTGAGTGTGGAGTGGACAGCCGTGCGGGTGGCTGTCCGAAAGTCCAGTCCTGAACAGGTCACGGAGCAGGACGTGGTGAGCGTGTTGATGACCAACTGCCAGGTGTCGACATCGCCGAGCAGGAAGAACGACGGCGCCCACACCACGACCAGCACCACACACAACGCGAAGAACCAGGCGCGGGAGGCGAAGCGGTCGGCGTGGGTGGCGAACTTGTCGAACGCCGAGAGCCGGTGGCTGATGTCGGTGGGCATCGTGGCCGGGTCGGACAGAGCCGGTCTGCTGCTGTCGGTGCTGCTGGCCAGGGTCGTGCCTCCTTGGGGCACACTGCCCTGACCGCGCAGACACCCCTGATCAGGCGAGCTGAAACGATGTTCGTGTTCGGCCGGTCCTCGCCCTGGCAGACCTTGACGTGCTCAGCTGGGATGCTGCGGCGACCGGGGAGCCGCCTGACGACGGGCTCCCCGATGCGCCGATCCACCCCAGTAGCGGAGGAACACCAGCGTGGGGCCGCCCACGCCAGGCCGGTGGTCGTAGACGGGGAGAGGATGCTGCGCGCCGGTGCTCGCGTTGACTCCTTAGCGTGCGCGAGTCAGCCCTGCGCAGCGACGAGCGCTTTGAGACCGATCAGGGAGGTCGACTGGCCGCCAACGACGAGGTCACCGTCGACGACGTCGATGAAGCGGACCCAGACGCGGTTCCGGTCGTCAGGGGTCACCGGCTGTGCTTCATACGCGAGCAGCGTCGAGGTGATCGCTTCACCTAGCTTCTGCTTTCGGCTCTTGTCGATCGCGTCAGCGAGCACAGTGACCTGGATGTAGTAGAGCGCTGCGGCGGGCAGCCCGGCGCCCGTGGAGATCGCGCCGGGGTCTCCCTCGTTGAAGAACGTCCAGCAGACAGCGGGCGCCACGGCGCTGCCTGCGAAGCCCTCTGCTTCGTAGGTGAGCGCCGCGAGTTCAGTGGCGAGGCGCGCCCGGTCTCCGGTGGCCACAGCGCCGTGAGTGGTGGTGATGTCGACGATAGCCACGAAGGCCCCTTATGAAGGTGGTGATGACTCAGCGGGACCTCGCGAGACGACGAGGGAGGCCCGGCCGCATGGGTGGGTGTTTGAACCGGCGGGGGTCAAGCGCCTTCTCCGGCTGTACCGATGGGGTTCAGGATCGCCAGCCTCCAGCCGTCGTCTGCGCCGGTCCGCGTGACGACGTTGGTGGTCGTGCCGGTCATCGTCGGAGTCCCGCCGACGTTCGCTAGCTCAAGCGTCCAATCGATCAGCAGCAGCGCCACGTCGCCGCTGGTGAGGACCAAGCGGGGACGGTTGTGCAGGCGAGCGCCCGCGGTGATCAAGCCGGCGAGGTTGGCGCGGATGGCTTGCGGGTCCTCGAGTACCTCGCCCTGCGGCGTCCGGCTGATCGCGCCCGGGGCGAGCAGGGCGAGCAGGCCCTCAAGGTCGCCGTCGTTGAGGCGCGTGTCGAATGCGCTGGACATGTCGAAAGCATCGTTTACGGTGTTGGTCATCTAAGTTGTCTTTTCTCCAGTTCGGCCAAGGCCGGGTGTCTTTCCCCTCTTCGAGGCTAGGATGGCTAGCCGTGCCGGGAAAGATCGAAGGTGGACGACCTCCTATGAAAAGGGGACGGCTCGGGTCTGGCATCTGGCAGGTGCCGTTCGCCCCGGCCAGCGGAAGTGCCAGCGCGCAGCTGCCCGTGGAGTTGCTCTCGTTCGCCGAGTTGCGTGCGATGGATGCAGCTGGGCGGCGTCGACGCCCGCAACGCCCGTCGTTCCATGTCCTGGCCCTCGTCGAGGAAGGGCACGGCGCTCACCGATCGGACTTTGCGGACCGGCAGCTGCGGCCACAGACCGTGGTGCACCTGCGCCCGGGTGTGGTGCACCAGTGGACCGACGTCGAGACGATCGATGGTCTGCTCGCCTTATTCACGCCGGGGGCAGCCTGCATCGACCTCGAAACAGCGAGTGCGCCATCGAGCACCCGGTATCTCAACCTGGAGGAATGGGCTCTGCTCCGCGCCGCCGTCGCACACCTGCAAGTGGAGTACACGGACGCGCTGAGACTCGCAGCACCGGAGGCGCCGGCGGTCCTCAAGCACACACTGACAGCGCTGGTGCTGCGGGCCGACAACGACGCTGCAGCGGAGCCGGCCACCAGCGAGCACCACATCTTCCGCACCTATCGCGCCGTGGTCGAGGAGCACTTCCGGCAGTGGCGCCACGTGAACGACTACGCCTCGGCGATCGGCTACAGCCCCCGGACCATCTCGCGTGCGACGCTCTCGGCTGTGGGAGTGACCGCGAAACGGTTCCTCGACGAGCGCGTCACGCTAGAAGCCAAGCGGCTTCTAGCGCACACCGACATCACAGTCGTTGAGCTCGCGGGCGCGCTCGGGTTCACCCAGGCTGCAAACTTCACCACGTTCTTCACCGCGCACACTGGACGAGCGCCCAGCCTCTGGCGCGCATCCGAACGACAGGCGGGTGGTTGGGACCACGACTAGCCTGCGCCTTTCGCGCGAAATAGAGCGACAAGGTCGTAGATACACGGAAGTGCCCATCCTGCAAGGGAACTGGTGTCTGCGACGACAACAGATCCCAACCAGAAGGGGCACTCCCAAGGTGAAGCGTAGCCAGTGGCGTCCCTGGCTGCCGGTAGTGGCCAGCGGCGAGTCGATGATCTCCACAGCAGCACCATCCTGCGTCAGATTCCGACGAAAGCATGGACACCGGCTTGCAACGCAGACGGCCAGCCCCGCGACGGGGCATCGGTGGTCGAGGTGACCGGGCTGGCCGATCTGACCTCGTGGCCCGAGGGCACCCGACTGGTCCTGCGGAAGGAACGCCCGCATCCGGGCGCCCAGTTACGGATCACCGATCACGACGTCGCTCGGCCACCTGATGGCTGGTTTCGAGGAGGACGTAATCACGACCACTGAAGATCTGCGCCGTAGCATAGTCCGTCGACCAGGAGCGCGACCATGCGTTGGCTGTAGGCAAGTCCCTCGTCCGCCACGGGCAGGCACAAATTAGCGACGGCGTACAGGAGGTCCTTGGGGCTGATGTCGGCACGAATCTCGCCACTCACTATCGCGGCGTCGAGCAGTGACCCGACGGTCGGCCCGAATCGCTGCATGAAATAGCCGGGCAGGGCGTCGAACGCCGGATCGCCGGAGTGTAAGGCGAACCGGGCCACGCGCGTCGAGTGACCCGCGCCTGGTCGGTCAGCTTTGCGAATTCGGTTCGATGAGCAGGATGATCCGCTTTTCGTCGCGCGGGTACGGGCCGCCCGTGTACTTGGTGGAGATCCGGTCGACGATCTCCCAGGCGCTGTCGTCCTCGATCCACTGCACGACCCGGCCGCGGACGATCACCGGCTGATACGGATTGTCGGCCGGTGCCAAGGAAAGCGCGATCCGCGGGTCGCGGCGCAGGTTGCGGGCCTTACGGCTGTGCGGGCCGGTGAGGATCGCGATGTGGTCGCCGTGCGTGCTGACCCACAGCGGCACCGAGTGGGGCGCGCCGTCGGGCAGCACGGTGGCCAGGTGGGCCAGGGAGGTGCCGTCGAGCACGCGGCGCAGGTCGGGATCGAGCATGGTGATCATCTCCTGGTGGGCTGATCGGATCAGCGCTGGATTTCGTAGTGCAGGTGGGTGACGCCGGGCGCCGGGATGGCGCCGACCAGGCGGAGCTGGACTTGCTTGGGCAGCGACTGGAAGAACGGGCGGCCGCCGCCGAGCAGCACCGGCACCTGGTGCAGGATCAGCTCGTCGACCAGTCCGGCGGTGAGCGCCGCGGCGAGCACACCGCCGCCCATGAGGCCGATGTCCTTGTCCCCGGCGGTCTTCCGGGCCGCGGCGATCGCTTCCTGGATGCCGGTGGTGACCAGGGTTTGCCGCTCGGAGATCTCCGGTGCGGGCCGGTGGCTGAGCACGAACACCGGCGCCGTCGGGTGCGGGCTGCCGCCGCCGAACCGGTCGGAGTCCTCGTAGGTGTTGCGGCCGGCGACGACCGCGCCGACGCGATCGGCCAGGGCGTCGAAGATCGGGGCGCTGGCCGGGCTGAGCCGGAATCCGTCGAACACCGTGCTGGGCGTGTCGCCGGTGAAGTACCAGTCGAACAGCGTCGACCCGTCGCCGAGGCCGCGTCCCGCTCCGGGAGCACGGCCGGTGATGAAGCCGTCGACCGACACCGCGTGTGCGCTGAAGACCTTGCCCATGGCTGTGATCCTCTCTGGGGTTCCCTGAAGGGACTCTGTGACCGTAGCAGCATCAGTTCCCTCAGGGAACCCCGGTTGCTAGACTGACGCCATGCAACGCACGGACTACGGGAAGATGGCGTGTTCGATCGCGCGGACCCTCGACGTGATCGGGGAGCCCTGGTCGCCGCTGATCCTGCGCGACGTGTGGGTCGGGTTCACCCGGTTCGAGCAGCTGCAGGCCGATCTCGGGATATCCCGCAAGGTGCTGACCGAGCGGCTGAACCACCTCGTCGACCAGGGCGTGCTCGAGCGGCGTCCGTACGACCGGCGGCCGCGGCACGAGTACGTGCTCACCGGCAAGGGCACCGAACTGGTCGACCTGCTGATGGTCATGGCCGGCTGGGGCGACAAATGGCTCGCCGGAGAATCTGGGCCGCCGGTGCTCTACCGCCACCACGCCTGCGGCGAGATCAGCGTGGTCGATCTGCGCTGCGCTCACTGCGGCGAATCGATGCACGCCAACGACATCGACATCCTGCCCGGCCCCGGCGCCGCCGTACGATGACTCGTACCTCACCTGGGAAGCCGAGATCGCCGAGGACCAGCCGCGCAGAGGATCGCCTGGAGCACGGTGGACAGCGCCGATCCGGACGTGAAGGGCTCCGGTGTCGTGCGGTTCGACGACAAGGGCGGCGGCCGGATCGGCGTGGAGATCTTGCTGTCCTACGATCCGCCGGCCGGAAAGCCGGGCGATGTGGTCGCGACATTGCTGGCCGACCCGCGGAAGAAAGTCGAGCGCGCCGCCATCGAGTTCAGGACCGTCATCGAAGCCCACTGACCGGATCGGCTCCACAGTGGACGGTCGCTGCGGGGCTCAGCCGGCGAAGGCCGGTGGGCGGCGTTCGGGCCAGCGTTCCCGTCGTTCCAGTTGGGCGGCAAGGGAAATCAGCGTGCGCTCGCTGTCGGCCGGTCCGAGCAGCTGGACGCCGACCGGGACGCCGTCGCCGGTGAGCCCGGCCGGCACGTTGATCGCCGGCCAGCCCAGGACGTTCCAGGCCCAGGCGTACGGGCAGCCGGTCATGTTGGTCTTGGCCAACTTCTGATAGCTCAACGCCTTCCACGCGCCGACCCGGGGCGGCGGGACCGCGGTGGTCGGGGTCAGCAGGACGTCCACGGTCTGGAAGACGCGCCCGACCAGCCGCTCGTACCAGCCCGTGCTGGCCCGGCCGAAACCCCGCAGCGGACGGCCCCACCGGTCGCCGTCGCGGATGTTGCGGCGGGTGAAGGGGTCCAGTAGCGCCGGATCCGGTATCCGGGTGCTGGACTCGGACAGTCCCGCGGTCGAGCGGGGCAGGAAGTTCAGTCCGATCAGCCCGTAGCGGGGTTCGGCCGAAACGATCTGATGTCCCAGTGCCACAAGTGAATCCGCGATGCGCTTGAGTCCACTGTGGACTTCCGGGTTCAGTGTGGGGCGGTAGCCGGTGAACGGGGTGCGCAGGGAAAGGCCGATCCGCAGGGGTTTCGGTTCGCGTCCGGCGGCGGTGTGCAGGGAGTTCTCGTCGTCCGGTCGCCGGTCGGCCAGCACGTCGGCCACCAGGGCGGCGTCGGCCACGGTGCGGGCCAGCGGTCCGCACACGCTGGTGCCGCCGTTGTCGCCGGAGACCGGCAGCGAGAAATCGCGGGTCTGCGGTTTGATGCCGACCAGGTGGGTCCACGCTGCCGGAATCCGGACCGAACCGGCGCCGTCCGAGCCGATCGCGGCCGGCACGATCCCGGCGGCGACGGCCGCGGCCGAGCCGCCGGAGGAGCCGCCCGGGGTGTGCTCCAGGTGCCACGGGTTGCGGGTGACGCCGAACGCGCTGCCCTCGGTGAACGGCCACTGGCCCAGCTCGGGCAAATTCGTCTTGCCGACGATGATCGCCCCGGCGGCACGGAGCCGGCCGATGATCTCGCTGTCCTCGGTGGCGGTGGGGAATTCGCCGGGACAGCCGTACGCGGTCGGCACCCCGGTGACGTCCATGTCGTCCTTGACCGCGATGGGAATGCCCAGCAGCGCACGGCATTCCCCGGCGGTCAGTCGTCGATCGGCGTCGGCCGCGTCGGCGATCGCGCCCTCGGTCCGGATCCGGCGGAACGCGTTCACGGTCGGTTGACTGGCCTCGGCCCGGCGCAGTGCTTCGGTGGTCAGTTCGGTCGCGGTGACCGCTCCATCGGCCAGGAGAGCGGACAGCTTTGCCAGTCCGGCATTCGAGAGGAAGTCGGCTGATTCCATGGCCAGCGCGCCCTTGTTGGTCTAGCGGGGCGTGAGCCGGTAGACCCGGGCTCCGTTGGTCCAGGCGGCGTGCAGATCGGCGGAGTTCGGCTTTCCGTTCTCGTCGAAGCCGATCTTGTTGAACTTGGCGAAATTCTGGTTGTTCGTGGCGATGATTCCGTACTGGGCGACGACTCCGGCCTCGTCGGCGATCACCTCGACGTCGGCGTGGCGGCGCTTGCCCTTGAGCTGGATCTCGATCGGTTCGCCGGTGCGCAGGTTGCGGCCCCAGCCGAACGGCGAGCCGACCAGCAGGGCGCCCTCATGCGGGGTGTAGGCCACCGGCACCGTGTACCGCTTGCCGGACTTGCGGCCGACGATGTGGAGCGTGATCAGGCGTTTGCCGATCACCGTTGAGATGAGTGGGGTGTGCAGCAGCGCGTTGACCACCCGGTTGGCCAGTCCCTGCAGGGCGAGGGTCTGGGCCTTACCGCCGGTGGCCGTCTGCCGCGGAGCGTTCGACGGCTCAGCCATGTGTCCACAGTATCCCCGCCGGCCGCCGGGGCGGTCAGACGATGGGGGCGGGCGATCCGGCCGATTCCCGTGATGTCCAGTTCGAGCTGGTCGCCGGGGCGCAGCCAGGTGCGAACGGTCAGGCGGTTCGCTGGTCAGTTGCGGCGGATTCGGGCCAGCCAGGCGGGGAGGTCGGCCAGTTGGCCCTCGGGCAGGCCGGAGCGGGCCGCGTTGTCCGCGTCGACCAGGACCCGGTACCGGCTCGGTCGTAGTTCCTCGATGGTCCAACCGTCGCCGAATGCCTCCCGGATCACCGTGTCGCTGATCCGGGGGCCGAAGCCGGGCTCGGTGTCCGATTCGGCCAGCGCGAGCACGAAAATCTGCCCGCCCGGACGCAGCACCCGGCTCAGGCTGCGCACATACCGGGTCCGCTCCGGCTCGCCGAAGATGTGGAACAGCGCGCTGTCGACGATGGTGTCGAAGCAGGGCTGATCGCCGAGGGCGAGGGCGTCCACGACCTCGAATGTCGCCGGCACATCGCGGGCCGCCGCGTTCGCCCGGGCGACGTCCACGGCGGCGGGGGAGAAGTCCGTACCCAGCACGGTGTGGCCGCGGGCGGTGAGGTGGATGGTGTGCTCGCCCGCGCCACAGCCGACGTCCAGCACCGAGCCGCGAATCCAACCGTCCCGCTCCAGCGCGACGATCTCCGGTTGTGGCTGGTCGATCAACCATGGCGCGGATCGTGCTTGGTATACCGAGTCCCAGGGTGCGGTGGAGGTGAGTGGTTCCATGCCTCCAGGATGAAACCTCTACCTAACTAGAGGTCAAGGGGGTGGTGGCGAACTCACCGTCACCGACGCCTCCTCGGTCGTCGACCGGCGTGCCCGAGCTCAGCCGGTTTCGGCTGCTGGTGCCGCGGCGTCGGCCGCGATCCGTTCGGCCTCGGTGATCGGGGCGAGGAGGTTGATCCGGTCGCCCGCGGTCAGCCGCAGCGCCGGGTCGGCGTCGACCAGCCGCCGGTTGTGCCGCAGTACCGACACCGCGAGGTGCCCGGCCGACAAGGTCAGCTCACCAAGGGATTTGCCGACCGCGGTGGAGTCGGTGGCCAGGGTGTGTTCGACGATCCGGTAGCCGGGCAGTCCGGTGTTGCGGTCGTGACCGGCCTGGGCCGCGTCCGGGTCGGCCCAGTCGGCGGCGCGTTGCCCGGCGGTCGTGCTCGGTTCGGCCGCGGCCAGTTGCCGGGCGATGGCGCGCAGCACGTTCTGGTTGGTCAGCCAGCCGCGCACGTGCCGACCGTCGGTGTCCAGCACCGGCAGCCCGTCCCGGCCGTACACCGTCAGTTGCCGCAGGGCCTGGGCGAGGCTGTCGTTGGCGAACAACGCCTGCGGATCGCGGACCCGGGTGATCGGGCCCAGCGTCGCGGCAGCCGGGTCGTCGTTCTCGACGGGGATGTCCCCGGTGTCCAGGGGCGTGCCGAAGGTGTGCATGGCCTGGGCGACGGTCATTTCGGCGAAGGCGTGGTCGGGCTTGGCCCGGTCGATGTCGATGCCCCGGCGCAGCAGCTTGGTGGTGTAGACGGTGCCGTGGGACAGGGCGCGGGAGAGAGTGGTGGAGATGGCGATGCCGAGCATCACCGGCAGGGTGAGGGTGAAATCGCCGGTCATCTCCACCACGCTGGCCAGCGCGGTCAGCGGGCCGCGGGCGGCCGAGGCGAACACCGCGCCCATGCCCACGATCCCGTACAGGGCAGGCGATCCGGCCGCCGGGCCGAACAGGTGGGCGACGATCTCGCCGAACGCCACCCCGGCGGTGGCGCCCACGAACAGCGAGGGCGCGAACACCCCGCCCGAACCGCCGATGCCGATGGTCAGGCTGGTGGCGATCATTTTGCCCGCGGCCAGCAACAGCAGCAGCCACAGCGCGTAGTTCCCGTCGAAAGCCTGGTACATCACCGGATACCCGACGCCGTAGAGCTGCGGCAGGGCCAGCAGCAGCAGACCGAGCAGCACACCGCCGACGGCCGGGCGGGCCCATTCGGGCCGGTTGCCCCACACCCGGTCGCAGGCGTCCTCGAACCAGTACAGCACGTTCTTGAAGGCCAGCCCGATCAGCGCGGCGGCCACCGCCAGCAGCGCGACCAGCAGGTAGTCGTAGGTGTGCGGCAGCCCGATGCCGGCGGGCAGCTTGGTGAAGAACGGCGCGGAGCCCAGGAACAGCCGGGCGATCACGTTGGCCACCATGGAGGAGAGCATCACGGTGAAGATTGCCTCGATGGAGAACTCCCGCAGGATCAGCTCCACGCCGAAGAACACGCCGGTGATGGGGGCGTTGAAGGTAGCTGAGATACCGCCCGCGGCGCCGCAGGCGACCAGGATGCGCAGCCGGTTCTCCGGGAGCCGGATCCACTGCCCGAGGCTGGAGGCCAGGGCCGAGCCGATCTGCACGATCGGTCCCTCCCGGCCCACCGAGCCGCCGACCCCGATGCACAGCGCGGAGGCCAGCGCCTTGACCACGCTGACCTGGGGCCGGATCCGGCCGCCGTGCTCGGCGACCGCGATCATCACCTCGGGCACGCCGTGGCCGCGGGCCTCCCGGGCGAAGCGGTAGATCAGCGGCCCGTACAGCAGGCCGCCGAGGACCGGGATGACCACGAAGAAGCCCAGGCCCAGCCAGGGCAGGTGCGCGCTGGAGGTCCAGCCCTGCTGGCCGAACTCGGTGTGTCCGGTGGCCAGCCAGGTGAAGCCGTAGACCAGGTAGCGGAACACGATCGCGCCGAACCCGGCGCCGATTCCGACCAGCAGCGCGATCACGAACAGGCCGAACCGGTTGCCGCGCAACCAGGTTCCGACTCGGGTACGGGTCGGGCGGGAGGCCAGCGATTCCGGTGCGGTGTCCGCGTTGGTCGTCAGGTCCGTCGCCACTCCGTGATCCTCTCCGCCGCCCAGAAACTATTGCACAATAAAACTGTTGTGTTGACTAAATCAAACGTGGCGGGGCAGGAGTGACGGACGCGACAACACGCGATTTTCGCCCGGCTCGGTCGCGGCGAGGGGGTTTGGCGCGGTTCGGGCCGGGCGTTCTATCCTTGTACCAGGCAACTGTTGGCGTGGGTGTCGATCGAGTTGATCGGGTAGAGGGCAGGCATGACTGGTCGGACGGTGTCCCGGTCGCACCCGGGTACTCGAGTGCCCGCCGCCGACGCGGTGACCGATGCCGTGCTCACGGCGTCCCGGCTGCTGGTCGGGGTGTCCGCGCGGTCCATCGCGGCGGTGGCCGACTCGATCACCCTGCCGCAGTTCCGGCTGCTGGTGGTGCTGTCCACCCGGGGAGCGGTGAACATGTCCGTGGTGGCCGAGCAACTCGACGTGAATCCGTCCACCGCGACCCGGATGGTCGACCGGCTGATCGCGGCCGGCATGGTCAGCCGGGACACCAATCCTGCGTCCCGGCGAGAGGTCGTGGTGCAGTTGACCGCGGCCGGCGGCGACCTGGTCGGCAGGGTGACCCGGTTGCGCCGCAAGGAGATCGCCGCCATCGTGGCCCGGATGCCGGGCAAGCACCGGCAGGAACTGGTCGACGCGCTGGAGGCGTTCACCGAGGCCGGTGGTGAGCCCTCGGCCGCGCTGCCCGAGGGCGCCGACTGGATCTGAGCCGGTCGCACCCCGGACAGGGCGGGCCGGTCGTCAGGCCTGCTGTTCGATCGGATTGTGGGGCAGCGCCCGGGAGGTGCGGGGCCTCGCGGGTGACTGGCCGGGCTGGTGGGTGACGAGACCGCCGTTGGGCCGCTGGGGCTTGCCGGTGCGCTGGTTGACCGGAAGCGGCAACGGTCCCAGCGGGCAGCGACGGACCTGGAAGGTCTGGTAGGCGACCAGGACGATCAACAGACCGAACAGTGCCGCGGACCCCAATACCGTGCCCCAGCCCAGGCCGCCCTCGTCGACCGGTTTGGTGAGCGAGTCGCCGCCGGCCGCGCCGAGCGGGCGGGTGAGCACGAACGCCAGCCAGAACAACACGGTGGTGTTGACCGGGGTCAGGTAGTGGGCGGCCACGATGAGCACCATGATCGCGGCGATGATCAGGAAGGCGTCCCGGAACCCGAGTCCGGTGTCGTCGGAGAGCCAGTCGCCACTGGCCGTGCCCAGGGTGTTGGACACCAGAATGGCGATCCAGTACAGGATTTCGCCGGTGCGGCTGGCGATGTTCTCCACGTCGTAGGTCTGGCCGGTGCGCCACCACACGAGAAACACGACGGCCAGCAGGCTGGTGAGGATGAGCGCGCCCCAGCCGTAGCCGACCCCGTCGGCCGCGCTGCCGTGGCCGGGGCCGCGATCGAGGAAGTCGGAGATCTCCGTGCCGACCATGCTGGTGCCGAGCACGACCGCCCAGAAGATCGCCGAGTGGAACCGGCGCACCTTGAGCTGGATGCCGAGCACGATCAGGAAGTAGGCCAGGAAGATCAGGGCGGTGGCGACGTAGCCGGTCTTGAGGGTGATGCCGAACAGATCACCGGCGGTCTCGCCAAGGGTCACCGCGACGATCTTGATCAGCCAGAACAACACCGTCACGTGCGGCAGCTTGCGCAGCACCCATTGCTGCGCGCCGTCGGGACGAGGTGGATCGAGTGGTTCGGGCCGTGTTTTGGGCATAGGTTGCTCACTGTTCGCGTCCGGTTGATTACTGCACGCGAGAAGTTAACAGCCCCGGCGACGCCCAGCGATTCGAGCCAAGAATGTGTCAAGAATCGGGTCTAGGTGGGCTGACGTGCGCCGATGACCGCTCGGGTAAAGGCGGCCTGGGCGCCCCGGATGTCCTGGGGTGAGCGTCCGCTGGCCAGGAGTTCCTCGACGAGATCGATGTGCAGCGCGGAAAGCAGGGCGTGCGCGGCGTATCCGGCGTCCTCGGTCTGGGGCGCGGCCTCGTCGACGAGCCGGCGCAGGAGACCGTACATCCAGCGGTAGTGCTCGGACTGCCGGAGCCCGGCCGAGGCCTCGCGGGCCCGGATGAGGTGCCGGTTGTCCAGTTTGAAGCTCAGCACCGCGTCCAGGAACGCGACGATCCGCTCGGCGGCCGGAGCGCCCGGGCCCAGTGGCGGCTCGCCCTGCTCGACGGCCGCGCGCAGGGCGGCGAGCTTGGCCAGCCACAACGCGTCCAGCAGTCCCTCGCGGTTGCCGAAGGCCCGGAACAGGGTTCCCTTGCCCACGCCGGCCGCGGCCGCGATGGCGTCCATCGAGACGGTGTGCGGGCTGTCGGCGTCGGCGAACAGCGCGTCGGCCGCGGCGAGCACGGTCGCGGGCGGGACCGGCGGACGACCGCGCCGGGCGCCCCCAGTTTCGGACCGATGGTCCGGAATTATGCTAGGCTGTTGTGGACCCACAGTCCGTAAATATATCGGAGGGATCGCATGGCATCCACGTCCAAGCTGCCGGGCTGGTTCGCCCGCGCCATCGAAGCGCTCCGAGTCGGAGACGTCGACGGCTACCTGGACATCTACGCCCCCGACGCCGTGCACGAGTTTCCGTTCGCGCCGGAGGGCGCGGTGCGGCGGTTGGAGGGGCGCGAGGCGATCGCGGCCTACATGCGCCGGCTGCCCGAGCACATCCGGTTCGGTGAGCTGGACAACGTGCGGGTACGCGAGTCCGGCGACGAAGTGATCATTGAAGCCACCGGCCATCACCGGACCATTCCGGACGACACGCCGATGGACCTCGGCTACGTCTGGTTCATCACCCGGCGGGACGGCCAGGTGATGCACTTGCGCGACTACATGAGCTCGCGCCAGTCCACGTGAGGGGAGCACACATGCCCAGGCCACTCACCGAGGCCGAACGTCAGGAATTCCTCGCTGACAAACACATCGCCGTACTGTCGGTCGCGGCCACCGACGGGCGCCCACCCACGTCCGTCCCGATCTGGTACGACTACACACCCGGCGGGAACATCCGGATCAGCACCGGCGCGCGGCGGCGCAAGGCGCGGCTGGTCACCGACGCCGGGGTGGTGACGTTGACCGTGCAGCGGGAAGAACCGCCCTACCGATACGTCGTGATCGAGGGAACCGTGCTCGACGCGGCCACCCCCGCGCCACGGGCGGCCCGCGAGGAGATCGCCGTGCGCTACCTCGGCCCGGAACGCGGGCGGGCCTTCGCCGGGGCAATGGACGACGAGGACCAGGTCCTGTTCACCATCCGGCCGGACCGCTGGCTCACCCAGGACTTCTCGGGTGATCTCTGAAATCCTTGCCCGCCAACGGGGTCAGCCGTTGCCGCCGCGCAGGTAGGCCAGGCACATCCGGGTGACCTCCTCGGGCAGCCCGGTGCGCGAGCCGGGCAGCTCGGCCCGGTCGGCGAAGTCCGCGGCGATCAGCGAACTGAGCACGACGTGGAACGTGGCCGACACCGCGACCTCCGGGGCCGGATGGCCGATCTCGGTCCGGTCCCGCCACGCGGCGGCCTGGAACGACGCGAACAGCCGGCCCCGGGCCGTGCGGACCCGGGCGTCGAGTTGCTCGTCGTCGGTGCCCCCGCTGCCCAGCAGCCGGCTGACGCCACGCAGGTCGGCGTCGGCCAGGCAGGCGACGAACTCGCGCACGGTGTGCTCCAGGCCCTTGCCGTGATCACCCAGCCGCGCGGCGATCTCCTCCTCGAGCCGGGTGAGCAACCGGTCCTTGACCGCCCGCACCAGACCCTGTTTCCCGTTGAAACGGCTGTACAGCCCGCCGATGGAGATTCCGGACTCTGCGGAGATCGCGGCCATGGTGAACCCGTCGGGCCCCTCGCGGGTCCAGACCTCCTCGGCCGCCTTGAGAATCTGCGCCGCCGACCGCCGGCTGCGGTCCTGGCGCGGCGGGTGCAGCAGGTCCTCGTGCAGACCGGGCAGCCAGGAACTCAGCACACCCTCGCCGCCTTCGCCGCGCGATCCGGTCGACATCAGATCCCCTTCAGTGACTGCCGGACTCCGCGACGAGCCGGCTCGGCTGCGCCACCTCCTCGGCCACGATGTGCAACTGGGACAGTATGCGCTCCTGCGGCTGGCCGTCCGGGCCGAACGGGGTCTCGGCCGCGTTGATCGCCACGCCGAGCGGAGTGGGCCAGCCCCGCAACGCGTGCACGATGGTGCGCAGTGCCTGCAGGGTGGTCACCGCGGCCTGCCAGCCGTAGGCGGTGGTGACGCAGCCGACCGCGCGGCCGGTCAGGTAGGGCCGGTTGTCCTCACGGAGATCCTCCACGTGGTCAAGGGCGTTCTTGACCAGACCGGACACCGAGCCGTGGTAGCCCGGCGAGGCGATGATCACCCCGTCGGCCGCGCGCAGCGCGCCGAGCAGGTCCCGCGCTACCGGGGTGGCCGGGGCGGTCGGGTCGTACATCGGCAGGGTGGCCAGGGCCTCCGCGCCGAACAACCGGGTGCCCGCCCCGGCCGCCTCGGCGGCCGCCAGCGCGACGCGCAGCGCGGTCTCGCTGGAGGAGCCGGGGCGCAGGGTGCCACCCAGCCCGACGATGAACGGGGCTACCATGACGCTCCTTTCCTTGTGTGGCAGGGGTTTCGGTCAGACGCGGAGCATGGCGGCGATGGGCGGTTCCTTGCCGGAGAGATACCAGTCGCCGATCCAGACCTCCTTGGCGTCGGTCGAATCGTGGGTGGCGATGGTGCGCGCGTTGCGCCAGAAACGGTCGAACCGGTAGGCGTTCGATGTGCTGCGGGCACCGGTGAGGTCGAAGATCCCCTCGGTCACCGACAGTGCCGTGCGCGCACACGAGACCTTCACCGCAAAGGACTCCACCAGCAACTTGGTCACCGGCTCGTCCGGCTCCAGCCGCTCGAGCATCCCCGCGCAGCGGAGCAGGAAGGCGCGGCTGGCATTGAGATCCACGGCGAACTCGCCGACCCGGCGCCGGATCAGCGGGTCCTCACTGGCACTGGCGAACTCGGGAAGACTGGGCCGGTCCAGCTTGCGCACGTACTCCAGGCTCGCCTCGAAGGCACCGAGCCCGGGCCCGAGCAGGATCGCCGCGTGCAGCAGGAAAACGAAGGGCAGCAACGCTTCGTCCGGGCCGAAGGACTGGTAGTAGTAGCCGTCGGGGACGAACACGTCGTCGTAGACGATGGTCTGGCTGTGCGTGCCGCGCTGGCCCATCACGTCCCAGTCGTGCTTCATGGTGACGGTGGGCTGATCGAGCGGGATCAGCGCGTGCCAACGGCCGTCCTGGCCCTCGACCTTCAGCCCGACGTTGGCCCAGCCGCCGCTGCCGCTGTTGGTGTTGAACGTCTTGGTCCCGGTGACGATCAGGCCGCCGTCGGTCAGTTTCCCGGTGACCGGACCGGGCGCGCCTGCCTCCGAGTTGGACGCGCAGAACCGGACGCCCTCGTCCCGGATCAGCCGCGCCATCTCGGCCTTGGTGGTTTCCGGCAGGCCGCAGGACTCGGCGAAGATCTCCAGGGTCACCAGGGCCTGCACGACGTAGTTCATCCCGGCCGACGAGTCCCCGGTCATGACGTCCAGCAGGATCGAGAAGAACTCCTCGGTGTGCCCGGTCGGCGAGCCGTCGCTGATCCCGCCGAACCGCCGGGGGAGCTGGAAGGCGAAGATCCCCTCTTCCCAGATCCGCCGCATCGCGAATTCGGTGTCGGTGTTCTCCGCGTCGACCGTTGCCGCACTGTCCGGCAACTCCACGCGCAGGAGCCGGGCCGACCGGGTGAGGGCAGCGATCCGCTGCGTCACCTGGTCGTCCTCCCGCGCCGTGGCCTCCTGCTGCTCAACGCTCATCAAATTCTCTCCTGTCACAGGAAATGTCCCCCGCCGACACCAGCCGGGCGGGAGCCCCTGAGCCGCGGACTCGTCCGGCGGGCCGGCCAAGACGCGAACGCGAATTCGTATTCTGTATAGACCCGGGCCGAGCGCAGTGTCAATCAGTTGGAGAGGGAGTCAATCACTATATCTTCAGTGACAACTAAAGCTCAGCCGAAGGAACACCATCGGCTCGGCAATCCCCGGCCCGGAGAGAACACCACGCCGGAATCGGTCACCCTCAGCTTCCGGGCGGTGTTCGAGACGTTCCTGTGACTGTTCCACGTGCGGCAGGCGGCCTGAGCCAATACCGGCCGAGCGGGGTCACCAGGCGAAGCGCTCGGGGTGTTTCTCGGTCTCTTCCCGGATTTTCGCCACGTCGGCGGCGAAGAGTTTCGTGTGTCCACACTGGAGACACAACACCGCGCTCAACCCGGACAACGGCTGCGCCCACAGGGTGCGGCCGCTCGGGTGCACGCCGACGTGGTGCTGGCTGACCACGTCGAAGTTGCCGACCAGCGGGCCGCCGCACAGCTCGCAGCGGGGAAGCCGGGGCGGAGGGGGCGCGGATGCCATGCGGCCATGCCTATCACACGGCTGAGCCCAGCGCGGTGCGTCTGAACAGCAGTAGCACTCGCCCGGGCGGACGGCGACCCCGAGCGGGGACTCGGCCCGACGCCGGATTCGGATGATCGAGTGGTGGACGATGCGGAGGCTCGGGTTCGCGGTGCGCGGGCCGGGAGTGCCCACGCCATGGCAGGTGATCGCCTGGGCGGCGCGTCCGTCCGGGGGTCGTCAGTCGATCGTGGTGTGAGGGCCTGATCAGCCTCGTAGCCACCGGGTCCGTGGCTCCGGCGGAAGCGCCGCCGGTCGCCACTCAGTCGTTCGACCAGCGGGTTTATTCGGTTCTCAGTGGTCGGGGGGTAGCCACAAGGGGGTGAGTCGTGTTCGTATGGGTGGCGCGGGACCCGCTTCGACGGCCTTCGGGAAGCCATACGGAGGGTGTGCATGCGCAGCGATGAGCTGGACAATCTGGTCATTGGGAACATTTTGCGACAACGGGCGATCACGCACCGTGACGAGGTGTTCCTCAAGTTCCACGAGGGCGAACTGAGCTACGGCGAGGTCGACCAGATGACCGATCGGGTGGCCAGTGGCCTGATCGCCCGGGGTGTGGGGGGTGGTCAGCATGTCGCGGTGATGTTGCCGAACTGCCCGGAGTTCCTGTTCACGATCTTCGCGCTGGCCCGGCTGGGCGCGGTGGCGGTGCCGGTGAACAGCGCACACCGGGGCGAGTTGCTGCGGCACGTGCTGGACAGTTCGGACTCCTCGACGCTGATCATCGACGCCGCCTACACCTACCGGCTCGCGGAGCTGGCCGATCGGCTGCCCGGTCTGGGCCGGGTGATCGTGCACGGTGAGGTGGATCACTCCATCGGCAAACCGGCGATATCGTTCTCCTCGTTGCTGGGGCACGGGGCCGAGAAGGTGCGCCGGCCGGTGGCGTTCTCCGATCTGCAGGCGATCATGTACACCTCGGGCACTACGGGCCCGTCGAAGGGTGCGATGTGCTCGCACGCGCTCGCCCTGACCTGTGCGATCGACTCGCTGGACTATCTGGACCGGTGGGGCAAGACGATCTACTGCCCGCTGCCGCTGTTCCACGCCGCCGGCCTCTGGGACGGCGTGTTCTCGGCCATGATGGGCGGCGGCGCGATCGCGATCACCGACCGGTTCCATGCGTCGCGGTTCTGGGATGACGTGCGCAAGTTCGACGCCAAGGTCTGCATGAGCGTGTTCTCGATGATCCCGATCCTGATGAACCGGCCGGAAACGCCGCGGGACAAGGATCATCCGCTGGAAACGTTCTACATGGGCAAGTCCCTTCTGGACGGTCCGTTGCGGGAGCGGTTCGGGGTGCGGTCGGCCGAGACCTACACCAGCACCGAGGCCGGGATCATCACCGGCAGCCCGTACGGGGAGTGGCGCCTTGGCTCGTGCGGCGTGCCCAACGACCGGCGGTTCGAGGTCGGCGTGGTGGACGAGCAGGACCGGCTGCTCGGTCCGGGCGAGCCGGGACAGCTGGTGGTGCGGCCCAAGCAGCCGTTCGTGATCACCACCGGCTACTACGGCGCGCCGGAGGCGACGGCCGAGGCGTTCCGCAATCTCTGGTACCACACCGGGGACCGGGGCTACCGGGACGAGGACGGCTACTACTTTTTCCTCGATCGGATGAAGGACGCGATCCGCCGCCGCGGCGAGAACATCTCGGCGTTCGACATCGAGTGCGAGGTGAACCTGCACGCGGACGTGGTGGAGTGCGCGGCCACCGGCGTGCCCTCGGAGCTGGAGGACGAGGACGTCAAGCTGACCGTCGTGCTCCGGTCCGGGGCGGCGCTGGCCCACGAGGAGCTGGTGGCGTTCTGCGAGGACCGGTTGCCGCGGTTCATGGTTCCGCGTTATGTGGAGTTCGTGGAGGCGTTGCCAAGGACCTCGACGGACAAGGTGGCCAAGTACATGCTGAAGGAGCGGGGAAATCACGGCCTGACCGCGACGACCTGGGATCGCGAGGCGGGCGATCGCGCGGAAAGGACGGCGTGAACGCGTGAACTGGGAGGATTCGCCCGAGGAGGCGGCGTTCCGGCAGGAGGTGCGCGCGTTCATCGCCGAGCGCTTCCCGGCCGGTTACGTCGCCGACCACGACGACGAGCACTCGATGGAGCCCGAGGACGTCTGGGGCTACAACTGGCCGGTCGACCGGACCTCCGGCGACCCGGGCCGGCGCGAGGGCGCGCGGCAGTGGGCGAAGGCGTTGTCGGACAAGGGATGGATCACGCCGCACTGGCCGGTCGAGTACGGCGGGGCCGGGTTGTCCGGGCGGCTGGAGTTCGTGCTGCAGGAAGAGATGATGCGGGCGCGGGTGCCCACGGTGAACGGCATCGGCGCGTTCCTGCTCGGCCCGACCCTGCTGGCCCACGGCACCGACGAGCAGAAGGCCGAGCACCTGCCCCGGATCGCCCGGGGTGAGGCGACCTGGGCCCAGGGATTCTCCGAGCCCGGCGCCGGATCGGATCTGGCCGGTCTGCGCACCCGCGCGGTGCGCGACGGCGAGGACTACGTCGTGACCGGCCAGAAGGTGTGGACCTCGCTCGGTCAGTACGCCGACTGGCTGTTCGTGCTGGTGCGCACCGACCCGGACGCGGTCCGGCACAGGGGCATCACGTTCCTGTTGCTGGACGCGAAATCGCCGGGGGTGACGGTCCGCCCGATCACCGACATCCGTGGCGCCGCGCCGTTCGCCGAGATCTTCCTCGACGAGGTGCGGGTGCCGGTGGCCAACCGGGTGGGCGAGGAGAACAAGGGCTGGTACGTGGCGATGGACGCGCTGTCGTTCGAGCGCGCGGGCATCGGGGCGTGCGTGAAGATGGAGCAGGCCCTGGCCGACTTGGTGACCTACCTGCGTTCGGACGAGGGCAAGCGCTACGCCCGGGCCGACCGGGGGGTGCTGCGGCAGGAGATCGCCCGCCGGTACACCGAGATCAGGATCGCCTACAACCTGGCCCGGTACACGGTTTCGGTGTCGGCCAAGGGCGGTGTGCCCGGCTATGAGGCGTCGGTGAACCAGATGTACGGCGCCGAGCTGCTGCAGCGGCTGGCCCGCACCGGGGCGTCGGCGTTCGGGCCGTTCTCCCAGTTGTGGCAACGCAAGGACGCGCCGTTGCACGCCACCTACGCACACCTGCGGGCCGACGCGGTCGCTGCTACGTTCCTAGGTGGGACGACTGAGATCCAGCGCAACGTGATCGCCACCCGCGGCCTCGGACTTCCCCGGAAATAAAGGAGAGAGACGGAGCACATGTACGAGACCCTTGACGTGCAGATCAAAGATCGAGTCGCCTGGCTCACGCTCAACCGCCCGGACAAGCTCAACGCGCTGACCCCGGGCACGATGCAGGAGCTACGGCAGGCGTTCACCGAGATCGACGACGACGAGGACGTCAACGTTGCTGTGCTCAAGGGCGCCGGTGAGCGGGCCTTCTGCGCCGGGATGGACCTGGACTGGTCGGAGGGGCTGACCAAGAAGGACCGCATCGAGCAGGGCCGCCTTGGTGAGAAGACGTTCGCGATGATGTCGCGGTTGTCCATCCCGGTGTTCGCCGCGGTGCACGGCTACGCCGTCGGCGGTGGGTTGGAGCTGGCGCTGGGCGCGGACTTCATCGTGGCCCACGAGAAAGCGAAGATGGGTCTGGTGGAGATCACGCTGTCCGCCCGGCCGCCGTACCAGCCGAAGTTCATGGACGGCAAGGAAGATCCGGACCAGCCGGAGTTCGGCGGGTCCGCGCCCGGTTGGGGCGGGGTGAAGCGGCTGCCGCAGCGGATCGGCAAGGCGCTGGCCATGGAGATGCTGTTCACCGGTATCCGGCTGGACGCGCCGCGGGCGATGCGGATGGGCCTGGTCAACGACGTCTTCGCCGCGGACGAGTTCGACGCCAAGGTCGAGGAACTGGCCACCCGGATCGCCGCGATGAACCGCTACAACCTGCGGCTGGTCAAGGAACTCGTGCAGAACGGCTACGACTGGATCGAACCCCACCCGTCCTGAGCCGGTCTGGAGAGAGGAAAACTTGATGCGGATCTACCGGATCGATCACGTCGCGCAGCTGACGCCCGACCTGGACGGCCAGGTTTCCCTGCTGCGCAACATCTTCGGGTTCCGGCCGACGCGCCGCTGGGACAACCCGGAGCAGGGCGTCAGGGGTGTGCGGCTGGCCGTGCCGGGCAGCTGGGGCCAGGACTGGGTGGTGCTCGCGCCCTCCGGTGAGAACTCCCCGTTGCAGGCCGAGCTGGACGAGCAGAAGGGCCGGCCGGGGTTCCACCACGTCGGGGCCGAGGTGGCCGACCTGGACGCGGTGCGGGCCGAGCTGGACAAGCGTGGACTGTCCTATGTGGACCACGGGTACGGCTGGATCGACGCGTCGCTGACCCCGCCGGACCGGGGACCGGGGGTGCGCTTCCGGTTGCGTGGTCCCGGAAGCCTGGCCCTGGTGGGTGACGAGAACTCCGAGCCGTTCGAGCCGGCGGCTGCGGGCGAGGCCGGTCCCGCAGTCGGGATCGTCACCATGGACCACATCTGCCAGGCCTTCCCCGACCGCGAAGTGCTGGCCCAGTGGTACGCCGACCTGGCCGGGTTCCTGCCGATCTGGAAGACGCCGATCGACGAACTGCCCGACATGGCCGACCTGGTGCTGAACATCCCCGGCTCCTCGGTGTGCTGGGAGATCATCATGCCGCGCGGCGAGGACTCGTTCATCGACCGGTTCCTGGCCAAGAACGGCACCTCGGTGCACCACGTCACCTTCCAGGTCGCCGACTGGGACGCCGCCCGGGCGGCGCTGGCCCAGCACGGCATCGAGCCGTTCGACGACGAGGAAGGCGTCACCGACGGCGCGGCCTGGAAACACACCTTCGTGCACCCGAAACAGACCGGCGGCGTGCTGGTGCAGCTGTTCTGGGAGGAACGACCGGGCGTGTGGGTCCGGTCCGACAAGATCCCGGTGGATGCCTAGTGGACCTCACACTCACCGAAGACCAGCAACTGATCCAGTCCACCGCGCGCGAATTTCTCACCGGGCATCCGGTCGCGGACGGGGTGCAGCTGTGGAAGGACATCGTCGAGCTCGGCTGGGCCGGACTGGCGGTGCCGGAATCCCACGGCGGGGTCGGCTCGGACTTCCTGGACGCGTGCCTGGTCGCCGAGGAGCTGGGCCGGGCCGGGGCAGCCACTCCCTTCGCGCCGACCGTCGCCGCCGCGTCCACGATCGCCGGAGTCGGTACCACACAACAGAAACAGGACTGGCTGTCGGCCGTTGCCGGGGGCCGGGCGATCGGCTACGCGCGGGCCGAACCGGGTGGGCGCTGGGGCGCCGAGGGCTCGGATCTCACCGCCACGCCGGCCGCCGACGGGTACACAGTGGACGGTCGGGCGCTGTTCGTGCCGTTCGCCCGGGAGGTCGACGATCTGCTGGTGGTCGTCGCCACTCCGGACGGCCCGGCGGTCGCCCTGGTCGACGGCGGCGCGCCGGGCATCGCCTACGAGCGGCTCGACGTGATCGGCAACGAGCCGGTCTACACGGTGACCTTCGAGGCTGTATCGGTTGCGTCGCAACGGGTTCTGCCCGACGGGCCGACAGCGGTGGACACCGTGACCGCGCACGCCACGGTGCTGTCCTGTGCCGAGATGGTCGGCGGCGCGCAGGCCGTGCTGGAGCTTACCGTGGAGTACGCCGGGCAGCGTCGCCAGTTCGGCACGCCGATCGGCACGTTCCAGGCGGTGCAGCACCACTGCGCGAACATGGCGATCGACGTGCTCGGCGCACGGTTCGCCACCTACGAGGCGGCGTGGCGGCTGGACACCGGGTCGGCGGCCGATTTGGCCGTCAGCACCGCGAAAGCGGTGGTCAGTGAGGCATACCAACGGGTCTGCGCGCTCGGCCAGCAGGTGCACGGCGCCATCGGATTCACCGCCGAACACGACCTGCACCGCTACCTGCGGCACGCCACCGCGGCCGCGCTCGGCTACGGCGACGCCGATTTCCACCTCGACCGGCTCGCCACGGAGTTGGGGCTGTAGCGCAGGCGTCCGGGACGGCGCTCGCTGGCCGGCACTGGATCGGTCGGCGTCATTATGCTGTGGTGATCACAGGCTTTCGCCGGTTCGTGGAGGAGCAGTCGTGACCGACGCACCGTTCAGCCCCCGTTCGTTGCTCGCGGAGAGCCGGCTGGGGGTGCTGGCGACCATGAAGTCCAACGGCCGCCCGCAACTCTCCCCGGTCACGCCGTACTACGACCCGGACGCCGGGGCGATCTACGTGTCGATGACCGAGGGACGGGCCAAGACGACGAACCTGCGACGCGACCCGTGGGCCGCGATCGAGGTCACCAGCGCTGACGGCTGGGCCTGGGCCACCGCCGAGGGCGCGGTGACGCTGATCGGGCCGGGCACCGACCCGAACGGTCCTGAGGTCGAGGCGCTGGTGGACTACTACCGGCGGGCCGCGGGGGAGCACCCGGACTGGGACGAGTACCGGTCGGTGATGGTGTCCGACCGCCGGGTGCTGATGAGGATGACGGTCGGGCACGTGTACGGCGCCAGGATCCGCTGACCTGCCCGGGGCTTCCTACCGGGTTTCGGCCAGCTGGGTGGCGAGGTCCTCGGGCCGCCAGGTGGGGGCGGCGCCGGGGAGCCCGGCCAGATAGGCGGCCGCGCGGCGGATGTCCCAGCCGTGCGCGGCGACCAGGCCGCCGGCCAGCATGCGCAGGTAGGGCAGCGAGGGCGCGAGCGGCGCCACGTCGGCCAGGCGCCAGGGCGCGGTGAAGGTCAGCAGCGGGTGGCCCTCGATCTCGCCGCAGTGCACCAGCGTTTCGTACCGGCCTTCGCCCATCTGGTCGCGACCGGTGGTGAGCACCGTGGTCAGGTCCAGGTCGGCGCCCGGTTCCCGGTACATCTCCTGGGCGGCGATGTCGGCGAACTGCCGTGCGGTGATCAGCCAGCCGCGGGCCGCCGCCCCGCCGGGCAGGGCCGGATCGTAGAAGGCGCGGCCGCCGTGCCAGACCGGCGAATGGGTGGCGAAATAGATCCCGCCAGGCAGCCACACGGCCAGATCCTGGCGCGGCGGTCGCGGGTCGCGGGCGCCGGGGTTGGCCCGGTCGGCGCCGGGCGGGGTGCCACCGGAGAGGTAGGTGGCCAGGCGGGCGCGGTGCATGTTGGAGCCGTAGGACACGTACCACACCAACTGCTCCGGCTGCTCCACCTGCGGTCCGTCCTCCCGATGTCGCGGTTCCGCTGGAGCATGGCTGAATTGTCGTTGCCCGGCAACAGTTCCTTCTGACGCGGGCGAGTGGCCTGGCGTTCGCTCGATCCTGGCGTCGGGCCGCGGGGCGCGGGGCGCGGCGGCTAGCCTGATCGGCGTGCCGGTGGAGCTGGTGCTGTTGTCGGGGGTGTCGTTTCGCGGCCGGGAGATCATGGGGTCCCGGCTGCGGGGTCTGCTGGCGCTGCTCGCCGAGGAGCCGCGGGCCGGGTGCGGCACGGGCCGGCTGGTGAGCGCGTTGTGGCCGGACGAGCGGCCCGAACACCCAGCGAAGGCGTTGCAGGTGCTGGTGTCGCGGGCCCGCTCCCGGCTGGGCGCCGAGGCCGTCGTGAGCACGGCGACCGGATATCGGCTGGCGCTGCCGGAGACCTCCATCGACGCGGCGGCGCTGGCCGGCCATAGGGCGGCCGCGCAGGAATTGCTGCGCGCGGGCGCCAATGCGGACGCGCTGGCCGAGGCGAGCGCCGGGTTGGTGTTGTGCGCGGGGGCGGCGGGCTGGGGCGGGGAGGTGAGCGATCCGCTGTCGGCGTTGCGGGCGGCGCGGGTGCCGGCCTATCGCGCGGTGCGCCGGGTTCGCGCGCTGGCGTTGGCTCGATTGGGGCGGCACGGCGAGGCGTTCGGTGAGCTGAGCGAACTGGCCGAGGCCGCACCCCGGGACGAGGAGGTGTTGGGCGAGCTGTTGCGGTGTGAGGCGATCACCGCGTCTCCGGCGGCGGCGCTGGCCCGCTACGACGGCTACCGCGGCGCGCTGCGGGCCGAGTTGGGTAGCGATCCCGGGGCCGGGTTGCGGGCGGTGCATGCCGAACTGCTGCGGGCGGACACTCCGGTGGTGCGGCATGGCGTGAGCCATGAGCCGAACGCGTTGCTGGGCCGGGACAGCGACCTCGCGGCGGTCAGCGCCCTGCTGCGGACGGCCCGGGTTACTTCCATTGTCGGGGTGGGCGGCCTGGGCAAGACGCGGCTGGCCAATGCGGTCGGGAACACCGTTTCCTTTCCGGTGGTGCATTTTGTGCCGCTGGCCGGGGTGGGCACGGACGCGGAGGTGGCCGGGGAGGTGGCCGCGGTGCTCGGGGTCGGTGATCCTCGCCGGCCGGGGGACTCGCGCGACCTGGTGGCCGGGATCGCGGCCGCGCTCGCGCCGGGTCCGGCGTTGTTGGTGCTGGACAACTGTGAGCACGTGGTGGGCGGGGCGGCCGAGTTGGTGCGGGCGCTGGTGTCGTTGAGCCGGGAACTGCGGGTGCTGACCACCAGCCGGGCGCCGCTCGGGTTGTCCTCCGAGTCGGTGTATCCGTTGCCCGAGCTGGATTTGCCGACCGCGGTCGCGTTGTTCGGGCAGCGGGCCCGGGCGGCCCGGCCGGGGGTCGAGTTGCCCGCGGGGGTGGTGCGCGGGTTGTGCGGGCAGTTGGACGGGTTGCCGTTGGCGGTGGAACTGGCCGCGGCCCGGGTGCGGGTGCTGTCGGTGGCGGAGATCGCGCGGCGGCTGGACGACCGGTTCGCGGTGTTGCGGGGCAGCGCCCGGGACGCGCCCCAGCGGCACCGCACGCTGCACGCGGTGATCGACTGGAGCTGGCATTTGCTTGCCCCGCAAGCACAGGTGGCCATGCGGGCGCTGTCGATCTTCCCGGGCGGCTTCACCGGGGCGGCCGCCCAGCGGTTGCTGGACAGCCCGGACGCATGGGAGACGGTCGAGCAGCTGGTGGACCAGTCGCTGCTGAAGGTGGCCGAGACCGCGACCGGCACGCGGTTCCGGATGTTGGAGACGGTGCGCGAGTTCAGCACCGCGCACCGGCTGGCGTCCGGGGACGGCGACGCGGTGACGGCGCGATTTCTGGGCTGGGCGCGGGAATTCGGCGTTTCGACCCATGACGCGTTGTCCGGGGCCGATCTGCCGCGCGGGGTCGGGTTGGTGCGGGCCGAGCAGGACAATCTGGTCGCCGCGCTGCGCGTGGCGGTCGCCGTGGGCGACGGGGCGACGGTGGTGGCCTGTACCGGGCCGTTGGGGCTGTTGTGGTTCGTGGAGTCGAACTTCGCCCGGTTGACCGCGCTGGTCCGGGACACCGCCGGCGTTCTGGCCCGCTGTCGGCCGCGGCCCGAGCTGGTGGAATCGACTCGCACGGCGGCGGTGTTGTGTGCGGTGGCGGCGTTCCTGATCGGGGAGGCCAGTCCGGTGCCGGCGCTGGTGGCGTTGCGCCGGTTGCCTGCCGCGCAGCCGGACACGTTCACCCGGGCCGCGCACATGGTGCTGCTCACGGCGGCCCGTAGCCCGGCCGAACTGGGTGCGTTGTGTGCGGCGGCCGATCCGCTGCTGGCCGGGGTGGCCAGTCATGTGGCCAGCTACCGGTGCGAGTACGCCAACGATCTGGCCGGCGCGCTGGCCGCGGCACGGCGGATGCTGGCCGCGTTCGAGCGGCAGGACGCCTTCTGGCTGCGGGCGTTGGCGCACGGCCGGATCGGTGAACTGTGCCTGCTGTTGGAGCCGGGCGCGGAAGGGTTGCGGCACCTGAACATCGCACTGTCGTTCGTGGAGGAAATGGGCGCGGTGGCCAGTGCGGTGCGCGGGCGGTGGGCCGTGGTGCTGGCCCACCTGCAGCGGGGCGCGTTCGACGAGGCCGAGCGCTGGCTGGTGCGCAACGTCGAGGACGAGGCCGAGTCCGGGCTGCCGCTGTTCGAGTCGGTGGCACGAGCGGAGATCGCGCTGGGGCGCAACGACATCGAGGCCGGCCTGCGGGGCTGGCGGAACGCCGCGCGGCAGCTGCGTATCGCCGGGCAGGCACCGGCCGACGACTTCTCCGGGCTGTCGTCCTGGGGGTTGGACGTGCAGGTCGGTGCGGTGCTCGCGCACGCCGACCACAATCGGCTGGCCGAGATCGGCGAGCTGGCCGAGGCGCTGCCGCGCACCCTGGCCGGGCTGCTCGCCACCCCGTTGAGGTCCTATGTGGACGTTCAGTCGCGCGGGGAGTTGTTGCTGGGCGTCGCGGTGGTGGACCTGGCCGGTGGCGAATCGGGTGCGGGGCGTTCGGTCGCTCGGATGATCGCCTTGGCGCAGCGGCACAACTACCGCAACGGCTGTCACGTGGCGCTCACCCCGGACCGGGTGCGCGAACTCGGCCGGCAGGCCGACCGGTCGGCATACCTCGACGCCGTGTCGAGGTATGCCGACCTGGACTGGGCCGGGCTGAGCGCGGCGGCGCAGGCGGCGCTGCGGGCCCGGGAGCGGTTCAGTGGTTGGGGTCGCGCCGGAACAGCGCCCAGGACCACAGATAGCCCAGCAGCGCCAGGCCGACGCACCAGCTGACCGCGAGCAGCCCGCTGTTGCCCACCGGGGTGCCCAGCAGAAGTCCGCGCAGCGTGTCGATGATCGGGGTGAACGGTTCGTGCTGGGCGAACGCGCGCACCGCGCCGGACATCGCAGCCGGCGGCAGGAACGCGCTGCTCACGAACGGCAGCACCTGCACGATGATCACGAAACCGCTGGTGCCCTCGGGGTTCTTGGCGGCCAGGCCGATGGCCACGGCCAGCCAGGCCAGCGCCAGCACCAGCAGCGCCATCACCCCGAACACGGCCAGCCACGCCGGCGGACTGGCGGCGGGGCGGAAACCCAGCAGCAGCGCCACTCCGATCAGCAGGGCGACGCTGATCAGGGTGCGCACCACCGCGCCGGCCACGTGCCCGACCAGCACCGCCGAGCGGGTGATGGCCATGGTACGAAACCGGGCGATGATGCCCTGGGTCATGTCGGCGTTGACCGCGGTCGCGGTGGTGCTGGCGGTGTAACCGGCGGCCATCAGCAGGATTCCGGGCACCACGTAGTCGACGTAGGGGCCGTGGCCGCCGGCGAGGAATCCGGCGCCCAGCGCGTCGCCGAACACGCCGACGAACAGCAACAGCAACACCGCGGGAATGCCGACGGACATGACGATCGTGCTGGGATAGCGCAGCGCGTGCCGGAAGACGCGTCGCGACATGGTGGCGGCATCGCGCAGCGGGTAGGTCATGCTCATCGGGCGATCTCCTTGTCGGACTTGGGTTCCGTGGTGGCGTGCCCGGTGAGGGCGAAGAACACGTCGTCCAGGTCGGGGGTGTGGACCGAGAGCGTCTCGGCGCTGACTCCGGCCTTGTCCAGCCGGTCGAGCACGGCGCGCAAGGCGGGGACACCGCCGTCGCCGGGGACCTGGAGGGCGAGCGCCTCCTCCTCGCGGGTCGCCTCGCTGAATTCCTGGGCGGCGCGAGCCAGTCGGGTGGCGTCGGCGAATTCGAGCCGGATGTGCCCGCCGGGGATGCCGCGTTTCAGCTCGGCGGCGGTGCCGGTCGCCACGATCCGGCCGTGATCCAGCACGGCGATCCGGTCGGCCAGCTGATCGGCCTCGTCCAGGTACTGGGTGGTGAGGAAGATCGTCACGCCGTCGGCGGCCAGCCGGCGGATGAGCTGCCACATGGTGCGGCGACTGCGCGGGTCCAGTCCGGTGGTCGGCTCGTCCAGGAAGATCAGCCTTGGACTGCCGACCAGCGTCATGGCCAGGTCGAGGCGGCGGCGTAGGCCACCGGAGTAGGTGGCGGCGAGCTTGCGGCCGTCCACGGTCAGCTCGAAGCGGTCCAGGAGTTCGGTGGCGCGGCGGCGGCCGTCGGCGCGGTCGAGGTGGTGCAGGTCGGCCATCAGCCGGAGGTTTTCCTCGCCGGTGAGCAGGTTGTCCACCGCGGAGAACTGGCCGGTGACGCCGATCGCGGCCCGCACCGCGTCCGGTTCGCGAGCCAGGTCGTGGCCGGCCACCCGGATTTCGCCGGAGTCGGCGTGGATCAGGGTGGACAGGATCTGCACCGCGGTGGTTTTGCCTGCCCCGTTCGGGCCGAGCAAGGCGACGATCGTGCCCACCTCGACGCGCAGGTCGATGCCGTCGAGCACCACGGTGTCCCCGAACGACTTGCGCAGGCCGGTCGCGACGATCGCGGGCGGGCGTTCAGCGCTGGTCAAGGCCCCTCCTGAAGGTTGGGGTGGCCGGGCGGCCACGTTCTGCAGGGGCAAGGGTGCGGGGGTGGGCATTCACCGTGGTTTCAGCGCGGTTTCACGCGGGCCGGCCGGCCGCGCCGACCCGGGGGCGCGGCGGTTTGCGGCGGCGCACCGTGACCGGGCTAATTTTGACTGATTCCAGATTGGCTGCTTATGATCCGTCTGTGACGTCCGACTTCGAGGCCCTGCTGCGGTCGGTCTCGTTGCGCGTGACCCAGCCCCGGCTGGCGGTACTCGGCGCGCTGCGCGATCACCCGCACATCGACACCCAGACGGTGCTGTCCGTGGTGTGCGCCGACCACCCCACCGTGTCCCACCAGGCCGTCTACGACGTGCTGCGGGCGCTGACCGATGCCGGTCTGGTGCGGCGCATCCAGCCCGCAGGCGCCATCGCCCGCTACGAAACCCGGGTGGGGGACAACCACCACCACGTCGTGTGCCGCTCCTGCGGTGCGATCGCCGACGTCGACTGCGCCGACGGCCCCGCCCCCTGTCTCACCGCCTCCGACGACCACGGCTACGTGATCGACGAGGCGGAGGTCGTCTATTGGGGCGTGTGCCCCGATTGCTCGGCCACCCGCTCCGCCCAATGAACGCACCAGCTCGGAAGGAAGCAGATGAGCGACCCCACCACGCCCTCCGGCTGCCCAGTCGCACACGACTCGGTGACCGCGCACGGCAGCGAGAGTGAGAACCCGGCGATCGACGCGCCGACCCCGAAGACGGGCGGCCGTCCGCGCACCAACCGGGACTGGTGGCCCAACCAGCTCGACCTGACCGTACTGCACGCGCACTCGGCCAAGAGCAACCCGCTGGGCGAGCAGTTCTCCTACGCCAAGGAGTTCGCCTCCCTCGACGTGGAGGCGCTCAAGCGGGACGTGATCGAGGTGCTGACCACCTCGCAGGACTGGTGGCCGGCCGACTTCGGCCACTACGGCGGCCTGATGATCCGGATGAGCTGGCACTCCGCGGGCACCTACCGCATCCACGACGGCCGCGGCGGCGCCGGGGATGGCGCGCAGCGGTTCGCCCCGCTCAACAGCTGGCCGGACAACGCCAACCTGGACAAGGCCCGCCGGCTGCTGTGGCCGGTCAAGCAGAAGTACGGCCAGCAGATCTCCTGGGCCGACTTGCTCGTGCTGGCCGGGAACGTGGCGCTGGAGTCCATGGGCTTCCAGACCTTCGGCTTCGGCTTCGGCCGGGTGGACACCTGGGAGCCGGAGCAGATCTACTGGGGCCCGGAGGACGACTGGCTGGGTGAGGACCGCTACGTCGACGACTCCGAGATGGTGCCCGACCTGGGCGCCACCGAGATGGGCCTGATCTACGTCAACCCGGAGGGTCCCCGCGGCAGCGCCGACTTCATGGCCGCCGCGTACTTCATCCGGGAGACCTTCGGCCGGATGGCGATGAACGACGAGGAGACCGTCGCGCTGATCGCCGGCGGCCACACCTTCGGCAAGACCCACGGCGCCGGTGTCGCCGACGACCACGTGGGCCCGGAGCCGGAGGCGGCCCCGCTGGAGGCGCAGGGCCTTGGCTGGCTGTCCAGCTACCACAGCGGCGCCGGCGCCGACACGATCACCAGCGGGCTGGAGGTCACCTGGACCGACAAGCCGACCGAGTGGAGCAACCGCTTCCTCGAGATCCTGTTCGGCTACGAATGGGAGCTGGCCACCAGCCCCGGCGGCGGCAAGCAGTACGTGGCCAAGGACGCCCCGGAGATCATCCCGGACGCCAACGACCCGAACAAGAAGCACAAGCCGACCATGCTCACCACGGACCTGGCGTTGCGCTTCGACCCGATCTACGGGCCGATCTCCCAGCGGTTCCTGGAGCACCCGGACGAGTTCGCGTTGGCCTTCGCCAAGGCCTGGTACAAGCTGCTGCACCGCGACATGGGTCCGGTCAGCCGTTTCCTTGGCCCGTGGGTGGCCGAGCCGCAGCTGTGGCAGGACCCGGTGCCCGCCGTCGACCACGAGGTGGTCGGTGACAAGGACATCGCCGCCCTCAAGGCCACGGTGCTCGACTCCGGTCTGACCGTCGAGCAGCTGGTCGGCACCGCCTGGGCCTCGGCCGCCAGCTTCCGGGCCACCGACAAGCGCGGTGGCGCCAACGGCGCCCGGATCCGGCTGGAGCCGCAGCGCAGCTGGGAGGTCAACCAGCCCGAGCAGCTCGGGTCGGTGCTGGACCAGCTGGAAAGCATCCAGCAGGAGTTCAACGCGGCCGGTGGCGCCAAGATCTCGCTGGCCGACCTGATCGTGCTGGCCGGTTCGGCCGCGGTCGAGAAGGCCGCCAAGGACGCCGGGGTCACGGTGACCGTGCCGTTCCACCCGGGCCGCACCGACGCCACCCAGGACCAGACCGACGTCGACTCGTTCGCCGTCCTGGAGCCGCGGGCCGACGGGTTCCGCAACTACCTGCGCCCGGGCGAGAAGCTGCAGCCGGAGGTGCTGCTGGTCGACCGCGCGTACCTGCTGGACCTGACCGCGCCGCAGCTGACCGTGCTGGTCGGCGGTCTGCGGGTGCTGGGCGCCAACGCCGGCGGCACCAAGCACGGTGTGCTGACCGACCGGCCGGGCGTGCTGTCCAACGACTTCTTCGCCAACCTGCTCGCGCCGGGCACCCGGTGGAAGGGTTCGGAGTCGCAGGAGCACGTCTACGAGATCCGCGACGTCGCGACCGACGAGGTCAAGTGGACCGCCACCGCGGTCGACCTGATCTTCGGCTCCAACTCCCAGCTGCGCGCCCTGGCCGAGGTCTACGCCAGCGCGGACGCCAAGGAGCGGTTCGTCAACGACTTCGTGGCGGCCTGGACCAAGGTCATGGACAACGACCGGTTCGACCTGGTCTGATCTTCGGTCCGTTGTGGACACCGAGCCCGGCCGGTCCGATCGGCCGGGCTCGGTTGCGGTCAAGGCCGGTTGCGTCAGGGACCGGTTGCGTCAGGGGCGGGTGCCGAACGCCGGTCGGCCGAGCAGTTCGGGCAGCAGTCGGTAGGCGTCGCGCACCCAGTCGCACAGCAGGGCGCGGCTGTCCCGCGGGTCGATGATGTCCTGCACGCCGAACCGTTCGGCCGTGCGGAACGGCGAGGTCACGGCGGCCACTTCGGCCGTGAGCCGGTCGAGTTCGGCTGCCGGGTCCTGGGCCGCCTCGATCCGGGCCCGGAACGCGGCCTCGACACCGCCCCGGGACGGCAGCGAACCCCAGTCGCCCGACGGCCAGGACCAGCTGCGACCGGCCCGGTGCCGGTTGATGATCCCGGCCCCGCCGACCCCGTAGACCCGCCGGATGATCAGCTCGGACTGCGGCACCCGGGCCTGGTAGACGGCGGTGATGGCGCGGGCGCCGTGCCGGATCGTGGCCGCGCGTTCGGCGGCCGATCCGATGGTCATCCCGGCCTGATCGGTGAGGCTGACCAGCGGTAGATGGAAGGTCTCGCACAGATCCACCAACCGGGTCACGGCCAGCGCCCCCTCGGCCGACATGGTGGCGCCCTGGGCCGGATCGGCCGCGAGCACGCCGACCGGGTGACCGTCCAGCCGGGCCAGCGCCGTGCGGCTGCCCCCGCCGTAGTCGGCGTAGCGGAAGACCGAGCCCGCGTCGAACACCGCGTCGAGGATGGTGTCGATGTCGTAGGGGCGCCGCTGGTTGCGGGGGACGGCTTGCAGTAGCGCTTCCTCGCGCCGGTCGGCCGGATCGGGTGACCCGGTCACCGGTGGGAGATCGAAAACGCTGCCCGGAAGGTAGGACAGGAAACGGCGGATCGTGGCGAACGCGGTCCGCTCGTCGGGGACGATGCGTTCGACCGAACCATTGGTGCGATGGACATCCGCGCCGCCGAGCTCCTCTTTGGACAGTCGCTCGCCGGTGCCGCCCAGCACCACCGGCGGGCCCGCGGTGAACAGCTGGCCGATGCCCTCGACCAGGATCGACAGGTGCGACATCACCAGCCGCGCCGCCCCCAGACCCACCGTCGGGCCCAGCGCGGCGGCCACCACCGGCACCAGTGAGAGGTTGTCGACCACCGCGTCCCACGCCGGATTGACCGGCACGTAGGTGTAGCCCGCGTCGGTGGCCATCTTCACCGAGCCGCCGCCACTGGCCCCGTCCAGCAACCGCACCACCGGCAGCCGCATCTCGCGGGCGTACTCCTCGGCGAACACCTGCTTGGCGTGAATGGCGGCGTCGCCTGACCCGCCGCGCAGCGTGAAATCGTCGACGCCGAGGACGACCTTGCGACCGTCGAGGCGGGCGGTCCCGGCCACGAAGTTGGCGGGCGTGAAAGCCGGTTCCGGGCCGTGGTCGTCGCGGGGCGTGAAGCCGGTGAGGGCGCCGATCTCGGCGAACGAGCCGGGATCGGCCAGCGCGGCGATGCGCTGGCGGGCGTCGAGTTTGCCGTCGGCGTGCTGGCGGGCGACCTTGGCCGCACCGCCCATGTTCCGGGCGAGGGCCCGGCGCCGCTCGATCTCGGCCAGCTCGGGTGACCAGTCGCCCTCATCGGCCGGTGGTGGATTTTCGTTGGGAGACAGTTCGTTGGGAGACAGGGAGTCCATGGGGGTGCCGTAGGCGAGGACGGTGTCGGCCGGGACGACGTCACCGGTGCCGGCCGCGAGCACGTCGACCCGCATTCCGGCTGGTGCGCGGATGACGTGCTCCATTTTCATCGCCTCGAGAACAGCCACCGCCTGACCTGGCGCCACCACGCTGCCGGGCTGGATGTCCAGGCGCAGCACCACACCTGGGGTAGGCGCCACGATGGCGGCGGCCCCGGCGGGCACCTCGACCACCTGGCTGTCCGCGGCGTGACCGTTCTCGATCATCGTGTCGGGCCCGCGGTGGGCGAGGAGTTCGTCGAGGTGGTCAGCGAGGAAGCCGGTGTCCCATGGGCCGGCCTGGAACGCCTCGGCCGTCACGATGCCGTGCAGCAGGCCGGCATTGGTCGCCACGCCCGCCACCGCCAGTTCGGCCAGGGCCGCGGCGGTGCGGGCGGTGGCCTGGGCCAGGTTCGCGCCGTGCCCGATCACCTTGGCCAGCAAGGAGTCATAGCGCGGGCTCAGGCGATAACCGGAGTAACCATGGGTGTCGACCCGGACGCCTGGCCCGGACGGCAGCTCGAACCGGCTCAGCACGCCCGAACTCGGGACAGGGGCGCCGTTCGCATCGAGCGTCTCGGCGTTGACCCGGACCTGGATGGCCACGCCCCGGACGCCGGGCGGCTCGTCCAGGCCGAGATCGGCCAGCCGGGCACCGCCCGCGACCGCGAGCTGGGCGGCCACCAGGTCGACGCCGGTGACCTCCTCGGTGACGGTGTGCTCGACCTGAAGGCGCGGATTCGCTTCCATGAACCAGAATTCCGCGTCGTCGACGAGGAATTCGAAGGTGCCCAGCCCGGCATAGGAGACGCCGGAAGCCAGCCGGACCGCGGCCGCCGCGATCTCCGCGCGCCGCGCGTCCGGCAGCCACGGGCTGGGCGCGACCTCGACCAGTTTCTGGTGCCGTCGCTGGATTCCGCAGTCGCGCTCGCCCAGAGCGACCACCGCACCCGTGCCGTCACCCACGATCTGCACCTCGATGTGCCTGGGGCGCGGCACCAGCTTCTCGACGTACACCGCGCCGTCGCCGAACGCCGTGCGGGCCTCCGCGCTCGCCTGCGCGTAGGCATCGGCGAGCTGGTCGGGGTGGTCGGGGTGGTCGACCGCGCGCAGGCCGCGGCCGCCGCCTCCGGCCAGGGCCTTGATCATCACCGCGCCGTGCTCGGCGGCGAACGCTGCGACCTGGTCCAGGGTGGTCGGCTCGTGGGTGCCCGGGAGCACCGGAACCTGGCGTTCGCGGGCGTAGGCCCGGGCGCGGGCCTTGTCGCCGAACCGATCGAGCACCTCGGCCGACGGCCCGACGAAAACGATCCCGGCCTCCGTGCAACGGCGGGCCAGGCCGGAATTCTCGCTCAGGAAACCGTAACCGGGATGCAGGGCCGTGGCGCCCGAGTCCAGCGCCGCCCGCACGATCGCGTCGATGTCGAGATAGGCCGCCGGACCCACACCGGGGATCCGCACGGCCAGGTCGGCCCGGCGCACGTGCAGCGAGTCGGCGTCGTCCGCGGGGTGGATGGCGATGGACCGGCCGCCCGACTCGTGTACGGCCCGGATGATCCGGACCGCGATCTCACCGCGGTTGGCGACCAGGACAGTGCTCGGCTCCGGCATCGGCGTCGCCGAACGAGTGGACACCGATCGCATCGTGATCGACCGTGCCGCCGATGTCAATCACGATGCGGCCAGCCCGGGGAGCCGGATGTCATCGTCGCCCCGCGGCTCGGAGCCCGGTTTACCTGATCGGATTGTCGCCCCGGCGGGTGCTGGAGAACCGGGGCGCGGCACTGCTGGTTCGGGGCCGGCGATCGAGGCACGCGGCCTGGCGCGGAGACTGATCTGGACGACCGTCACGATCTGGACGACTGCCACGATCTGGCCGGTCGCGTCGTTCTCGTAGTCCACTGTGGATCCGGCGAAGTCGCTTTCCCGCACCCAGGTTCCGCCGCCGCGTCGTACTCGTAGCGCCAGACCTGGCCCTCCTCGGTGGTGACCGGGGTCAGCCGGGCCTCCGTGTCGGGTCGGCCGGGACCGGTCCTCGGCCCCGAGCCGTTGTCGCGTCGATCGCGGCCAGCGCCGCGGTGGGGAAGCGATGACCCCAGCCCTCGATCCGGCCGTGCTCGGACACGCGGTCCAGGGCCGAGGAGAACCCGGTGTGGAATGCGCGCAGGGCGACCTCGCGCGGGATGATCGCGTTGGTCAGGACCGCGCCCCGCACCGGGGTCCAGGGCGGCGACTCGGGCGTGATCCAGCCCGGTGAATCCAGCCCGGCCACGACCAGTCCGACGTAGTGCGGCCCGCTGGTCGACAGATCGAGGAAGACCCCTCCGGGTTCGTCGCCCCACAGGGCCGAGGCGGTCATCGCGCCAGCGGCCACCGTGGCGACCGCGTAGGCGAGGGCGCCGAAGGAGTCGACGATCGAGGTGGCCCGGTAGGTGGCCGAGATTCCGGCCACGTCCAGGCGCATCCGGCACCAGCCGAACCGGAAGTCGAATTCGACCTGGCACGAATCGGAAGTCACGGCCGTCATTTCTCTCCTCCGTAGGCGGGCCCGTTGGTCAGGACGCGGTGTTCGGGGCGTGGACGTAGCAGTCCAGGACCCGCCGCGGCGCCGCCTCGCCCGCGTCGTCGGACAGGTCGTGCTGGGCGATGTCGGTGGCGTACAGGCGAAACAGGTCGTGCATGCGGTACCGGCCGGGCACCGGCTGCTGCACCAGCGAGGCGTACTCGACCTCGTGCAGTATCGCCCGGATCTTCTCCTCGGGCAGGTCGGCCAGGGAGATCGCCACCGGAAGAGCGACCTCCGGCCCCGGGACCACCACGCCGGCCGCGGATGTGGTCAGTCCGTACTCCGACGGCGTCAACATCGTGTCGGTCTATGCGACGGCCGAGTGCTACCGAGTTGGGCTGTTCGACGTGGCTGACCGGTGGGGCCTCGAATCCGGGGCCCCGCACCGCGGTGATCAGCTCACCTTGGCGAGGAACTGAGCGGCCAGGGTAACCGCGGGGCTGGAATCGTTGGAGCTCTCCAGGAACACCACGAAGGCCAGATCGCCGCGATAGCCGACGAACCACCCGTGGGCCTCGTCGCCGCTGCCGAACTGCGCGGTGCCGGTCTTGCCGTAGACCGGGCCGGAACCGGCCAGCCCGGTCGCGGTGCCCCCGGTGACGACCGCCCGCATCATCGTTCGCAGCGAGGCCAGCCCGCCGGCCGGCGGGGCGGTGTAACCGGTGGTGACGCCGGTCTGCGCGTCCTGCCACAGCCGGGGCGTGACCGCGTGCCCGGCCGCCACGGTCGCCGCCATCAGCGCCTCGCCGAACGGGCTGACCTGTACCGTGCCCTGGCCGATGCCGTCCTCGACCTGCTCGTTGGCGCTGCTCGCCGGAACGACCTTGCCGGTCTGGGTGTTCAACCCGGGGATGCCGAAGTCGGCGTTGAGGCCGTACTGGTCGGCCGCGTTGGCCAGTCCGTTCGCGGGCAGTTGCGAGGCCAGTTGGGCGAAGGTGGTGTTGCAAGATTTCGCGAACGCCTCCCGCATCGAGGTGGTGCCCAGGGCGAAACCCTCGTTGGAAATGGTGCGGGTGCCGATCTGGGCGGTGAGCGGGCAGGGCAGCGCGGAATCCGGGTTCGCCATCCCGCTCTCCAGCGCCGCCGTCGCGGTCACGATCTTGAACGTCGAGCCCGGCGCGTACAGGCCACTGAACGGGGACGCCGTGCTCTGTCCGTTCTGCGCCACGGCCAGCAGCCCGCCGGTCGAGGGCTGGATCGCCACGATGACGGCCGGACCGTCCGAGTACCCGTCGACCACCGACTGCGCGGCCGACTGCAGCGCGGAGCTCAGCGTGGCCGAACGCGGCTTGACCTGGTCGCCGGTGCTGCCGAACAACGTCTGCAGGCTGTGGCCGGCGGCGTCGACGCGCTGCACGGCGAAGACGTTGGAAGTGGTGCTCGCCTGGGAGGCCAGAATGTCCTTGAGGGGCTTGAATCCGACCGGGTCGGTCAGCTGGGGCCCGGCCGGGCCGGTGGTCACCAGGGGCTTGCCATCCCGGTCGACCACCGCGGTCTGGTTGGGAGCGGTGGTCAGCAGCGCGAGTCGTTGCCCGGTCTGCAGGGTCGGCTGGAGCACGGCGGGTGTCCAGTGCACCCGCCACACCCCACCGGTCAGCACCAGGCCGAACGTCCCGTCGTAGGACCATTGACGGCCCGCGCTGAGCGTCCAGACCGTGTTGTACGCGGCCGTGGCCGTGTTCCCGGCGGGCGGGCTGACGCTGCGCAACGTGGTCTGGACCTCGCTGGGAGACAGGCTGCGCCAGGCGTCGGCCAGTGCGGCCGCGGAGTCGCCCGGGTCGTCGGTGAGCCGGCCGGCGCTGCCGGTCTCGCCCGCGGCGAAGTCCTGTAAGTACTGCTGGGCGGCGGAGTTCGGGTCGGCCGGCGGTTCGAGGGCCGAGCCCCCGGCCGCGGTCTTCGGCGCCGGCGCGGGGGAGCCGCTCAGCAGCGTCAGCACCCCGGCCACCACGATCGCGACCATGACCGCGACGCCCCCGATCAGCACACCTCTCCTGCCCGCAGGACTCATTTCCGTTCCCCCACGTGATCGCCCGGCTGACCGCCCGACCCGGATCAGCTTGCCACGTGGGAGAAGCCGGTGGGAGCACGATTGTGATGACGATTCGGGCCGGCGGGTCAGGGCGCGGTGCGGTGAACTCGGCCGTGGGGTGGACATCGACCCGGACCGGCTGCGCGACGAGTTGATCGCCGCCGTAGGCAAGGAAATCGGCCCGGTCGCGGCGTTCCGGCAGGTGTCCGTGGTCGACGCGCTGCCCAGGACCCGGTCGGGCAAGATCCTCCGGGCCGGTATGCGGGGCATCGCCGACGGCCGCGAGGGGCCGGTCCCCTCGGCCATCGAGGACCCGGCGGTGCTGGAGTCGTTGCGCCAGGTGCTCACTTCCGGTGGCTGACGGGCGTGGTGCCGGGGCCGCGGATCGGCCAGGATGAACCGGTGATCGAATATCTGGACCACCACGGGATCGCGGCGCTGCGGCTGGAGCACGGACCGGTGAACGCCCTGGACCTGGAACTGCTCACCGCCATCCCGGAGGCCGTGGCCCAGGTCGCCGACGCGCGGGCCATCGTGTTGACCGGCAGCGGGTCGGCCTTCTCGGCCGGGGTGGACCTGAAACGGATCGTCGAGGGTGGGCCGAACTACGTCGAGCGGTTCCTGCCCGCGCTGAGCCGGGCCCTGCTGGCCGTGTTCAGCCACCCCAAGCCGGTGGTGGCCGCGGTGAACGGGCACGCCCTGGCCGGTGGCTGCGTGCTGGCGGCCGCGTGCGAGGCGCGGCTGATGTCGGCCGGCACGATCGGGCTGGTCGAACTGGCCGCCGGGGTGCCGTTTCCGACCGTCCCGTTGGAGATCATGCGCCACGCCGTCGGCCCGGCGCTGGAGACGTTGCTGCTCGGCGCCGGGCGGCTGACCGCGGACCAGGCCCGGGCGGTCGGTCTGGTGCACGAGATCGTCGAGCCGGATCAACTTCTGGACTCGGCCCTGCGCAAGGCGGAGCAGCTCGCGGCGGTGCCGGACGAGGTGTACGCGCTGGCCAAGCGGCAGCTGCGGCGGCCCGCCCGGGAACGGATGGACGCCGCCCGCCCGTCGGACGATCCGGAGGTGCTGGAGATCTGGAGTTCCCGGCGCACCGGCGAGCTGCTGCGCGGCTACCTCGAGTCCCTGCGTCGCGGTTGATCGACCAAGCCGGACGCGCCTGGCCCCAGCCGGTGATCAGACCTCGTGGCCCGCGCGCAGCCAGTCGAGGTAGTCGGCGGCCGCGGCGTCGGTGTCGTATTCGGGGCGGTAGCCGGTGTCCTGCCGGATGCGGCTGATGTCGAGGTAGCCGCCTGGACCGGTGCCGCCGCTGGGTAGGTCGACCCGCGCGTCCGGCACGACCTTCTTGATCGCCGAGATCACCTCGGCGTTGGTGGTCGCCCGGCCGGCGGAGACGTTGTAGGTGCGGTGAGTGAGCCGGTCGGCCAACTGCAGCAGGGCGATGGCCCGGCCGCAGTCCTTCACGTAACACAGGTCGACCGCGTCCTCGGCGTACACCGGCGCGCGCAGCGCGGACAGGTCCGGGGCGGTGCCCCCGGCGGCGGCGTGGATGAGCTGCGGGGCCGGGAAGAACGGGTCGGCGGCGTGCCCGCGCGGGCCCCAGATCGCGCCGATCCGGTAGTTGACCAGCTGCACGCCGGTGACGCCGCCCAGGTAGTCGTTGAGCAGTTCGCCGATCTTCTTGAACGTCGGGATCAGGTGCGGCGCGGTCATCGGCAGCGGCAGGTCCTCACCGAGCGGGCTCTCCGAGGTGACCCCGCCGTACACGCCGATCGTGCTGGCCACGCCGACCCGGGCCACGCCCCAGTCCTGGGCGGCCTGCACGATGTTGAGGAACCCGTTCAGGGCCTGGCGGGTGGCCCGCACCGGCTCGTCCCGGCTGGGCGGCCAGGGCATGGACCCGGCCAGGTGCACGATGCCGGTGATCTCGTGGCGGGCGCCGATCTCTTGTAACGCCGCGTAATCGGCGACATCGGCCCGTTCCACCCTCACCCGGGGGTCGGCGATGTCGGCCGGCGGTTCGGCGGCCCGGCGCTGCACCAGCACGCAGCTCTGGCCCTGATCGAGCAGGGCCCGCACGGTGTGCGAGCCGATGAATCCCAGACCTCCGGTCACCAAGATCATGGTTGAACCAATCTGTCGTTGTGCTGAGTATCAGTACTACTGACAATCAGTCTAGCGGTAGAGTTCGGGGATGTCGAGGAACGCGGGGCCCGGCCCGGAGTTGACCAGTCGGCTGGGCTACCTGCTCAAGCATGCGCAGCAGCTGATGGCCGAGCGCAGCGCCAAGGCGCTGTCGCCCTACGGCATCGACGGCCGCGAACTGGCCGTGCTGGCCGTCCTGGCCAGTGCGGAACCGACGTCCCAGCAGCAGGCGGCGCAGCGGCTGAGCATCGACCGCACCACCATGGTCGCCATGCTGGATGTGTTGCAGGACAAGGGTTTGGTGGACCGCCACCCGGACGCGCACGACCGGCGGCGCAACGTGGTCGCCCTGACCGAGACCGGCCGGGACGTGCTGCGCCGCGGAACCGAGGCCAGCGAGGTGGCCGAGCGGGAGTTCCTCGCGCCACTGGGCCCGGGTGCCGCGCGGCAGCTGCGGAATTCGTTGCGAACAGTGGTGATCCGGCCGGACGACGAGAATTCCTGACCGGCCCGCTCGCCTTCCCGGTCGCTACGAGTCGCCGCGGTCGACCTCGCCCTCGGCCAGCCGCCGCAGGAACTCCGGCGGATCGTCCCCGGGTCGGGCCACTGCCTTGCGCTGCACGAAGGTGGCCGCCGCGGCGACGCCGAGGGCCCGGACCGCGACCACCGCGGCCACGACCGCCGCCGGGGCCACCCTGCCGACCAGGGCGAGGCTCACCGTGGTGGCGAGGAGAACGAGCCGGATGGTCAGGTCGGGAGGAGCTCCGCCAGCAGGGCGGTGACCCGCCGGTCGATCTCGTCCCGGATCGGACGCACCGCGGCGACCGTCTGGCCGGCCGGATCGTCCAGTTCCCAGTCCAGGTAGCGCTTTCCAGGGTAGACCGGGCAGGCGTCCCCGCAGCCCATGGTGATCACCACGTCGGCGGCCCGCACGGCGTCGTCGGCCAGCGGCTTGGGAAATTCGTCGGTGAGGTCGAGTCCGACTTCGGCCATGACCGCGACGACAGCCGGGTTGATGGAACTGGCGGGCGCCGAGCCCGCGGAGCGGACGGTGACCCGCCCGGCGGCGTGGTGGTGCAGGAGCGCGGCGGCCATCTGGGAGCGCCCCGCGTTGTGCACGCAGACGAACAGCACCTCGGGACGGCCCGGCACGGCGGTCTTCCTCAGTTCGCCCGGCTCGGCTCGACGTGGTCGGGCTGCAGCAGCGTGGACAGGGTCTGCAGCACCGCCGGTTGCGTCCGGTAGTAGATCCAGGTGCCGCGCCGCTCGCCCTCGATGACCCCGGCCTCGCGCAGCACCTTGAGGTGGTGGGAGATCGTCGGCCCGGTGAGGTCGAACGCGTCGGTCAGGTCGCACACGCACGCCTCGCCGCCGGCGTGCGAGGCGATCAGGGACAACAGCCGCAGCCGCACCGGGTCACCGAGCGCCTTGAACCCCCGCGCCAGATCCACCGACTGGTCCGCGGTGAGCGGCCGGCCCAGCAGCGGGGGGCAGCACGTGTCGACCAGCGGAAGTTGCCTCGGCATGCCGCTATCTTGACAGACCTCTAACTAGAGAGCAATCTAACCAACGCTCTGATTAGATGGATGTCTATCCAATGAGGTCTCAGGTCCCGAGTGCAACTGGCCCTGCGGGTGTCCGATCTGGACGGCTCGATCGCCTTCTACACCAAGCTGTTCGGCGTCGAACCGGCCAAGCTGCGGCCCGGCTACGCCAACTTCGCCGTGGCCGAGCCGCCCCTCAAGCTCGTGCTGCTGGAAGGCGAGCCGGGCCAGGACACCGGGCTGGACCACCTCGGCGTGGAGGTCGAGTCCGGCGAGCAGGTCGGCGCCGCGACCGAGCGCCTGTCCGACCTCGGCCTGCGCACCGACGTGCAGCACGACACCACCTGCTGCTACGCCGTGCAGGACAAGGTGTGGGTGCGCGGCCCGGGCCGGGAACCGTGGGAGGTCTACGTCGTGAAGGACGACTCGGCGACCTACGGCGCCGACCCCGACCGCACCGCCGCCACCTGTTGCCAGAACACCGGCCCGGTCACCGGACCCGCCGGCTGAACGTCGCTGGTAACGGCGGTGCGGTTCGCGGCGACACACCGGTTGGCGTCCGGCGAGCACCCCCAACTCGTCGGGCGCCCCTCATGTCGTAGGCGACCGGCCGGGAGACTCCGCCGTATGTCGTAGGGGACCGACCGGGACTCCGCCGTTGATCGTGGCGCTGCCGGTCTCGTCCTTGCGCTGTTGCTGCTCGCCGTCGGAATCGCCACCTGGGACGGTAAAGGACCGCGCGGGCCCGGTCGCGCCTGGGACGAGGCTTTTCCATTCTGCCGATCGGCGGCAGCATCGAATTGCTGCGTCCGCTGCTCGCGCCCAATAGCATTTCGGTACGGTGCTCGGCATTGTCGGATTCGTCGTATTCGTGGCCGGTGTCGTGCTGACCGCGCTTTCCCGGCGAAACAATCGACCGGCTGCCTGATTTCCGGGGAAATCGGGTGGCGTGCGCCGGGGGCCGTGCTGGACAGTGGATCAGTGCAGGCGGACGACGGCGATGAGCTGCTCGCCGGTTACGTGAGCGGGCCCGCGGCCGCGACCGAGGCGACCGCGGTGGCGCTGGCACGCATCGAGACCGCCCGAGTCGTCGTGCTCGTGGAGGGCGTCAGCGACCAGATCGCCGTCGACACGCTGGCCCGGCGGCTGGGCCGCGATCTCGCCACCGAGGGGGTCGTGGTGCTACCCATGGGCGGCGCACACGGCGCGGCCCGCTACCTGCGGCGATTCCGGGAGACCGGGGTCCGGCTGGCCGGACTGTGCGATGCGGGCGAGGAGCGCGTGCTCCAGCGCGGCCTGGCCACGGCCGGTGTCGGGACGCCCGGCTCCCGGGCCGAGCTGGCGCGGCTGGGGTTCTTCGTCTGCGTCGAGGACCTCGAGGACGAACTGATTCGCGCGGCCGGGCCGAGCCGGGTGCTGGACGTGTTCGCCGCGCACGGGAATCTCGGCGCGTTTCGCACGATCCAGCGGCAGCCGGCCTGGCAGGGCCGGGACGAAACGGCCCAGCTGCGCCGTTTCCTCGGCGCGGGCGCCCGGCGCAAACTGCGCTACGCCCGGCTGCTGACCGAGGCGATCGAGCCGGACCGCCTCCCGGAACCGCTGGTCGCCCTGCTCACCGCGGTGTGATGCCGCTCGGTCCGCTTCTCGGCAGGACCGCTGTCCCTCGACCGGCGACACTCCCATCATGAGAGGGGCGCCCGCCACGGCGGGCCGACCGCAAGGGCCGCGACGGGAAGGTGGACACGGTGCAGTTCTATCTGGATGGCTACCGAAGCGGTGACCCGTTCGTGCAGGTCGCGGATCCCTCCGCCGCTGGGCACGGCGCCGGCGAGCTGCCCGGGACGGCCGATGTGCTGGTCGTCGGGGCCGGGCCGGCCGGGCTCGTGCTGGCCGCCCAACTGGCCAGCTTTCCCGGCCTGCACACCGTCGTCGTGGACCGCCGGGACGGGCCGCTGGAGGTCGGCCAGGCCGACGGGGTGGCCTGCCGCACGGTCGAGATGTTCGAGGCCTTCGGCCTGGCCGACCGGCTGATCCAGGAGGGCTACCAGGTCAACGAGGTCACCTTCTGGGGGCCCGGCGGCGACGGCTCGATCGTGCGGACCGGCCGGATCGACGACGTCGAGGAGGGCCTGTCCGAGATGCCGCACATGATCGTCAACCAGGCCCGGATGCTGGCCTACCTGCGCGACCACCTGCGCCGCTCGGCCCATCGCACCGAGCCCTGCTACGGGCTGCAACTCTCGGACGTGCGCGTGGACGAAACGTCCGGCCACCCGGTGACGGTCACCCTCGAACACGTCCAGAACCTTGTGCCCACCGGGAAAACCTCGACGATCCGGGCCAAGTACGTGGTCGGCTGCGACGGGGCGCGCAGCGCGACCCGCGAGGCGATCGGGCGGCGGCTGACCGGAGACCGCACGAACCAGTCGTGGGGCGTCATGGATGTCCTGGCCGTGACCGACTTCCCGGACATCCGGCTGAAATCGGCGGTGCGCGCCGAGCACGGCAGCATCCTGGTCATTCCCCGCGAGGGTGGCTACCTCGTGCGGCTCTACATCGAACTGGACCGCGAGCGTGACGCCGAGATGCTCCGCGAACACACGGTCACCCCGGAGAAACTGGCCGCGGTGGCCAACCGCATCCTGCATCCGTACACGCTGGCGGTGAAGGACGTCGGCTGGTGCACCGTCTACGAGATCGGCCAGCGGGTGTGCGACCGCTTCGACGACGCGCCGGACGCCGCCGCGCTGCCGCGGGTTTTCATCGCGGGAGACGCCTGCCACACGCACAGCGCGAAAGCCGGGCAGGGCATGAACGTCTCCATGGCCGACGCGTGGAACCTCGGCTGGAAACTCGGCGGCGTGCTGCGCGGCACCACGCGCCCGGAAATCCTGCGCACCTACACCGAGGAGCGGCGCAAGGTCGCCCAGGATCTGATCGACTTCGACCGCGAGTTCGCCGCGATGTTCAGCGCCCGGCCCGAGGATCGGACCGAAGCGGAGCGCGCGCGGTTCCAACGGTATTTCCGTGAGCACGGGCGGTTCACCGCGGGCGTGGCCGTGCGCTACGAGCCCTCGGTTCTCACCGGTTCCCCGGTGCACCAGCACTTGGCCGAAGGCTTCGTGATCGGGATGCGGTTGCATTCCGCGCCGGTGATCCGGTTGGCCGACGCCAAGCGGATGCACCTGGGCCACGCCGCGCGAGCCGACGGCGCGTGGCGGCTGTACGCGTTCGCCGACCGGGCCGGTCCGGCCCCGGGGTCCCGGCTGCGGACCTTCGCCGAATTCCTGGCCTCGGAGAAATCGCCGGTCGCGCGGTTCACCCCGGCCGGCGCCGAACCCGATGCCGTGATCGACGTGCGAGCGGTGCTGCAACAGGGACATCGCGACGTCGCCATCGGGCAACTGCCGGAATTTCTCCTGCCCCGCAAGGGATCGTTCGGGCTGATCGACTACGAGAAGGTCTTCTGCCCGGACCCCGGCCGCGGCGACATCTTCGATCTGCGCGGTGTGGACCGGGACCAGGGGTGCGTGGTGGTCGTGCGGCCGGATCAGTACGTGGCCAAGGTTTTCCCGCTCGCCGCGCGGGACGGGCTGACCGAGTTCCTCGCCGGCGCGCTCATCGAAAGCGGCCCCCCGCGCTGACCGGCCGCTACGGGATCTGCCCGACTCCGCACCAGAACGTCGACCCCATCCGCCACTGCTGCGAACCCACGGGCGGCACGTCGTCCTCGGGCCGCCATTCGGTCAGGTGCACCAGGCCCGGGGCGACCAATGGCATCTCGGTGAACCAGGACCCGATCTCGGCCCGATCCCTTACCCACAGCGGATTCTGTGTGTCCGCGTAGGCCCGGCGCACGCCCTCGATCTGCTCTCGCGACTCCGGCGGCGCGTCGTCCGGGCCGACATGGCTGATCGCGATCCACGATCCGGGCGCCAACCGGGATCGGTAGCGGGCCAGCACATTCGGGATGTCGTCACCGTCGCCGATGAACTGCCACAACGCGACCGTCAGCACGCACACGGGTCGGCCGAGGTCCAGCAGCCGCTGGGTGTCGGCGTGCTCCAGAATGGCTTCGGGGTTGCGGGCGTCGTCCAGAATCGCCGCGCACCAGCCGGTCAGCCGCTGCTTGTCGAGCATGAGGCCGGCGTAGCTGTGCGCCACGCCCTCATTGTCCACGTAGACCACTCGGAGATCCGCGTCGTCGCCGGCCTCGCGCCGGGCGATCTCGTGGGTGTTGCCCGCGGTGGGCAATCCGGCGCCGATGTCCAGGAACTGGGTGAACCCGGCCCGGACGGCCTCGGCCACCACCCGCCGCAGCCACCGCCGGTTGAGCCGGGCCACGCCCATCACGTCGGGCCACACCGTGGCCGCGCGCTGCGCGAACTCGCGGTCGATGGCGAAATTGCTGGTGCCGCCGAGGTAGTAGTCGTAGACCCGGGCCGCCGAGGGCCTGGTCATGTCCACCTCACCGACCGGCTGGCGTGGCGCGCGCTGCCGGTCCCGTTCGCGCTCCAAGCTCACTCCTCGCCTCGCACACCCACAGCGACGGCGATCTTACACTGAGTGCGCCCGTCGGGGTGGCCACAACCGGCCAGCCATCGGCCGGTTCAGACGTACCCGCGGTGATTTTCCCGTGCGATTTTTATTGGCACAGGGCTTTGGTGATTATCGTGCGCACATCGGCGAGATAGCGTTGTTTCGCGGCCCAGCGGAGGCCGGCGCGCATGAGCTCGTCATGATGCGCGAACGGCTCGCCGCCAATTTCCAGCCGCCAGGCGGTGATCAGCGCGATGATCTGCGCTTCGGAGTCGTGCACACATGATTTGTCGATTTCCTGGCGCCGTTTGTTACTCGTCCGTAAACCACAGTGGCGCGCGCCACCGCCGACTATCGATTGCCCGCCGTGGCCTGATCGTCGGCCGGGCTGTCCACTGTGGCCTCCCCGGACCCACTCTCGGTGGTGCCGTCCGTGGTGCTCGCGGTGGTGCTCTCCGTGGTGCTCTCGGGGGTGCCGAGTTCGGCCAGGATGGCGGCGGTGAGGGTGCGGCGCACCGCGTACTGACGGCCCGGCTTGGTCATCACGGTGACCCGGATGGTCACCGAGTCCGGCGTCAGTTCCTGCACGCCGAGCACGGTCACCTCACCCAGCACGTCGTCGGCCAGATTGTGGTCGCCGATGGCGGCGTTGGCCGCGTCCCCGGCCACCCGCAGGGCGCGCTGGGTGCGCTGCAGCGGAACCGGGATGTCGACCACGGCGGTGGCGTAGCGCTGGGTGGCGTTGCCGACGGCGGTGATGGTTCCGTTGCGCACGTACCACAGGGTGCCCTGCGAGTCGCGGATCGTGGACACCCGCAGCCCGACCGACTCCACGGTGCCCGACGCGGTGCCGGTGTCGATCACGTCCCCGACGCCGTACTGGTCCTCCAGCATCATGAAGATCCCGGACAGGAAGTCCTTGACCAGGTTCTGCGCGCCGAACCCGACCGCGACCCCGATCACGCCGGCCGAGGCGATGATCGGCGCGACGTTGATGCCGATCTTGGCCAGGGCCAGCACGACGGCGATGCCGTAGATGATGAACGACGCCACCGACTTCAGCAGCGAGGCGATGGTGGCCGCGCGCTGGGCCCGCCGCTCGGAGGTGGGCGCGCCGGGTTGTGTGTGGCCTCGCTTGTCGGCCAGCGGGCGCAGCATGGCCGGCAGGTGCCCGCGGCCGGTACGCCGGCTGAGCCGGGAGATCAGTCTGTGCACCAGGATGCGGGTGATCAGGGCGATGGCCGCGATGATCACGATGCCGATCAGCGGATCCAGGACGGTGCCGCCGAGCTGTGCCAGCCAGCTGTTGCCGGTCACGTTGTGGATCCAGCCGCACCAGTGCCCGGTCTGCCCGGCGCACACCGTGTCGGTGGAGGAGTTGCCGGTCGGGGCGGCAGCGGACAGGACGGGGGTGGACAGGGCGGGGGTGGAGTCGAGGACGGGCACGCGGGCGGTCTCCTTTCCATCGCGGTACCGGCGATCTCGCCGCCGGACGCCGCCGGGCCCCAGACGGTTTCCGGGCACGGCCCGGGCGAAAGCCACCGCGGCTGGGTCGTGCGTGGGCGGGCCGGTGGCGGTCCACCAGGTTGCCAAATTTGTCGGCGGTCTGCCAACGCGGTCGTGAGTTCGGCCACCGAACCGACCAGGTCGTCCCGCTCGGCGCCGCGGCCGGCGCTGGAGAGGGTTTCGACCCGGCGAGAACCGGGTAGACGAGTTTCCGGCCGTGCGAAGCCACAGTCGGCAACGGTCGCGGCCTGGACGCAGGGAGCTCAGCTGGTGGTAGCCGAGATGACACCGGCCTCCGATCCATCCGCGGTGGGTCGTGGTTCTGCGAACGGACGACCGGCCCAGCCCGGGGCGCCGTTGTCGTGCGAGGTGCTCGCCACGCCGTTCGCGGCGAGCCGGCTCCGCCATGACCTGTCGGCCTGGCTGCGGGCTCAGCACCTGGCCGTCGAACTGGTCGAGGCGGTGGTGCTGGCCGGCTACGAGGCGCTGGCCAACGCCGCCGAACACGCCTACCAGCGCTTCAGGTCCGGCGGTTCCGCGGCCGAGCACGTGGGGACGGTGCGACTTCGGGCCTGGACCGAGCCGGGCCGGATCGAGATCCGGGTCGGCGATCACGGCTCCTGGCGGACCCCGCGGCGGGTCGGCGAGCGGCGCGGGCGGGGGCTGGTGCTGATGCGGGCGCTGGCCGACGAGGTAACCGTGCAGACCGGCGCGACCGGCACCACCGTCACCTTGTCCTGGCTGCGGCCGGGCCTGCCCGGCTGACCGGATTCGGATCGTTTCGACCGGTCCGATCCAGATCCAGACCGGCGGCCAGTCCGGCGCCCAGCGAGGCGCCGATCAAGACAGGTCTCCGGCGTCCGGGTCGTCGTCGCGGGCCAGCCAGGTGGCCAGCCGGTCGATGGCGTCCTCGAAGCCGGGGTTGTCGTCGACGAACGCGCGCAGCCGATCGGCCAGCCAGGCCACGCTCACCGATTCGGTGCCCCGCCGGGCGGCCAGTTCCTCGATGCCCCGATCCGTGAAATACATTGCCGCTCCAGGTTTTCCGTGCTGTTCCCGGTGTTCCGCCGGTTCAGGGCGGTCCGATTAGGGTCAGGGCCAGTCCGACCGGGATGCTCACCAGCAGGACGAGCGCCGGCAGCCGGGACCCGTGACCGGCTGTTCCGTGACGAGCTCGGCATGAGCTTTCACCGCTGGCGCACCATCTTGCGGCGGCTGGTCCAGCCCCCGCATCCGCCGACCGGGCTACCGGTTGCCGAAGTGTTCGCCCGGGCCGTAATCCAACAGTCCGAAAAGGATGATCCGAGCCTGCTGGAAGGCTACTCCGACACCTGCCTGCGGCATATCTGGCAGCACCAGGTATCCGCGGTGTGGATCACCGAAATCATGCACAACGCCGGTGATTCCTTCCTGTCAAGGGGAGTTCCGCAAGCAACTGGCCCGAGCCGATCCGGAAAAACTGCCCGAATCACCCGGCGCGAGTGAGGTCTTCCAGTAGCCGGGTTACGCTGACTGACAACCGAAAACCTCCGGGATGGGCGGACCGACATGGAAGGACGGTTCTGGTCGTTCCTGCTCCGGCTTCAGCCGCCCATCCAGCGGGAACTACAGCGTGAGCGCAACCGCGCCGACGAGGCCGAACGGCAGGCCGACTGCCGGATACGCGAAGCCCGGGAACGGCACGGGCAGGCACTCGGCCAAGCCGTGCAACAGCAGCGGGACTTCGGACAACGGTGGCGCACCGCCGAACAGAACCTCGCGCGACTACGACTGCGACTCGCTGAACGGCAGCAGCGGGCCGACAACCTGGAGTTGATCAACCACCGGCTCGACGCGGAGAACTCGGGTCTGGATGAGGAGAACCGGCGCCTGCACACGCGACTGGCCGCCGCGCGGGAGACCGAACAGCGCCGACACGAACAGGAGACCGCCGAGGCCCGCAGCACCACCACGGATCTGTTCTGTTGCCAGGAATGCCTGTCGTTCTGGCTGCTGAGCGTGCGGCCGGCCCACAACTGCACCGAGTACACCGTGCTCGGGCCGATCGGACCCGGCACCGCCTGTGCCGGCTGCACCGACGGCACGCAACCGATGCGGCTGACCGAGGTCATCACCGACATCGCCGAGCGGGACGAGATCGAGGGTGTCGCCCGGCCCGCCGACGAGGCGCCCGAACCGGCCGAGGACATCCCGGTGCCCGGGGGCGATCGCGTGACCCGCACGGACATCGGCGCCAGGTTCGTCGCCGACCTGTTGCAACGCGATCCGGGCGGCGCCATCGACGAGACCGCCGTCCATGAGTTGGGCACGCCCGTGCGCGATGGGCTGGACCGGATCGCGCCGCCCACCCGATGTGCCGGGCTGGCCGCCATCGCCGACGGGCTGGACCGGGTGCCCACCGCGATTCACGATGGCATCGCCTGGTACGCGACCGAGATCCTCGGCGCACCCCAGTTCCTGGCCGACGTCCTCGGTGTGGCGGTCCGCCGGGTCGCCGGCGTTGAGCTGGCGCCACTGCAGGCGCTGCACATTGTCGCGCAGGGAATCCGCGCCGCGGGCGTCTTGTGCTGCGCCGCCGACGGTCAGCTCGGTCGATGCCGGTGCGCCCGCCATTTCATCGGCGACCCGGGCGAAATGGATCTCCCGACGGAGTTCCGGCAGTTTCTGGACCGCGGGATCGCCTCGCCGGCCGACATCACCGAACCGGCCGGAACCCCGGAAGCGCCGGAGCCGCCCGCACCTCCCGCCCCGCCCGACGACGAGTTCCCGCCGCGACCGCCACCGTTGCCCGGCGGAATCTGAGCCGACATCGACCGGAACGGCGGGCGATGTCCCGATCAACCGTCGGTCGCGGCCTGGTGTTCGAACACGGCGACCGACCGCCGGTGAAGCACGATCTCCTCCGCCACCGGAGCGGCGGAGGAGACGCGCGGACTACTGAAGTTACGGCACCTTCCACTGTTGGGCGTTGGTGCCGTTGCAGTCCCAGATCTGCAACTGGGTGCCCTGCGTCGTCGAGGAGTTGGGATCGTCGAGGCATTTGCCGGACTGCGGGTTGTACAGCGACCCGTTGGACTGCGGCTCGAACACCTGGGAGCCGGTGCCGTTGCAGTCGTAGAGATCCACGGTGGTGCCATCGGTGGCGCCACCGTTGTTGATGTCCATGCACTTGCCCAGCACGTGCAGGGTGCTGCCGGCCTCGACCACGGTCCACTGCTGGGCCACGGTGCCGTTGCAACCATAGATCTGGATCGGATTGAAGTTGGTCGTGCTGCTGCTCTTGTCGTCGACGCACAGCCCGGAGTAACCGGTGATCGCCCCGGTCGAGCCGGAGCTGCCGGATCCGCCGAACGCGCCCAGCCCGTTGGGTGTGCCGAGACCGGTGGGGCCGTCGTAGCCCGAGCCGGCCGTGCACAGGTAGGATGGGCTGCAGCTGCCGTCCGAACCGGACGTGACGTCGTTGAGGCTGCCCGGATTCGCGTACAGCGTGCTCGCCGCGGCCTGGCTGCTCGGCGGGTTCGCGGCCAGCGCGTACGTGGAGGCGATGATCGGCGAGGACGCGCTCGTGCCGCCGACCACCAGCCAGCCACCCTCCCCGTAGCTGTCGTAGACGGCCACGCCGGTGCCGGGATCGGCCACCGCGGACACATCGGCCACGGTGCGCCGGCTGCAACCCGAGTCGGTCTGCCAGGACGGCTTGGCCTCCCAGGACGAGCAGCCCGCACCCGAACCCGACCAGGTCGTCTCCGACCAGCCGCGTGAGGTGCCGGAGTTGCGCGACAGCGAGGTGCCACCGGCCGCGACCACGTAGCGCGAGGTCGCCGGGAAGCTCACGCCATAGCCGCCGTCACCGGAACTGGCCACGTCCACCACGCCGGCGTGGTTGTAGTCGGCGTCCGCGCCGGAATCGCCCGAGCCGTCGCCGGTGCCCCAGCTGTTGGACAGGTAGTGCGCGCCCTGCGACACGGCGGTGTTCTGGGCCGCGTTCAGATCGCCCGCCTCGACCACCACGATGTGGCAGTTGGGACAGATCGCCGACACCATGTCCACGTCCAGCGACGCCTCAACGCCCCAGCCGGTGTCCCCGCCGGGATAATTGCCCTGCTGACCGTTCTGGTTGACCTTGCGAAAACAGCCATTGGCGGTCGTGCACGCGGGAAGGCCGTACTGGGCGCGATAGGCGCCGAGATCGGATTCCAGATTCGGGTCGTCGGCCAATTCCATGACGGCGACCGTCTGGCCGGAACCAGCACTCGAGGACGGCAGGTTGTAGGCGCTCTGCAGATCCGATGGACCGTAGCCGGACGGGGTCGCGTCCGGTTGCATGGCGTTGGCCCGCAACGGGGTGATGTCGGTGCGGATCACCGCGTAGCAGGTCGGTTCTCCGGGCCGGGAAGCGGTGTCGCAGGCGTGTTCGGTGGTGGCCTGCGTGGCGGCCGCGGTCGCGGTTGTGGACAGGGCGGCGCTGATACCGAGGGCGGTGATCAACGCCGCTGATCCGGCGAGTAATCGTTTCAATTGTTTCTCCTTCCCTCGCGCACCACAAATCCTCGGATCGACCGGCAGGGGGAAACGATTCGAATGGGGAAATCGATTCGGTCGAGTTTTTGGGGGAGAAGTGGCAGTTCAGGTATAACAGGTTCGGTCGCGGCCCTCCTAGTTGACAGAGTGGACAGGTCGTTCACATTAACCCGCTGTGGTCCAGACCAGTTGGCGGTGATCACAATGGACCGAGCGGGTGTGGTCTCAGCGGAGGGGGAGCAGTGCGCGGGCAGATGGTCGCGACGGCCGGGGACGGGACGCGGCTGGCGGTCCAGTGCCAGGGCGAGGGCCCGCCGCTGGTGCTGTTGGCCGGACAGGCCAGCAACCATCACTGGTGGGACACCACCCGGGCCGATTTCGACCCGGCGCGCGGCACCATCACGATGGACTACCGGGGGACCGGTGCCAGCGGCAAACCCGATGGGCCCTATTCGACCCGGTTGATCGCCGACGACGTCATCGCCGTCCTCGACGCCCTCGGTGTCGGCCGGGCCGACGTCTACGGCACGTCGATGGGTGGCCGTGTGGCGCAGTGGGTGGCCATCTGGTACCCGGAGCGAGTGGGCCGTCTCGTCCTGGGCTGCACCTCGCCGGGTGGGGCGCACGCGGTGGAGCGCTCGATGGAGGTCCGGCGGGCGCTGATGCGGCGCGACTCCGACAATATCCTGGCCGATCTGATGTTCACTCCGGAGTGGCGGGCCGGCCATCCCGGCCCGTATCGCGTCCTCGGCGACAAGGAAATGCCGATCCACGCACGCAAGGGGCACCTCGCCGCCAGCAACACGCACGACGCCTGGCACGACCTGCCCGCGATCACCGCCCCGACCCTGATCCTGCACGGCAGCGACGATCAGCTCACCCCCGCGGTCAACGCGGAGCTGCTGGCCGAGCGCATCCCGGGGGCGCGGACCCACATCTTCCCTGGCGCGCGCCACGCCTACTTCGAGGAATGCCGTCCGCAGGCCAGCGAACTGGCCATCGAATTCCTCACTTCCTAGGCGACCACTCACCGAGGGCGAACCTCGTCACCTCTGGCCTGCGCCGCCGCCGAGCGGGACGGCGGGATCCTCATCGGACCACCACAGCTGTGGTAGTCCGATGAGGACGATGCGCCGCTACCGGACCGGTTCCTGGGCGGTATCCGGCGTGGACCGTTCCGGTGCGCCGGCCCGGAGCGCGCCGATTCCGGCGGCCGCCATGACGGTGGCCGCGATGGGCAACCACCCGGCGCCCCCGGTCGCGACCACGACTCCGCCCTCCAGGGCGCCGATGGCCGCACCGAGGTAGATGGCCGAACCGTTGAGGCCCAGCGCGATGGTGGCCACCTCGGGCAGCAGCGTGAACAGCCGGTGCTGCTGGGGCGTGACGGTCAGCCCGGAGAACAAGCCGAGCGCGAGCAGTAGCACCAGCAGTCCCGGGTACCACAGGTGTAGTGGAATCAGGGTGGCGCAGACCGCGGTCATGCCGATCCGGCTGATCAGCAGGACCGGCCGCGGGCCGCGGTCGTCGACCAGGCCGCCCACGATCCGGTTGCCGATGATCTGGCCCAATCCGACGGCGAGCAGCGCGAACACGACCAGCCTTCCGGTCGCGGCCGCGTCGCCGACCAGCAGCGGCAGGTAGGCGCTGAGCAGGAAGAACGGCACCAGGAACAGCACGGTGCCCGACAGCACCGCGATGGCCTGCGGCCGGATCAGCACGCCCAGCCGGGTGCGCATCGAGGTCGGCGGGATGCGCACGCCGGGAAGCGCGGGGATGACGGCCGCGACGACCAGCGCGAGGGCGGCGATGACCCACATGGCCCCGCGCCAGCCGACCAGCTGCCCGACCAGCACCCCGAACGGCACACCGAGCACAGTGGACAGGGACGTGCCCGCGGTGACGGCGGCCAGCGCCCGGCCGCGCCGGGCCGGAACGGCGAGCACGCCCGCGACCGCGTAGGCGTTGGCCTGAAACGCCGCCGCACCGAGCGCGGCCAGCACCCGCCCGCCCACCACCACGGCGAAGCTCGCCCCGAGTGCCTGGGCGACCATGCCCAGCAGGAACAGGGCCAGGCCGCCGCCGAGCAGGACGCGGCGATCCCACCGGCCGGTCAGGGTCGCGATGACCGGCGAGCCGATCGCGTAGGTGACCGCGAAGATCGTGGTCAGCTGGCCGGCCACGGCCACCGGGACGGACAGGCTGCGGGCGATTTCGGGCAGCAGGCCGGGCAGTACGAATCCGTCCATGCCCAGGGTGAACGTGCCCCCGGCGAGCACCGCCAGATGCCAGCCCCGCAGACCATCATTCGATGGTTGTCGAATGTTCACACGGTGAACCTAAGCTATGATTCGACGGACGTCAAAGAGTTATCGGACCGGCCGTGCGCGGGAGGAGTGACGATGGCACGTACCCTGCCGCAGCCGACGATCGACTCGATCACCATGACGACCGTGCTCGCGGCCCTGGCCGACCCGGTGCGCCGGTCGCTCATGCGCGCGCTCTACCTCAATGCCGGGCCCGTCGACTGCGCCATCGCCGCGGAGACCGTGGAAGTCAGCGCGCCGACCGTGTCGCACCACTGGCGGGTGCTGCGCGAAGCGGGCTTGACCACGACCGTGGTGAATGGCCGCCGGCGCACGATCAGCGTCCGCGAGGACGATCTCGAGATCCGGTTTCCCGGGCTGCTCAAGGCCGTTCTCGATCCGGACGACGAGCCGGCTCAGGCGTAGCGCGCCGGGATGACCGCGCCGTGGCGTGGATGCCGGTGTTCGCCGCCACCTTGCCGGGCATCGTCACGCTGGTCGCATCCGGCCGGGCTGGCTGGCGTGCTGGTCGTCGACGCGGTGGACTTGTTCGTTGTGGACGGACGCTGAGCGCGAACCAGTCCGAAACCGTGTGGCGGCCGGTCGGCCGGGATCGGGATGATGCGGTGGTGACTCTGTGCAGGTCGTCCGCCGCCTGCTCCGCTGACCGAGCCGGAGGCCCGCTTACCTACGATGTCCGGTACGAGAAATCACCTCCTCATGGGGAGGGGCAGGAGGCTGTGGTGTCCGATCCCGGTGTGTCGCCGGACCAGCAGATCAGCGCGCTGTACGCCGAGGCGGACAGGACGATGGCGCAGCTGAAGAACAAGGTGGCCGGTATCCGGGCGGCCCGGGACCAGGCCATGCAGGTCACCGGCGAGGCGTCCGCGCAGGACGGTTCGGTGCGGGCGAGGGTGGACTCGACCGGTGTGGTGACCGCGCTGACCCTCGCGCCGACGGTGTTCGAGCGGTCCACGCCCGAGAAGCTGGCGCAGACCGTGGTGGCGACGTTGCAGAGCGCCGCGGCCCAGGCCCGGGAGAAGATGTCGGCCGCGATGGTCCCGAACGCGCCGGAGGAGGGGATGTCGGCGCAGGCGGCCGAGGGGCTGGCCGCGTTCGGCATTCCGAAGTTCGGGGTGCCGGAGGTGCCGCGCACCGCCGTCGACCCGACCGCCACGGACACCTGGGGCGACCAGCCGCAACCGGACAACTCGGCCGCGCAGCAGGCCTGGGCCACCGGGCACGCCGTCGATCCGGAGCCCGCGCCGGTGGCCGAACCGGCGCCCCCGGCGGAACCGGTCAGGGCCCGGGTGGCCGCACGCCCGGCGGGCCGTGATGTGGATGAAGCCGACTTCGAGCGGCCCTGGTGATCACCGGCTTCGCGTCCCATGACGACAACCTGAAGGATTGGCCCGGATGAGCAGCAGCGAAGAACCCATCAACGTCGACGACCCCGAGATCGACGGCGACCTGTCCGGTCGTATCACCTACCGGGGCGAACTGTTCACCGGGCAGACCGTCGAGTACCACCCGAAGACCGGGCAGCGGATCGGGCTGACCACCTACACCGACGGCGTCGAGGACGGCCCGAGCAAGTCGTGGTATCCGGACGGCAGCCTGGAATCCGAGGGTGTGGTGAAATCCGGCAGCGCGGTCGGGGAGTGGCATGAGTACCACCCGAACGGGCGGGTCCGGCAGCTCGACGTGTTCGACGACCAGGGTCGCCACCAGTCCCGGAAGATCTGGGACGAGAACGGCACGCTGATCGAGGAGCACCCGACCTCGCTGGGGCACACGCTCGGGGGATGAGCCCCGACCAGAACACGAATCAGGCCGGCGGCCGGGGGCCTTCCCTCGGGCCACAACAAACTCGGGTTCGCCGTCCAACTCGCCACGGTTCGCTACGGCGGCCGGGTTCCTGGACGACCCGCTCGACGGCGTACCGGCCGAACTGGTCACTTACCTCGCCCAGCAGCTCGACATCGCCGACCCGTCGTGCGTGAGGTCCTACGGCGAGCGGGAGAAGACGCGGTTCGAGCACCTGTGGGAGATCCGTGCCGCTGACCGGTGGCGGGAGTTCGCCGAGGTCGAGGACGAACTCGACGAGTGGATCGGGGGCCGGGCCTGGACCACCGGGGGACGGCCCGAAGGCGCTGTTCGACGCAAGCGTGGGCGGGCTACGGGAACGCCGCGTGCTGCTGCCCGGTGTGACTACCCTGGTTCGGCTGGTCGCCAGCCGCCGTGACGCGGCTACCCAACGGCTTTGGGAAACCCTGTACCCAGCTGATCACCGACGAGCAGAAGCTCGTGCTCGACGGGCTGCTGGAGATCGCGGAGGCCAGCGGTACTTCCGGCTGGACGCGCTGCGTCGGCCTCGACGAAGGTGTCCGGCCCGGCGATGATCAGTGCCCTGGAGCGCGCCGCCGAGATCCTCGGGCTGGGGTTGTCCGAGGTGGACGCCTCGGTCGTGCCGCCCCGTCGGCTGGCCGAGTTGTCCCGCTACGGCATGGAGGGCAAGGTCAGCTTCGACGACGAGCGCCGTCTGCACTGGACAGCACCGCGTCCGGCCTGTCAACCCAGCTTTCCCAGCCTGATGGCCTGCCTGAGGAAGACGACGCCATCGATCATGTCGAGCTGGGCCGGGTCCAGCGGGAAATAGGCGAAATCGTGGGAGATGCGCGGGGCGGGCTCTGTGATGGCCTCGGCCAGGCCGCGGGCGTCGATGAGAGAGTGGTCCCACGGGAGCGTGGACAGGAGACCCTCGATGGTGTCCGGGGGCGGGGTGTTGTCACCGGCCGTGCCGAGGGCCGAGGCCAGGAAGGCGTACCGGTCGCCCAGATGCGTCCCGGTGATCGCCCCCGCGCTCCACCACTCCAGCCGCTGGTCGCCGAAGGGCATGACGCTCTTGTTCCGCTGCAGGTGGAGGTTCGAGGCGAAGACCAGGGCCGGGCCGCGCTCGGCGACGGCACGCAGGTTGGCGGCCATCATCGCATCCCGCAGGGCCGACAGCCGGGTCCACCGCGCTGGGGACGCGTCGGCCAGCCAGTAGTGGTAGCGGAGCAGGCCGGTGGCGGTGCGCGCGTACAGTGCCGCCCGCTCCCTGTCTTGCGCGCTCAGCTGCGGCATCTGCGTGTCGAGCAGCGCCACCAGGTCGTCGGCGATCAGCCGCAACCGCTGGGCATCGGTGGACTGGCCGATCGACTGGGACGGATCCATGGCCGTGGCCTCGTTCGACCACTGGTCGTCCGGGCCCAGCAGCGTGTCGAGGGTTTCCCTGGTTACTACGGTACTGGGGAGCGGGCCGTCGAGAAGGGCGTAGAGGGCGGTGAGCGCCTGTCGCGGGCTCGCCGCCCAATACTCCAGAGGGCCGTCGAACCCGAAGAACCGGAGCTTGTCGTCATGCTCCTCGTTGTAGGCACGCATCCAGTGCACGAGTTCGCGGTTGCCCGGTGAGGCGCCGAAGTTGTGGCTGAAGCCGCGTTCCAGGACATCATCGAGCGTGCCCGCGCCCGTCGTGATGTAGTCGTCCACCACGAGGCCCCTGAGGCAGTCGCTCTCGATGGCGAACGACCGGTAGCCCTCGTGCTCGACCAGATGCCGGAAGATCTCGTTGCGCAACTCGCCCAGCTCCCCCACGAAGTGCCTGGCCTCGCCCAGGCCGAGCAGCAGGGGCCGGGCGGGAAGCGACCGCAGGAACGCCGAGACGCACGCGCCATCGAGAGGTCGGGCCGTGTCCCTGATATCCATACCTTCAACGGTATCGTTGAACTAGCGATGTAAACTTTGCCGCAAAATACCCGCTCTCATCGCGATGGATCTTCAATCGGTGATGCACCCATGAGGCCAGTGGACCTGGCACGCGAGCACGGCCTGTCCACCCAGGCGATCAGGAACTACGAGGACGCCGGCATCCTGCCCGCCGCCGAACGCACCGTCCACGGCTACCGCACCTACACGCCGCTGCACGCGCAAGCCCTGCGCGCGTTCCTCGCCCTTGTGCCCGGGCACGGTCACCAGACGGCCACATCGATCATGCAAGCGGTCAACCGGGGCGCCACCGAGGACGCGCTGCGGCTCATCGACGAGAGCCACGGCCAACTCCTCGACGACCGCCGTACTCTCCAGGCCGTCGAAGCCACGCTCCGCGATCTGGCACCCGTGCCGCAGGAACGCGGCGACACGCTCATCGGACCCCTGGCCAAGAGGCTCGGCATCCGCCCTGCCACCCTGCGCAAATGGGAGAACGCCGAGCTGGTCCAGCCGCGCCGCGATCCGCAGACGGGCTACCGGATCTACAGCGCGGCCGACGTACGGGACGCCCGGCTGGCCCACCAGCTCAGGCGGGGCGGCTACCTGCTGGAGCAGATCGCCCCGCTGATCGCCCAGGTCCACTCCGCCAGAGGCGTCGCCCCGCTGAAGTCGACCCTGCGCGACTGGCAGGCCCGCCTATCCGCCCGGGGCCGCGCCATGCTCAAGGGCGCCGCCGACCTGGACGCGTACCTCTGCGTCCGCGAACCCTGAGTCCGAGTCACGTCCACCACAGGAAGGCATGGCCACGGAAGGAAACCATGCATGAGTGACGGGGCATTTCGCCTGATCAATGGTTCAGCACTCGATCAAAGCAGCACGTGGCGCCTGAGAATTGACTCGGTGGCCACAGCGGAAATCCTTTCCTTGCCGGTGAGGTAGCTCCATGTTGTCGCCCCCTGCAACCCAGAACCGGGCGGCCGGCGGGCAATAACCATTCACCCGATCGGCGCGGTCAGGACCGGCGGCGGGCGGCGAGGTCGCGGGCCTGCTGTCAGCGGGCCAATGCTTCCGGCGAGACCCGCGCGTAGCGGGCCAGGGAGGCGACGCTGGTGTGGCCGGAGAAGACCTGGGCAAGTGCCGTTGTGTGCCACGGTGGCAGCTTCCTGAGCCACAGTGGCTTGAAATGGTGCCATAAAGGTGCCATAGTGATGCCATGGACTTGACCTCGTATGTGACCAACCTGGGACGTGAGTTCGCCACGCTGGCCGAAGCCGGTGGCGACGAGTCGCGTGCGCTGGTCGAGCGCCTCACCGGCTCGCTCGAATCGGCGATCCGGATGACCCTGCTGGACGCGCTGTCGGCCGCCGCCGACGAGATCACCCGGGACCTGGCCCCGGGCTCGGTCGAGCTGCGGCTGCGTGGCCGCGACCCGAACTTCGTGGTGACCACACCGGCCGACCGGCCCGAGTCCGCCGGCCAGAGCGCCTCGACCCCAGCCGACGGCACCGCGGACAGCGGTCTGCTGATCGCCGAGGACGGCCCGGCCGCCCGGATCAACGTGCGGCTGCCCGAACAGCTCAAGACCGCGGTCGAGGAGGCCGCGGCCAAGGAGGGGCGCTCGGTCAACGCCTGGCTGGTGCGCGCGGCCGCCGCCGGACTGCAGCGCGACCAGCGGCCCGAACCGGCCAGCGGCGGAAAGCGAACCAAACAGCAATTCACCGGCTGGGTGCGTTAAAACCGGAGCTTTTATCTCACCGATCCAACCCACACGTCTCCGACCTGCGGGGACGGCACACCAGTTCATTGTGAGGGGACAGCCATGCCTGAATACGACACGCCCGAACCGATTTCGGTCAACCTCGAACTCGGTTACGGCGATGTGCGCATCGCCGCCGGCGACCGCGCCGACACCACCGTCGAGGTCCGCCCCAGCGACGACACCGACGAGTCCGACGTGAAGGCGGCCGGCCAGGTCCGGGTCGACTACGCCAACGGCACCCTGCAGATCACCGGGCCCCGGGCGCGGGCGTTCGACTTCTCCCGCAAGACCCGGGCGGTCGAGGTGACCATCGCGCTGCCTGCCGGTTCCCAGGTGTCGGCGAACCTGCAGGCGGGCGATCTGCTCGGCACCGGCCGGCTCGGCGCGTGCCGGGTCAAGACCTCCGCGGGCAACATCCGGCTCGACGACACCGGTGCGCTGCGGGCGGAGACCTCGGCCGGGCACCTGAGCGTCGAATCGGTCGCCGGCAACGCCGAGATCTCCACCAGTTCCGGAAAGGTCCAGGTCGGCCGGGTCGAGGGCGCCGCGGTGGTCAAGAACTCCAACGGCGCCACCACGATCGATTCGGTCACCGGCGATGTGCGGGTGCGCGCGGCCAACGGCGACATCAGCGTCGAGCGGGCCGGCGGCAGCGTGGACGCGAAGTCCTCCAACGGCGGCATCACCCTGGGCGAGGTGGCCCGCGGCTCGGTCGTGCTGAGCACGGCCATGGGCGACCTGGAGGTCGGCATCGCCGAGGGCACCGCGGCCTGGCTGGAGGTCAGCACCTCCTTCGGGCACGTGCACAACCAGCTGGAGAACGCCACCAAGCCCGAGGCGGGCCTCGAGATCGTCGAGGTCCGTGGCCGCACCTCCTACGGCGACATCACCATTCGCCGGTCCTGATCCATCGTGCCTACCAGAGAGCGGGAAACCCATGTCTGACAACCATTCCCAGCCGGCGATCGCGGTGTCCGGGCTGCGGAAATCCTTCGGCGATCACGTCGTGCTCGACGGTCTGGACCTGACCGTGCGGCCGGGAACGGTCTTCTCGCTGCTGGGCGCGAACGGCGCGGGCAAGACCACCACGGTCAACATCCTGTCCACGTTGATCGGCGCCGACGCCGGTGACGTCCAGGTCGCCGGCCACGACCTGACCCGGGAGCCCGACGCGGTGCGGTCCGCGATCGGGGTCACCGGCCAGTTCTCCGCGGTGGACAATCTGCTGACCGGAGCGGAGAACCTGCGGCTGATGGCCGATCTGCACCACCTCAGCCGGCGCGACGGCCGACGCCGCATCGCCGAACTGATCGACCAGTTCGACCTGGCCGACGCGGCAGGCAAACCCGCCTCCACCTGTTCCGGCGGCATGCGGCGGCGCCTGGACCTGGCCATGACCCTGGTCGGCAACCCGCGGCTGATCTTCCTGGACGAGCCGACCACCGGCCTGGACCCGCGCAGCCGCCGCACCATGTGGCAGATCATCCGCGACCTGGTGTCCGGTGGCGTGACCATCTTCCTGACCACCCAGTATCTGGACGAGGCGGACGAACTGGCCGACCGGATCGCCGTGCTCGACCACGGCCGGGTGGTGGCCGAGGGCACCCCGGAGGAGCTCAAGCGCCGCATCCCCGGCGGACACGTGCGCCTGCGCTTCGCCGATGCACACGGCCTGGACACCGCCCGCACCGTGCTGGGCCAGGCCGCCGAGGACACCGACGCGCTCACCCTGCGGGTGCCCAGCGACGGCAGCCTGCACGCGCTCAAGGCTCTGATCGACCGGCTCGCCGAGCACGCCGTCGAGGTCGACGAGCTGTCCGTGCACACCCCTGACCTCGACGACGTGTTCCTCGCTCTGACCGGCAATCCCAGCAACGAGAAGGTGACCTCCCGATGAGCACCCACGCCCTCGCCGCCCCGGCCGACCCGCGATTCCATCCGCTGCGCGACTCGGCGACCATGCTGCGCCGCAACCTCAAGCGGATGCTGCGCTACCCGTCGATGACCGTGATGCTGATCGGGATGCCGGTGGTGTTCCTGTTGTTGTTCGTCTACGTCTTCGGCGGCACGTTAGGCGACGGCATCGGCGGGCATCTCGGCGCCGCCGCGGGCCGGGCCGAGTACGCCAACTACGTGGCGCCCGCGATCATCCTGATGACCATCACGGCCACCGTGCAGGGCACCGCGATCTCCATCGCCATGGACATGACCGAGGGCATCATCGCCCGGTTCCGCACCATGCACATCGCCCGCGTCTCGGTGCTCACCGGACACGTGCTGGGCAGCGTCATCCAGGCCATGGTCAGCCTGGCCGTGGTGACCGGCGTGGCGGTGCTGGTCGGCTTCCGGCCCGCCGCCGGGCTGGGCGGCTGGCTGGCCGCGGCCGGTTTCCTGGTGGCGGTGACCTTCGCGCTGGTCTGGCTGTCGGTCGCGCTGGGCCAGGTCAGCAAGAGCGTGGAGACCGCCAGCAACCTGCCGATGCCGCTGATGTTGCTGCCGTTCTTCGGAAGTGGCTTCGTGCCCACCGATTCGATGCCGGCCGGGCTGCGCTGGTTCGCCGAGTACCAGCCGTTCACGCCGATCATCGAAACCCTGCGCGATCTGCTGCTGGACCGGCCGCTGGGCGACAACCTGTGGTTCGCGCTGGGCTGGTGCGCCCTGATCGCCCTGGGCGGCTATCTCTGGTCCAGGCACCTGTTCAACCGCGAGCGCGCGAACTGAACCCGGCCGGGGAAAAGGAGTTCACGATGGCTACCGAACCGGCTCCGCACCTGACCGAGCTTCCCCTGGCTCGTCCCGCGGGCTGCCCGTTCGACCCGCCCGCCGAGCTGAGCCGACTGCGCGAGCGGCACCCACTGGTGCGGATGACCTACCCGGACGGACACGAGGGCTGGCTGGTCACCGGGCACGCCGTGGCCCGCGCGTTCCTGGCCGACCAGCGGTTCAGCTCCCGCTACGAACTAGCGCACTACCCGATGCCCGGCATGGAGGGCATCACCGAAATGCCGGCCGCGCCGGTCGGCGACCTCACCGGGAACGATCCGCCCGAGCACACCCGCTACCGCAAGCTGCTCACCGGCCGGTTCACCGTGCGCCGGATGCGCAGGCTGACCGAGCGCGTCGAGCAGATCACCGTGGACCACCTGGACGCCATGCAGCTCCGGGGCCCGGTGCTGGATCTGGTCGAGGCCTACGCGCGGCCGGTGCCCGCGGTGACGATCTGCGAGTTGCTCGGCGTGCCCTACGCCGACCGGGCGTCCTTCCAGGGAAACGCGGCGGCCGCCACCAGCGCGGACAACGAACCGCAGGAGCGATTCGCCGCGTACGGCGCGCTCATGGACTACGTGCACCAGCTGGTCCTGGCCAAACGGGCCGAGCCGACCGACGACCTGCTCGGCGACCTGACCGGCAGTGACCTCACCGACGAGGAACTGGCCGGGATCGGCACCTTCCTGCTCGGCGCCGGCCTGGATACCACCGCGAACATGCTGGCGCTGGGCACCTTCGCTCTGCTGCGTGAGCCCGGGCAGCTGGCCGCCCTGCACGCCGATCCGGACCGGGCGGTCGAAGAGCTGATGCGGTACCTGAGCATCGCGCACACCGCGGTGAAAGCGGCGCTGGTGGATGTCGAACTGGCCGGACAGCTGATCCGGGCGGGGGAGTCGGTCACCGTCTCCCTGCAGGCCGCCAACCGTGATCCGCAGCGGTTCGCCGATCCCGACCGGCTCGACCTGAGCCGGGACGCCACCGGCCATCTGGGTTTCGGGCACGGCATCCACCAGTGCCTTGGGCAGCAGCTGGCCCGGGTCGAGATGCGGGTCGCCCTTCCGGCGTTGCTCACCCGGTTCC
>DASZNF010000020.1:0-29102 GCA_035551355.1 Pseudonocardiaceae bacterium | reverse complement strand
GGCGAACTCGTCGTGGGCTGAACGTCGAATTGGTCGAGGGGATTCGATCCCCTCGACCAATTCGTTCCTGAAGGACGCTGTTCGCGCCGTCAGGACCAGCGGACCTGGACCTTGTCCACCCAGAGATCCAGCAGTCCGGTGTCGCCGGTGGTCGTCACCTCGGTCAGCGGCGAGCGGTTCCACAGTGCCAGGTACACCGTTTCCGCCGGGCCGCTCACCGTCGCGTCGGCCACCTCGCCCGGCCTGGCCGGTGCCGCCTGCGGACGCTCGGAACCGATGCGTACCAACCATTTCCGGTCCACATCGGTGGCCAGCACCAGCAGGGTGGTGTCAGCTTCGGCGCGCAGTTTCCGGTTCCGGGGCAGGAAACCGGTGAGCAGCTCGTCGATCCCGTCCGCGGCCAGGTCCGCGCCGATCGTGCTCCGGTGGCCCGCCGCGGACTCGGCGTCGATGCGGTGGATGGTCGCCTCGTGGGCCTGCCGCCGGGCCCAGAAGGCCGCCGGAGACGGCGCGGTGCGCATGAAGGCCCAGCAGTCCAGATCGGCCGGTGCGGTGCTCAGCGCGGCCACCAGCGCCGCGTGCCCGGCCGCGTACCAGTCGACCAGGCCCTCTTCGCCGGGCAGGTCCGGGTCGATCTCGTGCGGCTGGTCCAGGCTGATTGGCTCCGGCCGGGCCTCGCCCACGATGGTGGCGGCCCAGCGATGCACGCCGCCGGTGTGCCGCAGCAGATCCGACACGGTCCAGCCGGGACAGGTGGGCACCGGGGTGTCCAGCGGGGTCGCCTGGGCCGCCGCGGTCGTCAGCCCGCCCTGCTCGCGCAGCGCGTCGATCAGTGATGAAACCTCCATGGTCGACCACCTTCCCACCAGCATCCGAGATGTCGGACCCGGGTCGTAGGCTGGTGCATATGGCCGACCCGGCGACCTACCGACCAGCACCAGGCACGATTCCGGAAGCGCCCGGCGTCTACAAGTTCCGCGACCAGTTCGGCCGGGTGATCTATGTCGGCAAGGCCAAAAGCCTGCGCCAGCGGCTGAATTCCTACTTCGCCGATCTCGCCGGGCTGCATCCGCGCACCCGCCAGATGGTCACCACCGCGGCCTCGGTGGAGTGGACCGTGGTGACCACCGAGGTCGAGGCCCTCCAGTTGGAGTACAACTGGATCAAGGAGTTCGACCCGCGGTTCAACGTGCGCTACCGGGACGACAAGTCCTACCCGGTGCTGGCCGTGACCCTGCACGAGGACGTGCCCCGGCTGTACGTCTACCGCGGCCCGCGCCGCAGGGGCGTGCGCTACTTCGGCCCCTACGCGCACGCCTGGGCCATCCGGGAAACGCTGGATCTGCTACTGCGGGTGTTCCCGGCCCGCACCTGCTCGACCGGGGTCTTCCGGCGGCACGGCCAGATGGGCCGGCCCTGCCTGCTGGGCTACATCGGCAAGTGTTCGGCGCCCTGCGTCGGCCGGGTCAGCAACGACGAGCACCGGGCCATCGTCGAGGACTTCTGCGACTTCCTGGCCGGCAAGACCGACGCCATGGTGAAGCGGCTGGAAAAGCAGATGCGGGAGGCGTCCGAGGAGCTGGAGTTCGAGCGGGCGGCCCGGCTGCGCGACGATGTGGCCGCGCTGCGCCGGGCGCTGGAGAAGCAGGCCGTGGTGCTGGGCGATGGCACCGACGCCGATGTGGTGGCCTTCGTCCAGGACGAGCTGGCCGCCGCGGTGCAGATCTTCCACGTGCGCGGCGGCCGGGTGCGCGGCCAGCGGGGCTGGGTGGTGGACAAGGCCGAGGGCGCGCTGACCGACCCGGCCGACGGCACCGGCGAGGTGTCGATCAGCGAACTGGTCGGCCGGTTCCTGTCCCAGTTCTACGGCGAGCAGGCCGCGCTGGCCGAGCAGGCCGACGCCGGGGGCAGCCCGGTGCCGCGCGAGGTGCTGGTGCCCGAACTGCCGGCGGACGAGGAATCGGTGGCCGAGTGGCTGTCCGGGCTGCGCGGCGGCAGGGTGTCGCTGCGGGTGCCGCAGCGCGGGGACAAGCGCGCGCTGATGGACACCGTGGCCCGCAACGCCGCCGAGGCGTTCACCCAGCACAAGCTGCGCCGGGCCGGGGACCTGACCGCCCGCTCGGCCGCGCTGCAGGAACTGCAGGACGCGCTCGGGCTGGACTCGGCGCCGCTGCGCATCGAGTGCGTGGACGTGTCCCACCACCAGGGCAGCGATGTGGTGGCCTCGCTGGTGGTGTTCGAGGACGGGCTGGCCCGCAAGTCGGAGTACCGGCGGTTCGCCATCCGGGAGGGCGCGCAGGGCGGCGATGTCGGCTCCATCGCCGAGGTGACCCGCCGCCGGTTCGCCCGCTTCCAGTCCGAGGCCGCCGAAGGCGAACAGCTCGAACAAACCGAACCGGCTGAATTCGCTGAGCAGAGCTCGACTTCCGACGGGCAGCCGCCCGAGTCGCCGCCGCCGGGCATCAACCCGGAGACCGGCCGCCCCCGCCGGTTCGCCTACCCGCCCAACCTGTACGTGGTGGACGGCGGCGCGCCGCAGGTGGCCGCGGCCTCGGACGTGCTGGCCGAACTGGGCATCACCGACGTCGCGGTGATCGGCCTGGCCAAGCGGCTGGAGGAGGTCTGGCTGCCCGGCGAACCCGACCCGGCGATCCTGCCGCGCAGCAGCGAGGCGCTCTACCTGTTGCAGCGGGTGCGCGACGAGGCCCACCGGTTCGCCATCACCTTCCACAAGCAGAAGTCGGCCAAGCGGATGAGCTCCTCCGAACTGGACGCGGTGCCCGGCCTGGGCCAGGCCCGCAAGACCGCGCTGCTCAAGCACTTCGGCTCGGTCAAGAAGCTGCGCACCGCGAGCATCGAGGAGATCAGCGCGGTGCCCGGGTTCGGCCAGCGCACCGCCGAGACCGTGCATGCCGCGCTCAACACCGCCGGCCCCGGGGCCGATAATGCGGCTGGCAGTCCGACCCCGAGCGCAGGAGGACACAGTGAGTAGCAGCCAGGACGCGGCACCCGCCGGTCCGATGGCCGGTGGGGTCGAGGTGGCCGTGGTCACCGGGTTGTCCGGGGCCGGGCGCAGCACCGCGGCCAAGTGCCTTGAGGACCTGGGCTGGTTCGTGGTGGACAACCTGCCGCCCGAACTGGTCGCCACCATGGTCGAACTCGGCGCGCAGGCCCGCGGCGCGATCAGCCGGGTCGCGGTGGTGATGGACGTGCGCAGCCGCGCCTTCACCGACGACCTGGCCTCGGTGATCAAGGATCTGGACGCCCGCGGCTACAAGCTGCGCGTGCTGTTCCTTGAGGCCACCGACGAGGTGCTGATCCGGCGGTTCGAGCAGGTCCGGCGCACCCACCCGATGCAGGGCGACGGCCGGCTGGCCGATGGCATCGAGGCCGAGCGGCACCTGCTCACTCCGCTGCGCGAACAGGCCGACCTGGTGCTGGACACCTCCGGGCTGTCCGTGCACCAGCTGCGGGCCAAGATCGAGGACGCGTTCGGCTCCGAGTCCAGCGCGCGCACCCGGGTCACCGTGGTCTCCTTCGGCTACAAGTACGGCCTGCCGATGGACGCGGACCTGGTGATCGACGTGCGGTTCCTGCCCAACCCGTTCTGGATCCCGGAGCTGCGCGAGCACAGCGGCCTGGACCCGGAGGTGCGCAACTACGTGCTGTCCCAGGAGGGCGCGGACGAGTTCCTGGAGCGCTACCACGAACTGCTGCGGCTGGTCGGCGCGGGCTATCTGCGGGAGGGCAAGCGCTACCTGACCCTGGCGGTGGGCTGCACCGGCGGCAAACACCGCAGCGTGGCCATGTCCGAGGAGCTCGCCTCCCGGCTGTCCATAGAGGACAAGATGACGGTCAAGGTGGTCCACCGGGACCTGGGGCGCGAATGACGGAGCTTGCCGACGCGCAAGTTCGTACCGAGGGGGACCGGCCGCTGCGCGCCGTGGCGCTGGGCGGTGGCCACGGCCTGCACGCCACGCTCAGCGCGTTGCGCACGCTGACCCCCGAGGTGACCGCGGTGGTCACCGTGGCCGACGACGGCGGTTCGTCGGGCCGGTTGCGCCGGGAGATGGGCCTGCTGCCGCCCGGCGATCTGCGCAAGGCCATGCTGGCGCTGGCCGACGAGGGCGCCCAGCCGTGGCCGGAGGTGTTCGGCCACCGGTTCGGCGGTAACGGCGCGCTGGCCGGGCACGCGGTCGGCAACCTGGTGTTCGCCGGGCTCCTGGCCGTGCTGGACGACCCGGTCGCCGCGCTGGACGCGGCAGGCGAGCTGCTCGGCGTGCACGGCCGGGTGCTGCCGATGTCGTTGCGCCCGCTGGACATCGAGGCCGACGTGATCGGGCTGGACGCCGATCCGACCGCCGTGCGGCGCATCCGCGGCCAGGTCGCGGTGGCCACCACCCCGGGCAAGGTACAGCGCATCCGGCTGCACCCGATGGACGAGCCGGACGCGGCCCCGGAAGCCTGCCCGGCCGCGGTGACCGCGGTGCGCGAGGCCGACGTGGTGCTGCTGGGTCCCGGCTCCTGGTTCACCAGTGTGCTGCCGCACCTGCTGGTGCCCGAACTGCACGAGGCGCTGGTGACCACGAAGGCCAGAAAAGTGCTGGTCCTGAACCTTGTCCCCCAACCGGGTGAGACAGCCGGGTTCTCACCCGAACGGCACCTGGACGTACTCTGCCAACACGCACCCGGGCTCCGTTTCGACGCGGTGATCGCCGATGTCGACTCGGTGCCAACGCCCGACCTCCTGGTCCGGGCGGCGGGTGCGGTCGGAGCCCGAGCGCACCTGTTGCGGGTGGGGGCGCACGGAGCACCGGGACAGCACGACCCGAAGGCGTTGGCGGAGGGGCTGCGCCGGGCGATCGGCTGAAAAACGGCGGAGCGGCGAACCGTGCTGGGGACGGCGCCGAGGATCGGGGAGGAGTGCGGCGTTGGCGATGACCGCGGAGGTCAAGGATGAGTTGAGCCGGCTGAACGTCACCAAGACGTGCTGCCGGCGGGCCGGGGTGGCCTCGCTGCTGCGCTTCGCGGGCGGTCTGCACATCGTGGCCGGCCGGGTGGTGGTCGAGGCCGAGGTGGACACCGGCTCGGTGGCCCGGTTGCTGCGCAAGGAGATCCACGAGCTGTTCGGGCATGTCGCGGACGTGCACGTGATCACCTCCGGCGGCCTGCGCAAGGGCACCCGGTACGTGATCCGGGTGGTCAAGGACGGTGAGGGCCTGGCCCGGCAGACCGGATTGCTGGATCTGCGCGGCCGCCCGGTGCGCGGGCTGCCCGCGCCGGTGGTGTCCGGCGGGGTGTGCGACGCCGAGGCGGCCTGGCGGGGCGCGTTCCTGGCCCACGGCTCGCTGACCGAGCCCGGTCGCTCCTCGGCCCTGGAGATCACCTGCCCCGGCCCGGAGGCGGCGCTGGCCCTGGTCGGCGCGGCCCGGCGGCTGGGCGTGGCCGCGAAGTCCCGCGAGGTGCGCGGGGCCGACCGGGTGGTGGTGCGCGACGGCGACGCCATCGGCGCGCTGCTGACCCGTCTCGGCGCGCACGCCAGCGTGCTCAACTGGGAGGAACGGCGGATGCGCCGCGAGGTGCGGGCCACCGCCAACCGGCTGGCCAACTTCGACGACGCCAATCTGCGCCGCTCGGCCCGGGCCGCGGTGGCCGCGGCCGCGCGGGTGGAGCGGGCGCTGAACCTGCTCGGCGCCGACGCTCCGGAGCACCTGGTGATCGCCGGGCGGCTGCGGCTGTCCAACCGGCAGGCCTCGCTGGAGGAGCTGGGGCAGCTGTCCGATCCGCCGATGACCAAGGACGCGGTGGCCGGGAGAATAAGGCGCCTTCTGGCCATGGCCGACAAGCGGGCCAAGGACATGGGTCTGCCGGACACCGAGTCGGCCGTCACACAGGAGATGCTCGACGCCGAAGTGTGATCGAGTGGACCACTGAATCCCGCGGTCCACTCGATGACAAAGGGCCTACACGTGCTGAGGAACGTCCTCCCGTTACACGAGCGTCATGCGGTAGGGTTCGTGTTGCCGGTCACTGATTCGATAAAGAGATCCCGGTCGGCCTTCTGACCTGCACGCTCCGCTGGGCGATATGGTGCTCGCGAAGCATTCGCAGGCCAGCAGAAACGGACCCCGGCATGGGTCGGGGAAGACAGTTCACAAGGAGACTCACCGTGACGGTTCGGGTAGGTGTCAACGGCTTCGGCCGCATTGGTCGGAACTTCTGGCGGGCTGTGCAGGCCAGCGGCCACGACATCGAGATCGTCGCCTTCAACGACCTCGGTGACGTCGCGACCATGGCCCACCTGCTGAAGTACGACAGCATTCAGGGTGTGCTGCCGGCCGACGTCCGGGCCACCAGCGAGGGCATCGAGGTCAACGGCAAGACCATCAAGGCCTTCGCCGAGCGCGACCCGGGCAAGCTGCCCTGGGGCGACCTCGGCGTGGACGTGGTCATCGAGAGCACCGGTTTCTTCACCAAGGCCCCCGACGCGCGCAAGCACGTCGACGAGGGCGGCGCCAAGAAGGTCATCATCTCGGCGCCGGCCAGCGGCGAGGACCTGACCGTGGTGCTGGGCGTCAACGACAACCAGTACGACGGTTCGCAGACCATCATCTCCAACGCGTCCTGCACCACCAACTGCCTCGGCCCGCTGGCCAAGGTCGTGCACGAGGCGTTCACCATCGAGCGTGGCCTGATGACCACCATCCACGCCTACACCGCCGACCAGAACCTGCAGGACGGTCCGCACAAGGACCTGCGCCGGGCCCGGGCCGCCGCGCTGAACGTGGTGCCCACCTCCACCGGTGCGGCCAAGGCCATCGGCCTGGTGCTGCCGGAACTGAAGGGCAAACTGGACGGCTACGCGCTGCGCGTGCCGGTGCCCACCGGCTCGGTCACCGACCTGACCGTCGACGTGTCCCGCGACACCAGCGTCGAAGAGGTCAACGCGGCGCTGAAGACCGCGGCCGAGGGCCCGCTCAAGGGCATCCTGCGCTACAGCGAGGCCCCGATCGTGTCCAGCGACATCGTCAACGATCCGGCCTCGTCGATCTTCGACGCGCCGCTGACCAAGGTCATCGGCAACCAGGTCAAGGTGGTGTCCTGGTACGACAACGAGTGGGGCTACTCCAACCGGCTGGCCGACCTGACCAAGCTGGTCGGGTCCAAGCTCGCCTGACGGGGGCTCATTCGTGAAGACGCTCGACGATCTGCTCGCCGAGGGCGTCTCGGGTCGGCGCGTGCTGGTGCGCGCCGACCTCAACGTCCCCCTCGACGGCGAAACCATCACCGACGACGGCCGGGTGCGGGCCTCGCTGCCCACCATCACCGCGCTGACCGGCGCGGGCGCCCGCGTGGTCGTCGCCGCGCACCTTGGCCGTCCCAACGGCGCGCCGGAACCCAAGTACTCGCTGGCCCCGGTGGCCGCCCGGCTGGGCGAACTGCTGGGCGCCGAGGTCGCGCTGGCCAAGGACGTGACCGGCGAGTCGGCCCGCTCCACTGTGGACGGCCTGGCCGACGGCGGCGTGGCCCTGCTGGAGAACGTGCGCTTCGACGCCCGGGAGACCAGCAAGGACGCCGCCGAGCGCGGCGCGCTGGCCGACGAGCTGGCCGCGCTGGCCGGCGCGGGTGGCGCGTTCGTGTCCGACGGGTTCGGCGTGGTGCACCGCAAGCAGGCCAGCGTGTACGACGTGGCCACCCGGCTGCCGCACTACGCGGGCACCCTGGTGCAGGCCGAGGTGAAGGTGCTGCGCCGGCTGACCGAGGACCCGGACCGGCCCTACGTGGTCGTGCTGGGCGGGGCCAAGGTGTCGGACAAGCTCGGCGTGATCGCCAACCTGCTGGCCAAGGTCGACCGGCTGCTCATCGGCGGTGGCATGGCCTACACCTTCCTCAAGGCCCAGGGCCACGAGGTGGGCCAGTCGCTGCTCCAGGAAGACCAGCTCGACCAGGTGCGCGGATTTCTCGACGAGGCCGACAAGCGCGGCGTGGAACTGGTGCTGCCGGTCGACGTGCTGGCCACCAGGGAGTTCGCCGCGGATGCCGAGTACGAGGTGGTCGCCACCGACGCCATTCCGGCCGACAAGCAGGGTCTGGACATCGGCCCGCGCACCCGCGAGCTGTTCGCGGGCAAGCTGGCCGACGCCCGCACGGTGTTCTGGAACGGCCCGATGGGCGTGTTCGAGTTCGCCGCGTTCGCCGAGGGCACCCGCGCGGTGGCCAAGGCGCTGGTCGACTCGGACGCGTTCAGCGTGGTCGGCGGCGGCGACTCCGCGGCCGCGGTGCGCGCGCTGGGCCTGCCCGAGGACGGCTTCTCGCACATCTCCACCGGTGGTGGCGCGTCCCTGGAGTTCCTGGAGGGCAAGGAACTCCCCGGCATCGCGGTTCTGGAAGGCTGAGCGCATGGCACGGCAAACACTCATCGCCGGCAACTGGAAGATGAACCTCACCCACCTGGAGGGCATCGGCCTGGTCCAGCGCATCGCCTTCGCGCTGCCGGAGAAGTACCTGGAGAAGGTCGAGGTGACGGTGCTGCCGCCGTTCACCCACATCCGCAGCGTGCAGACGCTGATCGACGGGGACAAACTGCTGCTGAAGTTCGGCGCGCAGGACGTGTCCCAGTACGAGAACGGCGCCTACACCGGGGACGTCTCCGCGGCCATGCTGGCCAAGCTGGGCTGCAGCTACGTGGTGATCGGCCACTCCGAGCGAAGGCAGTACCACAACGAGGACGACGAGCTGGTCAACAAGAAGGTGCGCGCGGCCATCAAACACGGCATCGCGCCCATCCTGTGCGTCGGCGAGCAGCTAGAGGTCCGCGAGGGCGGCGGCCACGTCGCCCACTGCACCAGCCAGCTCATCGCCGGCCTCAAGGGTCTCAAGGCCGAGCAGGTCAAGGATGTGGTGGTGGCCTACGAGCCGGTGTGGGCCATCGGCACCGGCCGGGTGGCCACCCCGGCCGACGCGCAGGAGGTGTGCGCCGCGCTGCGGGCCGCGCTGTCCGACAAGTACGGCGCGGAGATCGCGGACGCGGTGCGCGTGCTCTACGGCGGTTCGGTCAAGTCCGGCAACATCGGCGAGCTGGTGGCCGAGACGGACGTGGACGGCGCGCTGGTCGGCGGGGCGAGCATCGACCCGGACGAGTTCGCCAAGCTGTGCGCCATGGCCGCGGGCGGGCCGCTTCCGTAGCGGCGGCCGACCACCTGCTCCGACAGTGGGGAGTAAGCGGTCGGTCACAGGGAATTACGGGGTACCGGTTCGATCCACGCGATTGAACCGGTACCCTGTGACGTCGACGGCACTACGGCGAGGATGACATGAAGCTTGCCCTTCAAATCGGGTTGATTCTCACCAGCGTTCTGCTGGTTCTGCTGGTCCTGCTGCACCGTGGGCGGGGTGGCGGCCTGTCCTCGTTGTTCGGCGGCGGGATGCAGTCCAACCTGTCCGGTTCGGCCTCGGCCGAGAAGAACCTCGACCGCATCACCCTGTTCATCGGCGCGGTGTGGGTCATTTGCGTTGTCGGTATCGGCCTGTTGCTCAAGATCGGCTGACAGGCCGGCGGAAACTACGGGGCCCGGTCATCCGCCGGGCCTTGACCTGTGTGATGGGGGTGTGAGGATCCTATGGCTGGTGGCAATGCAATCCGGGGCACGCGGGTTGGCGCCGGTCCGATGGGCGAGTCCGAGCGCGGCGAGTCCGCGCCGCGCCGCCGTATCGGATACTGGTGCGCCAACGGGCACGAGTCCCGGCCGTCCTTCGCGCTGGAGGCGGAGATTCCGGACAGCTGGGACTGTCCGCGGTGCGGCCTGCCGGCCGGGCGAGACCAGGAGAAGCCGCCCGCGCCGCCGCGTAACGAGCCCTACAAGACGCACCTGGCGTATGTGAAGGAGCGCCGGTCGGACGCCGACGGCGAGGCCATTCTCGCCGAGGCGCTGGCCAAGCTGCGCGCCCAGCGCGAGGAGTTCTGAAAAGGGCTCTGCGCGCCCCGGCCCCGGCGCGCGGAGTCCTCCAGCGCGGCCAGTGCCGCGTCGGCTTCCCGGGACGTCAGTCCGGGGGTAGCGGGAAGCTGGCGTGCACCTCGAAGCCACCAGGACCGGTGCGGCCCGCCTCGAACGTGCCGCCGAGCAGCGCGGCCCGCTCGCGCAGACCGACCAGCCCGTGCCCGCCCGAGGGCAGCCCGACGCCGTTGGCCTGCATCTCGACCTTCGTCGGCGCGGCATTGCTCACCTGCACGTGCAGCGCACCCGAGTGCACCGACAGTCGCACCGTGGTGGGCGCGTCGGCGGCATGTTTGCGTACGTTGGTCAGGGATTCCTGCACCGTCCGGTAGGCCGCGCTGGCCACCGGCGGCGGCGGTCGCCGACCGCCCAGTTCCAGGTCCAGCTGCACGCTGGCCGAGGACTCCCGGATCAGGTCCAGCAGGGTGTCCAGGTCGGGTTCCTCGGCGCCGTCGGTCGCGGTGCGCAGCCCGCCGATGAGGTCGCGCAGCTCGTCCAGGGTGCGGGTGGACAGCGAGCGGATCACCGCCGCGGTCTCCTTGGCCCGCTCGTCACCGGTGGTCACCTGCAGCGCGCCGGCCTGGATGGCGATCAGGCTGACCTGGTGGGACACCACGTCGTGCATCTCGCGGGCGATCTTGGCCCGCTCGTCCGCGCGCACCGCGATGGCCTGCAACCGGGCCTCGCGCTCCCGGCTGGCGGCCAGTTCGCCGATCCGGTGGGACAGGTCGCGGCGGGTGGTGATGAGCAGGCCGATGGCGATCGGCATGGCCACCACGAAGCAGGCGTAGATGGCGTCGGAGACGTGCAGCCGCCAGCCCTCGGCCAGGAAGTTGTTGACCGGCCAGATGAAGAACCGGCTGCTCCACACCCCGATGGCGGCCACGATGGTGCGCCAGTCGCGGCCGCGCTTCCAGGCCAGCGTGCCCAGCGCGATCATCGGCCCGAGTTCCGACCAGCCGAGCAGGAAGCCGGGGATGGTGACCAGGGTGGTCACGAACGGCAGGTGCCGCCGGAACACCAGGGCCAGCACCGCGACCGTGGACAGGGCCAGGGACAGCTGGTAGGTCGGCGCGCTGGGATCGAAGTTGGTGGCCACGTCGAGCGCGGCGATGAGCACCGCGAGGACGTCGGACAGCGCGCCGCGGTGCCGGCCCGACCAGGCCAGCACCCGGCGGGCGGACCACGCCGCTGACGTCCGGTCGTCCGGCACGGAGGCCGTGGTCGTGGGAGACGGTGAGAAAACCAGGATCCGACCTCCACTCAAACGGTTTTCACGTTTCGGACCCTACTGCGGTGATGCCAGGTCGGGCCCGGATGTGTGCGGCCGACTTCACTGTCGTTGTTGGGTAGGACGGCCGAGAAGGCCATATGGCACGCCGTGCGCCCCAGAAATGTGCGGAAGCACACGTGACCGGGTGATTTCGGAGGTCGTCCGCCCACCGGGAGCGCTGCTCAGGAACTGGGTGAGTCCGGACTCGAGCCACCGCCGTTGTCGGTGCCGCCGCCGGTGCCGGGCTCCGCGGCGTCCCCGGCGGCCCGGCGGGGCGGACGGCGGCGGGAGCCGCGGGGGCGGGGCGGCAGGTAGCCCTCCGGGGCGTCATCGGTGTCCGGCAGCGTCTTGTCCGGCACGAACCGGGCCAGTGCGGCGGCCACCGCCTGCCCGTCGGCCGGGGTGACCAGCCGGAAGGTGTAGCGCAGCCTGGGCAGGTGCTCGGCCAGCGGCTCGCCCGCGGTCACCGCGTCCACCAGCTGCGGGTAGCGGCGCAGCGCGGCCTCGTCCACCGGGCTGAACTGCACCGCCGGGGCGGGCGGCGCGCTGCTGCGCAGCCCCTTGATCCGGATCGGCTGCACCATCCGGGCCGCGGCCAGCTCGGTCCAGGGCAGCCGGACCAGCACCGCGTCCCGCCGCCACCACACGGCATCGGCGTCCAGCGCCAGCCCGTGCCGGGCCCGCACGGCCCGCACCCCGACCAGCACCAGCCAGGCGGCGAAGGCCAGGAAGATCACGCCGAGCACCGCGGCCAGGCCGCGCAGCTGGGACGAGGCGGCCCTCGGGCCGAGGGCCGCGTAGACCACCGCGGCCAGCGCCACCACGGCCAGGAACGCCGTGGTCAGCCCGAAACAGCCGTAGGCGCGCCCGCTCGGGCGGCCCAGTTCGACCACCACGGCGTCCTCGGCCGGGCCGGCGGGTTGCTCGGTTGCGGGCAGGTCGGTGAAGGGGGAGGGGCGGGGCATACCGGCGGCTCAGCCTGCCTTGCGTCCGACGCCGGCGTACACACCCTGCTGACCGGTGTCGTCGCCGGGATCGGCGTGCCACAACGGGGCGTGCACCACCCCGGGCTCGACCAGTTCCAGCCCCTCGAACAGCGCGGCCACCTCGGCGTAGCTGCGGAAGTACATCGGGTCGCGGCTGTTGCGCATGGCCGCGACGACACCGTCCATTTCGGCCGGGTACTGGTCGGCGGTCAGGTGCGAGATGGCCACGAAACTGCCCGGCGGCAGCACGTTGAGGTACTTGCGCACGATGTCCCTCGGGTGCCGCTCGTCGGCCACGAAGTGGAACACCGCGACCAGCAGCAGCCCGATCGGCTCGTCGAAGTCCAGCAGCCGGCGCACCCCGGGGTTGGCCAGCACCCGGTCCGGCTCGGTCATGTCCGCGTCCACCACGGTGGCCCGCTCGTTGCCGGCCAGGATCAGCTCGCTGTGCGCCACCGCCACCGGGTCGTAGTCCACGTACACCACCCGGGCCCGCGGATCGGCCGCCTGCGCGATCTCGTGCACGTTGCCCACCGTGGGAATGCCCGAGCCGAGGTCGAGGAACTGGGTGATGCCCTGCTCGATCAGGTAGCGCACGGCGCGGGCCAGGAACGCCCGGTTGGACGCGGCCACCTGACGGCCGTCGGGCAGCAGGTCCAGGATCTTCTTGCCGACCAGCCGGTCGGCCTCGAAGTTGTGCGCGCCGCCGAGCAGGAAGTCGTAGATCCGGGCCGCGCTGGGCACCTCGGTGTTGACCTCGTCCGGAATCCAGTCGGTTTTGCCGGCCATTGGCGCCCTCGCGTTCTTCGTCACCACTGCTCATCGGCCCCGGATACCGTACACACTGTCAGTGGCGCTCCGAAGCCACCAGATCGGGGGACACCTCGGCCAGCCGGCCGGCTCCGGACAGGGTCATGGCCAGCTCCAGTTCGGCGGTGAGGTCGTCGATCAGCCGGGCCACCAGGTCCGCGCCGCCCACGGTCAGCGCCCACAGCACCGGCCGGCCCAGCAGCACCGCGTGCGCGCCCAGCGCCAGCGCGGCCAGCACGTGCGTGCCGCGCCGGATCCCGCCGTCCACGATCACCGGCGCGTCGGTGCCCTCCAGCGCTCGGACCACCTCGGGCAGCGCCCACGCCGAGGACACCACCGGGTCCAGCTGGCGCGCGCCGTGGTTGGACACGATCACCCCGGCCGCGCCGGCGCGCACCGCCTCGGCCGCGTCGTCGCCGCGCAGGATGCCCTTGACCAGCACCGGAAGTCCGGCGGCCGCGGCGATCCAGGCGATGTCCTCGAAGGTCAGGTCCTTGGCGTTGCCGGTGCCGGTCGGGGTGAACGACATGCCGCCGTAGTGCGGCCCGGGCATGCCCGGCGCCGGGGTGATGTGCGCGTCGAAGATCAGCTTCCGGTCGCCCAGCAGCGGGCTGTCCACGGTGAGCACGATCGCGCTCGCGCCGGCGTCCCGGGCCCGGCCCAGCAGCTCCCGGGTCAGGCCGCGGTCGCCCAGCACGTACACCTGGGCCCACCAGGGCGCGCCCGCCTCGGCGATGCTCGGGTAGGACACCGTGGTGGTGGAGGACACGCACAGCAGCGAACCGGCCGCCGCCGCTCCCTCGGCGGTGGCCACCTCGGCCCGTTCGTCGGCGGCGAAGTGCAGTGCGGAGGGCGCGATCAGGATCGGGGTGCGCAGCGGGATGCCCAGCACGGTGGTCTCGGCCGACACCGAGGACACGTCGCGCAGCATCCTCGGGCGCAGCCGCAGCGCGTCCCAGGCCGGTTCGGCCTCGGCCAGGCTGGCCTCGCTGCCCGCGCCGCCCCGGAAGTACTCGTACACGTTGGGGGACAGGCGTTGTTCGGCCTGCTGCTCCAGTCCGTCGATCCACCGGGCCATCCGCGTCATCCGGTCATCCTATGGCGGTGAAGATCGGCGAGGGACCGGAACACTCGCGTAGGGGCCGCCCGAAGGCGACCCCTACGCGAGTGCTCGAACGCGGTCAGGCGATCGGCGGGAGGAACTGCTTGGGCGCCTTGGCCGCGGCCGCGCGGTCCAGCAGCCACAGCGTGCGCCGCCGGCCCCGGGCGCCCGCCGCGGGCACCTGGACCTCACCCGCGCCGCCCAGCGCCATGGCCACCGCGGCCAGCTTCGCCTCGCCGGTGGTCATCAGCCACACCTCGTTGGCGGAGCGGATCGCGGTCAGGGTCAGCGAGAGCCGGGTGGGCGGCGGCTTCGGGCAGTTGCGCACCGGCACCACCATCTGGTCCTCCTCGTAGACCGCGGGGGACTCGGGGAAGATCGAGGCGGTGTGCCCCTCCTCGCCCACGCCCAGCAGGCACACGTCGAAGGTGGGCACCAGACCGTGATCCTCCGGCCGGGTGGCCTCGGCCAGCATCCGCTCGTAGGCCGCGGCCGCGGCCTCCGGGTCGTCGCCGAACTCGCCGTCCGAGGGCGCCATCGCGTGCACCCGCGCCGGGTCCACCGGCACGTGGTCCAGCAGCGCTTCCCGGTTCTGGGTCTCGTTGCGCTCCGGGTCGCCCGCGGGCAGGAACCGCTCGTCGCCCCAGTACAGGTCCACCCGGGACCAGTCGACCGCGTCCCGGGCCGGGCTCTCCCGCAGGTGTTCCAGCACCGCGTTGCCGGTCCGCCCGCCGGTGAGCACCAGCGAGGCGGAGCCGCGCGAGGACTGGGCGTCCACCAGCTTGGTCACCAGCCGGGCCGCGGTGGCGGCGGCCAGCAGATCACCGTTGGCGTGCACCACCACCTCAGGGGAACTGCTCACGAGGCCCTCGCCTTCGCCCGCGCCTTGCCCGCCTTCGGCGCGGCCTTCTTCGCGGCGGGCTTGGCTTCGGGCTTGGGTTCCGGCTGGTCGGCGGGCTTGGCCGCGGCCTTGGCGTCCGCGCCGTCGGTCGCCGCCTTCCTGGCCCGGCTGCTGGTCGTGGTCCGGCTGGCCGGTTTGGCCGCCGGGGAGGCCGAGTTGGCCGCCCGGCCGCGCACCACCCTGTTCAGCGCCCGCAGCGTCTCGGCGTAGATCTCGTCCGAGTCCAGCCGGCGCAGCTCCTCGGCCAGGCAGTCGCGCACCGACTTGCGCTGCAACGCCACCCGCCGGTCGGGCTGCCCGGGCTGGGTCAGCGTGCCGACCTTCTGGTCCGGCCGGTGCAGCTCCACGTTGCCCGAGCGGCGCTCCAGCACCACCGACACGATGCCGCCGCCGTGTGTGGCCTTGTGCCGGGCGACCGGGATGCGCAGCCGGGAACCCAGCCACGCGGCCAGCAGGTCGGTGGAGGGCGAGTCGGCCTCACCGGTCACCGCGGCCGCGGTGACCTTCTCGTATGGCGGCAGGTCCAGCGCGGCGGCCAGCATGGCTCGCCACGTGGTCAGCCGGGTCCACGCCAGGTCGGTGTTGCCGTCGGTGTAGTTGTCCCGGCGCTGGTCCAGCGACCTGACCGGGTTGCGCTCGTTGGCCGCGTCGGTGATCCGCCGGCTGGCCAGCTCCCCGATCGGGTCCTTGATCGGCGCCACCGGCGACTCGAACGGCCACCAGGCCACCACCGGGGCGTCGGGCAGCAGCAGCGGTATCACACAGCTGGCGCCCTCGTCGGCCAGCGGCCCGTACAGCCGCAGCACGACCACCTCGCTGGCGCCGGCGTCGCCGCCGACCCGGATCTGGGCGTCCAGCCGGGGCGCGGCCCGCTTGGCGCCCCGGGCCACCACCAGCACCCGGCACGGGTGCTCGCGGCTGGCGTCGTTGGCCGCCTCGATGGCTTCCTCGGCCTTGCCCCCGTCGTCGGTGACGATCACCAGGGTCAGCACTCGGCCGAGGGTGGTCACGCCACCTTCCTCGCGCAGCTGGACCAGCTTGTTGTTGATCGTCTGCGTGGTGGTGGACGGCAGGTCGATGATCACGGTCGCCTCCACGTACGTCCGGTGCGCTGCAGCATCTTGTCCGCGGACGCCGGACCCCAGCTGCCCGCCCGGTAGCTGTCCGGCTTGCCGTGCTTGGCCCAGTGCTCCAGCACCGGGTCGAGGATGTTCCAGGACAGCTCGACCTCGTCGTTGACCGGGAACAGCGAGGGCTCGCCCAGCAGCACGTCCAGGATCAGCCGCTCGTAGGCCTCCGGCGAGGACTCGGTGAAGGCGTGGCCGTAACCCATGTCCATGGTCACGTCCCGCACCTCCATGGTGTTGCCCGGGACCTTCGAGCCGAACCGCATGGTCACGCCCTCGTCCGGCTGCACCCGGATGACCAGGGCGTTCTGCCCCAGTTCCTCGGTGGCGGTGGAGTCGAAGGGCAGGTGCGGGGCGCGCTTGAACACCACGGCCACCTCGGTGACCCGGCGGCCCAGCCGCTTGCCGGTGCGCAGGTAGAACGGCACCCCGGCCCAGCGGCGGGTGTTCACCTCAAGGGTGATGGCCGCGAAGGTCTCGGTGGTGGAGTCCTTGGCGAAGCCGCCCTCCTGCAGCAGGCCGGGCACCTTCATCCCGCCCTGCCAGCCGCCCGCGTACTGGCCGCGCGCGGTGGTCTCGTCGAACGGGCCGAGCGGCTTGGTCGCGGAGAGCACCTTGATCTTCTCCGCGCGCAGGTCGTTGGGGTGGAAGGAGACCGGCTCCTCCATCGCGGTCAGCGCCATCAGCTGCAGCAGGTGGTTCTGGATGACGTCCCTGGCCGCGCCGATGCCGTCGTAGTAGCCCGCGCGCCCACCGAGGCCGATGTCCTCGGCCATGGTGATCTGCACGTGGTCGACGTAGTTGGCGTTCCAGATCGGCTCGAACAACTGGTTGGCGAAGCGCAGCGCCAGGATGTTCTGCACCGTCTCCTTGCCGAGGTAGTGGTCGATGCGGAACACCGAGTCCTCGGGGAAGACCTCGTTGACGATCCCGTTGAGCTGCTTGGCGCTCTTCAGGTCGTGCCCGAACGGCTTCTCGATGACCACCCGCCGCCACTGGTCACCGTCCTGTGCGGACAGTCCGGAGCGGGAGAGTTGTTTGAGCACAACGGGAAACGCGCCCGGCGGGATGGAGAGGTAGAACGCGTGGTTGCCGCCGGTGCCGCGGATGCGGTCCAGGTCGGCCACCGTCGCGGCCAGCGAGTCGAACGCGTTGTCGTCGTCGAAGCTGCCCGGCACGAACCGGATGCCCTCGTTGAGCTGGTTCCACACCTCGGGCCGGTAGGGCGTGCGGGCGTGATCCTTGATCGCCTGGTGCACGATCTCGCCGAAGTCCTCGTCGGCCCAGTCACGCCGGGCGAAGCCGGTCAGCGCGAAGCCGGGCGGCAGCAGACCGCGGTTGGCCAGGTCGTAGATGGCCGGTATCAGCTTCTTGCGGGACAGGTCGCCGGTCACTCCGAAGATCACCACGCCGCACGGGCCTGCGATCTTGGGCAGCCGCAGGTCGCGATCGTCGCGCAGCGGATTGCGGACGACTGGGCTCAACGGTTCACCTCCGAGATGGCATGGGTCAGCGCCACCAACCCGGCGGCCCGGTCGGTCAGGTGCAACCGCAGCACCGGACGACCGTGCTCGGCGAGGACCTGGCCGTCGCCGATCGCCTGGGCGTGCTGCAACACGCCGAGCGTGTAGGGCCGGTCCGGGATCTCCAGATCGGCCTCGGGAGTTCCGGTGATCTGCAGGAACACCCCGTTCTGGTGCCCACCCTTGTGGTACTGCCCGGTGGAGTGCAGGAACCGCGGCCCCCAGCCGAACGTGGTCTGCAGGCCCGACCGGCGGGCCAGTTCCGGCCGCAGCACGATCGCCGAGGCGTCGGCGATCCGGTCCAGGTAGGCCTGGATGGCCAGGTAGCCGTAGTCCGGCGCGGCCGACAGCAGCGCGTTGAGCGCGCCGCTCACCGTCTCCACGCCGTTGGGCAGCCAGCCCTCGGAGGCGTGGATCTCGATCACGCCGTCCAGGATGGGCTCGCCCTCGTCGGCCACCGGCTTGTCCAGCAGGGACCGGGCGGCGACCTTGGCCGCCTCCACGTCGGGCTGGTCGAACGGGTTGATGCCCAGGATCCGGCCGGCCACCGCGACGGCGTACTCCCACAACAGGAACAGCCCGCCGAGCGGGCCGTTGGTGTAGATCTTGGCGGTGCCTTCGGCGGGTCCGATGGCCACCGGCGTGGCGTCCGTGCCCGCGTTGGCGAACCCGGCCGCGTCGGTGCCCTCCACGGCCACCGGCAGCAACCCGGTGCCGTTCTTGCCGGTGGACTCGGCGATCAGCTGCTCGGCCCAGTCCGGGAAGCCCTTGATGCCCGAGCCGGAGTCGGCCAGCACCACCTTCTCCGCGCCGGTGCCGTGCGCCTCGCCCAGCGCCGCGCCCAGCACCAGGGCCGGATTCTCCGGGTCGTCAGTGCCCAGGACCGCGGCCGCGGCGGCGGCCTCGTCCAGCAGCGCGGTGATGTCCGCGCCGGCCAGCCCGGCCGGCACCAGCCCGAACGCGGTCAGCGCCGAGTATCGGCCGCCCACGTGCGGGTCGGCCAGGAACACGTGCCGGTAGCCGAGGTCACGGGCCATGGACTCCATCGGCGAGCCCGGGTCGGTGACCACCACGATGCGGGAGGCCGCGTCGATGCCCTTGGCCTCGAACGCGGCGGTGAAGATCCGCCGGTGGCTGTCGGTCTCCACGGTGGACCCGGACTTGGACGAGACCACCAGCACGGTGCGGGTGAGATCACCCGCCAGCGCGTCGGCCACCTGGCCCGGGTCGGTGGTGTCCAGCACCACCAGCGGCACGCCCGCGGTGTTGGCGATCACCTCCGGGGCCAGCGAGGAGCCACCCATACCGGCCAGCACGATGCGGTCCAGACCCTCCGACAGCAGCGTGTCGCGCAGCGCGGCGATCTCGCCGAGCAGCGGGCGGGAGGACTGGTGCAGCGTGGTCCAGGACAGCCGGATGGACGCCTCGTGCTCGGCCTCGGGCCCCCACAGGGTGGGGTCGGCCGCGGTCAGCTTCGAGGCGATCCGCTCCTCGGCGAGCTGACCGGCCAGGCCGGTCACCCCGCCCGAGTCGGCGATGCCGACCGAGATCTGTTCTGTCACGCCCTCAGCCCTTCGCCTGCGCCAGTTGGTTCGCCACCGTCTCGAGCAGCTCGGCCCAGGACTTGTCGAACTTCTCCACGCCCTCGTCCTCCAGGACGCGGTAGACGTCGTCGATGTCCACGCCGACGCCGGAGAGCAGCTCCATCACCTCGGCCGCCTGCTCGCCCTTGCCGGTCACCGTGTCGCCGGCCAGCTCGATGTGATCGGCCACCGCGTCCAGGGTCTTCTCCGGCATGGTGTTCACCACGTTCGCCACGACCAGCTGGTCCACGTAGCGGGTGTCGGAGTAGCTGGGGTCCTTCACCCCGGTGGAGGCCCACAGCGGACGCTGCGCGTTGGCGCCGTCCTTGGCCAGCGCCAGCCACTTCGGCCCGGCGAAGACCTCCTCGAACGCCGCGTAGGCCAGCCGCGCGTTGGCGATGGCGGCCTTGCCGCGCTGCCCGGTGGCCTCCGGCGTGCCGATGGCGGCCAGCCGCTTGTCCACCTCACTGTCCACCCGGGACACGAAGAACGAGGCCACCGAGTGGATCTGGCTGATGTCGTGCCCGTTGGCCCTGGCCCGCGCCAGGCCCGCCAGGTAGGCGTCCATCACCTGGCGGTAGCGGTCCACCGAGAAGATCAGCGTCACGTTCACGCTGATGCCCTCGGCGATGGTCTTGGTGATCGCCGGCAGGCCCTGCTCGGTGGCCGGGATCTTGACCAGCAGGTTGGGCCGGTCCACGGTCTTCCACAGGTCCTGGGCCTCGGCCACGGTGGCGTCGGAGTCCCGGGCCAGCCGCGGGTCGACCTCGATGGACACCCGGCCGTCCACGTGGTTGGTGGACTCCCAGGTGGACCGGAACAGGTCGCAGGCGTTGCGCACGTCGGTGGTGGTGATCTCACGCACCGCCGCGTCCACGTCCGCGCCCCGCGCGGCCAGCTCGCGCACCTGCTCGTCGTAGGACTCACCGTGAGCCAGCGCGCCGGCGAAGATCGTCGGGTTGGTGGTCACGCCGACCACGTGCTTGTTCTTGATCAGGTCGGCCAGGTTGCCCGAGGTCAGCCGCTCCCTGGACAGGTCGTCCAGCCAGATCGACACACCGGCGTCGGACAGTTGGGCGAGCCGGTCTGTGCTCGTCATCGCCAATCGCTCCTTCTTCTTTCGAAAAGCAGCTTCGTCAGTTGCTTGCCTGGCGGTGCGCCCGGCGGGCCGCGTCGACCACGGCGTCGGCGGTGAAGCCGAACTCCTTGAACAGGGTCTTGTAGTCGGCGGAGGCGCCGAAGTGCTCGATCGAGACGATCTCCCCGGCGTCGCCGACGAACCGGTACCACGGCTGGGCGACCCCGGCCTCCACCGCGACCCGCGCCTTGACCTGCGGGGGGATGACGGAATCCCGGTACGCCTGGTCCTGGGCGTCGAACCACTCCACACTGGGCAACGACACCACGCGCGTGCGAATTCCGTCCGCCTGCAGGGTTTCCCGCGCGGCAACGGCCAGTTGCAGCTCCGAGCCGGTGGCGATGAGCACCACCTCGGGCAGCCCGCCCTCGGCGTCGGCCAGCACGTAGCCGCCGCGGGCCACGCCCTCGGCCGCCAGCTCCTTGGTGCCGGGCTGGGTGGGCAGCGCCTGCCGGGTCAGGGCCAGGCCGACCGGGCCGTCGTCCTTGGTCAGCAGCGCCCGCCAGGCGGCCGCCGTCTCGTTGGCGTCACCGGGCCGGACCACGGTCAGGCCGGGGATGGCGCGCAGCGCGGCCAGGTGCTCGATCGGCTGGTGGGTCGGGCCGTCCTCGCCGAGGCCGATCGAGTCGTGCGTCCACACGTAGGTGACCGGCAGCTGCATCAGCGCGGCCAGCCGCACCGCCGGGCGCATGTAGTCGCTGAAGATCAGGAAGGTGCCGCCGTAGGGGCGGGTCGGGCCGTGCAGCGCGATGCCGTTGAGGATCGAGCCCATGGCGTGCTCGCGGATGCCGAAGTGCAGCGTGCGGCCGTAGGGGTGGGCGTTCCACTCCTTGGTGGCGATGGTCTCCGGGCCGAACGAGTCGGCGCCGGCCATGGTGGTGTTGTTGCTCTCGGCCAGGTCGGCCGAACCGCCCCACAGCTCGGGCAGCGTGTCGGCCAGCGCGGCGAGGATCTTGCCGGAGGCGGCGCGGGTGGCGATGCCCTTCTCGTCGGCGTCCCAGCTCGGCAGCGCGTCGGTCCAGTCGGCCGGCAGGCTGCGGGTGGCCAGCCGGTCGAACAGCGCCTTGCGCTGCGGGTTGTTGGCCGCCCACTTCTCGAACGCGGCCTGCCAGTCGGCGTGCGCGGCCTTGCCCCGGTCGGCCACCTCGCGGGCGTGCGCGAGCACCTCGTCGGCGACGTCGAAGTTCTTGTCCGGGTCGAAGCCCAGCGCCTTCTTCACGCCCGCGACCTCGTCGGCGCCCAGCGCGGAGCCGTGCGCCTTGCCGGTGTTCTGCTTGGTCGGCGCCGGGTAGCCGATGATGGTGCGCAGCACGATGATCGAGGGACGGCTGGTCTCGGCCTTGGCCGCCTCGATCGCCTCCAGAATGCCGGTGACGTTCTCGCCGCCGTCCACGCGCTGCACGTGCCAGCCGTAGGCCTCGTAGCGCTTCGCGGTGTCCTCGGACAGCGCGATCGTGGTGTCGTCCTCGATGGAGATCTGGTTCGCGTCGTAGAACAGGATCAGGTTGCCCAGCTGCTGCGTGCCGGCCAGCGAGGACGCCTCGGAGGTGACGCCCTCCTCGATGTCACCGTCGGAGGCGATCACGTAGATGTGGTGGTCGAACGGGCTGGCGCCCGTCGCGGCGTCCGGGTCGAACAGGCCGCGCTCGCGGCGGGCGGCCATGGCCATGCCCACCGCCGAGGCCAGGCCCTGGCCCAGCGGGCCGGTGGTGATCTCCACGCCCGCGGTGTGCCCGTGCTCCGGGTGACCGGGGGTCTTGGAGCCCCAGGTGCGCAGCGACTCGATGTCCGAGAGCTGCAGGCCGTAGCCGGACAGGAACAGCTGCAGGTACAGGGTCAGGCTGCTGTGCCCGCAGGACAGCACGAACCGGTCGCGGCCGGTCCAGTCCGGGTCGCTTGGGTCGTGCCGCATGACCCGCTGGAACAGCGAGTAGGCCAGCGGGGCCAGGCTCATCGCCGTACCGGGGTGGCCGTTGCCGACCTTCTGCACGGCGTCCGCGGCCAGCACCCGGATCGTGTCGACCGCACGGCGGTCCAACTCGCTCCAGTCCGCAGGCACGTGCGCGGTCGTCAGTCGGGTGAGGTCGTCGCTGTCAGACACGGACCTGAACTCCCACTCTCGGGTTGCTTGTTTCGCGTTGCGCGGGCCGACTCTGCGCGTCGGTGCCGACCGGGTTCTCAATCGATCCCGAAACCCGGCATCAAGCACTGCGGACCCGCGGTTCTCCCTCGTCGCGGACCAGCGTAGTACCGAGGTCGAGTTCGTGTGATCTGAGTCGGCGGACCGCCCCCGTGGCTGGCGATCGATCGACCGGCGATTACCATCCGGAGTGTTTCCAGTCCACCGATCGACCCTCAGGAGCGACATGTCTCGGGCGAGCGCGGCGTGAAGGCTGTCGACTCCGACGGCGAGGTCGCCGTCGGCGCTCCCGCTGCCCCGATCACCCCGGCCAGGTTCGGCCGGATGCTCGACATCATGCGGGCGTATGTCGCACTGACCAAGCCGCGGGTGATCGAGCTGCTGCTGGTCACCACCATCCCGGCCATGTTCCTGGCCGCGCGCGGGTTTCCGTCGCTGTGGCTGGTGCTGGCCACGCTGGTCGGCGGGACCATGGCCGCGGGCAGCGCGAACGCGCTGAACTGCGTGGTGGACGCGGACATCGACTCGGTGATGAAGCGCACCAGGGCGCGCCCGCTGGTCAAGCACACGGTCACCCCGCGCAACGCGCTGGTCTTCGGCCTGGTGCTCGGTGTGGCCTCATTCACCGTGCTGTTGATCACCACCACCTGGCTGGCCGCGGTGCTCGCGGTGGCCGCGATCCTGTTCTACGTCCTCGTCTACACGATGCTGCTCAAGCGGCGCACCTCACAGAACATCGTGTGGGGCGGCGCGGCCGGCTGCATGCCGGTGGTGATCGGCTGGGCCGCGGTGACCAACACCGTGGCGTGGCCGGCCTGGGTGATGTTCGGCATCATCTTCTTCTGGACCCCGCCGCACTTCTGGGCGCTGGCCATGAAGTTCAAGGACGACTACGCCCGGGCGGGCGTGCCCATGCTGCCGGTGGTGGCGACCAAGGAGCACGTGTCCAGGCAGATCCTCATCTACTCCTGGGTGATGGTGGCCTGCACGCTGTTGCTGGTCCCGGCCACCGGGTGGGTGTACGCGAGCTTCGCGGTGGTGTTCGGCGGCTGGTTCCTGGTGACCGCGCAGCGGCTGCACACCGCGGTGCGCAAGGGCCGGGAGAACAACCCGATGACCCTGTTCCACCTGTCCAACACCTATTTGATGTTGGTGTTCGTGGCTCTCGCGGTGGACTCGGCGCTGCGCCTGCCGGTGCTGGGCTGGCCGTTCTGAGGTGCCGACCCGGCCTCGGCCGGGACGCGGAAGCGGTTGAGCTCGCGCATCAGATCGGCCTGGTAGGGGAATTCGGCCAGCTTGCCGGCCAGCGTCCACATGACCCGTTCGTCGTCGATGGACTCGGGCAGCTGTAATCCGAGCGCGGTGGCCAGCGGCTGCCGCCCGAGGTTGATCATGGCCCGGACCGCGCCGGCCCACTCGTCGGTGGCCACCACCGCGACCCGGTACCAGATGCCGGACAGGATCAGCAGCCCGGCCAGCGCGCCGCCGACCAGGTAGGGCTGCCCCGCGGTGCGGGTGGCCAGTTCGACGATCGCGGACACGGCGACCAGCAGGTGGCCCCACAGCAGGCAGACGAAGAAGTCCACATTGGTCCGTGCGTCCTCGGCCTGCTTGCGGGCCGGATCGGGGACCACGGCGTTGAGCTCGTGCCAGAGCACCTGGGAGTCCAGCCGGAAGCGGTCGTAGCCGTACTCCTCGAACCGGCGAATGGCATTACCCAACCGGGTGGGCGTGACCTGCCGGTCGTCCACCGGGTAGCGGTGCAGGCGCTCGTCGAGCAGATTCAGCCACACCGGCCCGCGCCGGATGTCCTTGTCCACGTACCGGCGGGTCACCGGGTGGGTGCGGAACTGTTGCAGCGTCTGGTGTTCCGGGTAGGTCATGGTGCCGGAGGTCTCCCGGTTGGCCAGGAATGCGGCGTCCAATCGATTGCGCAGCAAGTGTTTCCGGGACAGTTGCCGGGCGCGGGCCCGCTGGTAGAGCGGACGCGGCCAGCCGAGGTACCCCTCCAGCAGGCGGTAGAGCGGGGTTTGCACCGCGGCGAGCACCAGCCCGAGCACGGCGGTGCCGACCAGTCCGAAGATCGTGGCCCGGGCCGCGTCGTTGTCCGCGGTGAGCGTCGCGAACCCGCTGATCCGGGGCAGAATGACGAAACCGAAGATCAGCACGTTGATCAGGCTGGGCAGGATCCACCCGACCAGCAGCGCCCGGCCGCCGCCGAGCGCCCCCTGCAGAATTCCGTTCATGCCCCGCCCCGAATCATGCCCTGACTCGAATCATGTGCCGCCCCGAAGCCGGCGCATCACCCGTCTGAGCCAGGATTCTCGCAGGTCGTCGTAGGGGCCCTTGGGCGGCGGCCAACTCGCGAGGGTGTCCGTGCCGGGCACGTTCGACGGGACCCACTGGTGGTACACCTGCGGTCCCGGGGGCGGTGGCCCGGTCTGCGGTGCCGGTGGCGGGGGATGGGGCGGTGCGAATGCCGGCCCCGGCGACCCGCTGCCCGGGGGCAGAAATCCGGCCGGCGGCGGTGCGATCGGCGGCGGGGGATAGGGCGGGGCGAACGTGGGGCCCGGCGACCCGCCGCCCGGCGCGAGCCGCTGCGGAGGTAAGGGGAACGGCGCGCTGATCGGCTCTCGGGTCGGCTGGCTGTGCTTGTGCCCGGGCGCCGGGCCATACGGGTCGGACAGGCTCGGGCCCGGTGGCTGCGATCCGGTCTGGTCGTAGCCCTGGGAGTGCAGGCTCGGGCCCGGTGGTCTCCCGTACGCGGCCTCGGGCGGGTACGCCGAGGACTCGGACCCGTACGGGTCCTGCGGGCTCGGGCCCGGCAGCGCGGCCCGATCGGCGTCGTCCGTGCCGAAGTGCTCGAACAGCCAGGATGATCGCTGGCCCTCGCCGGAGATCTTCGGTCCGGGCGACCGTGCACCGCCCATGCTCCCCGAGTGCGCACCATGGGATTGGTGGTGGTCCGCGTCGCCTCCGGGTTCCGGCCCGCCGTGGGCGCCGAACCAGCCGTGATCGGGGCGGGCGTCCTCGCCCTTCGGGTGGTCCTCGGTCATCTGGCCGCCCCCAGGGGCGCTCGACAGTCGCTAGCCGCCCCGACTGTACTGCCTGGTCCTAACCCGAGCCGGGAGCAAACGGTCAGATCGCGGCGGCGGGAACGGCCGCGGCCCGGCGGCCCAGCCACGCCGGCATGGTCAGCGACCCCACCAGATGGCGCTTGCGCAGCCACGGCAGCCAGCCGAGCATCCCGACGTACGCGGCCAGCAGGTGACCGATCGCGGTGACCACGGAATCCACGCTGGTCAGGCCCATGTCCAGGTAGATCGCCAGGATGGTGGCGTTGAGCGCGGCGATGGCCCACCAGCGTGGCCTGCTCGGCAGCATCAGCAGCAGCGCGCCCGCGGTGGCGAAGAAGCCGTAGCTCACGCCGATGTCCACCAGGTGCCCGTCGACCCTGGGCAGCCAGTGCGCGTGCACCGCGACCAGCACCGGCAGTTCGGTGGCCAGCGTGGCCAGCACGTGCCCGCTGGCGAACACCAGCAGGGTCGCCTTGGTGCCGATCTTGCGCTCCAGTGGCGCGATGACCGCGGTGAAGATGGCCGCGTAGATCAGCCAGTGCTGATCGGCCAGCCACAGCGCGGACAGGAACAGTACCTGCACCGGGTGCCGTTCCAGGTTGACCGCGCTGGTGCTGGACATCGCCATGATCCGGTGCACCGCGGCCGGCGTGGCGAAGTCGATCATCAGCGTGGTCGCCGCCAGCACCATCAGGTACCAGAAGGTGAACGGGGTCCTCTTCGGATGGGGGAGCAGCGCCAGTCCACGCCGGGCCGGCGCGCCGATCCGCCGTCGCCACGAGCGGGGCACCGCGACCTCGGGCAGCACCCCGGGCAACACGGCATCGGGGGATACCGCGCCGGCTGCCGCCGGTCCCGCATCGACCCCGAGCATCGTCATGCCATCAAGAGTGCCCCAAAACTCTGTGGATTAACTGAAGGCTTTCTGTCGGCGTCGTGAGATACGAACTACGACGGATCCAGAGACGTCCACGACCGCGTGTCCGGGATGACTGATCGGCTGATGACACTGTAGCTTCAGTGTCGACCGAAGTTGATCGACCGGCGTCGAACGGACCGACATGGCCAAACCTCCCGCCAGCCTCACCGAATGGACCGAGCGCTTCGCCGCGAACCTGGTCAGCGAGGGAATCCCGCTGATCGGCGGCCGCATCCTGGGCTACCTGCTGGTCTGCGATCCCGAGGAGCGCACCGCCGCCGAACTGTCCGAGGAGCTGGAGGCCAGCACCGGCTCGGTCAGCACCAACATCCGGCTGCTGATCAATGCCGGCCTCGTGGTCCGCACCACCCGCCGGGGCCGGCAGGCCGCTCAGTACCGGGCCGACGTGGCCGCCTGGGCCACGTTCGTACGCCGTCGGCTGGACGCCATCGCCGGCATGCGCGCGATGACCGCGATTGGTCTGCGGCTGCTCTCCGGCGATCCGCAGCGCGCGCTGCGGCTGCGCACGGTGGACGAGTTCTACGGCTGGTTCGCCGGCGAGGTGCCGTCGATGTGGGAGCGCCGACCGGCCCCGCCCAGGTAGTCCTCGCCGGTCGGGCCCTCGCGTTCCCGGGTGGCCACCCACAGGCCGGCCATCGCCGCGGTGACCAGCATCGAGCCGAACACGTGCAGGATCACCAGCCCGTCGGGCACGCCGGTGAAGTACTGGATCATGCCGATCGCGCCCTGCGCCAGCACGGCCGCGGTCAGCCAAGCGAATGCCCGCCACACCGGTTTGCTGCCGCCGGTGATGCGCAGCGCGAACCCGAACGCCACCAGCATGCCCAGGAAGATGAACAGGAAGTCCCCGTGGAACTGGGCCAGGTTCACGATGGGCAGCTTCAGCCGGGGCACGTTGGCATCCCCGGAGTGCGGCCCGGCCGCGGTGACCAGCGTGCCCGCGGCGATCAGCACGCCGAGCACCCCGGTCATCGCCACCAGCAGCCCGCGCAGCGGCCGCGGCACGGTCGGCCGGGCCGGCCCGTCGCCCTCGGACACGCACCTCACCAGCAGTACGGCGAGCCACACCAGCACCGGCGAGGGCAGGAAGTGCAGGCACACCGCCACCCAGTCCAGCTTCACCAGCACAGTGATGCCGCCGATGACCGCCTGCGCGACCACCCCGAGCGGCATGGACGCGGCCAGCCACAGCTGCCGCTTGCGACGCGGCCTGGCCAGTAGCGCGGCGATGAACACCAGCGCGCCGACCACCCCGACGGACACGCCGAGCAGCCGGTTGCCGAACTCGATCCACTGGTGCAGCTGGCCTCGGGTGGGGTCGGCGATGGGCACCAGACTGCCCGGCGCGCACTCCGGCCAGGTGGGGCAGCCAAGACCCGATCCGGTGACCCGCACGGTGCCGCCGCCGACCGCGACGCCGATCTGGGTGACCACCGCGGCGATGGCCAGCACACGCTGCACACCCTGGCTGGGCCGGGGAACGCGGGACACGAGCGAGGAGAGCTGCACCCTCTGATGGTAGGAGGCTGACCATCCCCGCCCGCGCCCGCCCGGTTCCCCAGTGGTGCCCGTCTCACCCGATCCGGTGGTGCTGTGTTGGTCGGCTTCGTAGGAGCTGACGGTCGCGGGGGAGGCCCAGACTGTCAGGACAGCTTGGTGGTGCGGGTGGCGAGGCCGCCGGCCACCCCGGCCCACACCAGCAGCACCAGCACGCACTCCCAGACCGGCGTGCCGCCGTGCCCGAGCGCGGCGTAGAGGCCCTCGGCCAGCGCACCGGAGGGCAGCAGCACCAGCAGGTCGTTGACCCCCTGCGGCAGGTTCGCCTCGGCCAGCCCGGCCCCGCCGGCCAGCAGCAGCACGAACCAGATGATGTTGGCCAGGGCCAGCACGATCTCCGCCCGCAGCGCTCCGCCCAGCAGCACGCCCAGCGCGGCGAAGGCCAGCGTGCCGACCAGCACCAGCAGTATCGCGGCGGCGATCCCGCCGGCCTGCGGCGACCAGCCGAGCACCGTGGCCACGATGCCCAGGATGATCAGCTGAACCACCACGATCACCACGGCGGCCAGCAACCGGCCGCCGACCAGCATCCAGCGCGGCAGCGCGGTGGCGGCCAGCCGCTTGAGCACGCCGTAGCGGCGGTCGAAGCCCAGCGCGATGGCCTGGCCGGTGAACGCGGAGGACATGATCGCCAGCGCGAACACCCTCGGCGTCACCGCGTCGATCCGGGGCGCGGGCATCGGGATGAACGTGATCAGCGTCAGCCCGATCAGCAGCGCCAGCGGGATGAGCAGGGTGAGCAGCACCTGTTCGCCGTTGCGCAGCGCCAGCAGGGTTTCCGTCTTCGCCTGGGTGAACAGCATGGCGGAGCGTCTGCCGGCGCCGGGTGCCGGCGTGAACGTGCCGGGGGCGAAGCGGTTCGCTGTGGTCACGAGCGCAGCTCCCGTCCTGTCAGGTCGAGGAACACGTCCTCAAGGCTGCGTTTGGCGACCTGCATGGCATCCGCGAGG
>DASZNF010000019.1:0-63562 GCA_035551355.1 Pseudonocardiaceae bacterium | reverse complement strand
GAATCAAATTTGTTTTCTTTAAACTCAAGCCACTCAGTCTCCCGAGGTTGGGCGGCAAGGCCCATCACCAGGTTCTGCAACCTAGCCGGCTGCGACCACTGCGCCATCACTGGGTCCTCCCGCTCCCAACCCGAGGATGCTAGCCCACGGCCGGGCCAGGAGCCTCAAGACTAGCGTGGGTGATCTTGTCTGACCTGCAAGAGTGGTGCTAGTCAAGCCGGTCCGTTCGAGTGCATCTGCCACACCGCTTTTGCGATTTAGGCATGCGATCGATTTCACGGCCATCTCGCGTCCACCCGGCACAGGGTCCCGTGGGATGTGCCCCACGAATGCCCCACAGGCAGCCGTTCATAGCCGTACAGCGCCGGACGCAGACGGACAGATAGAGATCGGCCCGGTGACCGTCTTGGCTGGTCACCGGGCCGATTCCCGTGGTGTGGCGGCTGAAGGGTTCGAACCTTCGTAGCTCTCGCGACAGATTTACAGTCTGCTCCCTTTGACCACTCGGGCAAGCCGCCTGGCGCGGTCTCGACGACCGCTGGGAGAACTTTACCCAACGCGATACCGGGCATGCCAACGGGGACCCCCGGGTACGATCCGCAAGCACGAAACGCTGGTGTGACGGAGGTGCAGTACAACGTGGCGGACCCCTCGTTCGACGTGGTCAGCAAGGTCGACCGGCAGGAGGTGGACAACGCGCTCAACCAGGCGACCAAGGAACTGTCCACGCGCTTCGACTTCCGCGGCGTGAACGCGCAGGTCACCTGGTCGGGCGAGGAAGGCATCAGCTTCCAGGCGGATACCGAGGAACGTTGCGCGGCGGCGATCGAGGTGTTCCGGGAGAAGTTGGTGAAGCGGGGGATCTCGCTCAAAGCCTTCGAGGTGGACGAGCCCGCCGTGTCCGGCAAGGTCTACAAGGTCACGGGGACGATCGTGCAGGGCATCACCTCGGAGAAGGCCAAGCAGATCGCCAAGTACGTGCGCGACGAAGCCCCCAAGGGTGTCCAGGCGCAGATCCAGGGCGACCAGTTGCGCGTCACGGGCAAGAAGAAGGACCACCTGCAGGAGGTCATCTCCCTGCTCAAGGGCCACGACTTCGGCATCGCGCTGCAGTTCACCAACTATCGGTGAGCCACATCGCACCCGCGCGGGGTGCGAATTGGGTGGGGCGGGCACGGTACGATGAGGCTGTGCAGCGCTATTGGCGGTTTAGCTGGCCGGTCCTGGGTGGACCGGACGGTGAGACCGCGCGCTGATCTCGTCATCCACCACCCGGAACCGGCAGGGGCCAACCGCCCTTGCGCTCGCGTATCGCGAGCCGGTTCACGGTGGAAGAGGTGAAGCGGCTTGCGGAGAGGAATCCCAATGCCGCCCCGCCCAAGTCAGGTCCGTGACCTGCGTATCGAGCAGGTTCGTCCGCTGATTTCGCCGGCTCTGCTCCGCGAGGAGCTGCCGCTCACCGACTCCGCTGCCGAGCTTGTGGCGCGGTCTCGTCGCTCCGTTGTCGACGTGCTCGACGGGACCGATGATCGGCTGCTGGTCGTGGTCGGACCCTGCTCGGTGCATGATCCGGCCGCCGCGCTGGACTACGCCTCCCGGCTCGCCGCGGTGGCCGAGGAGCTGCGGGACGATCTGCTGGTCGTGATGCGGGTCTACTTCGAGAAGCCGCGCACCACCGTGGGATGGAAGGGCCTGCTCAACGACCCCAACCTCGACGGCAGCTACAACGTCAACGCGGGACTGCGCACCGCGCGGCGGTTGCTTGGCGACATCCTCGGGCTCGGCCTGCCGGTCGGGTGCGAATTCCTTGATCCGATCATTCCGCAGTACACCGCTGACCTGGTGGCCTGGGGCTCGATCGGGGCGCGCACGGCGGCCAGTCAGGTTCACCGGCAGCTGTCCAGTGGGCTGTCCATGCCTATCGGCATCAAGAACGCGACGGATGGGAACGTGCAGATCGCCGTCGACGCGGTGCGGGCGGCTGGGAGCAGGCATGTGTTCCCGGGGATCACCGATGACGGGGTGGCCGCGCTGCTCAACACCACCGGGAATCCCGACTGTCACGTGATCTTGCGCGGCAGCGACTCCGGGCCCAACTACGACTCGGCCACGGTGGCCTCGACCGTCGAGCGGCTGGCTTCGGCTGGGTTGTCGGAGCGGTTGCTGATCGATGCCAGTCATGGGAACAGTGGCAAGGATCACCATCGTCAGCCGATCGTGGTGCGCGACGTGGCTTCGCGGGTGGCCGCGGGCGAGCGGGGGATTCGGGGGCTGATGGTGGAGAGCTTCCTGGCCGCCGGCCGCCAGGATCTGATCCTCGGGCGGGCCGGGGAGCTTCGGTACGGGCAGAGCATCACGGACGCCTGCTTGGACTGGGCCGAGACCGAGAACCTGCTGCGGGAGCTGGCGGCGGCCTCGGTGGCGCGGCGGGAGCGGGCGGTGGCGCTGGTCGGGTCTGGGTCCGGGGGCTGAGCCGGCCGGGTTTTTGACGCCGGTTACCGGACAGGTTGGTGGTTGCCGGACTTGGTGGTTGCCGGACGGGAACTCGGCTGTTGAGCAGGGGTTTGGCCGGGTTCCCGTCGGCGGGCCGGTCCGGTGCGTCGGCTGGTGGTTCCTGGGGCCGGTCGGGGTTTTCGGCCGGCCGGGGACGGTTGTGATGGGCGGGTTTCGGGCTACTGGTCTCTTGCGGGTCGCGGTCGCTCGCGCCCTGACGTGACAGGGTATGGGCTGGTCGCGAGGGTCAGGAGGTCCGGTGGACGCGTTGCAGGCGGTCGGGGTCGGAGCCGCGGGGATCGCCGCGGGGATCATCAACTCCGTGGTCGGGTCGGGGACGTTGATCACCTTCCCCGTCCTGCTGGCCATCGGGTATCCGCCGATCACCGCGAACATCTCCAACGGGCTGGGACTGGTCCCGGGGTCGGTCACCGGGGCCATCGGATACCGGGAGGAACTGACGGGACAGCGGCCCCGGGTGCTGCGACTGGCCGCCGCCGCGGTCATCGGCGGGGTGATCGGGGCGATTCTGCTGCTCAATCTTCCGGCCGGGGCATTCAAGGCGATCGTTCCGGTGTTGATCGTGCTCGCGTTGGTTCTCGTTGTGGCGCAACCGTTCTTGGCCAAGCGGCTGGCTGCTGGAGCCGAGGAGAACGACAAGCCGGCGACGCACGTCAGCCCGGGACTCTGGCTCGGGATTCTGGGCACCGGGATCTACGGCGGGTACTTCGGCGCCGCCCAGGGGGTCATCAATCTCGGGTTGATGGGGTCGTTGCTCAACGAACGGCTCCAGCGGATCAACGCCATCAAGAACGTGCTCACCGCGCTGGCCAACCTCGCCTCCGGGATCGTGTTCGTGGTCTTCGCGCACGTGGCCTGGCTGGCTGTCCTGCTGATCGCGGTGGGGTCGTCGATCGGCGGGCTCATCGGGGCGCGGGTCGGGCGGAAGCTGCCACCGATGGTGCTGCGCGGGGTGATCGTGGTGGTCGGGCTCGTGGCCATCGCGAAACTGCTCATCGGCTGAACGAACCCACTCGTTCGGATGAATGGGGTCTTGTCGTCACCCGTACGGATTGTCTTTACTCGAATGCCGTAGCGGTGTGACAACACACTGCTGTCGCGCAACCACGTCGATCACCAGGTGATTCGCGGCGTTCACCGGGTGGGCGCAGCGCGTCAGACCGATTACAGACCCTAGGAGAGGCCGCCCGATCGGGTTACAGTACGACGCGATCGCCGGACGAGGAGGCTGCATGTCCGACAACCGCCCCACGGTGGATGCGGACATCCCGCGTTCCCAGAAACCCCCCGACTCCTCCAGTGCCGGAACCGCCACAGTGGTGACGTCCGCCACAGTCACCCGAACGGTCGACAGGTCGCAACCTAGGGGTGACCGAGAGCACACTCCGCGCCCGCCGGCCGGGCGGCGCAAGGACAGCCGGGGCTTCCGGATCTACTCCATCGCCGTCCTGCTCTTCGCCCTCGCCGCCGCGGCCGCCCTCTGGGCCTACACCCCGCTGAACCTCTTCCCCTCGCTGCTGTGGATCGGCCCGCTACTGGCCATCTGCTTCGTGCTGGCCGAGCACGTCGCCATCAACGTCGACGTCCGCGGCGGGGTCTCCTGGACCATCTCGTTCACCGAGATTCCGCTGGCCATCGGGCTGCTCGCCGCGCCGTTCCAGGTCGTGCTGTTCGCCCACGTGCTGGCCGGGGTGTGCATCCTGCTCGCCCGCCGGGTCGCCGACCGGGTCGTCTACAACGCCGGCGTGTTCATCATCGAGGTGACCAGCGCGTTCGCCGTGGCCCGCGGGGTCAAGGCGCTCATCGGCGACAACCCGGTGTGGATCGGCGCGTTCATCGGCGTGCTCGCCGTCCCGCTGTCCTCCACGCTGCTGGCCGTCATCACCGTGCGCATGCTCGGCCGCCGCATGCGGCTGACCGCCGCGGTCCGGCTGGTCGGGCGCATCCTGGTGGTCGGCCTGCTCAACGCGGCCATGGGCATCGCGGGCTACGAGATCGTCACGCACAGCCCCTGGGGCTGGCTGCTGGCCCTGCTGGTCTGCGCCGGGCTCACCGCCTTCTACCTCGCCTACACCGGCCTGGTCCGGGAACAACGCGACCTGGAGGCCCTCGGCGACGTCAGCCTCATGGTCGCCCGCTCCGGTCAGGAGGTGGCCCGGCCCGCGGTGCGCGGCGCCACCAACCCGGACGCCATGGCCACCATCACCGACGGGGAGGAGTGGCAGGTCATCGCCGAGCGCATCCGCGACCAGGTCGGCGCCCGCCGGGTGGTGCTGCGGCTGTGGCCCGACCCCCGGCTCGAACCGCACACCGTGGTCGCCGGGGAGGCCATGCGGGAAGCCCCGATGGATGCCAATCGTTTGCGGACCGACCCTATGCTGCGCCTGGCCGGCGCCGGCGTGCGGCAGTTCCGGGCGTCCAACGCCAACGCCGAGGTGCTCGACGCGCTGGAGTTCCGCGGCGTGGACGAGGCCCTGGTCGTGCCGCTGCGCGGCGCCAGCCAGATCCTCGGCGTGCTGGAGGCGCACGACCGGCTCGGCCGGTGGCGCGGGTTCGGCAAGGCCGACGTGCAGATGCTCGGCACCACTGCCAGCCATCTGGCCACCGCGGTGGACAACCGCAGGCTGATGGCCCGGCTGCGGCACGACGCGTACCACGATCCGCTCACCGGCATGCTCAACCGCCCCGGCTTCCGGGAGGCCGCCTCGGCCCTGCTGCGCGATCAGCCCGGCTCGGTGGTCGTGCGGATCGACCTGGACCTGCTGTCCACGGTCAGCGACGCGCTGGGCTACGCCTGGAGCGACCGGCTGGTCATCGCGGCCGGCCGGCGGCTGCGGGACGCACTGGGGGCCGATGTGCCGCTGGCCCGGCTGGAGGCGGGCTCGTTCGCCACCCTGCTGGTCGGGCAGGACGAGGACCGGGCCCATGCCGTCGCCGAGCGGCTGCGGGCCGACCTGTCCGTGCCCTACCCGGTCGAGCGGCTCACCGTGGACGCCAGCGTCAAGGTCGGGTACGTGGCCGCCGACGCCGAACAGGCCGACAGCGTGGAACCGGACGTGGACGCGCTGCTGCAGCGAGCCGACGTGGCGGTCCGGGCGGCCCGGGGCGACGGGGAGTCGGTGCGCAAGTACGTGCCGACCATGGGGCAGATCTTCCTGCGCCGGTTCCAGCTGGTCACCCAGTTCCGCCAGGCCCTGGAGAACGGGCAGGTGTACCTGCACTACCAGCCCAAGGTGGCGCTGCCCTCCCGGCAGGTGCTCGGCGTCGAGGCGCTGGTGCGGTGGCAGCACCCGGAGTACGGGCGGCTGGACCCGGACGAGTTCGTGCCCGCGGTGGAGGCCACCGGGCTGGTCGACGCGCTCACCTCGTTCGTCACCGAGCGGGCGCTGGCCAAGGTGCGGGAATGGCTGGACCGGGGCATCCGGATGAGCGCGGCGGTCAACCTGTCCGTGCGCAACCTGGACGACGAGGACTTCCCGGACCGGGTGGCCGAGGCGCTGGCCCGGCACGACGTGCCGCCCGAACTGCTCACCTTCGAGCTGACCGAGTCCGGGGTGATGTCCGACCCGGAGCAGGCGCTGCCCGTGCTGCGCCGGCTGCACGCGCTGGGCATCGTACTGGCCGTGGACGACTTCGGGACCGGGTACTCGTCACTGGCCTATCTGCGGCAGCTGCCGGTCGACGAGGTCAAGATCGACAAGAGCTTCGTGCTGGGGATGGGTTCCGATCTTGGGGATCTGGCCGTGGTTCGGTCGATCGTGGAGCTCGGTCTGTCGCTGGGCCTCACGGTGGTTGCCGAGGGCGTCGAGGAGGATGCCGCTCGGGATCAGCTGGTCGAGATGGGGTGCCATGTGGCACAGGGGTATCTGATCTCGCGGCCGCTGTCCGAGGAGCGGCTGGACGCCTGGCTGGCGGCCCGGACCGCCTCCAGCTCGGGGCTCCGGGAGAACGAGACCGTGCTGACCCTGTTGCACTGAGCTGACCCTGTTGCGCTGACCACCCGATTTCACGGTTCGCCCCGGCGTTGTGTAGAGTCCTCCTCGCTCGGTGAGAGCACGAAGTACGCCCCAATAGCTCAGTCGGTAGAGCGTCTCCATGGTAAGGAGAAGGTCTACGGTTCGATTCCGTATTGGGGCTCGATGACCCGCCGCGGTGCGCTTCGGCGCATCGCGGTACGGCCATGTGCGGCGGTGTAGCTCAGTCGGTAGAGCAAGCGGCTCATAATCGCTGTGTCGCCGGTTCAAGTCCGGCCACCGCTACGCGAATGGGCGTGGTGTGTCGATGGCTTCGCCCTCGACCGTTTTCGCTTCGCCGTTGCACTGGGGGCCCAGCCCCCAGACCCCCGCTCGGGGGCGCTGCCCCCGAGACCCCGCCAGGGGAGCTGCGCACCCTGGTCCCCTGCTTGGGGCTCAAGATTTTTTGGGCTGTTTGCGGGACTTTTTTGCTGTAGCCCGGCGTTGTGCACGATGCTTGGGAACTTGCTAGAGAAAGGCTTCACCCGTGGCTGCCACTGATGTGCGTCCGAAGATCACGTTGGCGTGCGAGGAGTGCAAGCACCGCAACTACATCACCAAGAAGAACCGGCGCAACGACCCGGACCGCTTGGAGATGAAGAAGTTCTGCCCGAACTGCGGCACGCACCGGCTGCACAAGGAAACCCGCTGACCGCGGCGTAACCCTCCGGTGCCTCTCGATCCCTCGTTCGCCGGCCGCGACTATCCGCCGTCGGCCCCGTACGTGGTGAGTGCGGCGAAGATCGCCGAGTTCGCGGAGTCGATCCGCGACACCAGTCCGGTGTACTTCGACTCCGCCGCGGCGCGGGCGGCCGGTCACCCCCATGTGGTGGCTCCGCCAACGTTTCTCACCATTGTGAACCTGCGCACGATCGCCGGCATCGTCGCCGATCCCAAGCTGGGCCTGGACTGGAGCCGGGTGGTGCACGCGGAGCAGCGCTTCGCGCACATCCGGCCGATCGTCGCGGGCGATCGGCTGGTGGTGGCGGCGACGATCACCGACATCATGGCTCGCGCGGGCAACGACTTCCTGACCGTGCGGGCTGATGTGTCCACCGAGGCCGGGGATCCGGTCGCGGTGTGCACCGCCACGCTGGTCGCCAGGGGGACGGCATGAGTCTCGCGTTCGCCGATGTGTCCGAGGGCGACGAACTGCCCTCGTTGACCGTCACGCTGACCCGCGCCGATCTGGTGCGGTACGCGGGCGCGTCGCTGGACTTCAATCCGATCCACTGGAGCGAGCGGGTGGCCACCGAGGTGGGCCTGCCCGACGTGATCGCGCACGGGATGCTGACCATGGCGTTGGCCGGGCGGCTGGTCACCGACTGGACCGGGGATCCGGGCTCGGTGGTGGAGTTCGGCACCAAGTTCACCCGGCCGGTCGTCGTTCCCGACGATGGTGCGGGTGCGACCGTGGAGCTGACCGGGAAGGTCGGGCAGAAGCGGGACGATGGCACCGTGCGGGTCGACATCACCGCGAAGTTCAACGGGCAGACGGTGCTGGGGCGGCCGGTCGCTGTGGTGCGGCTGGCCTGAGAGCTTCCTTTCCGGTGGGGGCGGGTGGTTTCCACCCGCCCCCACCGGTGTGTCAGGAGGCTTCGCCGAGGAGCTTGGCCATCCGGGTCACCCCGGTGACGATGTCGTCCTCACCGAGGGCGTAGGCCATCCGGAAGTAGCCGTTGGTGCCGAACGCCTCGCCCGGCACGACCGCGACCTCGGCGTGCTCCAGCACCAGCGCGGCCAGCTCGTTGCTGGTCTGCGGGCGCACGCCGCGGATCTCCTTGCCCAGCAGGTTCTTCACCGACGGGTACGCGTAGAACGCCCCCTTCGGAGTGGGGCACACCACACCGGGAATCCCGGAGAGCAGCTCCACGATGATCTGGCGCCGCCGGTCGAACTCGGTGCGCATCAACGCCACCACGTCCAGCGGGCCGGACACGGCGGCCAGCGCGGCGCGCTGGGCCACGTTGCTGACGTTGCCGCACAGGTGCGACTGGAAGCCGGTGGCCGCCTTCACCACGTCCTGCGGGCCGAGGATCCAGCCGACCCGCCAGCCGGTCATGGCGTAGGTCTTGGCCACGCCGTTGAGCACCAGGCAGGTGTCGGCCAGCTCGGGCACCGCGACCGGCAGGGAGACCGCCTCCGCGCCGTCGTAGACCAGGTGTTCGTAGATCTCGTCGGTGACCACCCAGATGCCGTGCTCGACCGCCCAGCGGCCGATCGCCTCGACCTGCTCGCGCGGGTACACCGAGCCGGTCGGGTTGGACGGGGACACGAACAACAGGACCTTGGTGCGCTCGGTCCGCGCCGCCTCCAGCTGGTCGACGGTCACCAGGTAGTCGGTCGACTCGTCGGCCACCACCGGGACGGTGACGCCGCCGGCCAGCTCGATGGACTCCGGATAGGTGGTCCAGTAGGGCGCGGGCACCAGCACCTCGTCGCCCGGGTCCAGCAGGGTGGCGAAGGCCGAGTAGACGGCCTGCTTGCCGCCGTTGGTCACCACGATCTGGCTCGGGTCGACCCGGTAGCCGGAGTCGCGCAGCGTCTTGGCCGCCAGAGCTTCCTTCAGCTCGGGCAGGCCGCCGGTGGCGGTGTAGCCGTGGTTGGCCCGCTCGGTGCAGGCCGCGGCCGCCGCCTCGGCGATGTAGTCGGGGGTGGGGAAGTCCGGCTGACCGGCGCCGAAGCCGATAACCGGTCGGCCGGCGGCCTTGAGCTCCTTGACCTTCGCGTCCACGGCTAGCGTCGCCGAGGGGCTGATGCCGCCGATCCGGGCGGAGATCCTGGGGAGCGTTCGGGAATTGTCTGTTGCCGCCATGGGGTTCATCGTGACAGACCGCACAGCGTGACCGGCCGCCGACCCCACACCCGGCAAACCCACTCGCAGCAGGGAAAACGCGGTCGAGGTGGGTGGGATTGGAGTTCGCTGTGCGGGGTGCCGTAGACTCCCTGACTTGGTACGTGTGACACTTCCCCGTGCGGGGCACTGGGGAGGGTGGCGCGTGGCCGAAGGGGCGTAGCTCAACTGGCAGAGCAGCGGTCTCCAAAACCGCAGGTTGCAGGTTCAAGTCCTGTCGCCCCTGCGTAGTACTGACGGCGAGCGGAGGACAACGTGGCCGAGGACCGCGAGCAGGAGCGGCCGGAGGAGCGCGACAGCGCTGCCCGACCGGTTACTGCCGCTGCGCGGCGGGAGCGTCGTGCCTCCGCGAGCGGATCGGCTCCGGCCGGGCGGAGCGCCGAGCGGCCCACGGGCAAGCCGCGGCCGACCGGCTCGCGCTCCCGGAAGGCCGTGGCCGAACCGGACGAGAAGCTCGAGGGCAAGGGCCGGGCGACGCCGAAGCGGGATCGCAAGGAGAAGCGGCCCGGGGTGTTCTCCCGGTTGTTCCGGTTCCTCCGTGAGGTGGTCGGCGAGCTGCGCAAGGTCATCTGGCCGACGCGTAAGCAGCAGATCACCTATACCGTGGTGGTACTGGTGTTCGTGGCGGTGATCGTCGCGCTCGTGTCCGGGCTGGACCTGCTCTTTGCCAAGGGCGTGTTCTGGGTCTTCGCCTGACCAGGCGGACGAACGCCCTCATTCGCAAGAGCAGAAAGGAAGCGAGACCGACTCATGACATCCGAAGACACTCCTGTTGCCGGTCAGCACGAGTCTGACCAGGTCGACGAGGAGCTGTTCGCCGAGCAGTCCAGTGGCGACTCCGGACCCGTCGAGCCGGTCAGTGACAGCTCAGCCGACGCCGCGCTCGCCGAGGGCGGGGACAGCGACGAGGCCGAGCCGGCCGCCGAGGACGAGCGCCCGATCGACGCCGAGCCCGAGGACCCGGCCGCGGAGATGCGCGCCGCGCTGTCCCGGGCGCCGGGCGAGTGGTACGTGGTCCACTCCTACGCCGGGTACGAGAACAAGGTCAAGACCAACCTGGAGACCCGTATCCAGACCCTGGACATGGAGGACTTCATCTTCCAGGTCGAGGTGCCGACGGAGCAGGTCACCGAGATCAAGAACGGCCAGCGCAAGCAGGTGCAGCGCAAGGTGCTGCCCGGCTACATCCTGGTGCGGATGGACCTGAACGACGCCTCGTGGAGCGCGGTGCGCAACACGCCGGGCGTGACTGGGTTCGTGGGGGCGACGTCCAAGCCCTCGCCGCTGACCCTGGACGAGGTGCTGAAGTTCCTGCTGCCGCAGGTGGAGAAGGAAGCCAAGCCGGCCGACGGCAAGGCGGCCGCGTCGACCAAGGCCAAGCCCTCGGTCGAGGTGGACTTCACCGTCGGCGAGTCGGTCACCGTCATGGACGGCCCGTTCGCCACGCTCCCGGCGACCATCAGCGAGGTCAACGGGGACAACCAGAAGCTGCAGGTGCTGGTGTCGATCTTCGGCCGGGAGACGCCGGTGGAGCTCTCGTTCAACCAGGTGTCCAAGATTTAGCCCCTGTCCTGGGGCTGGAAATCCGTGGGAGGGCCGTGCTTGGGCCCGGACCACAACTGATCCATGAACGGAGGACAGACATGTCCAAGCACAGCAAGGCCTACCGCGAGGCTTCGGCGCTGATCGACCGCGAGCGGCTGTACGCGCCGCTGGAGGCCGCGAAGCTGGCCAAGGAGACCTCGAAGGTCAAGATGGACGCGACCGTCGAGGTGGCCATGCGGCTGGGTGTCGACCCGCGCAAGGCCGACCAGATGGTGCGCGGCACGGTGAACCTGCCGCACGGCACGGGCAAGACCGCCCGGGTGATCGTGTTCGCGGTCGGCGACAAGGCCGCCGAGGCCGAGGCCGCCGGTGCGGACGCGGTGGGCGCCGAGGACCTGATCGAGCGGATCCAGGGCGGCTGGCTGGACTTCGACGCGGCCATCGCCACGCCGGACCAGATGGCCAAGGTCGGCCGGATCGCCCGCATCCTGGGCCCGCGTGGCCTGATGCCGAACCCGAAGACCGGCACGGTGACCCCGGCGGTGGCCAAGGCCATCGCGGACATCAAGGGCGGCAAGATCAACTTCCGGGTGGACAAGCAGGCCAACCTGCACCTGGTGATCGGCAAGGCCTCGTTCGACACCGACAAGCTGGTGGAGAACTACGCCGCGGCGCTGGACGAGATCCTGCGGGCCAAGCCGTCCGCGGCCAAGGGCCAGTACCTCAAGAAGGTCACCTTCACCACCACCATGGGCCCGGGCATCCCGGTCGACCCGAAGCGCACCCGCAACCTGCTGGCGGAGGACGCGGCGGTCTGACCCCGCTTGCGGTCAAGAACCACTCGGGCCCGGTCTCCATCGTGGAGGCCGGGCCCGAGGTTTTGTCGCCGGGGCGGGCTTTTTCGGGGCGCCGGTGCTGACGTGGGCGACCTGGTCGGTCAGGCTGTCCTTGAACAGGTCACCGGGGTGTCGTCCGCCGTGCCGGTGCCGGTGTCGGTCAGCTTGTTCTCGTCCAGCTTGATCTCGTTTTGGTCAAGATGTGGGCTGGGTGGCCGGTACCGTGGTTTGCGGGCACTCTGATTGCGCTGTGTAACCGGTGATTTCCCAGCCGCCGTCGGACTGGCGGGTCAGCGCGAAGGTGCCCAGCCGAGGACCGCCGGACACGGTGAACTGGCAGGAGTCGATCGTGGTCGAAACCTGGCCGGGCCGGGCCTCGGGCAGCAGGCTCAGGTTCGGGTAGCCGTAAGCGGTCGGATCGGTTGCCTGCTTGTTCAGCGCCGTGATCGCGGCCGGGCAGGTCGGTGCGTGGAACGCGGTGGCGAAATGGGCGGCGGTCGCGGTGTCGAACAGGAAGCACGCGTTGTCGGCGTTGTTGCCCGCGACGAACAGGTACAGGTCGCCCACGGTGTCGTTGGGCGACTTGGGCAGCTCGCCGCTTTCGGTCTTGGGCGCGGGCAGCGCGGCGCCCGCGCCGCCGGGGGCGGGTTTGGCACCGAAGTAGTGGTTGACCACCGCGGGCACCACGAAGAAGCCGATCGCGGCCAGCACGATCAGCACGATCACCCAGTGCACCAGCCGGCTGCGCAGCAATTTTTTCCACCACGGCGGGTTGGCCGCGCGCTCGATGCGGGCCAGCTGGGCCCGCATGTCCGACAGCTGGGCCTCCAGCTGCCCCGGCGGGTAGGCGCCCCCCGGCGGCTGTCCGGGCACCGGCTGGTTGCCGCCAGTGGGCACCAGTTCGCCGCCGGGCCCGGGCGGCATCGGCATCCCGGGCACCGCGCCGGGCACCGGGCCCGGAAAGCCGCCTGGCTGGCCCGGGAAGTCCCCCGGCCGGCCCGGGACGCCCGGCTGGCCGGAAACCTCGCCCGGCTGGCTGGGCAGGCCGCTGGGCGGGGTGTCGTCCGCTTCCTGCTGGCTCTGCGTGAACCGCAGATAGGCCTGGAACCGCTGGAATTCCTGGAACTGCCGGACCTGATCGGCGTCCCAGTCCTCGGGCGGTTGGCGGCCCGGTTCGTTGTCGCCCACGTCGCACATCATGCCGTGACCACCCCACGGCCGGTCACGTGTGTATGATGGCCACGTTCCACCAAAGACCGCTGGTCTTTCCCTGCCCGAAAAGGCAGGGGGACGAAGGCCCCGCTGATCGCGGGCGGCCCGCGCAGGTAGGACGAGGCTAGTCGAGGTGCGCCTGCCCGCGCCCTTTCTCACGCCCCGTGCCCTGCGCCGGGGCGTTCGTCGTCTCCGGGGCCGGTGACCACTCACGGTCACCACCCGGCACCAACGAAGACGGAGAAAGGAGGCGACCGTGGCGAGGCCCGACAAGGTGGACGCCGTCGACGAGATCGCGGGCAAGTTCCGCGACAGCTCGGCCGCTGTCGTTACTGAATACCGTGGGCTTTCCATGGCGCAGCTCTCCACCCTGCGTCGCAGCCTTGGCGATGGCGTCAACTACCGGGTTGCGAAGAACACGCTGGTGCAGCGGGCCGCGGAGAACGCGGGCGTGCAGGGTCTGGCTGACCTGTTCGTCGGCCCGACCGCCATCGCCTTTGTCAAGGGCGAGCCGGTCGACGCGGCCAAGGCTCTGCGTGACTTCGCCAAGGAACACAAGGCGCTGGTCATCAAGGGTGGCTACATGGACGGCCGCGCGCTGTCCGTGGACGAGGTCGCCAAGATCGCCGACCTCGACTCGCGCGAGGTCCTGCTGGCCAAGCTGGCCGGCGCGATGAAGGGCAACCTGACCAAGGCCGCCGGCCTGTTCAACGCTCCGGCGTCGCAGGTCGCCCGGCTGGCCGCCGCACTGCAGGACAAGAAGGCCGCCGACGCCCCCGCCGAGGCAGCAGCCGACAGCTCGGAGAGCTGAGCACCACCCCACCAGATACCCGTGCCCGCGCGTTCGCGGACACGTCGCTTAGGAAGGAACGCCATAATGGCGAAGCTGAGCACGGACGAGCTGCTCGACGCGTTCAAGGAAATGACCCTGCTGGAGCTCTCCGAGTTCGTGAAGCAGTTCGAGGACACCTTCGACGTCACCGCGGCCGCTCCGGTCGCCGTGGCCGCCGCCCCGGGTGCGCCCGGCGCCGCCGCCGAGGCCGTCGAGGAGCAGAGCGAGTTCGACGTCGTTCTGGAGAACGCCGGCGACAAGAAGATCCAGGTCATCAAGGTCGTCCGCGAGGTCGTCTCCGGGCTGGGCCTGAAGGAGGCGAAGGAGCTGGTCGAGGCCGCCCCGAAGCCGATCCTGGAGAAGGTCGCCAAGGACCAGGCCGACGCCGCCAAGGAGAAGCTGGAAGCCGCGGGCGCCAAGATCTCCGTCAAGTGAGCACAGCGGCCTAGCCGCGGCTTGATCAAGGAACGCTTTGCGGTCTAACCGCAAAGCGTTCCTTTGTACCAGGGGCCGTCACCCATCCGGGTGACGGCCCCTGATCGTGTACGGAGAGTGGGGACGTTACGGTTTCCCGGCGGGAACCTTGAGTGGGCTGCGTCACTACCCCTGGCAACGTGATCACAACTGACGGGTAACCTACCCGCCTTGCGATCGTTGCACTGGACATGACGTCACTCATTCGGCGTCTTCCCGTGCTGCGCGGGATCACTGTCGCGGTATCACGCGACGGCGAGAAGTCTGACGACGAACTGCGATCCGGGAGGACTGATGGGCGTCGAGGTGGTGGTCGAAGGACTCACCAAGTCCTTCGGTCGGCAGGCCATCTGGCGGGATGTGAGCCTCACGCTGCCTGCCGGTGAGGTGTCCGTCATGTTGGGCCCGTCCGGCACGGGCAAATCGGTGTTTCTCAAGTCGATGATCGGCCTGCTCAAGCCTGAGCGCGGCAGCTGCACGATCAACGGCGTGGACATCGTGCGGTGCTCGGAGCACAAGCTCTACGAGACCAGAAAACTGTTCGGCGTGCTGTTCCAGGACGGCGCGTTGTTCGGGTCGATGAGCCTGTTCGACAACATCGCCTTCCCGCTGCGGGAACACACCCGCAAGACGGAGGCCGAGATCCGGCGCATCGTGCTGGAAAAGATGGAGATGGTCGGCCTGGCCGGCACCGAGCGGAAACTGCCCGGTGAGATCTCCGGTGGTATGCGCAAGCGCGCCGGGTTGGCCCGGGCGCTGGTGCTGGACCCGGAGATCATCCTGTGCGACGAGCCGGACTCCGGTCTGGACCCGGTCCGCACGGCCTACATCTCCCAGCTGCTGGTCGATCTGAACTCGCAGATCGACGCGACGATCCTGATCGTCACGCACAACATCAACATCGCCAGGACGGTGCCGGACAACATCGGCATGCTGTTCCGCCGCGAACTGGTGATGTTCGGCCCGCGCGAGGTGCTGCTGACCTCCGAGGAGCCGGTGGTGTCGCAGTTCCTCAACGGACGGCGGATCGGCCCGATCGGCATGTCCGAGGAGAAGGACGCGGCCACCATGGCCCGCGAGCAGGCCGACATCGACGCCGGTCACTCCGACGGCGGGTCCGACGAGGAGATGGGCGGGATCGTGCCGCAGCTGCAGCCGACCCCGGGCCTGCCCGAGCGGGCGGCGGTGCAGCGGCGCAAGGACCGGGTGATGCAGATCCTGCACACCCTGCCGCCCAACGCCCAGCAGGCCATCATCGAATCGCTCTCGCCCGCCGACCGCCAGCGCTACCGGATTCCGGCCGGCGTCGGCGCCCGGGACACCGCGCAGGCGCGGCCCTACGGCGGCCGGCCCAGCCCGCGGCCCCGGGGCAACGGTCCGGCGCAGGGTTCGGGCTTCCAGGGTGAGCTGCCCACGCAGAACATCGCGCAACTGCCCGACTCCGGTTGGCAGACCGGCCGCGAGGGTGGGCCTCGGTGACCACTCGTTCCACCCAGTTCCCGGGCGCGGGCGCGATTCGGGAGACCGGCCGGTTGTTCGCCCTCGGGCTGGACGTGTCGGCCAACATCTTCCGGCGCCCGTTCCAGACCCGGGAGTTCATACAGCAGTGCTGGTTCGTCGCGAGCGTGACGATCCTGCCCACGGCGCTGGTGTCCATTCCCTTCGGCGCGGTGATCGCGCTGCAGCTCGGTTCGCTGACCCGGCAGCTGGGCGCGCAGTCGTTCACCGGCGCGGCCAGCGTGCTGGCCATCATCCAACAGGCCAGCCCGCTGGTCACCGCGTTGCTGGTGGCCGGTGCGGGCGGTTCGGCGATCTGCGCCGACATCGGCGCCCGGACCATCCGCGAAGAGATCGACGCGATGGAGGTGCTGGGCGTCTCCCCCGTCCAGCGGCTGATCGTGCCCCGGGTGCTGGCCTCCATGCTGATCGCCCTGCTGCTCAACGGCATGGTCTCGGTGGTCGGCGTGCTGGGCGGCTACTTCTTCAACGTGGTCATGCAGGGCGGCACGCCGGGTGCGTACCTGGCCAGCTTCAACGCCCTGGCCCAGCTGCCCGACCTGTGGATCGGCGAGCTCAAGGCGGTGATCTTCGGTTTCATCGCCGGGATCGTCGCGGCCTACCGGGGCCTGCACCCCGCGCCCGGCCCGAAAGGGGTCGGCGAGGCGGTCAACCAGTCCGTGGTCGTCACCTTCCTGCTGCTGTTCCTGGTGAACTTCGTGCTCACCACGATCTACCTGCAGCTCGTCCCGTCGAAGATCGGCTGAAGCCATGACGACGATTTCGGAGCGGGCCCGCTACGTGGTCAACCGGCCGCTGCAGACGCTGGACATGCTCGGCGACCAGATGGCGTTCTACCTCAAGACACTGGCCTGGACGCCGCGCGCGCTGCGCCGGTACATGAAGGAGATCCTGCGGCTGCTGGCCGAGGTGAGCTTCGGCTCCGGCGCGCTGGCGGTCATCGGCGGCACGGTCGGCGTCATGGTCGGCATGACCGTGTTCACCGGCGTGGTCGTCGGCCTGCAGGGGTACTCCGCACTCAACCAGCTGGGCACCGCGGCGTTCACCGGGTTCATCTCGGCGTACTTCAACACCCGCGAGATCGCCCCGCTGGTGGCGGGTCTCGCGCTCTCGGCGACGGTGGGCTCCGGGTTCACCGCGCAGCTGGGCGCGATGCGGATCTCCGAGGAGGTGGACGCGCTTGAGGTGATGGGCGTGCCCAGCCTGCCCTACCTGGCCACCACCCGGATGATCGCCGGCTTCATCGCGGTGATCCCGCTGTACGTGATCGGCCTGCTCACCTCCTATGTGGCTTCCCGCGAGATCACCGTGCTGTTCTACGGACAGTCCGCGGGCACCTACGACCACTACTTCAATCTGTTCCTGCCACCCGAGGACGTGTTGTGGTCCTTCGGCAAGGTGCTGATCTTCGCGGTCGTGGTGATCATGACGCACTGCTACTTCGGCTACCGGGCCAGCGGCGGGCCTGCCGGAGTGGGTCTCGCTGTCGGGCGTGCTGTGCGCACCGCGATCGTCGCGATCAACGTGCTTGACCTGTTCCTGTCCCTGGCCATCTGGGGCACGACCACGACGGTGGTGATTTCAGGATGAGCGGGGCGATCACGACCATCCGCCGACGCCTGCTCGGCTTGCTGCTGATCGCGCTGATCGGCGCGTTCATCGCGGTGACCGTCCTGTTCTACAACCAGGCGTTCACCCCGGTGGTGCAGGTCAGCCTGCAGACCGACCACGCGGGCAACGAGATGACCCCGGGCGCCGACGTCAAGGTGCGCGGTATGCAGGTCGGCACGGTCAAGGCGATCTCCTCCACCGGCAGCGGCGCCAACCTGACGCTGGAGCTGCAGCCGGACAAGGTGTCGCTGATCCCGGGCAACGTGAGCGCGATGCTGCTGCCCAAGACGCTGTTCGGCGAGAAGTACGTGGATCTGGAGATCCCGAACTCGCCGGCCGGCCACCTGGCCAACGGCGCCACCATCGACGAGGACCGCTCGTCCACCGGTATCGAGGTGGAGACGGTGCTGGACGACCTGATGCCGGTGCTGCAGGCGGTGCAGCCGCAGAAGCTGTCGGTCACCCTGACCGCGGTCTCGCAGGCGCTGTCCGGTCGCGGCCAGGAACTGGGCAACACGCTGGCTCAGCTGGGCAACTACGTGGGTCAGCTCAATCCGCAGCTGCCCACCATCGAGCACGACCTGTCCGAGCTGGCCAAGGTGTCCAACGTCTACAACCAGGCGGCGCCGCACCTGCTCAACGCGCTGAACAATCTGACGACGACCTCGCAGACGCTGGTCGATCAGAAGACCAACCTGCAGAACCTGTACGGCACGCTGACCACCGCGTCGGACACGCTGACCAACTTCCTGCAGGCCAACGAGAACAACCTGATCCAGGTGTCCTCGGCCAGCGTGCCAACGCTGGACGTGCTGTCGCGCTACTCGCCGGAGTACCCCTGCTTCCTCAAGCAGATGGTCACCGACGAGAACCGGCTGAACAAGGCGTTCGGGGTGGGCACCAACCAGCCCGGCCTGCACGCCACCATCGAGGTCTCGGTCAGCCGCGGCGCGTACGTGGCCGGCCAGGACGAACCGGCCTACCAGGACAACCGCGGTCCGCGCTGCTACGACGTCAACCTGTCCGGACCGTTCCCGCAGTACGCGCCGGACGGCCCGCTCAAGGACGGCTCGACCTCGCCGCCCGCGGCCGACACCTCGAGTCAGGGCCTGCTCCCCTCGTCCGACTCCAGCACCAACACCCAGTCCTACAACCAGGGCACCGGCCTGCCGAACTCCGCGGCTGAGGAGGGCTTCTTGGCCGAATTGATCGCACCGAGCCTCGGCGTGTCCAACGCCGGCGTGCCGCAGTGGTCCAGCCTGCTGGTCGGGCCGCTCTTCCGTGGAACGGAGGTGACGTTGAAGTGAGGAGCATCGCAGGCCCGCTGACCAAACTGGTCATCTTCGTGGTGATCACGGTGCTCGCCACCGCGATTCTCGGGTTGACCATCGCCAACGTCAGCTTCGGCGGCACCGACACCTATTCGGCCCGGTTCTCCGACGTCAGCTCGCTCAACACCGGTGACGACATCCGCATCGCCGGCGTGAAGGTGGGCCAGGTGAAGTCCATCGACATCGTCGACCGCCGCCAGGCCGAGGTGCAGTTCAGCGTCGAGTCCGACGTGACGCTGCCCGCCTCGGTGCAGGCCATCATCAAGTACCGCAACCTGGTCGGGCAGCGCTACATCGACCTGGAGCAGGGCATCGGCGACATCAACAAGACGCTGGCCCCGGGCGGGTCGATCCCGTTGGCGCAGACCAAGCCGGCGCTGGATCTGACCGAGCTGTTCAACGGTTTCCAGCCGTTGTTCCAGGCGCTCTCGCCCAACGACGTGAACCAGCTGTCCTACGAGATCATCCAGGTGTTCCAGGGCGAGGGCGGCACGATCGACTCGCTGCTGTCCTCCACCGCGTCGCTGACCTCCACGATCGCCGACAAGGACCAGGTGATCGGTCAGGTCATCGACAACCTGAACACCACGCTGAACACGGTCAACCAGCACTCCACCCAGCTGTCCGGGCTGATCACCACGCTGCAGCAGTTGGTGTCCGGGCTGGCCGCGGACCGGCAGCCGATCAGCGACGCCATCGGCGATCTGGGCAACCTGGCCGACACCACGGCCGGCCTGCTGGACGTCGGTCGCCAGCCGTTGAAGCAGGACATCGGCAACCTGGGCTCCCTGGTGAACAACCTCAACGCCAACCAGGGCACGGTGGAGCACTTCCTGCAGTTCCTGCCGACCAAACTGTCCGACCTGGTGCGGACCGGCAGCTACGGCTCCTGGTTCAACTTCTTCCTCTGCTCGGCCAGTGGCACGGTCAGCGTTCCTCCGCTGGTCCCCCAGGTCACGCTGCCGGTGGAACCGGTCACCCAAGCGAGGTGCGAAGGATGAAGCCCTTCCGGGAACGCAATCCCTACGCCATCGCCACCGTCGGGCTGGCCGTGCTGCTGCTGGCCGTGCTGGCCGCGTTCTACTCCGACGATCTGCCGATCATCGGCGGTGGCACCACCTACACCGCGGACTTCACCGAGGACGCCGGCCTGAAAACCGGCGACCTGGTGAGCATCGCCGGGGTGAAGGTGGGCAAGGTGACCTCGATCGACCTGGAGGGCAACCACGTCAGGGTGTCCTTCCAGGTGAAGAACGCCTGGCTGGGCGACCAGAGCACGGCGGACATCAAGATCAAGACGATCCTGGGTTCGAAGTACCTGTCGCTGGACCCGCAGGGTTCGGCGCCGCTCGCCCCGGGCACTTCGATCCCGACCAGCCGGACCACCTCGCCCTACGACGTGCTGCAGGCCTTCTCCGGCCTGTCCAACACGCTGGGCCAGCTCAACACCAACCAGCTCGCGCAGAGCTTCCAGGTGCTGTCGCAGACCTTCTCCGACACCCCGAACCAGGTGAAGAGCGCGCTGTCCGGCCTGTCCGCGCTGTCTCAGACGATCGCCTCCCGCGACCAGGAACTCGGGCAGCTGCTGGCCAACACCAACCAGGTGACCGGCACGCTGGCCGCGCGGGACAACGAGGTGCAGAAGCTGATCTCCGACGGCAACACGCTGCTGGGCATGCTCCAGTCGCGGGAGGACGCGATCGGCCAGCTGCTCACCGGGACCCAGAACCTGTCCACCCAGCTGTCCGGGTTGATCAACGACAACCAGCAGCAGCTCACGCCGGTGCTGAACTCGCTCAACCAGTTCACCACCATGCTGTCGAACAACCAGACCAGCCTGGCCAACGGCATTCAGCTGCTGGCGCCGTTCGTGCGGTTGTTCTCCAACGCCACCGGTAACGGGCGCTGGTTCGACAACTACATCTGCGGTCTGCTGCCGCCGTCCGTCAGCATCATCAACGAGCAGGGGTGCTTGCCATCATGAGCGGATTCGCGACCCGCGCCGGGCGGGATCTGGCCCGAGGCATCGCCTTCGCCTGCGTGCTGGCCCTCATCGTGGCGGCCGTGGTGTGGTGGATCTTCCAGGGCGCGGACACCCGCAAGGTGACCGCGTACTTCGACCAGGCCATCGGCGTCTACGCCGGGTCCGATGTGGACGTGCTGGGTGTGAAGGTCGGCTCGATCGACTCGGTCACCCCGGACGGCACCGAGGTCCGGGTGGAGATGTCGGTGGACCGCGGGGTGCGGATCCCGGCCGACGCCGACGCCATTGTGGTGGCGCCCTCGGTGGTGTCCGACCGGTACGTTCAGTTCGCGCCGGTCTACAACGGCGGGGCGACGCTGGCCGACAACGCGGTGATCCCCAAGCAGCGCACCGCCACCCCGGTCGAGCTGGACCAGCTCTACCGCAGCCTGAACAAGGTGACCACCGATCTCGGTCCGCAGGGCGCCAATGCCAACGGGGCGCTGTCCAACCTGCTCAACACGGCGGCGGCCAACCTGTCGGGCAACGGCACCAACCTGCACGACACCATCACCCAGCTGTCCAACCTGGCCACCACGCTGGACACCAACAAGAACAACCTGTTCGGCACCGTGGACAACCTGGCCAGCTTCACCACCACGCTGGCCAACAGCGACGCCGGCGTGCGGACCTTCGCCCAGCAGCTGTCCCAGGTGACCGGCTACCTGTCCGGAGAACGGGGCAACCTGTCCGCGGCGGTCAACCAGCTGGGCAGCACGCTGGGCCAGGTGCAGAACTTCGTCGCCAGCAACCGGGCCGGCCTGAAGTCCAATGTGGACAATCTGGTCGGGGTGACCCAGACGCTGGTGGACGAGCGCTCGGCGCTGTCAGAGGTGCTGGACACCGCGCCGCTGGCGCTGTCCAACGTGGTGGACTCCTACAACGCCGCGTCCGGCACGCTGGACGCCCGGGCCGACATCAACGAGCTGACCAACCCGCCCATCGTCGAGATCTGCAAGCTGCTCAAACAGGCCACCCCGGCCGCCATTCCCGACGTGCTGTCCACCGCGTGTGGCGCGCTGTCCCCGGTGGCGCAGGGACTGGTGAAGCTGCCGACCGGGGCGCAGGTGATCGAAGGTTTGCAGAACGGCCAGTTGCCCACTCTGCCGCTGCCCATCGCCGGGGCGGTCTACGGCAGCGCCCTCTCCGGGAGTAACCAGTGAACGGCCGCAGGATGAGGCGGACCGGGATGGTGGCCGCGCTGGCCACCTGCCTGGTCACGCTGACCGGATGCCAGGGATTCTCCAGTCTGTACACCGTTTCCCTGCCCGGTGGCGCCAACCTTGGCGACCACCCGTACACCGTCAAGGCCGACTTCAACGACGTGCTGGACCTGGTCCCGCAGTCCGCGGTGAAGGTCAACGACGTGCCGGTGGGCAAGGTCGACTCGATCTCGCTGAACCACAAGACCTGGACCGCCGAGGTGACCATGACGGTCAACGGCGACGTGAGTCTGCCCGCGAACTCCTCGGCCGACCTGCGCCAGACCAGTCTGCTCGGCGAGAAGTACATCGAGCTGGTCGCGCCCACCTCCACGCCGGCCGGCACGCTGGCCGGGGCGACCATCCCGCTGGCCCGCACCAACCGCAACTCCGAGGTGGAGGAGGTGCTGGGTTCGCTGTCCATGCTGCTCAACGGCGGCGGTGTGCAGCAGATCCAGACCATCGCCAAGGAGCTCAACTCGGCCACCACCGGCAACGAGCCGGCCATCCGGGCGCTGCTGTCCAACGTCAACACGCTGATGTCGAGTCTGGACGCGCACTCCGCGGACATCACCAACGCGCTGGACGGGCTGAACCGCCTGTCGGCCACGCTGGCCGCGCAGAAGGACCAGATCGCCGGGGTGCTGACCAACCTCGGGCCCGGCCTTGACGTGCTCAACAGCCAGCGCGGGCAGCTGGTCACCATGCTGCAGTCGCTGTCCGGTCTGTCCGGGGTCGCGGTGGACACCATCAACAAGAGCCAGAACGACATGGTCGCCGACCTGAAGGCGCTCTCGCCAACGCTCAACCAGCTGGCCGCGTCCGGCAGCAACCTGCCCAACGCGCTGCAGCTGCTGCTCACCTTCCCGTTCACCGACGCCGGGGTCAACGGCGTCAAGGGCGACTACGAGAACCTGTACGCCAACCTGGACCTGAACCTGGGCGACCTGCTCAACAACATCACGCGGTCCAAGCAGAACATCCTGTCCGGCCTCATCCCGCCGCTGCAGGGGATCACCGGCGGGGCGACCGCCCCGAACACCAACCCGGTGCTGCCACTGGGATCGACCTCGTCGGGGTCGCAGTCGGGATCGTCCTCGGGCGGTCTGGGCGGCATCCTCTCCGGCCTGTTGGGAGGCAGCTGAGATGCTGACCCGCAATGTGGTGATCAAGCTGCTGGTGTTCGCGGTGATCGGCGTGATCGCCGTGGTGTACACCGCGATGCGCTACGCGGGCATCGGGTCCGGGGTGCTCGACCCCGGCTACCCGGTGCGGCTGGAACTGGCCACCTCCGGCGGGCTGTTCACCAACTCCGAGGTGACCTACCGCGGGGTGACCATCGGCAAGGTCACCGGGATGAGCCTGACGGCCAACGGGCTGGAGGCCGACCTGCACATCGACTCCAGCGCGCCCAAGATCCCCAGCGATCTGACCGCGAACGTGGCCGACCGGTCGGCCGTGGGTGAGCAGTACGTCAACCTGGTGCCCAACACCGACGCCGGGCCGTACCTGAGCTCGGGTTCGGTGATCGCGCAGCACGACACCACCACCCCGCTGCCCACCGAGAACCTGCTGTCCAACCTGGACTCGCTGGCCAAGTCGGTGCCCACCCAGGCGCTGCAGACCACGGTGGACGAGCTGGACAACGCGTTCACCGGCACCGGCCAGCCGCTGCAGAAGCTGCTGGACTCGGTGGCCGACTTCACCTCCACCGCGCAGGACCAGCTGCCGCAGACCACCCAGCTGCTGGACTCCAGCTCCACCGTGCTGAACACGCAGTACATCGAGGGCGGGGCGCTGAACTCGTTCTCCAACTCGCTGCAGTCGCTGTCCTCGGAGCTGAAGAACGACGACCCGGCGATCCGCACGCTGATCCAGAACGTGCCGCCGGCCGCCACCCAGGTGACCTACCTGCTGGACGAGACCGGTCCGCAGCTGTCCTCGGTCATCGCCAACCTGCTGACCACGGCGAACATCCTGGTCAAACGGACCTCCAACCTGGAGGAGATGATGGTGGCCTACCCGATGACCGCCGCGGCCGCGCAGACCGTGGCCTCCTCGGACGGCACCGCGCACCTTGGCCTGGTCCTCAACCTGTTCAACCCGCCGCCGTGCACCGCGGGCTACCAGGGCACCACCAAGCGGGCGGGCAACGAGACCGCCGCCACCGCGCCGAACACCAACGCCTACTGCGCCGCCGGGCCGGGCAGTGCCACCGATGTACGCGGCGCGCAGAACGCCCCCTACGGTGGAAGTTCGAGCGTGGCCACCAGTTCCGACTCCGGCCAGGCCGGCCAGTCGGACCAGCAGACGCCGTCCGCGGGCAGCGTGGTCAGCGGCGGGGACGGGCTGTCGGCCACGAGTCTCGCCCAGTTGCTCGGCGTCGGATGATAGGAGTTTTCGCGTGAACACCGATACCGAACCCGACGCCGGGGACGGGCCCGAGGTGAAGACCACCGGGACCGGCACCCTGGAGTCGGACCGGGTGTCCGAGTCCGCGGCCGGCGAGACCGAGCCGACCGGCGAGCCGGACATCGCCATCCAGGGCAGGCGGCCTGGCAACGGGCTGCGGCTGTCCGCGCTGGTGCTGGTGATCCTGGCCGCGATCGCGGCGATCACCTTCGGCGTCATGTGGCTGCTGGCGTCCAACGACGACAACCTGACCACCGACCGGGTCCGGGACAGCGCGCTGCAGGCGGCCGAGACCGGGGCGGTCAACTTCACCACCCTGGACTACAAGAACATCCAGCAGGGCCTCGACCGGTGGAAGCAGTCGGCCACCGGCGACCTGTACACCCAGCTGACCTCCGGGGCGAACACGTTCGAGCAGCAGGTCCAGACGGCCAAGGTGACCACCGCGGGCAAGGTGGTGGACGGCGCGCTGGTGTCGCTTGAGCCGCACACCGGCACCGCCGAGGCGATCGTGGTGGTCGACGTGACCGTCACCCCGTCCACCGGTTCGGCGGCGACCAAGCGGCTGCCGCTGGACGTGAGCCTGACCAACACCGGCTCCGAGAACAGTCCGGTCTGGAAGCTGAACAAGCTCAGCCAGATTTCCACCGGCGGCAGCGAAAGCAGTACCGGAACCGGTACCGGACAGTGAGGATCGTCTAGCCATGTCTCCGCAGACTCCGCGCCGCCGGTCCGGCTCGACCCCGCCGCCGCGCCGCCCCAAGGTGGCCGGCCTGCGCAGGCCGTCGAACCAGGCCGAGACCGACGCGGACCAGCAGCACGACCCGGCCGACGCCCGGGACACCGAGGTCATCCCGGCGGTCAAGGCCGAGGACGGTGCGCCCGGCTCGACCGAGGACACCGAGGACAAGCCGGCCCGCAAGCCGACGCCCCGGCCGCGCAAGCGCTCCACCGAGACCCACCCGGCGGCCGACGCCGCGCCCCGCGGCCGCCGCGGCGGCACCCTGGTCGCCGACGAGGAGTCCTCGGTGGCGGTCAAGGAACGGCCCGAATCGGAGCCGGACACCGAATCCGGCGAGGACGACAAGCCGGGGATGCGCGACCGGATCACCCGGCTGGTCTCCGGCGGTGCGAAGGAGTCGCGCAACCCGATGCTGGTGCCGCTGGTGCTCGGCGTGGTCACCGTGATCCTGGGCGGCTGCGCGGTGTGGTTCGCGCTGGAGTGGAACAGCCTGCGCGGCGGCGTGCAGGCGGAGAACACCGCGCTGACCGACAACGCCGGTACCAGCGAGGTGGTCGGCCAGGTCACCAGCGCGGTGAACACGCTGTTCTCCTACAACTACACCGATCTGGGCAAGACCCAGAACGCGGTGCCCACGTTGCTGACCGGCAACGCGGTGTGCGAGTACAACCTGATCTTCAAGACCGTGCAGCAGCAGGCGCCCGGCCAGAAGCTGGTGCTCACCACCACGGTGGTGGACAGCGGGGTGCAGATGCTGGAGGGCGACACCGCGCGGGTGCTGCTGATCGTCGACCAGCACGACACCCGGGCCAGCACCAACCAGACCAGTGACGCCACCGCCGCGTTCGCGGTGAACGCCACCAAGTCCGACAATTCCTGGAAGATCTCCGCGATCGATACCTTCAACGGGCAGGCCACACAGAGCTGCACCTCGAAGTAACGACCGGGTTGTAACAACCGGGTTGTAACAAGTCACGACCGGGGTGTGACGCCGGGACGAAGATGCACGACTCATCGGCGAGAGCGCCGCGGCCGATCGCGGCGCGCGGGCCGACTGGGGTGGGGCGTTGTCGCCTGCCCCGGCCACCCGATCGAGTGGTCTACCGGCCGTCACCGGATCGGCTCCGTGCCTGGTCAGTGACGGCCGGTAACGACTTCGGCCCGCCCGCCGATTCATCCACACGAGGGACTCTGAGTCGTGCCCGTGGGGGGCCGGCCGGCTGGCGGAGTTGGGGTGGTTCTGGGTGGGGGCGCAGTTACGTCGTGCGGTTGCCGGATCGATCGGATTGCTTGTCGCCGTGGGGTTGTGCGTGGCCGGAACCGGCCCGGCCGGAGCGGTGGAACACCCGGCCGCGGCGCCCCGGGTGACCGGCGCGCCGACCGGTGACCGCTACACCCCGACCTCACCCACCCGGGTGCTGGACACCCGCAACGGCACCGGCGCGGCCGAGGCGCCGGTCGGGGCCGGTGCGTCGATCTCGGTGAGCCTGTCCGGGGCGGTGCCCGTGGCCGCGACCGCGGTGGTGCTCACCGTGACCGGCGTGAACGCCACCCTCGGCACCTACGTCACCGCCTGGCCCGATCAGGAGGCCCGGCCGACCGCGTCCAACCTCAACCTGGCGGCCGGGGAGACCCGGGCCGGGTCGGTCACCGTGGAGCTGGGCCCGGACCGCGCGGTCGACCTGTACAACTTCCACGGTCAGCTCGACCTGGTGGCCGATCTGGCCGGCTACTACGCCCCGGCCGCCGGCGGCGGGTTCTCCGCGATCAGCCCGGCCGTGCGGGCCCTGGACACCCGCACCACCGGCGGCCCGGTGGGCGCGAACACCACCCGGGTGCTGGACCTGTCCGGCGCGGTCCCGGCCGGAGCGACCGCGGCGACCCTCAACGTCACCGGTCTGGACGCCACGCTGGGCACCTACGTCACCGTCTTCGGAGACCAGCCGACCCGACCGCTGGCCTCCGACCTCAACCTCGCCCCGGGCGCGATCACCGCCAACCAGGTGACCGTGGACCTGACCGCGGATCGCAAGATCGATCTGTACAACTTCCAGGGCGGCGTGGACCTGGTGGTGGACCTGACCGGCTACTACGCGCCCGGCACCGGCCAGCCGTTCTGGCCGATGGCCCCGACCCGGGTGCTGGACACCAGGGCTGCGGGCGGCGGCGGGCCGGCCGGCGCCGGCCAGGACGCCGACACCGAGCAGTGGCTGTGGATTCCGCAGTACGCGACCGGCGTGGTGATGACGCTGACCGGCACCGACACCACCGCGAACACCTATCTGACCGCCTGGCTCCACTACGACGCGAGCAGCCGGCCCGGCCCGGACTCCAGCCTGAACCTGGCGGCCGGGCAGACCGCGGCCAACCTGGTGGTGCTGGGCGATGTGCCGGACTTCGTGCTCAGCGCACGCAATTTCGCCGGTTCGGTGGACGTGATCATGGACGTGGCCGGGTACTTCGCGCCGCCGCCTGCCGCGTGCACCTCGGGCTGCGTCGACTCCTGGGGCGACAACAGCGACGCCCAACTGGGCAACGGCACCAGCGGCGGGTACTCGGCGCAGCCGGGCCAGGTGCCCGGGATCTCCGGGGCCACCGCGGTGACCGCGGGCGAGGTCACCGGCTACGCCATCACCGGATCCGGCACGGTCGCCTCCTGGGGTGGCAACGATCTGGGCCAGCTCGGTGCGTCCGGGTACGAGCAGCAGGGTCCCGCGGTCGTCGCGCAGCAGGTGGAATCCGGGGCCGCGTACGACACCAGCGCGATCGCCGCGGACGGCCGGACCGGGTACGCGATCGCGGGCACCGGCGCCGATACCGACGCGATCGGCTGGGGCGACAACGCCGACGGGCAGATCGGCTACCCGGACATCCCGTTCCCGATCGGGCCGTGGTCGAGCTTGCCCTGGCGGACCGACCTGCCGGGCACCCCGGTCAAGCTGGCCGCGGGCGCGGAAACCGGGTACGCGCTCCAGTCGGACGGCACGGTGTGGTCCTGGGGCCGCAACGCCGGACTGCTGGGCACCGGCAGCTACGGCACCGGCTGCGACACCGAACCGGCCGGGTCCGGTTGCGTGACCCACGAGCCGGTGCAGGTCACCGGGCTGACCGACGTGGTGGCCATCGCCGCGAACACCACCGACGCCTACGCGCTGACCGCTGATGGTCAGGTGTGGGCCTGGGGTGAGGACGACCGCGGCCAGCTGGGCCAGGGCGTGACCGGGCCGGTGGCGACCGCGCCGGTGAAGGTGCCCGGGCTGACCGGGATCGGTTCGCTGGCCGCGGGCGGGGCCACGGCGTACGCGCTGCCCACCGCGGGCGGGGTGCTGGCCTGGGGCGCCGACGACACCGGCCAGCTGGGCGCCGGGGTGGTCGGCGGCTACGCGGCCGTGCCGGTCGCGGTGACCGGGCTGACCGGGGTGCGCTCGGTGGCCGCCGGGCGCGGGTTCGCGCTGGCCCTGCGCACCGACGGCACGGTGGCCTCCTGGGGCGAGAACGACCGGGGTCAGCTGGGCCAGGGTGCGTCCGGCCCGGCGGCCGGGGCGCCGCAGTCGGTGCCGGGCCTGACCGGGGTGACCGCGATCGGTGCGGGTGCCCGGAACGGGTACGCGATCGTCGGTTGACGGGCCCGGTCAGCACGCGGGACGGGGCGGAAACCAGCACCTGTGACTGAGATGTCGGTCACTCTTTTTGGGTGGTGTGCGGGCGGTGTTCAGGCCCGCCGAAAGTGCCACCGGATGGCTGGTCCGGGCCGGTCAGGGGGGTGTTTTCCCAGCTCAAAACGCTCACGGTTGGTGAGCCGGGCTTAGTCTGAGTGGGTGATCAGCGCGTGGCATCTTGACTGTGGTCGCGCCGAGGGTCACTCTGTTCGGTGACGAGCTGGGAGGCTGTCTGGCTGACCCCTCGACAGCCGTGCTTTGCGCGGCTAGACTGCTCATTTGCGCTGCCCTCTTTTTCTATGCCCTTGTATGAGAGCTAGGATGTTGGGCGCCACCGCACCCTTGACAGCTCGGCCGTCCGGCTGCTAATGCAGCAGCCTGACGGGCAGCTCAGAGAGTCCCTGGAAGGACGCATCTTGGCAGTCTCCCGCGCGACCCAGGCCACTGCTGCGACCAACTCCACCACGAACAGTTCAGGAATCCCCGGTGCGCCGAAGCGGGTCTCCTTCGCGAAGATTCGCGAACCGCTGGGCGTGCCCAACCTGCTGGATCTCCAGCTCCAGTCCTTCGAATGGCTCACCGGCGCGGAGGCCTGGTTCCAGCGCCGTATCGACGAAGGCGAAGAAACGCCGGTCGGCGGTCTCGAGGAGGTTCTCAACGAGATCTCCCCGATCGAAGACTTCTCCGGCTCCATGTCCCTGTCCTTCTCCGACCCGCGCTTCGACGAGGTCAAGGCCTCCGTCGAGGAGTGCAAGGACAAGGACATGACCTACGCGGCCCCGCTGTTCGTCACCGCGGAGTTCACCAACCACACCACCGGCGAGATCAAGAGCCAGACGGTGTTCATGGGTGACTTCCCGGTGATGACCGACAAGGGCACCTTCGTCATCAACGGCACCGAACGCGTCGTGGTGTCCCAGTTGGTCCGGTCTCCCGGCGTTTACTTCGACACCGCGATCGACAAGACCACCGACAAAGACGTGTTCAGCGTCAAGATCATCCCGAGCCGGGGTGCGTGGCTGGAGTTCGACGTCGACAAGCGCGACACCGTCGGCGTGCGCATCGACCGCAAGCGCAGGCAGCCGGTCACCGTGCTGCTCAAGGCCCTTGGGTGGACCACCGAGCGGATCCGCGAGCGGTTCAACTTCTCCGAGACCCTGCTGGCCACCCTGGAGAAGGACCACACCGCGGGCACCGACGAGGCGCTGCTGGACATCTACCGCAAGCTGCGTCCGGGCGAGCCGCCGACCAAGGAGAGCGCGCAGACCCTCCTGGAGAACCTGTTCTTCAAGGAGAAGCGCTATGACCTGGCCAAGGTCGGCCGTTACAAGGTGAACAAGAAGCTCGGCCTGAGCAAGCCGTACACCACCGGCGTGCTGACCGAGGACGACATCGTCGCCACCATCGAGTACCTGGTCCGGCTGCACGCGGGTGAGACCGAGATGGCGCCGGAGGGTGTCGAGGTGCCGGTCGAGGTCGACGACATCGACCACTTCGGCAACCGCAGGCTGCGCTCGGTGGGCGAGCTGATCCAGAACCAGATCCGGGTCGGCCTGTCCCGCATGGAGCGCGTGGTCCGCGAGCGGATGACCACTCAGGACGTCGAGGCCATCACGCCGCAGACGCTGATCAACATCCGCCCGGTGGTCGCGGCCATCAAGGAGTTCTTCGGCACCTCGCAGCTGTCCCAGTTCATGGACCAGACCAACCCCATCGCGGGCCTGACGCACAAGCGCCGGCTGTCCGCCCTTGGCCCCGGTGGTCTGTCCCGTGAGCGGGCCGGCATGGAGGTCCGCGACGTGCACCCCAGCCACTACGGCCGGATGTGCCCGATCGAGACGCCGGAAGGCCCGAACATCGGCCTGATCGGTTCGCTGTCCTCCTACGGCCGGGTTAACCCGTTCGGCTTCATCGAAACCCCGTACCGCAAGGTCGTCGAGGGCCGGGTCACCGACCAGATCGACTACCTGACCGCGGACGAGGAGGACCGGCACGTCATCGCGCAGGCCAACGCCACGCTCGACGATGAGGGCAACTTCCTCGACGAGCGCGTGCTGGTCCGGCGCAAGGGCGGCGAGGTCGAGTTCATCGACCCGCACGGCGTGGACTACATCGACGTGTCGCCGCGGCAGATGGTGTCCGTCGCGACCGCGATGATCCCGTTCCTGGAGCACGACGACGCCAACCGCGCGCTGATGGGCGCCAACATGCAGCGTCAGGCCGTGCCGCTGCTGCGGGCCGAGTCCCCGCTGGTGGGCACCGGCATGGAGCTGCGGGCCGCGGTCGACGCCGGTGACGTCGTGGTGGCCAAGAAGGCCGGTGTGGTCGAGGAGCTGTCCGCCGACTTCATCACGATCATGGCCGACGACGGCACCCGGCAGACCCACGGGCTGCACAAGTTCCGTCGCTCCAACCAGGGCACCTGCATCAACCAGAAGCCGATCGTCAGCGAGGGCGAGCGGATCGAGGTCGGGCAGGTCGTCGCCGACGGGCCGTCCACCCAGAACGCCGAGATGGCGCTGGGCAAGAACCTGCTCGTGGCGATCATGCCGTGGGAGGGCCACAACTACGAGGACGCGATCATCCTGTCCCAGCGCCTGGTGCAGGACGACGTGCTCACCTCGATCCACATCGAGGAGCACGAGGTCGACGCCCGGGACACCAAGCTGGGCGCCGAGGAGATCACCCGGGACATCCCGAACGTCTCCGAGGAGGTCCTGGCCGACCTGGACGAGCGCGGCATCATCCGAATCGGCGCGGAGGTCCGCGACGGCGACATCCTGGTCGGCAAGGTCACCCCGAAGGGCGAGACCGAGCTGACCCCGGAGGAGCGGCTGCTGCGCGCGATCTTCGGTGAGAAGGCCCGGGAGGTCCGGGACACCTCGCTGAAGGTGCCGCACGGCGAGAACGGCAAGGTCATCGGCATCCGGGTGTTCTCCCGGGAGGACGACGACGAGCTGCCCCCGGGCGTCAACGAGCTGGTCCGGGTGTACGTGGCGCAGAAGCGCAAGATCCAGGACGGCGACAAGCTGGCCGGTCGGCACGGCAACAAGGGCGTCATCGGCAAGGTGCTGCCCGCCGAGGACATGCCCTTCATGCCCGACGGCACCCCGGTCGACGTGGTCCTCAACACCCACGGTGTGCCCCGCCGGATGAACATCGGCCAGGTGCTGGAGTTGCACCTCGGTTGGCTGGCCTCGCAGGGCTGGCACATCGAGGGCGCCCCGGACTGGGCGGGCAAGCTCTCCGAGACCCTGCACGACGTCGAACCGGGTACCAACACGGCGACCCCGGTGTTCGACGGCGCCAAGGAGGACGAGATCACCGGCCTGCTCGGCTCCACGCTGCCCAACCGGGACGGCGAGCGGATGGTCGGACAGAACGGCAAGGCGACCCTGATGGACGGCCGCTCCGGCGAGCCGTTCCCCTTCCCGGTCGCGGTCGGTTACATGTACATCCTGAAGCTGCACCACCTGGTCGACGACAAGATCCACGCCCGGTCCACCGGCCCGTACTCGATGATCACCCAGCAGCCGCTGGGCGGTAAGGCGCAGTTCGGTGGCCAGCGCTTCGGTGAGATGGAGTGCTGGGCGATGCAGGCCTACGGCGCCGCATACACCCTGCAGGAACTGCTCACCATCAAGTCCGACGACGTGCTCGGCCGGGTGAAGGTCTACGAGGCCATCGTCAAGGGCGAGAACATCCCGGAGCCGGGCATTCCGGAGTCGTTCAAGGTGCTGCTGAAGGAACTGCAGTCGCTGTGCCTGAACGTGGAGGTGCTCTCCAGCGACGGCGCCGCCATCGAGATGCGCGACGGCGACGACGAGGACCTGGAGCGGGCCGCCGCCAACCTGGGCATCAACCTCTCGCGCAACGAGTCCCCCTCGGTGGACGACGTCGTGCAATGACCCTCGCCGCCGCGGGGCGCGGCCGGCCGGTGAACTCACCGGCCGCGCCCCCGGCATCGAGCCACTGATTCCTTTCTCAACAAGAGGAGAGAAGAGCAGACGTGCTTGACGTCAACTTCTTCGATGAACTCCGGATCGGCCTGGCAACGGCCGACGACATCCGCCAGTGGTCCTACGGCGAGGTCAAGAAGCCCGAAACGATCAACTACCGCACGCTCAAGCCGGAGAAGGACGGCCTGTTCTGCGAGAAGATCTTCGGACCGACTCGCGACTGGGAGTGCTACTGCGGCAAGTACAAGCGGGTCCGGTTCAAGGGCATCATCTGTGAGCGCTGCGGCGTCGAGGTGACCCGCTCGAAGGTCCGCCGGGAGCGGATGGGCCACATCGAGCTGGCCGCGCCGGTGACCCACATCTGGTACTTCAAGGGCGTGCCCAGCCGGTTGGGCTACCTGCTCGACCTGGCCCCGAAGGACCTGGAAAAGATCATCTACTTCGCGGCCTACGTGATCACCGCGGTGAACACCGAGCTGCGGCACAACGACCTGGCCACCCTCGACAGCGAGATGCAGGTCGAGCGCAAGCGCACCGAGAACCGGCGGGACGCCGACATCGAGGCGCGGGCCCAGAAGCTGGAGGCCGACCTCGCCGAACTCGAGGCCGAGGGCGCCAAGAGCGACGTGCGCCGCAAGGTCAAGGAGGGCGGCGAGCGGGAGATGCGCCAGCTGCGCGACCGCGCGCAGCGCGAGCTGGACCGGCTCGACGAGATCTGGAGCACCTTCACCAAGCTCGATTCCAAGCAGCTCATCGCCGACGAACTGCTCTACCGCGACCTGATCGACCGGTACGGGGAGTACTTCGAGGGCTCCATGGGCGCCGAGGCGATCCAGAAGCTGCTGATCGACTTCAAGACCGAGGCCGAGGCCGAGATCCTGCGGGACACCATCCGCGACGGCAAGGGCCAGAAGAAGCTGCGCGCGCTCAAGCGGCTCAAGGTCGTGGCGGCGTTCCAGGCCACCGGCAACTCGCCCAAGGGCATGGTGCTGGACTGCGTCCCGGTGATCCCGCCGGACCTGCGCCCGATGGTGCAGCTGGACGGTGGCCGGTTCGCCACCTCCGACCTGAACGACCTGTACCGCCGGGTGATCAACCGGAACAACCGGTTGAAGCGGCTGATCGACCTCGGCGCGCCCGAGATCATCGTGAACAACGAGAAGCGGATGCTGCAGGAGGCCGTCGACGCGCTGTTCGACAACGGCCGCCGCGGCCGGCCGGTGACCGGTCCGGGCAACCGCCCGCTCAAGTCGCTGTCCGATCTGCTCAAGGGCAAGCAGGGCCGGTTCCGCCAGAACCTGCTCGGCAAGCGCGTCGACTACTCCGGCCGTTCGGTCATCGTGGTCGGCCCGCAGCTCAAGCTGCACCAGTGCGGTCTGCCCAAGGCGATGGCGCTGGAGCTGTTCAAGCCGTTCGTGATGAAGCGCCTGGTCGACCTGAACCACGCGCAGAACATCAAGTCGGCCAAGCGGATGGTGGAGCGCACCCGCCCGCAGGTGTGGGACGTGCTGGAAGAGGTCATCGCCGGGCACCCGGTGCTGCTCAACCGCGCGCCGACCCTGCACCGGCTGGGCATCCAGGCCTTCGAGCCGCAGCTGGTCGAGGGCAAGGCCATCCAGCTGCACCCGCTGGTGTGTGAGGCGTTCAACGCCGACTTCGACGGTGACCAGATGGCGGTGCACCTGCCGCTGTCGGCCGAGGCCCAGGCCGAGGCCCGGATCCTGATGCTGTCCTCGAACAACATCCTGTCCCCGGCGTCGGGCAAGCCGCTGGCCATGCCCCGTCTGGACATGGTGACCGGCCTGTACTTCCTGACCACGCTCAAGGAAGACGGCATCGGCGCGGGTTCGGCGTACTCGTCGACCTCCGAGGCGATCATGGCGCTGGACCGCAAGGCGATCGAGCTGCAGTCGCCGGTGAAGATCCGGATCACCGACCGCAACCCGTCCCGCGGCGCCGAGCCGGAGGGCTGGGAGCCGGGGCAGACCTGGCTGGCCAACACCACGCTGGGCCGGGTGCTGTTCAACGAGCTGCTGCCCCCGGACTACCCGTTCGTCAACGAGGTGCTGCCCAAGAAGAGCCAGGCCGCGATCGTCAACGACCTGGCCGAGCGGTACCCGATGGTGACCGTGGCCCAGACGCTGGACAAGCTGAAGGACGCCGGTTTCCACTGGGCCACCCGGTCCGGGGTGACCATCTCCATCTCCGATGTCATCGTGCCGCCCCAGAAGCAGGAGATCCTGGACGGCTACGAGGCCAAGGCCGACGCGGTGGAGAAGCGCTACCAGCGTGGTCAGCTCTCGCACACCGAGCGCAACAACGAGCTGGTCAAGGTGTGGGCGCAGGCCACGGAAGACGTGGCCAAGGCGATGGAGGACAACTTCCCGGACACCAACCCGATCCCGATGATCGTGAAGTCGGGCGCGGCGGGCAACATGACGCAGGTCCGGTCGCTGGCCGGTATGCGTGGCCTGGTGTCCAACCCGAAGGGCGAGTACATCCCGCGGCCGATCAAGGCCAACTTCCGTGAGGGCCTCACGGTGCTGGAGTACTTCATCGCCACGCACGGCGCCCGCAAGGGTCTGGCCGACACCGCGCTGCGGACCGCCGACTCGGGTTACCTGACCCGTCGTCTGGTGGACGTGTCGCAGGACGTCATCGTGCGCGAGGTCGACTGCGGCACCACGCGTGGTATCCAGCTGGCCGTGGGCGAGGTGCCCGAGGGTGGCGGCCGGGTGATCCCGGACCAGCACGTGGAGACCAGCGTGTACGCCCGGACCATCGCCGAGGACGCCAAGGACAGCGACGGCAACGTCGTGGTCAACCGCGGCGACGACCTGGGCGACCCGGCGATCGAGCGGCTGCTGTCCTCCGGTGTGGCCCGGGTCAAGGTGCGCAGCGTGCTGACCTGTGACGCCGCCGTCGGTGTGTGCGCGACCTGCTACGGCCGGTCGATGGCCACCGGCAAGCGGGTGGACGTCGGCGAGGCGGTGGGCATCGTGGCCGCCCAGTCCATTGGTGAGCCGGGTACCCAGCTGACCATGCGTACGTTCCACCAGGGTGGTGTCGCCGGTGACGACATCACCACGGGTCTGCCGCGTGTGCAGGAGCTGTTCGAGGCGCGGGTGCCCAAGGGCAAGGCGCCGATCGCGGACGTGGACGGCCGGATCCGGATCGAGGACTCGGACCGGTTCTGGAAGATCACGCTGACCCCGGACGACGGCAGCGAGGAGATCGTCTTCGACAAGCTGTCCAAGCGGCAGCGGATCGCGGCGACTCCGGACGGCCCGTTGTCCGACGGCGACCGGGTGCACGTCGGCCAGCAGCTGCTGGAGGGCACGCCCGACCCGCACGAGGTGCTGCGCATCATGGGTCCGCGTGAGGCCCAGCTGCACCTGACCGACGAGGTCCAGAAGGTGTACCGGGCGCAGGGTGTGTCCATCCACGACAAGCACATCGAGGTCATCGTCCGGCAGATGCTGCGCCGGGTGACGATCATCGACTCGGCCGGGACCGAGTTCCTGCCGGGTTCGCTGGTCGAGCGCACGGTGTTCGAGGGCGCGAACCGGCGCGTGGTGGCCGAGGGCGGCGAGCCGGCTTCGGGTCGTCCGGTACTGATGGGTATCACCAAGGCCTCGCTGGCGACCGACTCGTGGCTGTCCGCGGCGTCGTTCCAGGAGACCACCCGGGTGCTGACCGACAACGCGATCCAGGGCCGCAACGACCAGCTGGTCGGCCTGAAGGAGAACGTGATCATCGGCAAGCTGATCCCGGCGGGCACCGGCATCAACCGGTACCGCAACATCCAGGTGCAGCCGACCGAGGAGGCGCGGGCCGCGGCGTACGCGATCCCGTCCTACGACGACAGCTACTACACCCCGGATGTGTTCGGCACCGGCACCGGTGCGGCCGTTCCGCTGGACGACTACGACTTCGGTCGCGACTTCAGGTAAGGACAGGCGGTTTTCGAGGGGCCCCGGCGCGTTTTCGCGCCGGGGCCCCTCGGCGTTCTCGGGGCGATCCGCCACGCGGGTCGGCGTTGAGAACCGCGATCAGTGTTCGCTGTTTGTTCATCGGATGACGATGGGTCCGACGCCGGCGAACCCCGTTTCACCCGACACCAGCCGCGGCACGCCGCCGGCCGAAACTAGACCAGCTTTTCCAAGCGGGTCACCAGTTCCGCGGGGCTGGGCTGCGCGGCGATCTCGTCGCGCACCCGGGCCGCGTTCTCCGCGAACGCCGGCTCGTCCAGCACTCGGCGCACGGCGTCGGCGGCCTCGGCCGGCTCCTCGATGACCAGGCCGGCTCCGCTGTCCCCGACCAGTTTCGCGTTCAGCGGCTGGTCGGCGAACCGCGGCAACGCGACCTGCGGCACGCCGTAGGCGAACGGCGTGGCCACCGTCGCCGAGCCCGCGTGGTGCAGGATCGCCGAACACGTGGGCAGCAACGAGTTCAGCGGCATCCAGCCCAGCGCGCGCACGTTCTCCGGTAGCTCACCCAGCTCCGACAGGTCGATGTCGCCCAGCGCCAGCAGCACCTCGATATCCATTGTGGACAGACCGGCCACGACCTGGCGCAGCGCGCCGATGCCGCCCAGCGCGGGCAGCACCGAGCCCAGCGTCACGCACACGCGCGGCCGCGCCGGAGGCTGGGTGACCCAGGCCGGCACCACGCGGCTTTCGTTGTAGGGCACGTAACGCATCAGCCACTGGGTGTCCGACGCGACGCCGCCCAGGCTGGGCGGGCGCATGTCGACCGACGTCACCCGGGCCGGCACCGCGCCGATGCCCAGTCGCTTCCGGGTGGGTTCCAGGTACTCGGCGATCAGGTCGCGGAATCGCGTCGAGTGCTCGTCGGCGCCGCCGGAGCCGATGCGGATTCCGTGTTCCACCAACGGAACGCCGAGCTCGGCGGCCAGCAGCGGGCCCGCGCCCTGCTCCAATGTGGACACCACCAGATCGGGCCGGAACGCCCGGGCCACCGGCAGCATCCCGTCGATCAGCTGCTCGCCGAACCAGCCGAAGAAGCCGCCCCGGGGCCGCTGTTCCGCCGGCTGGCCCCCCTCTCTGGCCGCGCTCGCGGCGGCGTTGCCCGAGGCGGCGAAGGCCATGAACTCTGCCCACAGGTCCCGCTCGGGCAGCGGATCCACCACCGGCAGCCCGGCCCCGCAGGCCGCCCGCGCGCCCGCGCCGTTGTTGAGCAGCAGCACCTCGTGGCCCGCGGCGCGCAGCGCCCAGCTCAGCGGGACGGACGGCAGGAACAGCCCGGAGCCGGGCACGGCCGTGCACAGCACACGCATGATCGATCCCCCTGACTTGAGCGATGCTCAATTGAGCAATGCTCAAGTTAGCAGTTACACTCCGGCCGTCAAGCCGACCAGTACGCGAGGGGACCGGTATGCCGCTACGCCGCGATCAGGTGGTGCGTGCCGCGCTGGAGCTGCTCGACGAGGTCGGCCTTGACGCGTTCACCACCCGGGCGCTGACCGACCGGCTCGGCGTGCAGCGCGGCGCGCTGTACTGGCACGTCAAGAGCAAGCAGGAGCTGCTGGCCGCGGTCACCGAGCTGATCGTCCGCCCGGTCCTGGCGGATCTCGACACCGTCGATCGCGACTGGGCCGAGGGCTACGTCGGGTTCGCCCACCGGCTGCGCGAGGTGATGCTGGCCCATCGGGACGGCGCGCGGCTCATCGCCGGGCACGTGCTGCTGCGACCGGGCGGGCTGCAGCGCATGGAGGCCGGCCTGGCCCGGCTGGCCGAGCAGGGCGTGCCGCCGGCGTTCGGCGCGCGGTTCGGCGACACCATCGCCAGCTACGTGACCGGTTTCGTGTTGCAGGAGCAGGCCATGCCGCCCGAGTTCGACTTCCCGGCCGACCAGGCCCCGCCGCTGGTCGCGGCGGCGATGGCGGCGTACGGGGGGAGCAGCGCCGAGGTGTTCGCGGCCTCGGTGCGCACCATCGTCGCGGGCATGCGGGCCGAGGTCGCCGACCTGGCCGACGCTGACCAGCGGTGACTCGATCGGGCGACGCGGACCGCGACCGGCCCAGCCGTGGCAGCACGCCGTCGCGTCCGGCACACTGGGGTTGCCGACACCGGGTCAGGTGATCTTGAGTCTGGTCGTGCTGGCCACCGGGAACGGGCGGCGCCGGGGGTGGTTGGCACCCCCGTTTTGACCGGGCCGGAGGCCGCCGGGTATCTTTGGTACTCGTGCCCGACCCATGTCGGGCCCGCTCCGCGTGCCTGCGTGCGCATCGGACGGAATATCGGTCGATATTCCACCGTTGAGGCACATGCGTGCGCGCGGTAGTCCTCCCGAACACCCGTTGGGACTCTGGCAGTTCCGCGCGGGTCCGGAGCCTGGCGCGACACGCCCGACCTCGGGATACGGAGGGGCCAAGTACACAGAGGTCTGTGTGCACTGAAGTGCGCACGCGACGCGAAGTAGAGAAAGCCGGTCTATGCCCACGATCCAGCAGCTGGTCCGCAAGGGCCGCCAGGACAAGGTCGCCAAGCAGAAGACTGCGGCGCTCAAGGGGAGCCCGCAGCGGCGCGGCGTGTGCACCCGCGTCTACACGACGACCCCCAAGAAGCCGAACTCGGCGCTGCGCAAGGTTGCGCGCGTCAAGCTCTCCAGCGGCATCGAGGTCACCGCCTACATCCCCGGCGAAGGCCACAACCTGCAGGAGCACTCGATGGTGCTCGTCCGCGGTGGCCGGGTGAAGGACCTGCCCGGTGTGCGCTACAAGATCATCCGTGGCTCGCTGGACACGCAGGGTGTGAAGAACCGCAAGCAGGCGCGTAGCCGCTACGGCGCGAAGAAGGAGAAGGGCTGATGCCCCGCAAAGGACCGGCCCCGAAGCGGCCGTTGATCTCCGATCCCGTCTACAGCTCCCCGCTGGTCACCCAGTTGGTGAACAAGGTGCTCAAGGACGGCAAGCGCTCGGTCGCCGAGCGGATCGTCTATGGCGCGCTGGAAGGCGCCAGGGACAAGAGCGGCACCGACCCGGTGGTCACCCTCAAGCGTGCGCTGGACAACGTGAAGCCCACGCTCGAGGTCAAGAGCCGGCGTGTCGGTGGCGCCACCTATCAGGTGCCGATCGAGGTCAAGCCGGGCCGCGCCACCACGCTGGCGCTGCGCTGGCTGGTCAGCTTCTCGCGGGCGCGCCGGGAGAAGACCATGATCGAGCGGCTGATGAACGAACTGCTCGACGCGAGCAACGGACTCGGGGCCAGCGTCAAGCGCCGCGAGGACACGCACAAGATGGCCGAGTCCAACAAGGCTTTCGCCCACTACCGCTGGTGAGGTTCGGCCGGTTCCCCCTACAGGGACCCGGTTCGAGCCCGCCAGTCCGAGTGAGCACCACACGCTGCTCTTCAAGGACAGGGGAAGTTTCGTGGCACGCGACGTGCTGACCGACCTGGCCAAGGTCCGCAACTTCGGGATCATGGCCCATATCGACGCGGGCAAAACCACCACGACCGAGCGGATTCTCTTCTACACGGGAATCAACTACAAGATCGGCGAGGTGCACGACGGCGCCGCCACCATGGACTGGATGGAGGAGGAGCAGAAGCGTGGCATCACCATCACTTCTGCCGCCACCACCACGTTCTGGAAAGACCACCAGCTGAACATCATCGACACCCCCGGGCACGTCGACTTCACCGTCGAGGTGGAGCGCAACCTGCGGGTGCTCGATGGCGCGGTCGCGGTGTTCGACGGTAAGGAAGGCGTCGAGCCCCAGTCCGAGCAGGTGTGGCGCCAGGCGGACAAGTACGACGTCCCGCGGATCTGCTTCGTCAACAAGATGGACAAGATCGGTGCGGACTTCTACTTCACCGTGAAGACCATCGCCGAGCGCCTCGGCGCGAAGCCGCTGCCCATCCAGCTGCCCATCGGCGCCGAGAGCGGCTTCGAGGGCGTCGTCGACCTGGTCCGGATGAAGGCTCTCGTCTGGCGCGGCGACGTGCAGAAGGGCGAGGACTACGAGGTCGAGGACATCCCGGCCGACCTGGTCGAGACCGCCAACACCTACCGCGAGCAGCTGATCGAGGCCGTCGCCGAGACCGACGACGACCTGATGGAGCGCTACCTGGGTGGTGAGGAGCTGACCGAGGCCGAGATCAAGGCGGGCATCCGCAAGATCGTGGTCGAGAGCACCTCCTACCCGGTGCTGTGCGGCTCGGCGTTCAAGAACAAGGGCGTGCAGCCCATGCTGGACGCGGTCATCGACTACCTGCCCTCGCCGCTGGACCTGCCTCCGGTGGAAGGCACGCTGCAGGACGGGGAAACCCCGGCCGTGCGGCACGCCAGGGTGGACGAGCCGTTCTCGGCGCTGGCGTTCAAGATCATGACGCACCCGTTCTTCGGCAAGCTCACCTACATCCGGGTGTACTCCGGCCGGGTCGCCGCGGGGTCCCAGGTCATCAACGCGACCAAGGACCGCAAGGAGCGCATCGGCAAGCTCATGCAGATGCACGCCAACAAGGAGAACCCGGTCGACGAGGCGCTGGTCGGGCACATCTACGCGGCGGTCGGCCTGAAGGAGACCACCACCGGCGACACGCTGTCCGACCCGCAGCACCCGATCGTGCTCGAGTCGATGACGTTCCCGGACCCGGTGATCCAGGTCGCCATCGAGCCGAAGACCAAGAGCGACCAGGAGAAGCTGGGCGTCGCCATCCAGAAACTGGCCGAGGAGGATCCCACCTTCCAGGTCAAGCTGGACGAGGAGACCGGCCAGACCATCATCGCCGGCATGGGCGAGCTGCACCTCGAGGTGCTGGTCAACCGGATGCGCAGCGACTTCAAGGTCGAGGCCAACATCGGTAAGCCGCAGGTCGCCTACCGGGAGACCATCCGCCGCAAGGTGGACAAGCACGAGTACACCCACAAGAAGCAGACGGGTGGCTCGGGCCAGTTCGCCCGCGTCATCATCGCGGTCGAGCCGCTGGAGAAGAACGAGGCCGGCGCGCTCTACGAGTTCCAGAACAAGGTCACCGGTGGTCGCGTCCCGCGCGAGTACATCCCGTCGGTGGACGCCGGTGCGCAGGACGCCATGCAGTACGGCGTGCTGGCCGGCTACCCGCTGGTGGGCATCAAGGTGACCCTGCTCGACGGTGCGTACCACGAGGTCGACTCGTCGGAAATGGCGTTCAAGATCGCCGGCGCGATGGCGTTCAAGGAAGCCGTCCGCAAGGCCGACCCGGTGCTGCTCGAGCCGATGATGGCGGTCGAGGTGACTACGCCCGAGGACTACATGGGCGATGTCATCGGCGACCTGAACTCCCGCCGTGGTCAGATCCAGGCGATGGAGGAGCGCAGTGGTTCCCGTGTCGTGAAGGCGCTGGTGCCGCTGTCGGAGATGTTCGGTTACGTCGGCGACCTGCGGTCTCGTACCCAGGGCCGGGCGAACTACTCCATGCAGTTCGACTCCTACGCGGAGGTTCCCACGAACGTCGCGAAGGAGATCATCGCGAAGGCCACGGGCGAGTGACCCGGAACCGAAGCAAGTAACGCGGAGGCCCCGGGATCGCTCCCGGGGGTTCTGCGTTGATAAACCTGACGAGTCGCCGCCCGACACCCAACAAAGACCGTCGCGTGGCACAGCAACGAAGTCCAGGAGGACAATCCAGTGGCGAAGGCGAAGTTCGAGCGGACCAAGCCGCACGTCAACATCGGGACCATTGGCCACATCGACCACGGGAAGACCACCCTGACCGCGGCGATCTCCAAGGTCCTGCACGACAAGCACCCGGAGCTGAACAAGTCGTTCGCTTTCGAGCAGATCGACAAGGCGCCCGAGGAGCGGCAGCGCGGTATCACCATCTCCATCGCGCACATCGAGTACCAGACCGAGAAGCGGCACTACGCGCACGTGGACTGCCCCGGTCACGCGGACTACATCAAGAACATGATCACCGGTGCCGCGCAGATGGACGGCGCGATCCTGGTGGTGGCCGCCACTGACGGCCCGATGCCGCAGACCAAGGAGCACGTGCTGCTGGCCCGCCAGGTCGGTGTGCCCTACATCGTGGTCGCCCTGAACAAGGCCGACATGGTGGACGACGAGGAGATCCTGGAGCTCGTCGAGCTCGAGGTCCGTGAGCTGCTCACCTCCTACGAGTTCCCCGGTGACGACCTGCCCGTCGTCCGCGTCTCCGCGCTGAAGGCGCTGGAGGGCGACGCCGAGTGGTCCAACAAGCTCATGGAGCTGATGGACGCGGTCGACAACAGCATCCCGGACCCGGTGCGGCAGACCGACCGGCCGTTCCTGATGCCGATCGAGGACGTGTTCACCATCACCGGTCGTGGCACCGTGGTGACCGGCCGGATCGAGCGCGGCGTGATCAAGGTGAACGAGGATGTGGAGGTCATCGGCATCAAGGAGACGTCGATGAAGACCACCGTCACCTCCATCGAGATGTTCAACAAGTTCCTCGACGAGGGCCAGGCCGGCGACAACGCCGCCCTGCTGCTGCGTGGTATCAAGCGCGAGCAGGTCGAGCGCGGCATGGTCGTGGTGAAGCCGGGCACCTCCAGCACGCACACCGAGTTCGAGGCGCGGGTCTACATCCTGTCCAAGGACGAGGGTGGCCGGCACACGCCGTTCTTCAACAACTACCGGCCGCAGTTCTACCTGCGGACCACCGACGTGACCGGTGTGGTGACCCTGCCCGAGGGCACCGAGATGGTCATGCCGGGTGACACCACCGAGATGTCGGTGGCGCTGATCCAGCCGATCGCCATCGACGACGGCCAGCAGTTCACCATCCGCGAGGGTGGCCGCACCGTTGGTGCGGGCCAGGTCACCAAGGTGATCAAGTAATTACGTAGTACCCGTCACATCGGGGGACCCGAATTTGGGTCGCCGGATCGCATGTGGCATCCTTACTGGGTTGCTCGTCAGGGGCGGCCGGAGCTGAGCGGGTTTCGACACACCGCGAAGACCAACCGGCCGCCCCGGCGCGAGCGGCCCTGAGTCCTGGAGGTCCGTAACGGGCCCATCCGGGGCGCAGCGGGCCGGGCACGGCCCATCCCAGTAGCGACCGGAGTCATAGGGCCCGGTGCGCGCGAGCGGCGCGACACGCCCGACCGCGTGGACCGGAACCAGGACACCATCGAGCAATTGACCTGTGAATAGGCGAGCGAAGCAACGCCCTCCGGCTGTTCCGGCCGGACTCCGCGGAACCGGCGGAGGGCAGGGCGGCGCGGGAGGAACGAGCAGCCACCATGGCGGGACAAAAGATCCGCATTCGGCTCAAGGCATACGACCATGAGGCGATTGATGCTTCGGCGAGGAAGATCGTCGAGACGGTGACGCGCACCGGTGCGCGGGTTGTCGGTCCGGTACCGCTTCCGACCGAGAAGAACGTGTATTGCGTCATCCGCTCGCCGCACAAGTACAAGGACTCGCGCGAGCATTTCGAGATGCGCACGCACAAGCGCTTGATCGACATCCTCGACCCGACGCCCAAGACCGTCGACGCGCTCATGCGCATCGACCTTCCGGCCAGCGTCGACGTCAACATCCAGTAGCGCGCGGCGAGCGGCGGAGAGTAACGAGACCCATGTCTGACAGGCAGCAGAAGGGGATCCTGGGCACCAAGCTCGGTATGACCCAGGTCTTCGACGAGTCCAACCGGATCGTGCCGGTGACCGTCGTCAAGGCCGGGCCGTGCGTGGTCACCCAGATCCGTACCGATGAGAACGACGGCTATCACGCCGTCCAGCTGGCGTTCGGCGCCATCGACCCGCGCAAGGTGAACAAGCCGGCGTCCGGCCACTTCGCCAAGGCCGGCGTCACCCCGCGCCGCTTCCTGGTCGAACTGCGCACCGCCGACGCCGGCGAGTACGAGGTCGGCCAGGAGATCACCGCCGAGGTGTTCGCCGACGGCACCGTCGTCGACGTGACCGGCACCACCAAGGGCAAGGGCACCGCCGGTGTCATGAAGCGCCACGGCTTCCACGGCCTGGGCGCCGGGCACGGCGTGCAGCGCAAGCACCGCTCGCCCGGCTCGATCGGTGGCTGCGCCACCCCGGGCCGCGTGTTCAAGGGCATGCGCATGGCCGGCCGGCACGGCAACAGCAAGCACACCACGCAGAACCTGACCGTGCACCGGGTGGACGGCGAGGCCGGCCTGCTGCTGATCAAGGGCGCGATCCCGGGCCCCAAGGGCGGCCTGGTGTTCGTCAAGAGCGCCGTGAAGGGTGGTGCGTGAGATGACCGAGGCGACCGAAACCGCGGAGCCGACGGTCCGCACCGTCGACGTGCACACCCCCTCGGGTGGCACCGACGGCCAGGTGGAGTTGCCCGCCGAGATCTTCGACGTGCAGTCCAACGTGCCGCTGATGCACCAGGTGGTGACCGCCCAGCTGGCCGCGGCCCGCCAGGGCACGCACGACACCAAGACCCGGGGCGAGGTGCGCGGCGGTGGCCGCAAGCCCTACCGCCAGAAGGGCACCGGCCGGGCCCGCCAGGGTTCGACCCGCGCCCCGCAGTTCACCGGCGGTGGTGTCGTGCACGGCCCCACGCCGCGCGACTACACCCAGCGGACCCCGAAGAAGATGAAGGCCGCCGCCCTGCGTGGCGCCCTGTCCGACCGGGCGCGCAACGGCCGGGTGCACGTCTACACCGGCTTGGTCGAGGGTGACAACCCGTCGACCAAGGCGGCCAAGGCGGCGCTGGCCCACACCGTGGAGGACCGCCGGGCGCTGGTCGTGCTGACCCGCTCCGACGAGGCCAACCTGCGCTCGGCGCGCAACCTGGCCACCACCCACGTGCTGGTCGTCGACCAGCTCAACACCTACGACGTGCTGGTCAACGACGACGTGGTGTTCACCAAGGACGCCTTCGAGGCGTTGCTGGCCGGCCCGGCGCGCGGCAAGGCGGCCAAGGGCGCCGCCAGCTCGGCCGAGATCGAGGAGGGCCAGAAGTGATCCCCGACCCGCGTGACGTCGTGCTCGCGCCGGTGGTCTCCGAGAAGTCGTACGGACTGCTGGAAGAGCAGAAGTACACCTTCCTGGTGCACCCCGACTCGAACAAGACGCAGATCAAAATCGCGGTGGAGAAGATCTTCGGGGTGAAGGTCCTCTCCGTGAACACGATCAACCGGCAGGGCAAGCGCAAGCGGACCAGGACCGGTTACGGCAAGCGCAAGGACACCAAGCGAGCCATCGTGACCCTGTCCGAAGACAGCAAGCCGATCGAGATCTTCGGCGGCCCGGGCGCGTAAGGGACTGAATCAGACATGGCTATCCGTAAGTACAAGCCGACGACTCCGGGTCGTCGCGGGGCGAGCGTGGCGGACTTCGCCGAGATCACCCGTTCCACCCCGGAGAAGTCCCTGGTGCGTCCGCTGCACAGCAAGGGCGGCCGCAACGGGCACGGCCGGATCACCACCCGGCACCAGGGCGGCGGGCACAAGCGCGCCTACCGGCTGATCGACTTCCGTCGCAACGACAAGGACGGCGTCCCGGCCAAGGTCGCGCACATCGAGTACGACCCGAACCGCACCGCCCGCATCGCGCTGCTGCACTACGTCGACGGCGAGAAGCGCTACATCATCGCGCCGGAGAAGCTCAAGCAGGGCGACAAGGTGGAGAACGGCCCGCGCGCGGACATCAAGCCGGGCAACAACCTGCCGCTGCGCAACATCCCGGTGGGCACCGTGGTGCACGCCATCGAGCTGCGGCCCGGTGGCGGTGCCAAGATCGCCCGCTCGGCCGGGGCCAGCGTCCAGCTGGTGGCCAAGGAGGGCTCGTACGCCCAGCTGCGGATGCCCTCGGGCGAGATCCGCAACGTGGACGTGCGCTGCCGCGCCACCATCGGCGAGGTCGGCAACGCCGAGCACCAGAACATCAACTGGGGCAAGGCGGGCCGCATGCGCTGGAAGGGCAGGCGTCCGACCGTCCGTGGTGTGGCCATGAACCCGGTCGACCACCCGCACGGTGGTGGTGAGGGCAAGACCTCCGGTGGTCGCCACCCGGTGAACCCGGCCGGTAAGCCCGAGGGCCGCACCCGTCGGCACAAGCCGAGTGACAAGTTGATCGTCCGCCGGCGTCGTACCAGCAAGAAGCGCTGAGCAGGAAGGGAGTGACTGAAGAATGCCACGCAGCCTGAAAAAGGGCCCGTTCGTCGACGACCACCTGCTCAAGAAGGTGGACGTACTCAACGAGTCCAACAAGAAGACCGTGATCAAGACCTGGTCTCGCCGGTCCACGATCATCCCGGACATGCTGGGACACACCATCGCGGTGCACGACGGCCGCAAGCACGTCCCGGTGTTCGTCACCGAATCGATGGTCGGGCACAAGCTCGGCGAGTTCGCCCCGACGCGCACGTTCAAGGGGCACATCAAGGACGACCGCAAGTCGCGCCGTCGCTGAATCGGCGTCTGTGAAAGGGGTAGCAACAATGGCTGACGAAACGGCAGAAGCGGTGGAGACGCCGCGCGCCGTGGCGCACGCCCGCTACGTCCGCATGACGCCGATGAAGACGCGTCGTGTGGTCGAGCTGATCAAGGGCCGCAAGGCCGACGAGGCACTGAGTGTGCTGCGGTTCGCCCAGCAGGCCGCCAGCGAGCCGGTGGCCAAGGTCCTGGCCAGCGCCATGGCCAACGCGGAGAACAACCTCGACCTGGACCCCGACACCCTGTGGGTGAGCGCGGCATACGTGGACGAGGGCCCGACGCTCAAGCGGTTCCGGCCGCGTGCGCAGGGGCGCACGTACCGCATCCGCAAGCGCACCAGCCACATCACCGTCGAGGTGGAGTCCCGGATTCAGGCCGCCGCGGCGGCCGGCCGGGGCCGGGGCAAGCGCGGCAAGAGCCAGAAGGAAGGGGCCCGGTAGTGGGTCAGAAGATCAACCCGCACGGGTTCCGGCTGGGCATCGCCTCCGACTGGAAGTCGCGCTGGTACGCCGACAAGCAGTACGCCGAGTACGTGGCGGAGGACGTCAAGATCCGCCGCCTGCTGTCCAAGGGCATGGAGCGCGCCGGCATCTCCAAGGTGGAGATCGAGCGCACCCGTGAGCGGGTCCGGGTGGACATCTACACCGCGCGGCCGGGCATCGTGATCGGCCGCCGCGGCGCGGAGGCCGACCGGATCCGGGGCGCCCTGGAGAAGCTGACCGGCAAGCAGGTGCAGCTGAACATCCTGGAGGTCAAGAACCCCGAGGCGGACGCCCAGCTGGTCGCGCAGAGCGTGGCCGAGCAGCTGTCCAACCGGGTGGCCTTCCGCCGCGCGATGCGCAAGGCGATTCAGTCCACCATGCGGTCCTCGCAGGTCAAGGGCATCAAGGTGCGTTGCTCGGGTCGTCTTGGCGGTGCCGAGATGTCCCGCTCCGAGCAGTACCACGAGGGCCGGGTCCCGCTGCACACGCTGCGCGCGGACATCGACTACGGGCAGTTCGAGGCGCGCACCACCTTCGGCCGGATCGGCGTGAAGGTGTGGATCTACAAGGGCGAGATCGTGGGTGGTCTGTCCGGCCGCCGCGAGCGGGACGCCCAGCAGGACTCCCGTCCCTCCGGTGACCGCGGTCCCCGCCGGGACCGGGGCGACCGGCCGTCCCGTCCGCGTCGTTCCGGCGCGTCGGGCACCACGCCGACCTCCACCGAGGCCGGGCGAGCCGCCGCGCAGGAGCAGCAGCAGGCCGCCGGCGAGGCTCCGAAGGCCGACAACGCAGGAAGCGAGGGCTGAGTCGTGCTCATCCCACGCAAGGTCAAGCACCGCAAGCAGCACCACCCCAAGCGGGCGGGCGCGGCCAAGGGCGGGACCAAGGTCACCTTCGGCGAGTACGGCATCCAGGCGCTGGAGCCGGCCTACGTGACCAACCGGCAGATCGAGTCCGCGCGTATCGCCATCAACCGGCACATCCGCCGTGGTGGCAAGGTCTGGATCAACATCTTCCCGGACCGTCCGCTGACCAAGAAGCCGGCGGAAACCCGGATGGGTTCCGGTAAGGGTTCGCCCGAGTACTGGATCGCCAACGTCAAGCCGGGCCGGGTGCTGTTCGAGATGACCTTCCCGAACGAGACCGTGGCTCGCGAGGCCCTGCGCCGCGCGATTCACAAGCTGCCGATGAAGTGCCGGATCGTCACGCGAGAGGGTGAGTTCTGATGGCCGCTGGTACGCCAGCCCCGACGCTGCGCGAGCTCACCGACGACGAGTTGGTGCTGCGCCTGAAGGAGTCCAAGGAGGAGCTGTTCAACCTCCGCTTCCAGATGGCGACCGGTCAGCTCGAGAACAACCGCAGGCTGCGGACCGTGCGGCACGACATCGCCCGGGTCTACACCGTGATGCGGGAACGTGAGCTGGGACTGTCCGTGTCCCCCGACGAGAGCACTGCTGAGGGTGCGGCATGAGTGAGCAGACCGAGACGACCGTGACGACCCAGAGCCGGGGCACCCGCAAGGTCCGCGAGGGCTACGTGGTGTCGGACAAGATGGACAAGACCATCGTGGTGGCGCTGGAAGACCGCAAGAAGCACTCGCTGTACGGCAAGGTCCTGCGCTCCACCGTCAAGGTGAAGGTGCACGACGAGGCCAACTCCGCGGGTGTGGGTGACCGGGTGCAGATCATGGAGACCCGTCCGCTGTCGGCGACCAAGCGCTGGCGGCTGATGGAGATCCTCGAGAAGGCCAAGTAACAACTGGGACCGAGCTCGTCCAGGTCGGAAATCTGGCGGGCCGTAAGGGTCAGGAGTAGCAGTGATTCAGCAGGAGTCGCGACTGCGCGTCGCCGACAACACGGGTGCGAAGGAAATCCTCTGCATCCGTGTGCTCGGCGGTTCCGCGCGGCGCTACGCGGGCATCGGCGACATCATCGTCGCCACGGTGAAGGACGCCATTCCCGGTGCCGGCGTGAAAAAGGGCGACGTGGTCAAGGCCGTTATCGTGCGCACGGTGAAGGAGCGCCGCCGCCCGGATGGCTCCTACATCCGGTTCGACGAGAACGCCGCGGTGCTCATCAAGAGCGACAACGAGCCGCGTGGCACCCGCATCTTCGGGCCGGTCGGCCGGGAGCTGCGCGAGAAGCGTTTCATGAAGATCATCTCGCTGGCGCCGGAGGTGCTCTGAAGATGAAGGTCAAAAAGGGCGACACGGTCGTCGTTATCGGCGGCAAGGACAAGGGCGCCAAGGGCAAGGTCATCAAGGCCTACCCGGAGACGCAGCGGGTCCTGGTCGAGGGCGTGAACCGGATCAAGAAGCACACCCGGGTCACCCAGACCCAGCGCGGTGCGCAGTCCGGCGGGATCGTCACCCAGGAGGCCTCCATCCACGTGAGCAACGTGATGGTGGTCGACTCCGACGGCAAGCCCAGCCGGGTCGGTTACCGCGTCGGCGAGGATGGCAAGAAGGTTCGCGTGGCGCGCAGCAACGGTAAGGACATCTGATCATGACGGCAACGGCTGAGAAGATCGCGCCGCGGCTGAAGACCCGCTACCGCGAGGAAATCGCCGCGGAGCTGCGCAAGCAGTTCGGCTACGCCAACCCGATGCTGATCCCGGGTGTGGTCAAGGTCGTCGTGAACATGGGCGTCGGTGACGCGGCCCGCGACAGCAAGCTGATCGAGGGCGCCATCCGCGACCTGTCCACCATCACCGGCCAGCGGCCCGAGGTGCGCAAGGCCCGCAAGTCCATCGCCCAGTTCAAGCTGCGCGAGGGCATGCCCATCGGTGCCCGCGCCACGCTGCGCGGCGACCGGATGTGGGAGTTCCTGGACCGCCTGCTGACCATCGCGCTGCCCCGTATCCGCGACTTCCGCGGCCTGTCGGGCAAGCAGTTCGACGGCAACGGCAACTACACCTTCGGCCTGAACGAGCAGTCGATGTTCCACGAGATCGACCCCGACTCGATCGACCGGCCGCGGGGCATGGACATCACGGTTGTCACGACCGCCACCACCGACGAGGAGGGCCGGCAGCTGCTGAAGCTGCTGGGCTTCCCGTTCAAGGAGAACTGATCCATGGCGAAGAAGGCGCTGATCAACAAGGCGGCCGCCAAGCCGAAGTTCAAGGTGCGGGGGTACACCCGCTGCCAGCGCTGCGGCCGGCCGCACGCGGTGTTCCGCAAGTTCGGCCTGTGCCGGGTGTGCCTGCGTGAGATGGCCCACCGGGGCGAGCTGCCCGGAGTGAGCAAGTCCAGCTGGTGAACGGCTGAGCTTTCCTCGCTCCACCAACACTTCCACTTCGCCGAAGGCCCAAAGGGAACCGCGGCGGGAAAGGTAACAAGGTCACCCATGACGATGACCGATCCGATCGCGGACATGCTGACGCGGCTGCGCAACGCCAACTCGGCATACCACGATGACGTTGTGATGCCGCACTCGAAGCTCAAGTCGCACATCGCCGAGATCCTCAAGCGCGAGGGCTACATCTCGGGGTTCGCCGTCGAGCAGGGCGAGAAGGGCCGCAACCTGGTCGTTCAGCTCAAGTACGGCCCGAACCGCGAGCGCAGCATCGCTGGCCTGCGCCGGGTGTCCAAGCCCGGCCTGCGGGTCTACGCGAAGTCCACGAACCTGCCCAAGGTGCTCGGCGGCCTCGGCGTGGCGATCATCTCCACGTCCACCGGCCTGCTCACCGACCGTCAGGCGACCAAGCAGGGTGTAGGCGGGGAAGTCCTCGCCTACGTCTGGTGAGGAAGGGGGTCTAGGCATGTCGCGTATTGGCAAGCTGCCGGTCGCCGTCCCCGCCGGGGTCGACGTGACGATCGAGGGTCGCAGCATCAGTGTGAAGGGGCCCAAGGGCACCCTGTCGCACACGCTGCCCGAGCCGATCACCGTGGAGCGCAGCGAGGACGGTGCGCTGGCGGTGCTGCGCCCGGACGACGAGCGCAAGAGCCGGTCGCTGCACGGGCTGTCCCGCACGCTGGTGAACAACCTGGTCGTCGGGGTCACCCAGGGCTACCAGAAGAAGCTGGAGATCTACGGCGTCGGTTACCGCGTGACCGCCAAGGGCACGGACCTCGAGTTCGCCCTTGGCTACAGCCACCCGGTGCTGGTGACCGCGCCCGAGGGCATCACCTTCCAGGTCGAGTCCAACACCAAGTTCTCGGTGTCGGGCATCGACAAGCAGCTGGTCGGGGAGACCTCGGCGAAGATCCGCAAGCTGCGCAGGCCCGACCCGTACAAGGGCAAGGGCGTTCGCTACGCGGACGAGAAGATCCGCCGCAAGGTCGGAAAGACGGGTAAGTGATGAGCGAAGCCACCGTTACCAAGCGGAAGCCGGTCGGCAAGGACGTCTCGACCAAGCGTCGTGTCGCTCGCACCCGCCGTCACTTCCGCCTGCGGAAGAAGATCTCGGGCACGCCGGCGCGGCCGCGACTGATGGTCAACCGGTCCTCGCGGCACATCGTCGTGCAGATCGTGGACGACCTGGCCGGTCACACGCTGGTCTCGGCCTCCAGCCTGGAGGCGGACGTCCGCGCCATGGACGGCGACAAGAAGGCCCGCGCCGCGCGCGTCGGCCAGCTCGTCGCCGCCCGGGCCAAGGACGCGGGAATCAGCAAGGTCGTGTTCGACCGGGGTGGTTACGACTACCACGGCCGGGTCGCCGCGCTGGCCGACGCGGCCCGCGAGGCCGGGCTGGAGTTCTGATGAGCAAGTACACGATTGGGAAGGACGCCTGATGCCGGGACGTACACGGCAGTTCGGCGGCGGCCAGGGCGGCCCGGGCGGCAACGATCGAGGTGACCGCCGGGACCGTCGGGACCGTCGCGACAACGGCCGCGGCGGGGCGGCCCCCGAGAAGACCCCGCACCTGGAGCGGGTCATCGCGATCAACCGCGTGGCCAAGGTCGTGAAGGGCGGTCGCCGGTTCAGCTTCACCGCGCTGGTGGTCGTCGGCGACGGCGACGGCATGGTCGGTGTCGGCTACGGCAAGGCCAAGGAGGTGCCCGCCGCGATCGCCAAGGGCGTGGAGGAAGCCAAGAAGAGCTTCTTCCGCGTGCCGCGGATCGCGGGCACCATCCCGCACCCGATCCAGGGTGAGGCCGCGGCCGGCGTGGTGCTGCTGCGCCCGGCCAGTGCCGGTACCGGTGTGATCGCCGGTGGTCCGGTGCGCGCGGTGCTGGAGTGCGCGGGTGTGCACGACGTGCTGAGCAAGTCGCTGGGCAGTGACAACGCCATCAACGTGGTGCACGCGACCGTGGCGGCCCTCAAGGCCCTGCAGCGGCCGGAAGAGGTCGCGGCCCGCCGTGGCCTGCCGCTGGAGGACGTGGCGCCGACGCACCTGCTGCGTCAGCGGGCCGGACAGGGGGTGTGAGCCTCGTGAGCAAGCTGAAGGTGACCCAGGTCCGCAGCGCGATCGGGACCAAGGCCAACCACCGGGCGTCGCTTGCGACCTTGGGCCTGCGCAAGATCCGCCAGTCGGTGGTGCGGGAGGACAGCCCGGTTCTCCGTGGCCTGATCCACACCGTGCGCCACCTGGTCGAGGTCGAGGAGGTGTCGGAGTAGATGAGCATCAAGATTCACCACCTGCGGCCGGCCCCGGGTGCCAAGACCGCGAAGACCCGGGTGGGTCGCGGTGAGGGCTCCAAGGGCAAGACCGCCGGTCGAGGCACCAAGGGCACGAAGGCCCGCAAGAACGTCCCCGCGGCGTTCGAGGGTGGGCAGATGCCCATCCACATGCGGCTGCCGAAGCTGAAGGGCTTCAAGAACCGGTTCCGCACCGAGTACCAGCCGGTGAACGTCGGGGATGTGGCCAAGGCCTTCCCCGAAGGCGGCAAGGTCGGTGTCGAGGAACTGGTGGCCGCGGGCCTGGTGCGCAAGGGCAAGCTGGTCAAGGTGCTCGGCAACGGCGACGTGGCCGGGGTGAAGCTGGACATCACCGCGAACGCGTTCTCCGGCAGCGCCACCGAAAAGGTGAGCGCCGCGGGCGGCAGCACCACCACGCTGTAACTCGTTCAACCCGTCGTGGGTGTCGTGACCGATTCTCCGGTCGCGGCACCCACGACGTTTTTTGTGGCTATTTCAGGGATTCCGCCACCGCCGCCGCCAGGCCGGCGGCGCGCTGGTCGTTGGGGTCGGCCTCCACGATGTGGTTCATGACGTAGCCGAAGGCGATGCCGGTGTCCGGATCGGCGTAGGCCAGCGAGCCGCCGCGGCCGGGGTGACCGAAGGAATTCGGGCCGCCCCAAGGGCTTTCCGGCAACGGCAGCATGTAGCCCAGCCCGAACCGGCTGGGCAGCATCAGCACCCGGTCCGGTCCGGTGGCCTGTTCTTTCCGCGCCGCCGCAACGGTTTCCGGGTTCAGCAGCCGGATGCCGTCCACCTCGCCGATCAGCGCGGCGTACATCCGGGCCAGCGAGCGCGCGGTGCCGATTCCGTTGCTGGCCGGGATCTCCGCGGCCTGCACCTCGGCCGAGCCGAAGTCGATGGCGGCCGGATCGGTGATCGCGAATGCCTTGTTGAACAGCGCTTCCGGGTCACCCATGGCGGCCACGATGGGCCGGAACTCCTCGGGAACCATGGCGATGTCGAAGGTGGCCGGATCGATCGGCGGGTCGGTCACCATGGTGCTCACCCGCGGCCGTGCGGATTCCGGCAGCCCGATGAAGAAATCCAGCCCGAGCGGCCCGGCGATCTCCTCGGCGAAGAACGTCCCCGGCGTGCGCCCGGACACTCGCCGGATCACCTCGCCGACCAGCCAGCCGTAGGTGCGCCCGTGATAGCCGTGCGCCGTTCCCGGCTCCCACACCGGCTTCTGCGCGGCGAGCGCGTCCACCATGGGCTGCCAGGCCAGCGCCTCGGCCACCGGCACCGGTGTGTCCAGCACCGGCAGCCCGGCCTGGTGGGACAGCAACCAGCGCACCGGAATCCCGGCCTTGCCCGCCGCCGCGAACTCCGGCCAGTACCGCGCCACCGGAGCGTCCAGATCCAGCTCGCCGCGCTGAGCCAGCAGATGGGCCATCGTCGCGGTCGCGCCCTTGGTCGCCGAATAGACCAGCTGCAGCGTGTCCTGCTGCCACGCCCGTCCGCTGTCGACGTCCGCGATCCCGCCCCACAGATCCACCACGGGCACGCCGTGCCGGTACACGCACACCGCCGCCCCGACGTCCCCGCGCTCCGCGAAGTTCCGCGCGAACGCCTCCCGCACCGGTTCGAACCCGGCCGCCACCGACCCCTCGATCATCGCCATGCCGCAATCCCACCACCAATCCCCGGCCGTGGGGACGGGGATTTCCCGGCGCCGCTCGGTGGCCCGGTTCGTGCGGCTCGGTTTTCGTGGGGTCACCCGGTTTCGCGGGGTCAGCTGCAAACCGCGTCGCAGCAGCAGTCGCCGCAGCATTCGCAGGTGCAGCAGGCGCAGCTCTCTCCGCAGCAGCCGCACCCGCGGCCTCGCGGCGGACCGGCGAAACCGCGTTCGGCGCCCGGTGGCATCCACTCCGGCCCGCCCGGCTGTCCCGGCTGGGGGCCTTGGCCGTGGACCTGGTCGGGATAGCCGCCGCCGGCCTGCTGGCCGGGCCACTGCCCGGGCTGCCATTCACCCGGCCGCTGCGGCGGCTGCTGCGGGCCCTGCGGCCACCCGCCGGGCTGCCCTGGCTGCTGCGGCCACTGACCCGGCCACTGACCCGGCTGCTGCGGCCCCTGCGAGCCGACCGGCCGCTCCGAACCGGCCGATCCGAATGCGCCGGTCAGGTTGCGCTTCGCGTGTTCGTGCGTCGAATGGTCGTGCTTCGAATCGTCTTGCTTCGAATGGCTGTGACCCTTGCCGTTCTTCCCCGTCTTCCGGGCCGGATGATCGAACGTCCGGTGGATCGCCCGGCGCAACTCCTCCCGCAGCAGCCGGTGCACCAGCCGCCCGTCGGTGAAGGCCACCTCGGACAGCGCCAGTTCGATGCCCAGCACCGCGTCCTCGCACAACCGGCGTGCCTCGGCCGGGTCCGTCCCGGTCGCGGTCAGCGGGTTCCACGCCCCGCTCGCGGCGTCCTCGTCCAGGTCCTCCACCGCGTCCAGCAGGTGCGCCACTCGGCCGAACAGCCGGCCGATCTCGGTCAGTGTCTCCTGGTTGTCCGGTCGCCCGGCCAGCACCGCCGTGTAACCGAAGGCCGCGCCGGTCGCGGTCTCGGTCGGCTCGGTCACCGCCAGCGGCGAACTGCCCAGCCCGGCGCCGGCCTCCACTTCGGCCTGCCGGTCCACCGCCGCGGCCAGCACCGCGGTGTCGAACCCGAGTTCGCCGCCCACCCCGGCGCCCTGCCTGCTCCACCGCCCGGCCAGCCTTCGGGCCGCGCCGCGCATTCCGTAGCGGCCCGCCACGCCGTCCCGGTCGGTCACGTGGTCGCGCACCTTGGCCGCGGCCAGCACCAGCGACACGGTGGCCGCCAGCCGCACGCTGTCCCCGGTGGCCACCGCCGCGCCGCGCATCCCGCGCAGCGCGCACGGCCCGGCGGCCCGCCGCGTCGGCGCGGCCGCGCACTGGGCCTCGACCAGTGTGGACACCACGAGTCCGTCGTAGTTGGTGGCCAGTCGCGCGGCGTGGCCGTGGTCGTCGCGCAGGGACAGGCACACCCCGCACAGATGCGCCTGCCACGCCTTGCCCAACTCGTCGCCCAGCCGGTGCCGGCAGGGCCGGATTATCCCGAACATGCGGCCATTCTGGCCAGACAGTTCGCGCGGCAGGCCGGTTTCGCGGATATCGGGTTGATGCGGCACTATCCGGGGTAATCCGCTCGGCCTTCCGCGCTGCGCCGGCCTTGTGCCCGCTTTGCGCCGTTCGCCACCGGTTCCGGCCCGCTTTTGCCGGTCACCGGGACAGGCCCGGTGCGCCGCCTGTTACAGTCATCTGCACGCCTCGTGCCTTCGTGGTCCGGGGCGCGTTGGCTTGTTCAGTTTGGTTTCGCGGGCAAGCCAGGTCATGTCCAATCCGGCTACGAGCCGGTCACGACGACCGTCGGTCCCACCGCGGTGCCGGCGCCGCCCAGGAGGTCTCGCGTGCTCAGCGCCTTCCGCTCGGCCTTCGCGACACCGGATCTTCGCAAGAAGATCCTGTTCACCCTTGGGATCCTCGTGCTGTACCGGGTCGGTGCGACCCTGCCGGCGCCCGGGGTGTCGTACAAGAACGTGCAGGACTGCATCAACAGCGTGGACTCCACCGGTGTCTACGCGCTGATCAACCTGTTCTCCGGCGGCGCGCTGCTCCGACTGTCGATCTTCGCGCTGGGCATCATGCCCTACATCACCGCGAGCATCATCATCCAGCTGCTCACCGTGGTCATTCCTCGGTTCGAGCAGTTGAAGAAGGAAGGGCAGTCCGGGCAGAACAAGCTCACCCAGTACACCCGGTACCTGACCGTCGGCCTGGCCATCCTGCAGTCCACCGGCATCATCGCGCTGGCCGTGCGCGGGCAGCTGTTCGGCAACTGCCAGGAAGCGGTCATCCCGGACGAGAGCGTGTTCAACCTGACCATCGTGGTGCTCACCATGACGGCCGGTACCGCGGTCATCATGTGGCTGGGCGAGCTGATCACCGAGCGCGGTGTCGGCAACGGCATGTCCATCCTGATGTTCGCCAACATCGCCTCGCGTATCCCGTCCGAGGGCAAGTCGATCCTGGACAACGGGCACGCCCTGGTGTTCACCGTGGTCTGCGTGTTCGGTCTGGCCATCATCGCCAGCGTCGTGTTCATGGAGCAGGGCCAGCGCCGCATTCCGGTGCAGTACGCCAAGCGCATGATCGGCCGCCGCATGTACGGCGGCACCTCGACCTACCTGCCGTTGAAGGTCAACCAGGCCGGCGTCATCCCGGTGATCTTCGCGTCCTCGCTGCTGTACCTGCCCGACCTGATCTCCCGTCTGGTCGGCAGCTCGACCTCGACGTCGGGCTGGCAGCAGTTCATCCAGACCTATCTCACTGACCAGTCCAACTGGCTGTACATCTCGATCTACTTCCTGCTGATCATCTTCTTCACCTACTTCTACATCACCATCACGTTCAACGTGGACGAGCGTGCTGACGAGATGAAGAAGTTCGGTGGGTTCATCCCCGGCATCCGGCCGGGCCGCCCGACCGCGGAGTACCTGCGGTTCGTGCTGAACCGCATCACCCTGCCCGGCTCGCTCTACCTGGGCATCATCGCCGTAATGCCGAACTTCTTCCTGGGGCTGACCGGTACCGGTCAGAACCAGAACTTCCCGTTCGGCGGCACCGCGGTGCTGATCATGGTGGGCGTCGGCCTCGACACGGTGAAGCAGATCGAGAGCCAGTTGATGCAGCGCAACTACGAAGGGTTCCTGCGGTAGTGAGACTCGTCCTCGTCGGCCCGCCGGGAGCGGGCAAAGGTACCCAGGCCACGGTGTTGAGCGAGAAGCTCGGCATCCCGCACATCTCCACGGGCGACCTGTTCCGTGCCCACATCGGTCAGCAGACCGAACTGGGCAGGGAAGTCCAGCGGTACCTCGACTCGGGCCGACTCGTACCGGACGAGGTCACCAACGAGATGGTGCGCGAGCGGCTGGCCGAGCCGGACGCCGAGCACGGCTTCCTGCTCGACGGCTTTCCCCGCAACGTGGCGCAGGCCGGTGTGCTGGGCAAGCTGCTCGCCGAGAAGGGGCACGAGCTGGACTATGTGCTGGAGTTCCGGGTGCCCGAGGACAAGCTCATCGAGCGGCTGCTGGCCCGGGGCCGGTCCGACGACACCGAGGACGTGATCCGGCGCAGGCAGGAGATCTACCGCTCGGAGACCGCGCCGATCCTGGCGTACTACCGGGACGCGGTGGTCAGCGTGGACGCGGTGGGCACCGTCGAGGAAGTCAGCCGGCGGGCGCTGGCGGCACTGCACGCGGGCGAGTGATCCGGTTGCTCAAGCGAGGTCGCGGCATCGAGATGAAGACGGCGGCCCAGCTGCAGGCCATGCGTGCGGCCGGCCTGGTGGTGGCTCGCGCGCTGGCCGCGGTGGCCGAGCGGGTCAAACCCGGGGTGAGCACCGGGGAACTGGACGAGGCGGCCGAGCAGACCATCCGGGACGCGGGCGCGGTGCCCTCGTTCAAGGGCTACCACGGGTTCCCGGCCAGCATCTGCGCCTCGGTGAACGAGCAGATCGTGCACGGCATCCCGAGCCGGACGCAGGTGCTCGCCGAGGGCGACCTGATCTCGGTGGACTGCGGCGCGATCCTGGACGGCTGGCACGGTGACTCGGCGGTAACCCTGCCGGTCGGCAAGGTGACCGAGGCCGACCTGAAGCTGTCCGCGGCGACCAAGGCGTCCATGCTGGCCGGGATCGCCGCGACCGTGGTCGGCGCCCGGCTGTCGGACGTGTCGCACGCGATCGAGCAGGCGTCGCTGGCGGCGGCCAGTGCCGACGGCATCGACTACGGGATCGTGCGTGACTACGGCGGCCACGGCATCGGTACCTCGATGCACATGGAGCCCTACCTGGCCAACTACGGCAAGCCGGGCCGGGGGCCGCGGCTGCGGGCCGGCATGGCGCTGGCCATCGAGCCGATGCTGACCATGGGCGACCCGGAGGCCGTCGAACTGGATGACGGCTGGACCGTGGTGACCGAGGACAAGAGCCGCGCCGCGCACTGGGAGCACTCGGTGGCCATCACCGACGACGGCCCGTGGGTGCTCACCGCCCTCGACGAGGACTGACCCTCCCTTCGGCGTTCCAGCTCCGGTCCTGGTTTCGGCTCTGTCTTATCCGGGGTCTTATCCGGGCAGGAAATCGCGTAGGCAGGCCAGTAGTTCCCCGGGTCGTTCCTCCGGGATGAAGTGGCCGCACTCCGGGATGGCCTGGCCGCGCACGTCCTCGGCGTAGTCACGCCAGATGTCCAGCGCGGGCAGTTTGGCCAGCAGGCCGGCCACGCCCCACAAGGCCAGCACCGGCATCCGCAAACGTTTGCCGGCGTCGAAGTCGGCGTCGTCGTGCTCGGCGTCGGTGGGGAACGAGGCCCGGTAGTCGTCGAACCCGGCGCGCAGCGCGCCCGGCGTGGAGAAGGCCCGGACGTACTCGGCGATGGAGTCGGGGTCCAGGCCGTGCCGGTTGAACGTCCAGTTGTCGAAGAAGTAGCCGAGGTACGCGGCCACGTCCGCGCCGGCCAGCCGCTCGGGCAGGTCCGGGCGCAGGTGGAACAGCCAGTGCCAGTAGCCGGCGGCGAGCTCGGTGTCCATCCGCCGCCAGACCTCGCGGGTCGGGATGATGTCCAGCGTGACCAGCCGTTCCACCTGATCGGGCCGGTCCAGCGCCCACCGGTGGCCGACCCGCCCGCCCCGGTCGTGGCCGACCACGGAGGCGGAGGCGAAGCCGAGGTGGTCGAGCAGGGCGGCGACATCGGCGGCCATGGTGCGTTTGTCGAAGCCGGTGGTGGGTTTGTCGGTGCGGCCGTAGCCGCGCAGGTCGGGGGCGATGACGGTGTGGGTGGTGGCGAGCTCGGGCAGGACGCGGTGCCAGCAGTGGCTGTGCTGCGGCCAGCCGTGCAGCAGCACGATGGCCGGGCCCTCGCCCGCGCGGAGGTAGTGCATACGCAGCCCGTTGACCAGCGCGACCTGCTGTTGTTCGGTCATGACTCCTCCGTATCTAACCGTATTATGGGGTTAGACTACCGCCGATGACCGACTGGATCTGGGACGGCGGCCGACTCTGCGTCGACTTCCTCAACACGGTGCGCGAGCGCAGAACCAAGCCCCGGGAGTGCCTGGCGACCCCGGCCGACCTGGCCGGCTGGCTGCACCAGGCCGGCTTGGCTCCGGTGGCCGACGCCCGGCTCCGCGCCGGCCGGTCCCCGGTGACCGAATCCCCGGTCGGCGCCGGCGCGACCACGGTGACCGACGCCCGGCTCCGCGCGGGCCCGGAAAGGGTGGTTCCGGTGACCGAATCCCAGCTCCGCGCGGCCCGCGCGCTGCGCGAATCCATCGACCGGGTGCTGTTCGCCGAGGTGCCCCGGACCCAGGACGTGGATCTGCTCAATCGCTGGGCCCGGGCCGCCCACCGCCGCCCGCCCCAGTTGCGCGTCGACCCGGACGGTTCCGTCCGCGCGTGGTCCGAAGACCCGGCCGATCCGGTGCGCGCCGCCCTTGGCGCGCTGGCCGTCGACGCGATCCGGCTGCGCACCGAGGACCCGGCCGCCCGCATCGCGGTGTGCGGGGCGTCGACCTGCGGGCTGCGGTTCGTGGACACCTCCCCGGCGGGCCGCCGTCAGTGGTGCTCGATGCGCCGCTGCGGCAACCGCGAAAAAGCCCGCCTCCACTACCGCCGCCGCACCGACTCCTAGCGACCGCTCGAGCTCCTAGCGACGGCTCAAGCCAGTGTCCGGTCTTGACGGCGCCGGCCATGCCGGGATCGGGGACCGTGGCCTTCTCCAGCCTGTTTCCCCAGTTCACCCCTTAAAACGCGAATCACTTTCTGTGGACAACTCGCGCTCGACCCGCGCCCCTCGGGACAACTATCCGGGGCGATTTGGGTGGTCACACACAGACGCGTACACTTAGTGAACGGTGCACCTGTTGCACCCCTTCTGTCGTGCCACGGTATCGGCGTCGGCTCGGGTTCTCCTCATCGAGACTCTTGCCGTGTTTCACGCCCGCATGCCCCCAGCCGGTGGATCGGGGTCGGCCGGTGCATGCCGTGGTCCCACACCCGTGGGCCCGCGGTGTCCGGCGAATCGCGAACGCACGACCGAGCCGCGGGCAGACCTGCCCCTGGACCGCGACCGCGAGCGTGTGACCGCCGGGCGCCCGTCCCCGTATCCGCGGGGCGCGGGCATCCCACATCGCCGTCACGAAACGCGGAGGACATGGGCAAGAAGGACGGGGCCATTGAGGTCGAGGGCCGCGTAGTCGAGCCGCTTCCCAACGCGATGTTCCGCGTTGAGTTGGAAAACGGTCACCGGGTCCTGGCACACATCAGCGGCAAGATGCGGCAGCACTACATCCGCATCCTGCCCGAGGACAGGGTCGTCGTGGAGCTCTCGCCCTACGACCTCACCCGAGGCCGCATCGTCTACCGCTACAAGTAGTGACGGCGCCGACGTTCCAGGCTTCCGGGGCGCCCGCTCCGGACAGCGGCCGAGCAGGAGAACGACAGGCGTGAAGGTCAACCCGAGCGTCAAGAAGATCTGCGACAAGTGCAAGGTGATCCGCCGTCACGGCCGGGTCATGGTGATCTGCGAGAACCTGCGCCACAAGCAGCGCCAGGGCTGAGCGGACCACACCGCACCGTCGCGATCCGACGCGAAAAACGTAACCAACGAGGAACTCCCCGCATCTGCCGGTTCACACGGAACCGGCGCACCCCCGGAATCCAGGCCGGGGCTTCCGGACAGCTGAGTCGACCGGAGGGCGATCGGGGAGCAAACCTGGAGTCGACAACTCAAAGGAGACGCCGCCGAATGGCCCGACTCATGGGTGTCGACCTCCCCCGCGACAAGCGGATGGAGGTCGCCCTGACCTACATCTACGGCATCGGCCGTAACCGCTCCAAGGAGATCCTGGGCAGCACCGAGATCTCCCCGGACCTGCGGTCCAAGGACCTGACCGACGAGGATCTGGTCAAGCTCCGGGACTACATCGAGAACGCTTTCAAGGTCGAGGGTGATCTCCGCCGTGAGGTCGCCGCCGACATCCGCCGCAAGGTGGAGATCGGCTGCTACGAGGGCCTGCGCCACCGTCGCAACCTGCCCGTTCGGGGTCAGCGCACGCGTACCAACGCCCGCACCCGCAAGGGCCCGAAGAAGACGGTCGCCGGCAAGAAGAAGGCCGGCAAGAAGTAAGGCGCCGGCCGTGAGGCCGCCCCTCAAGCACTTGCCTTAGGAGAGCATCGAAGACATGCCACCGAAGTCCCGTACCGGCGCCGGGGTCAAGAAGGTCCGGCGCAAGGAAAAGAAGAACGTCTCGCATGGGCACGCCCACATCAAGAGCACGTTCAACAACACGATCGTGTCCATCACCGACCCCAACGGCGCGGTGATCAGCTGGGCCTCCGCGGGCCACGTCGGGTTCAAGGGCTCCCGTAAGTCCACCCCGTTCGCCGCGCAGATGGCCGCCGAGAACGCCGCCCGCAAGGCCGCCGAGCACGGCATGAAGAAGGTCGACGTGTTCGTCAAGGGCCCGGGTTCCGGCCGGGAGACCGCAATCCGGTCCCTGCAGGCCGCCGGTCTCGAGGTCGGCAACATCCAGGACGTGACCCCGCAGCCGCACAACGGTTGCCGCCCGCCCAAGCGGCGCCGGGTCTAGGGAACGGGGAGGAGTAAGACACCATGGCTCGTTACACCGGACCCGTTACCCGGAAGTCCCGTCGGCTCAAGGTCGACCTCGTCGGCGGTGACCAGGCGTTCGAGCGCCGTCCGTACCCGCCCGGGCAGCACGGTCGCGGCCGCATCAAGGAGAGCGAGTACCTCCTGCAGCTGCAGGAGAAGCAGAAGGCTCGCTTCACCTACGGCGTGCTGGAGCGGCAGTTCCGCGGCTACTACGACGAGGCCGCGCGTCGCCAGGGCAAGACCGGCGACAACCTGCTGCAGCTGCTGGAGGCCCGGCTGGACAACGTGGTTTACCGCGCCGGCCTGGCCCGCACCCGTCGCCAGGCCCGTCAGCTGGTCAGCCACGGCCACTTCCTGGTCAACGGCAAGAAGGTCAACATCCCGTCGTTCCAGGTGACCAAGTGGGACATCATCGATGTCTCGCCGAAGTCGCTGAACACGCTGCCCTTCCTGGCCGCCAAGGAGTCCTTCGGCGACCGCCCGATCCCGGCGTGGCTGCAGGTCGTGCAGTCCAACCTGCGGGTGCTGGTGCACCAGCGGCCGGAGCGCGCGCAGATCGACACCCCGGTCTCCGAGCAGCTCATCGTCGAGTTCTACTCGAAGTGATCTAGGTGGTGCGCCGGCCATCGCGGC